>NZ_JAXSQY010000006.1:0-276664 GCF_034659795.1 Sphingomonas fuzhouensis
TTCGCGGACTCTATTGCCTGGTGGCCATAGCGTCGGTGTCCCACCCGATCCCATCCCGAACTCGGCCGTGAAACCCGACTGCGCCAATGGTACTACTGCTCAAGCAGTGGAAGAGTAGGGCGTCGCCAGGCATTACAGTCCGCGAACACAACAAAAACCCATTCACTTGTCCACCACCTTACCTTCTTGGCGCGGGGTGGAGCAGCCCGGTAGCTCGTCAGGCTCATAACCTGAAGGCCGCAGGTTCAAATCCTGCCCCCGCAACCATTCCTATCGAAACCGCTCACGCCGCCCCAACGGGCGGCGTTGCCGTTTGTGGCATGCCCCACCAAAGCCACCACGCTGGCCATCACCTCCGCCGCAGGGCAATCCCGCTCATCCGGATAGATCGTCACGCTCTCGGTAGCCGTGACAGGATCGATGCGGCCTGCCCGCGTACCGCTCGGTCTGACGTGACCCCGGTCTTTCATCGAGCGACAACGAGAGACCGACCGGTGTGGTCGCGCATAAGCGCAGGTGAAGCAACGGGCGGGGTTAACCCCGCCCGTTGCTGTTCGAACCCGGCAGCGAATGCGGCCGGCGTAGCGTAGCCGGGCGAGGAGTGTGGCCGCTCGGTGTTGTAGTCGTCGACCCAGCGCGCCAGGATCGAGCGGGCCTGGCGAACCGTGAAAAACAGCGTCTCGTTTAGAAGTTCGTCGCGCATGCGACCGTCGAAGCTTTCGACAAACCCGTTCTGCGTCGGCTTCCCCGGCGCGATGTAATGCCACTCGATGCCGGCATCGCCGGAGCAGGCGAGCGCCGCGTTGGACGTCAGTTCGGTCCCGTTGTCGCTGACGATCATCTTCGGCTTGCCACGCTCGGCAATCAGATCGGTCCCATAGCGCATCCTTCCAGGCCGGAGCCGATAATGCGCCATCAATCGCCGGGACCAGACATCTAGGCAGCTCGTCCGCTTCAAATGAAAGGGCGTGCCGTTGCCTCTTGGTGAAGGCAGGTGCGGCACGTCCCTGCACGATTATCGTGCGCGCCGCCCGCCCTGGCCCAGTAAGAGCCGCCCGCCGATCAGGAAGCGGCGACCGCCATAGGCGAGCTGCATGATCTTGGGCCTGCCGTCTCCGAAGGTCTGGTACTGCCCGGTTGAAAGCGTCTGGACCTCACCCGTCATGTTGCGGCCTTCGGCATAGAGCTGGAACCCACGGGTGAAGTTGTAGGCGACCTTGACGTCGATGAACTGGGTCTGGTCCTTGAACTGGGGCAAGCCGGGGTTATAGCCGGGGCTGACCAGGCGGACATTGGTCCAGTTGTCGCCGGGATAGTTGATGTCGCCGGTGTTCCCTCCGCACGGCGTGATGCAGCGGAAGACCGAGCTGCGCTTTTGATAGGCGATGCGCATGTTGAGCTTGCCGTCGTCATACCATAGCGACGAGTTGATATAGTAGCGCGACTCGTTGAGGGGTGGCATGTAATCGCCGGTCGTTGGGTCCTGCGTTCCGGAGTCGCTGGATGACAATAGCGACAGGTTGGCATCGGCGCCGGTGTACCGCAGGAACCAGGGCAGGAAAGTGAAGGCGGTCTTGGCCGAGAATTCCCAGATGCCGCGCTTGAACCCAGGGCCGTTCTGCCAGGTGGGATAGTTGAAATCGAGGTCGGCGATCGGCTTGCCGGTGACCGGATCGACCTGTGTGCTGCCTGTAAAGGGACGTCCGGTGCGGTTGACACCGATGCCACCGCCGATCTTGACGTCGAGCTTGCCATAGGTGGCCGCCAGAACGGTGTCGCGGTTCGGATACCATTCCACGCTGTAATTGTGGTTCCAGGCCGTGAACGACGCCAGCCCCGGATTGCCCACGCGGCCGGGGCAGCCAAAGGGATCGTCACCATCTCCGTCAAGGTCCAGCGTCACGCGTTCGTCGATGGTGCAGGTGCCCGCCGCCAGCAGCTGGTCAGGCCGGGGACGCGCGACCGTCTTGCCGACATAGGCGCGCAGCACCAGGGTCCGGTTGAAAGCCCACAGGTTGATATTGCCGGTCGGCAACCAGTCCCAGGTCGATGCCTTGGCGGTCGTGTTCTGCTGAAACACCTGTGTCGTGATGCCTGCCGAGGCGTTGGGATCGGCCGGGTTGAAGGACGGCGTTATGCGAATGACGTTCAGCGTCAGCAAGCCCGATCCCTTGACCCGCGCATAGATGCTGCGCAGGCCGACATTGCCGTCGACCTCGAAGCCCCATGGCAGCTTCTGCGCATAGTCGAACATGCCGTACAGGTTGATGATCGTTTCGTTGGTACGCGTGACCGGCTGGTCGTACATCTTGCCGTCGCTGCCTTCGCACTGTTTCAGGCAGTCGAAATTGGCGAACTGCCCGGCGCCGGTGGCACGGATCAGCTTGTCGCTGAGGATGCCGCGCCAGGACGAGGGCAGATTGCCCCGATTGGGCATGCTGCCGAAATACTGGGAGTCCGGCTGCTCAACCGAACTGGCGAACAGCGCGCGGAGCTGGTCGGGCGTGACGGTCTCGATACCCGAGCGGACGTTTGCCGGATTGGTATAGGGAACATAGCCATAGCTGCAGGACAATCCGCCTGCGGCCTGCGATCCCGTCGTCGGTTGGCATGCCCGCAACAGGCTGGTGACATTGGCGGTCGGTACGACCACGCCCGGATCATAGTCCGGCTGCCCGAAGGTGCCCTTGGCACCCACCGGAGAATATCCGCCGCCGCCCCAGAAATCGATCCGGTTGTTGCGGTACATCGCGCCATATTTGACGCGCGTGATGAACGACATGAAGCTGTCGATGCGGTAGGTAATGTCGATCTTGCCGATCCGCTCTTCCGCTTCGCTGAGGCTGGGGCGGAAGGTCATCCCGAAGCTCGGCGTGGTCAGCGGCATCTGTCCGACGGTATAGGCGGGCGTCGCCGGTCCGTTGATCGATGCTGCGACGGCGTTCTGGCCGATGCAACTGGGCGCCCGGCCCGAGCCGATGCAGCGCGGCGCGCTGAGCTGGACGAAATTGTTCGGGTCGCTGTCGTCGTAATCGGCGGGCAACTGGATATCCCATAGCCCGTTGGGCTGCAGGGCGATCGTCGCATCGCCATAGGTATAGGCGCGCGAGGTGCGTAGGTTGGTCCGGCTGCTGCTGGTCGTGGTCAGACCGGCCATCGCGTCGATATCGACCAGTTCGCCGCGGAATTCGGTCCCGGCCTGGAAATATTTGGTCTTCACATCGATCGTGTTCTCGATCTGATCGATGTTCACCGAATTGTTGGTCAGCGTCATCTTGGTGACGTTGTGCTTGTCGTCGACGACGACGCTGTCCGGCACGACGTTCAAGACGTTGCCGACCGTCGCATTGCCATTGATATTGTTCAGGCCATATTGCGGATCGAACAGGGCAAAACCCGCCGGTGCGTTCGACGACAAAGTGCGCTGCCGAGGATAGCCGGTGGTCGTGTCGACGAAACTCCCCGTCGGGTTGGCGAAGAACAGCGTCAACGGGCTCCGGGTGCGGAACTGGTCATGGACGGTGCGGTTGGCGACGGTCCCCTTGGTATAGAATGTCAGCCGGTCGTTGATCCTGAAGTCCAGCCGGGCATCGAACGCGAAGCGCTTCTCCCGCTGCGTCTTCATGATGTTGCGAATGAGGCTGGGCGTGGCGTCGTTCCACTGGTTGAGACAGCTCTGCTGTTCCAATATGCGCTGCGATCGTTGATTGCGGTTGGCCGTCGGATTGTACGGGAACAACGTCAGACACTCGGCCTTGGACTGGGCCCCGGCCGATTTCGTAATCAGGCTGCGCGGCGTTTCCAGGCTGTTTGAAAACGGAATGTCCGTCAGGTCGCCGCTCAGCGTGGCAGGGTTATAGGTGAACGTCTTTTCCGGCGACTGGTCGAAATCGTATAGACGCGCATAGTTGCGGTTGGAACTGACCGTGTTTTCCTGGGTGTGGCCGATATTCTGGACATCGGTATAGGAGCCACTGACGATCGCGCCGATCCGGCCGTCCAGGAACCGGCCACCGGCGACGCCGCTGACGTCCGGCGTCCATGTCTTCCCGATCGAGTTCATCTGCGCGCCGCCGCGCAGCGTGAAATAGGGTTTCTTGAAATCGAGGCCCGAGCGCGTCTTGATCTGAACGCCGCCGCCTAGTGACCCTTCGGTCATGTCGGCGGTCGACCCCTTGACCACGTCGACGCTCTTGATGAGTTCGGCGGGCAATTCGCGCATGTCCGCGCCGCGACTGGCGCCCAAACCACCGGAGCCCTGGACGCCGATGCCATCCAGTTCGACGCGGGTCAGATCGGGGCCGTTGCCGCGAATGGCGATGCTTTCGCCTTCACCGAAATCGTTGCGGTCCAGCGCGACGCCAGGCAGGCGGGAGATGGCCTCGTTGACGTTGCGGTCGGGGAAGGAGCCGATATCGTCGGCGACCAGCGAGTCGGTGGCCGTCTTGGCGTTCTTCTTCCGCTGGTTGGCGGTCTGTTGGCTGGCCCGCGACCCCGTGACGATAATCTCGGCATTCTGGAGTTCGGTATCTCGATCGTTCCTGTCCTTGACCGAAACCTTCTTGGCGTTGGCATCGGCAGATGCGCCCGGAACGGACTGCGCCGCTGCGATGCTCGTAAGATTTGTCGAGATCAAAAGTGCGAGCGTGCCAGCGGACAAAGCTCCGCCACGACGATGAATCGCCATGCTATCCCCTCCCTGTTTCGTCGGTCCCCCCGACATTGGCTTTGGGGTGCCTATGGGCAGCTCCCGAAAGCCTGGGACAACTCTAAAATGGCAAGTGACATTCGTGTCAATATGCGGTGAAATATTCCAAAATATGGAATTTCATTTATCGCGTTGAATATATGACAAAATCGTCATGAATGCGCCTTGGGGGCGCGTGTAAATATTCGTCGATGCGCTTCCAGATCGTATCGATAGCAGAGATGATATCGCTATCAATTCTTGACATGTTTTCCCGGAATTGCTCACGAGGCATAGTTGAAAAAGCCGATTCGGTCGGAAGATTGATGGGTGGCCGGGACACCGATATCGGCTGATACGCCCCGAGACATTGCGCAACCGGCCCGTCCAAGTGCCTTGATCGACCAAAGCCTCGTTCTGATCCTACCCAATCACTGAAAACCCAAGACCCCTGCTCAAGGGTCTCGGAAGGCTTTGACCCATTGGCGCAACTCTCATATTGTGAATTAATATTCCATAATGCGGAGGTGACGCGGATGTCTGTTTGGAGCCGCAGGACATTCCTGATGTCGAGTTCGGCCGCGATGCTGATGCCGTCGCGAACAGCCGGGGCCGCCTCGTCGGGCATGGCGGCAGCGCGCCAATCGGCACCACCGGGAACGGCGCATTGGCTCGATGACATGCCGCCCCAACACCATGAAGGGATGACATGGGGCCAGCCCTGGCCGCGGGGCACGCGGATGGCGCGCGAGTATCGCCTGAGCGGCGGCGGCGCGGCGCAGGCGGTTCAGAGCTGGCCACTCGCTTGGTGGCCGGATGGGTCTGTCAAATGGACCGGCCATGCCGTGCCCGCTAATGGGGGGCTGGCGTCCGAACTGGCGGTCGAGGCCGGGCGCGGCATGCCGCCCGCCGGTGTCGTACAGGTCCGCGAAGCGCCCGATGCGATCACCGTCACGGCCGGCGATACCGTCTGGACGATCGGGCGGCAGGGATCGGCCATCATCCGCCAGGCGGTGACGGGGGGAAGGGCCGTCCTGCGCGATGTCGGGCTGGTCGCGACGGCGCTCGATCGTTCGGAGGACGATGCCGACGCCACGGACCCGACCCGCTTGCTTCGCTATGCCGGACGGATCGAGCGCGTGACCGTCGAACAGAGCGGGCCGATCCGCGCCGTCGTCCGGGTCGAGGGCGGGCATGAGGGGGAAGGGGAGCAATGGCTGCCCTTTTCACTTCGCCTCTATTTCCACGCGGGATCGGCATCGGTCCGTATCGTGCACAGCCTGGTGTTCGACGGCGATCCGGCACACCGCTTCATTCGCGGATTGGGACTGCAGGGTGATGTGCCGATGCAGGATAGCCTGCTGGACCGGCATGTGCGCTTCGTCGGGCAGAATGGGGGGCTATGGGCGGAGGCCGTCCGGCCGCTGACCGGCCTGCGCCGTGATCCCGGCAAGGCGTTCCGCCAGGCGCAGATCGATGGCGTTGCGGTGCCGCCGCTGGACGCCATGGCGCCCGCCGTGCGGGACAAGCTGAGCTATATCCCCGCATGGGGCGATTTCCGCCTGCGCCAGCCCAATGCCGATGGCTTTGCGATCACCAAACGGACAGGGTCGGGCCATGGCTGGATCGACGTCGATGGCGGCGGGCGTGCGGCGGGCTTGGGCTATATCGGTGGCGTGAGCGGGGGTGTCGCCTTCGCCATGCAGGATTTCTGGCAGCGTTGCCCGGTCGGCCTCGACGTCGCCGGGGCGACCGGCGAGACGGCGCGCTTCAGCCTGTGGTATCATGCGCCCGATGCCCCGGCGATGGATTTGCGCTTCTATCACAGCACCATGGGCATGGCGGATTACGCCCATCAGAATCTCGGCCTCGATATCACCTATGAGGATTTCGAGCCGGGTTGGGGCGAGGCGACCGGGATCGCCCGCACGACCGAGTTTCGGCTCTGGGCCCTGCCGGCGACACCGCCGCGCGAACGACTGGTCCAGATGGCGGAGCAGGTCGTCGCGCCGCCCCGTATCGTCCCCGCCAATGCCGCCATCCATGCCGCCGGGATATTCGGCATCTGGGGGCCTGCCGCACCCGCTGGCCCTGGTCTGCGCGGATCGGTCGAGGCGCGGGCGACGCGCGAGCTGGACTTCTATCTGGGCCAGGTCGATCAGCGTCGCTGGTACGGCTTCTGGAACTATGGCGACGTCATGCACAGTTATGACGAGGATCGGCATGTCTGGCGCTACGACATTGGCGGCTTCGCCTGGGACAATAGCGAATTGTCGACCGATTTGTGGCTCTGGTACGCCTATCTGCGCACCGGCCGTGGCGATATATTCCGTATGGCGGAGGCCATGACCCGCCATACGAGCGAGGTCGATGTCTATCATCTCGGTCGCTTCAAGGGCTTCGGCACGCGCCATGGGGTGCAGCATTGGGGGGACAGTTCCAAGCAGCCGCGCATCTCGAATGCGGCGTTCAAGCGTATCTTCTATTATATCGCGGCCGACGAGCGGTGCGGCGACCTGATGCATGCGCTGATCGACTGCGATCAGACGCTGCGTAACGTCGAGATCGGGCGCAAGGTCACGGCACGCATAGGCGGTGCTGCGCCGCCCGGCGGGACCGGGGCGGTCCTTGCCGACAAGCCGTTGCCGCCGGGGCAGGTCTTCGTCCAGTTCGGAACGGTCTGGGGGCCGCTGGTCGCGGCCTGGATGACCGAGTGGGAGCGCACGCGCGATACCCATTGGCGCGACCGGATCGTGGCGGGGATGGAGTCGCTGGCGGCCTTGCCGAAACAATGGTTCGCGGGCGGCGCGCCGTTCGATCTCGCCTCCGGTCGGTTCGTTGGGCAAGGCGACCGGGTCAGCGTGAGCCATCTGAACGGGGTGTTCGGCATATTCGAGACGATGGCCGAACTGCTCGATCTGGTGAACGTACCCGCCTACCGGGAGACGTGGCTGGACTATTGCGCCTTTTACAACGCACCCCAAGCTGCCTTCCGTGCCAAGACGGGCGATGCGGGCAGGGGGCGTGGGCTGACCCAGGCGCATTCGCGCTTCACCGCCTATGCCGCCGTCCAGCGCCACGATCCGGCCCTCGCCAAACGCGCCTGGGCCGAGTTTATCGGGCCGGACGATCGACCCGGAGCCTATCGTCGCGACAGCGGTCGCAAGATCCTGCCGCCCGCGGTGCTGAAGCCCGTCGACGAATTGCCGGACATCTCGACCAACGCTGCGGCGCAATGGGGCCTGGCGATGACCGCCAATCTGGTGCTGCTCGCGCCGCTGCTGGATGGTGAGGGGGCGTGATCCGTGTCGCGCTGGCGCTTGCGATGCTGGCGGCGCCCGCGCCTTCGTCAGCGTCGTGGCGGGCGGATGCGTTTCGGCATGACGACCTGTCCCGCTGGCAGATCGAGGCGGAACCCGGTGCGCAGATCACCGCGCGGAAAGGCGTCCTCGATATCGACGCGGCCGATGGCGTGACCCTGTGGTATCGACGTCCGCTGAACGGGCCGGTTGCGATCGACTATGATGTGATGGCCGTGCAGGCGGGCGGGGCGTATGATGCGGTCAGCGATGTCAACGCCTTCTGGATGGCGCGCGATCCCCTGGTCGCCGACGGGTCGGTACTGGCCCGGCCGCGGGACGGCGCCTTTGCCAGCTATGACATGCTACAGACCTATTATGTCGGGATCGGCGGCAACCGGAACACGACCACGCGAATGCGCCGTTATGTCGGTCGCGCAGGCGACCGGCCGCTCTTGCCCCAGCATGACCGAAGCGATCCGGCGGCGATGCTGGTGCCCAATCGCTGGACCCATATCCGCCTGATCGCGCGTGGGCGGGAGATCGCGGTCGAACGCGATGGGCACCGGCTCTTCACGCTCGACGATGCGGCACCCTATCGAAGCGGCTGGTTCGGCCTGCGCACGACGCGGAGCCATCTGCGCGTCCGGAACCTGCGGTTTACCCGCCTACAGCCTGGAAACAGGGCCGGATCATAGCCGATCCGGCCCCCTTCATCAGAATTTGAGCTGGAACCCGGCGAAGAAACGCTGACCGGGATAATATACTTCCAAGGTGCCGATGTTCTTGATGTAGCTGCGGGAATAGGCCTTGTTGATGTTCTGCATTTCCATGAACAGGCTGTAATGCCACTGTGGAAAGCGGAAGGTGATCTTTCCGTCGAGATAGCCTTCGCCCTGGCGATAGACCGGGTTGTTGCCATTGGTGGAATCGGCCACCGTCACCAGCCAGTCCGATCGGTAATTGTAGCTGAGGCGGGCGTTCAGCCAATCCTTGTCGTAGAAGATGCTGGCATTGTACGTCCATTTGGACAGGCCAGGATATTCGTCGAGCGGCTGGCCGGTGGCGGTGTTCGTCAGGTTGGTACGGATCGCGCGGGCGAAGGTCGCATTGCCCGAAATGCCGAGGCCGTCGAACGGCTTGGGCAGGAAGGTGAGGGCGGTCTGCGCATTCACCTCGATTCCGTCGAGCAACGCGCCAAAGCCGTTGATCGGCTGACGCACGGTGTAGAGGACACCGTCCCGGAACAGGTCGACATTGCTTCGCGTCACGTTGGGAACCACGAAGCTCTTCTCGTACTTCTTATAGTAACCGATGCTGACCAGCGTGTCGCGATTGGGATACCAGGCCAGGTTCACCTCCCACGCATCGGCGCGATAGGGCACCAGGTTCGGATTGCCCGCCGAACAGACATCGTTGGCCGAGGCGATCGTCGCATCATCCAGGCAATTGATGTTGGGCACGAGATCGAGCGGCTTGGGCCGCGCCAGGTTCTTGGCCCAGTTGGCGCGGAACACCAGATCGGGCGTGATTTCCAGCGCTGCGTTGAAGGCGGGCAGGATGTCGTGGTAACTGTTGCTCAGCGACAGCTGTTGCGCGGCCAGCGTCACCGTCTCCGTTCCGCCCCCCGCCTTGTTCCGCGTCACGCGGCTGATGTTCGTCCCGGTCCCGGTATCGCGCGTATAGGTGTAGCGAACACCGGCATTGCCGGTCAGGTGCATGCCGAACACCTGCGTGTCGAGGTTGCCCATCAGATAGCCCGAGGCGATCGTCTCTGAAATCTTGGCCTGCGGGATCTGGGGCAAGCCGTTGGCCGCGAACAGCAGATCGTGATCGAACCCGGACAGGTCATAATATTGGCCGAGGAGCGACGAATTGAAGTTGGCGAAGGCAAGGCGGCTCGGGATATTGGCGGGCGCGCCCCGCAGCCCGGTGAACAGGGGCGCGCCGCCGCTGGTCGTGCCCAGCGCGTTTAGCAATGCCGCATATTCCGCAGCGGTCATTTGATTGGTGTACGTTCCGTTTCCGGTCGGCGTCGACCGTGCCGTCACCGTCGGAACGATGTTGGTGGTGTAGGAAACATTGGCGGCGGTCTGATAGACCGGGTTGGCCGTACCGCCGCCCGACAGGATGCGCGATCCTCCGCCGTTGTACAGGATATAGTCTTGGCTGCGGAACTGACCGCCATATTGGATGCTCTTCAACGGCCCCTGCTCGACCAACCAGTCGACATCGAGCTTGAGCTGGTCTTCGCTATTGCCGGTATAGGTCGGACGATATTGCACCGACGGCCCCGCGATGCCCAGCGAGTTACCCGGACGGGTGAAGTTGGTATAGATGCTGGGATCGCCGGGATTAAGCCCGCCGGGATAGCTGAAGACCGGGATGCCAAGGGCATTGCGGGTATCCACCGTGACGCCGGCGATCCCCGTCGAGAGCGCGACAAGGTTCGTTTCGCCGTTCGTATTGGCGGTGGAGTGGGAGATGAGACCCTTCACCTTGACGCGGTCGACATTCCATTCAAAGCCGCCGACATAATATTGCGATTGCTGATTATACTGAAAGTCGCGCCGCTGGACGCCCAGGATGTTGGTGGAGCCGCTATAGGTCGGTGCGGTGGCCGTGCCGAGGTTCAACGGGTTTAGCGCGGTCGTGTAACTGGTGACGACGTGATTTGCGTCGACGGTCGCGCTGCTCTGTAACACCTGTTGCCGCGACGTGCCGCCGTTCAGACCGGCGGGCAATTGCGGGTCGAGCTGGAACCGCTGGAACCGGCCGAGGTCCAGCGAATAGTTGGTGTCGAACAGCCGCTGGTCGCGCGTGTTGATATTGGCCTCCGCATAGACGCGGAAGTTGTGCGCGACTTCATATTGTACCGTCAGGTCGCCGGAAATGCGCTTGTCGCGACGGACGAGGTTGCGATAGCGCGGACCATTCGGCGCCCAGTCGAAGAATTGGGTTTCGCATGCCAGGCGACGCGCAGTGGCATTGCTGGCGTTCGTTCCGCCGACGCCCGCACAGCTCGCATAGCTGTTGAAGTTCGAATAGAGCGGATCGGCGACCGTCTTCTGATCGGAATGATCGAAATCCGCCAGCCGGCTCCAACCCGTATTGCTGGCATAGTCCTGACGCGTCGTCTTATCGTCATAGGTGACGTTGAGCAGCACGCCGAGCCCATCGATCAGGAATTTGGGCGTGCCGAGGACCACGGTCCCGCGTGGCCGCCAGTCCCGCGTCAGGTCGAGATGCTGTGCGGAGGCTACGAGGGTTGCCAGCGGCTGCTTGAGTTCCAGCGGCTTGCGCGTTTCGATCAGCACGGTGCCGCCCAGGCCGCCCTCGGTCAGATTGACGGCATAGCCCTTGTAGACGTCGATGGACTTGACCAGTTCGGTCGCCAATTCGCGGAAGTCGCCCGCGCGGGCGCCGGTCGCCGATGCCTGGCTGAGGCCATTGATTTCGACGCGGTTCAGGTCGGGTTCGACGCCGCGGATCGACACCTGCGTCCCCTCGCCGAAGTCGCGGGTCAACTGCACGCCGGTAATGCGCGAGAGCGAGTCGCCGACATTCTTGTCGGGGAAGCTGGCGATATCGTCGGCCACGATGGAGTCGACGACCGTGTTCGCGGCGCGCTTGCGGGCGATCGCGGATTGCAGCGAGGCACGGGTTCCGACGACCACGATATCCTGCGCCAGCTTGTCGTCGATGTCCTGCCCGGTCGTCTCTGGCGTCGCTTTGGGCGATGACGGCGCCTGCTGCGCCTGGACGGGACTGCCTGCGATCAATCCGAGCGCCAGAACGCTCCAGGCGGAGGTGCGCAAGATGGCGCGCGCGCCGGATTGCGGAGCTGTGAAAGCAGCAAAAACCATCATGACATCCTCCCTGACGGTTCCCTGCTCGTCCTGTCCTCAAGGATCGACGGCGACGGAACCTCTTATTTGCTGGCAGGATATTAAACCATAATGTGGAATGCAATCATATAAATTGGAATTTCTTTGAACATTGCTATGCTTGTCACAGCACCGCTCGGCTCAGGCGGATGACGGATATGCGGGATCGATCGGGAGAGGATGCGATGAGACGACGGACATGGCCGGGTGGCGTCGCAATATGGGCACTGGCGAGTGCGAGTATTGCCGGGGCCGCCGCACCTGATCCGATCCGGCAGGTGGAGCGGCTCAATCGCGGCGTTGTCGCGGTTCCGGCAGAGGGCGGCGGAGTCTTGATCGACTGGCGCTCCCTGTCCTCCGATCCCAAGGGCGTCGGGTTCGAGGTCTATCGCGACGGGCGTCGGATCACGACCGCCCCGGTGACGGGGTCGACGAATTTCCATGACCGGGCGGGTACGATCGCCAGTCGTTATGCGGTGCGCATGACCGTGCCGGGTGCCGATGGCGCGATGACACCGGCCGTGCCGGTATGGGCCAAGGGCTATCTGTCGATTCCGCTCGATCCGCCACCGGGCGGGGTCACCCCGGATGGCGAGCCTTACAGCTATACGGCGAATGATGCGAGCATGGGCGACCTGGATGGTGATGGCCAGCCCGACTTGGTGTTGAAATGGGAGCCGACGAACGCGCATGACAACAGCCAGGGCGGCTATACCGGGCCGGTCTATATCGATGGTTATACGCTAGCGGGTAAGCGGTTGTGGCGGATCGACCTGGGACGCAATATTCGCGCCGGTGCGCATTATACCCAGTTCCTCGTGCAGGATTTCGATGGCGACGGGCGCGCTGAGGTGGCGATGAAGACCGCCGATGGCACGGTCGACGGCACCGGCCAGGTCATCGGTGATGCGAAGGCGGACTGGCGCGAACATGGCGGAGAGGTGCCGCAGGCCGATAAGACCGGCGCGCATGTGACCGCCGATGGGCGGATGGTCGCCAAACTGGCCGGGCGTATCCTGACCGGGCCGGAATATCTGACGGTGTTCGACGGTTTGTCCGGCCGCGCGCTGGCGACCGCACCCTATGATCCGCCGCGCGGGCCCCGCAATGATCCGGGCTTTGCACAGATGGCGAAGCTGTGGGGTGATGCCTATGGCAACCGGGTCGACCGCTTCCTGGCGGGCGTCGCCTATCTCGACGGGCGGCATCCGAGTATGATCTTCGGGCGCGGCTATTATGCGCGCACCGCGATTGCCGCCTGGGACTATCGGAACGGCAAGCTGACCGAGCGCTGGCTGTTCGACACAGATCAGCCGGGAAACCAGGACTATGTGGATCGAGGCAATCACCAGCTCAGCATCGCTGATGTGAACGGCGATGGGCGCGACGAGGTGATCTATGGCTCGATGGCGGTCAGCGCGGACGGCAAGGGGCTATGGACGCAGCCGCTCTATCACGGCGATGCGATGCATGTCGGCGACCTCGATCCATCGCGGCCGGGTCTCGAGAAGTTCGGGGTGCATGAGCAGATCGCGCATAATGGCGGTATCGGCGCGGCCCTGCTTGATGCGCGGACCGGCGAAATCCTGTGGACCAAGCCTGCGACGCATGACACCGGGCGCGGTCTGTCGGCCGATATCGACCCGCGCCATGTCGGTGAAGAGATATGGGGCGCGAACCAGCCCGATCTGTACGATGTGCACGGCAAGGCGATCGGACCGCATCCGAAGCAGACCAACTTCGCCATCTGGTGGGACGGCGATCTCCTGCGCGAACTGCTCGACGGCACGACCATCTCGAAATGGAACTGGAAGACGGGCCAGGTCGAACCGCTGCTGGTGGCGGAGGGGGCGTCGTCGAACAATGGGACGAAGGCGACTCCGGCACTTCAGGCCGACCTGATCGGCGACTGGCGCGAGGAGGTGGTATGGCGCAGCGCCGATAATCGCGAGTTGCGCATCTACACCACGCCCTGGCCGACGACGCATCGTATCACGACGCTGTTGCAGGACCCGGTCTATCGCGCGGGCATCGCATGGCAGAACACCGCCTATAATCAACCGCCGCACACCGGCTTTTACCTCGGCATGACCAAGCCGTCCGATCAGGCGGAATAGGTTCGTGACGTAACCCGGTCAGAGGACCGGGTTACGGCCCCACAGCTGGTCGTAGCGCCAGCCCGACAAATCCTCGACCACCGCGCGCGTCTGGGGGCTGGCGGGTTCGCGTTCCCCCGCACGCAGACGCTCGATCTCGTCCATCAGCACGGCATGGGACGCGGGATCGAGTCGGAAGCGCAGCGACACCCATAGGCCGAAGGCGAGCAGCGCCAGCGTTCCGCCGACCATGACGATGACGATCGCATGGATGGTCTGCGGCGACTGGCTGGCGGCACCGGTGACGAAGCCTGACGCCTGCAGGATCTGGCCGACCATGATGAGGGCCGCGGCCTGCGACATCTTGCGCACGAAGGTCATGACCCCGGCAAAGGCCCCTTCGCGGCGGCGGCCGGTGACGATCTCGTCGACATCGGCCATGTAGTTATAGGTCGCCCAGGGGATGTAGTTGAGGGCGCCGCGCCCCAGTCCGGCAAACGCCACGGGCAGCGCGAAAATCCAGCCGTTCGCCCCATGTCCGCTCCACCACAGGCCGAGGAACAGCAGCACGCCGAGCGCAAAGCTGCCGACCGCGATCCGATAGGCGCGGGCGGGCGAGGCGCGCAGCGCGAAGTTGATCGCCAGCAGTACGGCCACCGTCTGTACCGCATAGGTCAGCCCCGCCAGGTTCGACACCGCCAGCGTGGTGCCGCCGAGCGCGAAGACCACGAAATAGGCGAAGGCCGCGTTGAAGATGTCCTGGCTGATATAACCGCCCAGATACATGCCCAGATGCAGTCGGAACGCGCGGATGCGCAGCGTCGAGAACAGGTTGCGATAGAGGTCGCGGATTGCGGCCAGCGGTGTCATCTGCTCGCGCGCCAGCGCCATGCTTTCAGCCGAACGCGGGCGTTCCCAGCTGAACAGATACAGCATCGTCGCCGAGAGCATGAACAGCGCCGAGAACAATATACCCATGTACAGGTAGGTGTCGGGCGAGTCCTTGCCGAGATGCTCGATCAGGCGGCCGGGCAGGATCGCGGCGAGGATCGCCGAAATCTGGCCGCACATGATCCGCCACCCGGCGAACTTGGCCTTGGTCCGGTAATCGCTCGCCATTTCGGCGGCGAGCGTCTCGAACGGGATGATCTCGAGCGCATAGACCAGCTCGAACAGGACATAGGTTACGAGATAATACCAGAAGCTCTGGCCCGCGACCCACATGATCGCGAAGGAGGGCAGGAGCGGAATGGCGGCCAGCACGAAGGCCCGCCGCCGCCCGAACTTGCGCCCGGCCCAAGTGTTGCCGAAGCGATCGGAGATATAGCCGATGGTCGGGCTGGCCACCGCGTCCAGCACGCGGGCGATGCCGAAGATCAGCGTCGCCTGCGCCGCCGACAGGCCGCAAAAGGTCGTATAGAAGAACAGTACCCAGGTGCTGATGACCGCCATCGACCCGGCGCCGAGGATGTCGTTCGATCCATAGGCGGCGAAATTGTACCAGCGGACCGGACGGGCGGGGGCGATGGCGGGGCTGCTCATCAGATATAGGTCCGCAGGAATTCGCCGAGCGCGCAGATCGCCAGGCTCTGGCCATAGGGCATCGAGGTGAGCGCGATGTCCTTGTAAAACTGCATCGTGTCGCCCATCGCGGTGCCGAAACTGACCTGCTTCAGCTCGCCCGCGTCATCGATATTGGCCAGCACGGCGCGGATCGCCTTGATCCCGACCGCCTCGTAATGGCGCGGCAGATAGCCCTTCCGGACCGCCTTCAGGATGCCATAGGCGAAGCCCGCCGTAGCCGACGCTTCCAGATAGCTGGTCGGATCGACGATCAGCGTGTGCCACAAGCCGCTTTCGTCCTGATGCTCGGCCAGCGTCTTCACCTGCGCGGCCAGCGTATCGATCAGGAAGGTGCGGAAGGCGTCGCCCGGCGGAAGGTCGAGCATCTCGATGATCTCGGGGATCGCGATCGTGACCCAGCAATTGCCGCGCGCCCACAGCGCCCCGGCGAAATTGTGGCGGCCGTCAAAGGTCCAGCCGTGATACCAAAGCCCGGTCTGCCGATCGAACAGATATTTGATGTGAATGAGGAACTGGCGCTTGGCCTCCTCGATATAATGCGGGCGACCCAGGATCTGGCCGATGCGGGCGAGCGGCAACACGCTCATCATCAGCGTGTCGTCCCACATCTCCTGCGGGTTCTCGTCGTTGAAGACGATGTGCTGGAAGCCGCCTTCCTCGGTCTTGGGCAGGCCATCATCGGCCATCAGCCATTCGGCCCAGATGTCGAGATAGGGCAGATAGGTCTGGTCGCCGGTATGTTCGTACAGGTTGGCGAGCGTCAGGAAGGGCGACATGGTGTTGATGTTCTTGGTCGGCGTGCCCGCGGCGAAGCGGTCCTCGAACCATTTGAGCATCACGTCCCAGGCGGCCTGGTCGCCGGTCTGTTCCCAATAGCGGTAGAGGCCGAACAGGCCGATGCCGTGGGTCCATTCCCAGTCGTTCCACCCCTTGGTGTCGATCACCCGGCCGTCCTCCAGCCGGAGCAGGAACTCGCCGGTCTCGTCCTTGATGTTGACGAGGTTGTCGATCAGCTTGGCGATCTGCGCCGTCACCTCGGCGCGGGGAATGTCGTGATTGAGGGCTGCCACGGGAAACGTCTCCGAAGGATCAAGGGGTGGGATAGAGGTCGCGATAGGCGGGGGCGGCCACGTCGGTAACCGCGACGCCGCCGCGCGCATGATGGAGGGGGACGAGCCGGACCGGCTCGATGGCGTTGCCCGGCGCGCCGTCGCTGGTGACGGCCAGCGCCAGCGTGTTGCGGCCGCGATGGTGCAGGATGCCCTCGGGAATCGGAAACACGCGCTGCGGCCCGACATTGGCGACGAACTGGCCCATGTTCCAGCCGTTGACGAAGATCAGCACGCGGTAACGGCCGGGCGAGCGCGGGGTTTTCGCATCGCCGATCTGGAGGCCGATCGTCGCGTCTTCGCCCTTGGGTACGGATAGGTCGAAGGTGGTGCGATACCAGCTGGAGCCGGTATAGGGCTTCGCGTTCGCCAGCTTTACAGCTTGCCACCCGCTGTCGGCGAAGCCCGGCAGGGTCCAACCCATGCGCTCGCCATACAGGCCGCCATTGTTGCTCGGGCCGCGTGCCATGTCCTTCAGGTCTTCGCCGCCCGCGCGTCCCTGGATCTTCCACGCGATCGGCACGGCAAAGCTGTCGCCGCCGGGCCGCGCCAGCGAGACGGAGATCAGTCCGCGTGGCTCCTTATGCGCATCGTCGACGTCGAGGTCCCAATTGTGCCCATTCACCCGCACCATCGCGGCGAGGACGTGATTGCCCGACCGTGCCTCCGGCGGCAGCGCGAACTCGGCGACGCCGGTGGTGATCGGACGCGGCAGGCCGCCCGCCAGCTCATGCTGGCCGACCAGCTTTCCGTCGAGGAAGAGTTGTAGCATCCCGGCGCCGCCCGCGCCATAGTGGACGGTCACCGTCTGCGCTTCCGCAGAGCCGGAGAAGCGGCCGCGATACCAGACGTCGCCGTCGTGGAAGCCATAAGCATCCGCGCCGAGATTGGGCTGGCCGGTCGGCGGGCGGATGGTGGCGACGTTGCGCGCCGAGCCTGCGACGGCCCAGGCGGAATCGTCGAAGTCGGGCCAGGCCTCGGGCGATCCCTCGGCATAGCGCCATGTCGCGGCATTCAGGTCCGGCAGGGTCAGGGCTTGCGGCGCGGGTAGGGCGCGCTTGGCGATCAGGCTGTCGCTGGCCGAACGGATGACCGGGATCGCCTGTCCGTTCCAGCGGATCGCGCGCACTGGGCCCCAGACTTCGAGCGGCGCTGCGGTTTCGGTATCGCCGGTCAGGTCGAGCGTGGCGCCGCGTACCGTCGCGTGACGAACGAGCGCGGGGCCGCGCTCCAGCAGGCCGTCCTGCCGGAAGAAGCTTTGCCCCGCCGCCACGTCGCCGATCAGGAGCAGCAGCGGCGCACGCCCACCGCCCTCGATCCGTACGCGGGCGAGGCCCTGATGCGTGTAGGTCAGACGCAGGTCGCCTTTGGCTGCATCGAACGCGCTCGCGACCTGGCCATCGATCACCGTCACCTTGGGTGCGCTCGTATAGCGAAGCACCGTTTCGCCCGGCTCGCTTTCGCGGCCGTAGAACAGCGCGATGTCCTCCGCGCCGTGACGGATCGTCGTCTGGAGTTCGGACGTGGAATAAACCAGCCGCTGGCGTTCGAGGTTCACTCCCGCGACCAGCAGCTTGGCATCGCGACCGTGCAGTTCGCTGGCGAAGCTGTAGCGCCCGTCGGGCAGGTCGGCGGCGATGGTGAAGCGTGCGTCGCCGGTCGCGTTGGACGGTTTGGGTGCGACGAACAGCAGGCGCGCATCGGTATCGGGATTGCGGTCGTGATAGACCTGCACCGCGTCGCTGCCGGTGATGGCGACGGGCGGGGCTTTCTCCAGGCGGGCGAGGTCGGGCACGGCGGCGAGGAACTGGCCGATCTGCTTCAGCTCCAGCGCCTTGGGCCGCAAATTACGTGCCTCGTCGATCGCCGAGCCATAATCATAGGAGGTGTAGACGACGGGCGCGGGCAACCAGCCCCAGCTGGTGCCGCCATAGCCCATATAGATGCTCTGGATGGCGATGCCGTTGGCGATGTTGGTGCCGTAGAAGACGCGCTGATATCCGCTGCCGCGCTGGATCGCGTTGCACGGATACATGCCGTTCGACCCCCAATAGTCGAACCAGCCGCCGCCGAACTCCGCGATGAAGCCGGGCGTATGCGGAGAGGCGCTGGCGCCGCCTTTCGCCCCGCCCGGCCCGTACAGGCCCCAATCGGGGGCGGGGGCGCCCTTGGTCGGCTTGTTGTCCACGCCGCAGACGCCGCCGGGATAGCCGTCGAACGCGTAGAGTTGCTGCGGCCCCGGTACGGTCAGCGGGACGTTCGAACTCTTCGGCACCCAGTACCCGTTGCGGCCCTGATCGTTGTGGAACATCGGCACGGTGATGCCGTCGGCGCGGGCCTTGTCGTACAGATGCTGCATGTAGCGGCTCTGGGCAGGCGTGGTCAGTGCCAGTTCGTTCTCGATCTGGTGGAGGATGACGCTGCCGCCGCGCCCCAGTTGATGGCGCGCGATGATCGGGTTGATCCGGTCGAGCCATTCGTCCGCTGCGGCGAGATATTCGGGATCGTCGGTGCGCGCCTTGCCCGGTTGATTGACCAGCCACCCTGGAAAGCCGCCGCGCGACAGCTCCGCATTCACATAGGGCCCGGCGCGGGTGATGACGTAAAGCCCTTCCTCCTGCGCCATGGTCAGCAGCCGGTCGATGTCGCGGATGCCGCTGAAATCGTACACGCCCTTTTTCGGGCTGTGGAAGCCCCAGTCGATATAGATGGCGACGGTGTTGAAGCCGCTCGCCTTCATCTTCTGCAGGATGTCGCGCCACAGATCGGGCGAGGGCAGGCGGAACGGGTGGAACTCGCTCGACCAGATCAAAGTCGGCTTGCCGTCGATGCGCAGCGAGTAGCGGTCGAAGGTGACGCGTTGCGGCGGCGGCGCGACCTGCACCGTCGCCGCATTCGCCAGCAACAGGGCGGCGGCAAGGCTCATGCGAAGTGGAACATCGGCGTCAGCGGCGCCTCGACCGGACGATTGCCGGGCTGCACCTCCATCAGGTCGGCCATGTAATCCCACCAGCGCTGCATGACCGGCTTGCCGGGCAGGTCTTCACGCTTGTCGTCGGGGTGGAGACGCAGGACGGCGAACAATGCATTCGTTTCTTCGTCGAGGAAGATCGAATAATCGTAGATGCCAGCCTCGCGCAGTGCCTCTGCCAACTCGGGCCAGATGGCGTCGTGGCGGCGGCGATATTCCGCTGCCATGCCGGGCTTCAGCATCATGCGAAAGGCGATGGGCTGGGTCATGCGTCGTCTCCGGGGATGTTCAGGCCGTGGCGATGGGCAAAGGTTGCGAAGCGGGCGAGCCAGGGATGGGGGCGGCCGTCCGCCTCGATCAGGCGGGGGCCGTGACCGCCGCTTTCGACGATGTGCAATTCGGCCGGACGCGGCAGAGCGTGGACCGCCTGGAACATCGCGATGCTGTTGGCGACGGGCACCACCGGGTCGTCGGCGGCATGGCCGAGGAAGGTCGGCGGCATGTCGGCGGGCAGGTTCAGTTCGGCCGAATAGCGGGCAGCGCGTGCGGCATCGGCATTGCGGCCGAGCAGTTCGCGCTTCGACTGGCCGTGCGCGAAGCTCTGCGTCATGGTGATAACCGGGAAGAGCAGGCCGACC
Organism: Sphingomonas fuzhouensis; assembly: GCF_034659795.1. Lineage (NCBI taxonomy): Bacteria > Pseudomonadati > Pseudomonadota > Alphaproteobacteria > Sphingomonadales > Sphingomonadaceae > Sphingomonas > Sphingomonas fuzhouensis. The sequence continues at coordinate 20,272 of NZ_JAXSQY010000006.1, forward strand.
GTCTTGAGCGTTATGGGCTGGCGGTCCGCCGCGTCCACCGGCTCATAGGTCTTAAGCGCCGAGCGGGCGGCGAGCCGCGCTGCCAGATGCCCCCCGGCCGAAAAGCCCATCGCCGCGACGTTGGTCGGGTCGATACCCCATTCCGCAGCCCGTGCCCGGATCACACGTAGCGCGCGCTGGGCATCCTGCAACGGCGCGTCGGGGCCTGCCGCCCATCCGTCATGTGGCAATCGGTAGAGCAGATCGAAGGCGGTGACACCCAGGCTTGCGAACCAGCGCGCGACCGGGGACGGCTCTCGCCCCACCGCGACCCGTGCATAGCCGCCGCCGGGGATCAGCAGTATCGCCGCCCCGGTCGGCTTGGCGGCCGGGCAGACGGTGAGCATCGGCGTCGCGACATGCGGCCAGGCGATATTGTCGGCCGGTCCGTCGGGCGAGCGCAGCACGAAAGCGTCCGTCACCGGCGGGCTCGGCATACCCGGCGGCGTGGCGGGCCAGATCGGAAAACGGCTGGCTGCAGGGGCGGCCATGGCAAGGCGCGGCGTCGCGGCGAGCGACAGGCCAGCGGCGATCAGGGTGCGTCGGTCGAGCGTCATCATCAGTTCCCCGCCGGTCGTTCGGTGCTGTGCATCGTGCTCGCCGCCAATCGGAAACGCTCCGGCGCGGGCGGCCGGGCCGGATCGAAGGGGGGCAGGTCGCTGCGTACGAAGCGTGCGAGTGACGGCACCGTCCGCATCCGCTCGGCGATGTCGCGGGCCAGCACCCAGGCGCCGTAATTGTCATGATGCGTCGCGTCGCGTCCGCCATCGTTAAAGGCCAGCGGCGCGCGAGCCTGCCCCAGCGCCTCGTAGAAGCGGATCGAGTCGGCGTTCAGGTCGATGACCGGCACATGCTCTTCAGCCCCGACCGCGCGGACGGCGGCGGGATAGTCGCCCAGCGTCGGCCGGATATGCCCGTCGGCCGTCCATTGCCGCCGCTCGGGCGAGGTGACCAGGATCGGCGTCACCCCGCGCCGCCGCAGCTCGGCGATATAGGTGCGCAGGTAAGCGCGAAAGGTCGTCGCCGCCTCGACATAGGTTTGCGGCCACTGCGCCTTCTGGTCGTTATGACCGAACTGGATCATCGCGATATCGCCGGGCTTTGCGCTGGCAAGCACCTTGTCCAGCCGCAGCTCGGTCAGGAAGGATTTCAGCGTCTCGCCAGATTCCGCATGATTGGCGACCGCGACGGTCGGGGACAGGAAGACGGGCAGCATTTGGCCCCAGCTGGCCGCCGGTTCGGCGGGCTGGTCGGTTACCGTGGAGTCGCCCAGAAGGAACAACGTCGGCACCTCGACGGGGGAAACCGTGACGTGGCGCAGGGCAGGGGCGGGGCCAAGGATTTCGAGCGTCAGCCGGTCGTCCCAGTCTCGCGAGCCGACCTCGCGGGGTTTCAGCCGCACCGCACTTCCCCCCGGCGCGTTGGCGGGCGGGGGAGTGAGGGCGGGCGTGCGCACATTCACGATGAAACGCCGCATCACGATCTCACCCGGTCGGGTGCGCACCGCGTCGAGCATCAGCCGACGGCTTTCGGCCTTGATCGTGGTCACGGTGGCGCGAGCGGGGTCGCCCAGCGTCACCGTGACGGCGTAATTGCTCGGAGGCACCGCGACCGAAAACAGGTTCGGACCGCCTTCGAACCCATGATCCCCGTCAAAGCCATGTCCCGCCAGCTGCGTCAGGTCGAAGTCGCGTGTCGCGGGCTGGGTTTGGGCCTGGGCCTGGGCCTGGGCGGCCATCGTCATCGACAGCGCCGCCACCGCGATCACCCAGCGCATGATGGCCCGCCTGCGGGCGTCGTACGGCTCAGCGCGGGGCGGTCCTTCAGAACATAACGGGCGATCGGGAGATGGGTTCGGGCCAAGCCGCCCGCGATCAGATCGGCGATCCGCCGCGCGCCCAGTTCGCTGAAATGCGTGTCGTCATCGACAGCCTCGGTATAGCCGGGCAGCCCCTCACCCTTGGCATAATGAAGATAATAGCCGCGCGAGCCATCCAGGCCGATACCGTCGATCCAATGCTCCGACAGGGTCGCCAGGTCGATCAGCGGCACGTGCTGCTGCTCCGCCACGCGCTTGGCAGCGTCGGAATAGGTCGGGAAGCTGGGCACGACATGCCCGTCCTTGAAGGCGCGCCGGGTCACCGGGGTCAGCAGCACCGGCTTGGCCTTGGCTGCGCGGGCGACCGCGATGAAGCGCTTGAGATTGGCTTCATAGTCCGGGATCGGAGTATAGCGTTCGGACTTGGCCTGATTGGCATCGTTGTGGCCGAACTGGATGAGCAGCGTGTCACCCGGCTTCAGGTCACGAGCGATGGCGTCGAGCCGCCCCTCCGCCATGAAGCTCTTGGTGCTGCGCCCGCCAATCGCGCGATTGATAACCGTGACCTCGGACCCGAATGCGCAGCGGATCATCGAGCCCCAGCCCGACAGCGGATATTTGTCCGGCTTGTAATCCTGCGCGGTCGAATCGCTGGCGATGAAGACGCGGGCGGGGGGCAGGTTGCCGGGCGCCGAGCCGACCAGCAGCGGTACACAGGCCACCAACAGTCCGACAGCTGCCCGATGACGCTTCGCCATGCACCCGCTCCCTTGTCTTATGATGCAGGCCTATTGGTGCCCCGCTTTCTCAGACTATGCGCGCATGTTCCATATTGTGCAAGAGCAGTTTGTCATTTGGGATGCGTTTATCGGCGCTCGGATTCTCTCCAGCCGAGATCGCGGCTGATGGCGTGGGCGGTGCCCAGCACGTCGCCGGTCAGCGCGGTCATGCGATCGTCCGACATATATTGCGCCGCGCTCGACACGCTGATCGCCGCGACGATTCGGCCACTGGCATCGCGGATGGGTGCCGCGACACAGCGTATCTGATCCTCATTCTCCTCCAGGTCATAGGCGCAGCCCAGGCCGACATAGCCGCGCATCCGCTCCACCCAGAGGGCATAATCGGGGGCGTTGGGATCGCCGCCACGTTCCTCCTCGAAACGCTGGCTCCAGACCCGCGCGTCATCGTCCAGCATCAGCGCCTTGCCCAGCCCGGTCGACGTCATCGGCTGACGGTCCCCCACCCGGCTGGAGATATCGACCCGGCGGCGGCCGGGAATCTTGTCGAGATAGAGGGCCTTGTCGCCGTCGCGCACGCCCAGATGGACCGTATCCTCGGACGCGGCGGCCAGCGCTTCGATATGGTCACGACCAATCTGGACCACGTCGGCCTGTTGCTGTGCCAGGAAGCCCAATTCCAGCAGCTTGGGTCCGAGGCGATAGCCCTGGCGCGGCGTGAAGGTCAGGAAGCACCGGTCGATCAGGGCGCTCGCCAGCCGGTGTGTGGTGCTACGCGTCAGGCCCAGCCGCTCGGCGAGCTCGGTCAAGGCGATCGGACCATAGGCAACCTCGTCGATCAGATCGAGACCGCGAAGCAGCGTCTGGCTGCCGGTCGGGCCCTTGGTTTCGCTGGTCTCGGACTTGGGCGGCTTGGCAGATGCGGCCATCGGAACAAATCTCCTGTTGCGCCACAAATTCTGTCAGCGCGTACCATATATTGGGAGTATTTGCCCGTGTGCGATCTCGCTGTCGAGGGCAAAGAGCGAGGCACCACCGGGATTATGGCCATAATGGTGTATGTCGCACAACCGTCTGCCTCACCTGGTCGAGCAGGATCGGACGACGGCCCTCCTTGCCGTCATGCGACAGCGACAGCTGCTCGACCTCCAATCCTTCGACATGTCGTGCCCAGAGTCCCCAGGCGGGCAGCGTGCCGAACATACTCGGTTCGGGATAGGCATCGGGGAGCTCCCCCGGCCGTTGCTCGCCATCACCGGCCGTTCCGCCGCCGCGATAATGAAGGGACATTCGGGCAATCGTGACGTCACGAACAGGCCGGTCCTTCGACCCTGCGATGATCGCGGGATAGCGATAGTCGATGTCTGACGCCACGACGTCGGCCAGCGTGATGCCACGCATCGAACCGATGCCTGTGCCCTCGGGGCCCCGTCCGCGGTTTCCGAGACGCAGGAAGACCGGCGCGCTGGTCACATCATGCATGGTCAGGCGCCGCGCCGTGACATTCTCCATCACGCCGCCATCCACCGTTTCCAGCGCCAGGCCCCGGCTATGGTCGAAGCGGCAATCCTCGATCAGGATGTCGCGAAAGCCACCATTGCTCTCCGTCCCAATCTTGATCCGCCCGGTGGGGCCATCCCGATCAGGTGCCAGCAACTGGGCGGTGCCGAACCGGCCGTCGAGCATCGTGCCGCGATCATAGCCCGAGACGGCACAGTCGCGGATAACGATATCCTTGACGGGCATGGGGTGCCCCATGGCAAGACTGCTCTTGATGACGATGGCATCGTCATTGGGCGTGTTGACCCGGCAGTGCGTAACGGTCGCATGACGCACGCCGTCCAGGTCGATCCCGTCGCGCTCGGCATCGATGGTCAGCCGATCGAGTGAGACGCGCGTGCAGCCGGTAAGCAGAACCGCGATATGCCCGCCGCGATCGATGGTCAGGCCCTCGATCGTAACGCCGTGGCAGTCCCGCAGACCGATCGCCTTGTTGCCTTGCCCGCGCATCGCGTCGAACTCGGGTTCCAGCGCGGCAATGGCGGCGGTGCTCATGTCCCGCATCGATAACGGACGTTCGCCGCGTTGCGAGCGCCAGCGCGAACCGGGGCCGTTGCGGGTCAGGCCGCGTCCTTCGATCCGGCCCGGCCCGGCAATGGCGATGTCGTGCAGCCCATCGCCCCAGATCAGGCTGTTATGCCAATGGCTGTGCCCGAAATCCTGATAGAGTTGCTCCCCGCGCGGTTCGGGATCGTCATAGCGGTCGCCATGGCGCCCCGGATCGGCAGCCTCGATCACCGCCCCGCCGGCCAGCCACAGCGCGACGCCGCTCGCCAGCCGGATCGAGAAGCACAGATAGCGCCCGGCAGGCAGGGCCACGGTGCCCCCGCCACTATACGCGACCTGGGCGATGGCGCGGTTGATCGCGTCGTGGTCCAGCGTTCGCCCATCGCCGCGCGCGCCGACTTGCGTAACGTCGAGCCATTGCCGAGCATGGACCGGCGCGGCGAAGCGCATGGTCAGGGCCGGGCCTTCGCGATCTCGACCGCATAGACCTGCTGCCCGCCCTGCATGTTGGAGCGGAAGACCAACCATTTGCGGTCCGGCGTGAAGTTGGCGTTCGGCTCCAGCCGGTAATCCTGGGCGGCCATGTTGACGAGCTTTTCCGCCTCGAACACGCCGGGTCGAATCAGCGTATCGGCATCGGGCGCGCGGATGCCCGCGACATCGGGAATGGCGCGCGGGCGGAAGAGATAGAGCCATTTGCCGTCGGGCGCATGGGCGACCATCTCCCGGTCACCGCCATCGCCGGAGAACAGTTTGCCATCGGGCGAACTGTTGAAATGCACCGACCATTCGTTGCGGTTCAGATGGTATCGGGTCCGCTTGCCCGTCGCGACGTCATAGCCCGCAACCCAGAAATCCTCGCCGCGCGGGGTTTGCAGATCATACCAGACGGTCCGCCCGTCGTGGCTGAACCATTCATGCCCGGCAATCTCCATGTTCATGGTCCGGGTGTGGATTTTGCGTGGGCTGCCGTCGGGCCGGTCGACGCGCATCAGCCAGAGCCGATCGACCTTGTGCCATGGCCCTTCATGACAGAACATCAGCAGGCCGGGATCGGTCGGCGAGAATTGCAGATGGTTCAGCCAGTCGGTCGCGCGGTGGACGATGCGCTTCTGCCCTGTGCGGGTATCGATGACGAACATCGCCATCGGGATGCGCGCGTCCAGCCGCTCGTTCATCCGCACTTCCTTAGCCTCGGCATGAGTCAGCGGTTTGCCGTCCGATCCGGTCGCGCGGTAATCGGCCTGGTCGTAACGCGAGTCCTTCTTTGCAAAGAGCGCCAATGTATCCGACGCGGCATGGGGATCGGTTTCCACGCCCCCCAGCAGCGTCTCGTCGGCATTGATCGTCTGGATGTCGCCATGATCGATGGTCGCCACCTTGCGGGTCTTGCCGCTGTCGATATTGGCGGCCCAGATGGTCTTGGCCCCTTGTCCGTCCGCGGCTTGCGTCTGGTAATAGACGGTTCGGGTCCGGTGGCCGGTGAACAGCAGGCGGAACGGCCCTGTGATCGGCACGATCGACTTCAGGGCCCGCGTTTTCAGGTCGACCGACGCGATCCCCCTGGGCGTCGAGATCAGCAGCTTGTCGCCCTGCGGCGTATAGCCGTTATAGTTGAAATAGAGGCTGGCGCTGCCCGGCTCGTCCGACAGGCGAACGACACGGTGGCCGGTATCGGGATCGATCCACTCGCGCGGTGGCACCCGATCCGCCGCCATGGCGAGGGACGGAAGGGCCAGCAGCAGCACGGCAGCGTGCCACATCATTGCAGGTTCACATACGCGCCGCCATCGACCAGCAGCGCCGCACCGGTGACATAGCGTGCCATGTCGGAGGCGAGGAAGACGGCAGGGCCCGCCATATCCTCCGGCACGCCCAACCGTCCCAGTGGCACGCGGCCCTCCATATACTTGCGCTTGGCCTCGTCGGCCAAGTCGTCCTTGTTGATCTCGGTCAGGATGGTGCCGGGCAGCAGCGAGTTGCAGCGGATATTATGGCGACCGAGCGCGATGGCGGCCGACTGCATCAGCGAATGCAGTCCCGCCTTGGTCGGGGTATAATGCGTCTGATACTCGCCGCCGACGAGCGCCGAGATGGAGGAGACGGCGATGATCGACCCGCCATGGCCCTGTTCGACCATCTGCCGCGCCGCCGCCTGGCACATATAATAGCCGCCATGCAGGTTCACCCGCATCGTCCGCTCGAACGTCTCGACCGGCATGTCGAGGAAACTGTGGAAGGGGCAGATGCCCGCATTGGACACCATCACATCGACCTTGCCGAACGCTTCGACCGCGCGCGCGATGAAGTCGGTCGCGGTGGCAGGGTCGGCGACGTCGCCCTGGATGGCGACCGCGCGGCGACCATGCGCCTCGATCCCCGCGATGCACTGCGCCGCGCCGTCCGAATCGCGGGCATAGTTGATCGCGACATCCGCGCCATGCTCGGCCGCGCCGATCGCGATCGCCCGGCCGATACCCGTCGACGCACCGGTGACCACGACGGTTTTTCCTTCCAGCAGCTTCACGGCCTTGCTCCTCATCCTGTCTCTCTGCTCACTTGGCCGACCGGTTTTTGCAAAACAACCGATTGACCTTCAGAGTCTCAACAATTAGCATCCTATTCCATAAAGTGAGAAAGTAAAGTCGGGAGGAACGGATGCGGGGCGGTTGCCAGGGGACGCGGACCAGCGAGGGCGGGCGATGAGTCTGTCGCGAATCAAGCATGTCCGCGCCTTCGTCGCGCGTGGCGCGGGCGCGGATTATCACGACCAGGGCGCAGGCCACTGGATCGACGATCACATCGCCACGCCGATGGCGCGCTATCCCGAATATCGCCAATCGCGGCAGAGCTTCGGCATCAACGTGCTGGGCACGCTGGTCGTCGAGATCGAGGCGGAGGACGGTACGATCGGCTTCGCAGTGACGACCGGGGGTGAGCCCGCCGCCTATATCGTCGAGAAGCACCTTGCCCGCTTCCTCGAAGGGCGCTCGCCGGTCGAGGTCGAGAAGATCTGGGACCAGATGTATTTCTCGACCCAATATTATGGCCGCAAGGGGCTGGTGGTGAACGCCATTTCCGGCGTCGACCTGGCGCTGTGGGATCTGCTCGGCAAGCTGCGGGGTGAGCCGGTCTATCACATGCTCGGCGGCGCGGTGCGCGACGAGCTGCAATTCTACGCCACCGGCGCGCGACCCGATGTCGCCAAGGAACTCGGCTTCATCGGCGGCAAGCTGCCGCTCCATCACGGTCCGGCCGAGGGGCTGGAGGGGATGGAGAAGAACATCGCGCTGCTCGCCGACATGCGCGCCAAGTGCGGCGACGATTTCTGGCTGATGTACGATTGCTGGATGGCGCTCGACCTCGACTACGCCACCCGGCTCGCGCACCGCGCCTGGAACGAATGCGGGTTGAAGTGGATCGAGGAAGCGCTCAGCCCCGACGATTACTGGGCCTATGCCGAACTGCGCAAGAAGGCGCCGCCTGGCCTGCTGGTCACGACCGGCGAGCATGAGGCGACCCGCTGGGGCTTCCGCATGCTGATCGACATGGGCTGCTGCGACATCATCCAGCCGGATGTCGGCTGGTGTGGTGGCGTCACCGAACTCATCAAGATCGCCAATTATGCCGACAGCCGCGGCGTGATGATGATCCCGCACGGATCGTCGGTCTACAGCTATCACTTCGTCATCACCCGGCACAACTCGCCCTTCGCCGAGTTCCTGATGATGCACCCCGGCCCGACCGAGGTCGTGCCGATGTTCGCGCCGCAGCTGCTGGGCGAGCCGGTGCCGCAGAATGGCCGCATCCGCGCCAGCGCGCTCGACAAGCCCGGTTTCGGGGTCGAACTGAACGCCGACGTGCCGCTTCACCGCCCCTATACCCACTGAGGAATTTCGGAATGAAACTCTGCCGTTATGGACAAAAGGGCGCAGAAAAGCCCGGTCTGGTCGATGCCCAGGGGCGCATTCGCGACCTGTCCGGCGTGATCGACGACGTCACGCCTGCCACCGTCACGCCCGAGGCGCTCGATCGCCTGCGGAGCATCGATTCCGAAACCCTCCCGCTGGTAGAGGGCGAGCCGCGTTACGGCGTGCCTGTCGCGGGCATCGGCAAGTTTATCGCGATCGGCCTCAACTATGCCGATCATGCGGCGGAGTCCGGGCTGCCGGTGCCGCCCGAGCCGATCTTCTTCACCAAGGCGATTTCGTGCCTGACCGGCCCCAATGATCCGGTGATGATCCCCAAGGACGCGGAGAAGACCGACTGGGAGGTCGAGCTGGGCGTCGTGATCGGCAGGACCTGTCGCTATGTCGAGCAGGCCGACGCGCTGGATCATGTCGCGGGCTATGTGCTCGCCAACGATGTGTCTGAGCGCGCTTTCCAGAAGGAACTGGGCAGCCAGTGGGACAAGGGCAAGGGCTGCGACACTTTCGGTCCGGTCGGCCCCTGGCTCGTAACGCCGGACGAGGTGGGCGACTGCCAGGAACTGGACATGTTCCTTGATGTCAATGGGCGGCGGATGCAGACCGGCAACACCCGGACGATGATCTTCACGGTTGCCGAGTGCATCGCCTATGTCAGCCGCTTCATCACCCTGCATCCTGGCGACCTGCTCATCACCGGGACGCCGCCCGGCGTGGGTGAGGGGCAGAAGCCCGACAAGATCTTTCTGAAGGCGGGCGACACCATGCATCTGGGCATCGCCAAGCTGGGTGCGCAGCGCCAGACCTGCATTCCCTTCGCGCTGGAACTACCCCGGTGACCGTCTTTGGGGGGCGCTTTGCGGGGCGGTCCGCGATCGTGACCGGGGCGGCCTCGGGGCTGGGCTGCGAGGTCGCGCAGCGCATCGTCGCAGAGGGGGGGGCGGTCGCGCTCTGGGACGTGGATGGTGACAAGCTCGAAATGGCGGCCGAGGCGATTGACGCTGTCCATCACCAAGCCTTCGACATTTCCGATCTCGATGCGGTTGAGCGCGCGACCGCGGCCAGTGTCGCCGCGCTGGGCAAGGTCGACATTCTGATCTGCTCGGCCGGGATCACCGGCGCTACGGCGAGCGTGCAGGACTATCCGGTCGACAGCTGGCAGCGGGTCGTGGAGATCAATCTGAACGGCGTCTTCTATTGCTGCCGCTCGGTCGTCCCCCACTTGCTGGCGAACGGTTACGGTCGGATCGTCAACGTCGCCTCGGTCGCGGGCAAGGAGGGGAACCCCAATGCGAGCGCCTATTCGGCGACCAAGGCGGGGGTGATCGGCTTCACCAAGTCGCTGGGCAAGGAACTGGCGGGCAAGGGGGTCATCGCCAATGCGATCACGCCCGCGACCTTCGAAAGTCCGATCCTCGCGCAACTGCCGCAAAGCCAGGTCGATTACATGCGCAGCAAGATCCCGATGGGACGGCTGGGCGAGGTGCGCGAGACGGCGGCGATGGTCTGCTTCATGGCGTCGGAGGAGTGCAGCTTCACCACGGCATCGACCTTCGATACGTCCGGGGGGCGGACGACCTACTGATGATCCCGTTTGTCGACGCGCATATCCATCTGTGGGACTTGGAGCGGCTGCGCTATCCGTGGCTGACCCCGCCCTTTGCCGATGACGGGCCGAACGGCTCGGTCCAGGCGATCGCGCACACCTATCTGCCCGCCGATTACCGGGCGGAGATGGCGCGGTGGAATGTTATCGGTGCGGTGCATGTCGATGCGGGTGCACACCCGGACGACGCGCTGGCCGAGACCGAGTGGCTGGAGGGATGGGCCGAGGTGGATGGGATGCCGACCGCCATCGTTGCGTTTGCGGCCCTCGACGATCCCGATATCGATGCGACGCTGGCCGCCCATGCCCGGCATCCCCGCGTGCGGGGCATCCGGCATATCGTAAGCTGGCATGGCGATCCGCAGCGCAGCTACACCCCGCGCGACGTGACACGGGACGCGGCGTGGCAGAACGGTTTCGCCCGGCTGGCGAAGCATGGCCTGTCCTTCGACCTGCAATGCTATCCGAGGCAGATGCCCGCACTGGCCGAATTGATCGCACGCCATCCGGACGTTCCGGTCATCGTCAATCACGCGGGCATGGCGGTGCTGAGCGATCCCGACGGGGCGACCGAATGGCATCAAGGACTGGCCGCGCTGGCCGCACACCGCCACGTCTCGGTCAAGCTGTCGGGCTTCGGTTTCGCCCGGCGCGACTGGACCGCTGCTTTCGTGCGCGACACGGTGCGCACCGTCATCGACCTTTTCGGCACCGACCGCGCGATGTTCGCCAGCGACCTGCCGACCGACCGGCTGTTCGGCGGCATCGACGTGCAGATGGAGGCGTGTCATGCCGCCGTCGCCGATTTCAGCGAAGAGGAGCGCCGCGCGCTGTTTGGTCGCAATGCCGACCGCATCTATCGATTAGGGCTGGGCTGCTGACCGCACCCGCTGAAAACACAGGATTTGGGAGAGTATCGCATGTACGACCGCACCTATTACGCCACCCATCCGGACATGATGGAATGCGTCTCCAATGACGAGCTGCGCGACCGCTATCTGATCCCTGGTCTGTTCCGCACCGGCGAATGCGTGTTGAACTACACCCATGCCGAGCGTTTCGTGATCGGCGGCGTTGCGGTCGGGGACGCCCCCGTCAAGCTGCCGGATCAGACCGAGCCGAAGTCGGCGGCGGGGCATCCCTTCCTCGAACGCCGCGAACTGGCGATCGTCAATGTCGGCACCGTCGAGGGTCGGGTGACGGTGGACGGCGAGGTCTTCACGCTGGGGAACAAGGATTGCCTCTATGTGACGATGGGCGCTCGGGAAGTTCTGTTCGACGGGCAGGGCGCGCGCTTTTACCTCGCCTCGTGCCCGGCGCATAAGGCGTTCCAGACCCGCAAGCTGGGCATCGCCGACGCCAATGCGCTGGAGCGTGGTAGCCTGGAGGAATCGAACGAGCGCACCATCTATCAACTCGTCATTCCGGGCGTATGCGACAGCGCGCAGCTGGTCATGGGGCTGACCGTCTTGAAGCCGGGCAGCGTCTGGAACACGATGCCCCCGCACATCCATGAGCGTCGCAGCGAAATCTATTTCTATTTCGAACTCGACAATCTCGAGAGTGACCGCGTCATGCACTTCATGGGCGAGGGCGAGGCGACCCGGCATCTGGTGGTGCAGAACGAAGAAGCGGTGATCTCGCCGCCCTGGTCGATCCATATGGGTGCTGGGACCAAGGCCTATGCCTTTATCTGGGCGATGGCGGGCGAGAACCAGGACTATACCGACATGAACGTACTCGACATCTGTCAGCTGGCGTGAGCGCGATGGCCAACCCCTTCGATCTTTCGGGCCGGGTCGCGGTCGTCACCGGCGCCAATACCGGCATCGGACAGGCGATCGCGGTCGCGCTGGCGGCGGCGGGGGCCGATGTCGCCTGTGTCGGGCGCACAGCTGCGCAAGAGACGGTTGAGACGATCCGGGGCCTCGGCCGCCGGGCGGAGATCATCTCTGCGGATCTGTCGTCGATCGAGCCGGTGGACCGCATCGTCGCGGAAACGCTCGACCGGCTTGGCCGCCTCGATATCCTGGTCAACAATGCGGGGATCATCCGTCGCGCGGATGCGGTGGACTTCACCGAGGCGGACTGGGACGCGGTGGTGGATACCAATCTGAAGTCGGTCTTCTTCCTGTGTCAGGCCGCCGGGCGGCACATGATCGCACAAGGCCGCGGGCGGATCATCAACATCGCCTCGATGCTGACGTTCCAGGGCGGCATCCGCGTGCCGAGCTATACCGCGTCAAAGTCGGGCATCGGTGGTCTCACCAAGCTGCTGGCCAATGAATGGGCGGAGCATGGCGTGACGGTCAATGCGATCGCGCCGGGCTATATCGCCACCAACAACACCGCCGCGCTGCAGGCCGATACGGCGCGCAACACGGCGATCCTCGATCGCATTCCGGCGGGGCGGTGGGGCAATCCGGCCGATCTGGGCGGGGCGGCGGTCTTCCTGGCGTCGGATGCCGCGGCCTATGTCCAGGGGCATATCCTGGCGGTCGATGGAGGCTGGCTAGCGCGCTGAGTTCCCCAAAACCATGTTGCGATATCCCTGAATGTGGATCATCATCCCATATATCGACTCGTCAGGGTGTCGAATATCGGGAGAGGTCTATGCGCAACCGGCGGAAGAGCCTGGCGCGAAGGGCGGCGTTTGCCTTCATGGGAATGGTAACGGTGGCGCTCGCGCCACCCGCTTCGGGGCAGCGTCAGATGGAGGCGCTGGATCGTGGCCTCGTCGTGGTGCCCGCGACCGGCGGCGGCAATCTCGTCAGTTGGCGCATGACCGCCGCAGACCCGGCCAATATCGGCTTCAACGTCTATCGCGGCGGCACCCAACTCAACGGTACGCCGATCACCGACCGGACCAACTTTGTCGATGCCGGTGGCTCGTCCGGTTCGAGCTACACGATCCGGCCCGTGACCAACGGCACGATCGGTGCGGCAACACCGGCCGCGGCTGTGTGGAGCGCGGGCTATCTTTCGGTGCCGATCCAGCAGCCCGCTGGCGGCACGGTCGGCCAATCGGACTATAGCTATACCGCTAATGACGCGAGTGTCGGCGACCTCGACGGCGACGGCCGATATGAGATCGTGATGAAATGGGAGCCGACCAACGCCAAGGACAATTCGCAGAGCGGCTATACCGGCCCGGTGATCCTCGACGCCTATAAGCTCGATGGGACGCGCCTGTGGCGGATCAATCTGGGCCGCAACATCCGCGCGGGCGCCCATTATACGCAGTTCATGGTCTATGACTTTGACGGTGATGGCCGGGCGGAGGTCATGATGAAGACCGCCGACGGCGTCCGCGACGGTCGCGGTACGGTGATCGGGAACGCCTCCGCCGATTACCGCAATACCAATGGCTATATTCTCTCAGGCCCCGAATATCTCACCATTTTCAATGGTCAGACGGGGGCGGCGATGGCGACCATCGACTATAATCCGCCGCGCCACCCGACTACCCAGTCGCCGACCTCGGCGCAGCTCAATGCCATATGGGGCGATGGCTATGGCAACCGGGTTGATCGGTTTCTGGGTGCGGTCGCCTATCTTGATGGCCGCCGCCCCTCGGCGGTGTTCGCGCGGGGCTATTATACCCGTACGACCCTATGGGCGGTCGACTGGCGCAATGGGCAACTGACGCAGCGCTGGTTCTTCGACAGTGATGTCGCGGGCAGCCAGTATCGTGGCCAGGGCAATCACAATCTGGCGATCGCCGATGTGGACCAGGACGGGCGTGACGAGATCATCTATGGCGCGATGGCTCTGGATGACAATGGCACCGCGCTATGGACCAGCGGCCTGGGCCATGGCGATGCCATGCATGTGTCGGACCTGATCCCCTCACGCCCGGGTCTGGAAAAGTTCGGCGTGCAGGAAGCGGTGGGATCGAACGGCGGTATCGGCTCGGCGATGCTGGACGCGCGGACAGGCGCGCGAATCTGGACGACCAGCGCCAGTTCGGACACGGGCCGGGGTGTCGCGATGGACATCGATCCCCGCTTGGCTGGGGCAGAAGCCTGGGCGTCGAACAACGGCAATCTTTATAGCGCGACCGGTAGCGTGATCGGCACCAAGCCGCCCTCGGCCAATTTCGGCATCTGGTGGGATGGCGACTTGCTGCGCGAACTGCTCGATCGCGGCAATATCGACAAGTGGAACTGGAGCAACGCCACCACGACGCGACTACTGACGCCATCGGGTGCGACCAGCGTGAACGGAACCAAGGCCACCCCGTCGCTCAGCGCCGATATCCTGGGCGACTGGCGCGAGGAACTGATCCTGCCGACGACGGACAACACGGCGCTCCGCATCTATGCTACGCCCTATTCGACCAGCTATCGGTTGAAGACACTGATGCACGACCCGGTCTATCGGCTTGGTGTGGCATGGCAGAATACGGCGTATAACCAGCCCCCGCACACGAGCTATTTCCTGGGGGACGGCGCGGACCTGACGGACCGGTGACGGCCAAGTCGCTCACGTGGCGTTTTCGGGCAAGCTTGGCGTCGGCCATGGTGCTGGTCGCGGTCGCAACATGGTGGAGCCTTGGCAGGGGGGAGCATCCTAAAGCCGAGGATGGTGCGGTGGTGACGGTGCCGTCGTCACGATCGACCGCGGCGCCCGTCGTCGTCGCGACGGCTTCGAAGGAAAAGCGACTGGAACCACCGGCGCCACCGGTGCTCCCCGATGCCATGCCGGCCGCACCTGACGCATTCATCGGCCGCTGGCGTGCGGACGATGGCCAGTTGCTTGTCGTCAACATGCACGACCATGCGCGGTACGACATTGCGTTGGGGGAGGAGCGCTATGACGGCGTTTTGAAGGACGGACATATCCATTTTGCGCGGGGAATTGACGGCGATTGGCTTCAGACGGCCAGCCATTCCCCGTGTCTCTATCTCGGCACCGGCATGCGCTTCTGTCGCCTTTGACATGCCATGGGTTTGTTGGAGGCGTTGCGCAACGAGGCCGGACAATTGCCGGATGAAATAATTCCTATCGGAACGGTGGGAAAAATATCATTGTCGTGACGGGGGCAACCTTTATGCCGGGTGTTCGGCCGTGCAGGTGGTCGGCATAAAGGGAGCAGATATGATCGGCGTAAGATTCATGGCGGCGGCTGCCTTGGCCCTGATCGTGGCGACTCCGGCCTTGGCGGCCCAGCCGGTCGCGGTTGCGGATGAACCGCAACAGGCACCGAAGGACGCACCCAACTTCCTGGTCATCGTCGCCGACGATCTGGGCTGGTCCGATCTGGGGGCGTTCGGGGGGGAGATCGCGACGCCCAATCTGGATGCGCTGGCGCTTTCTGGCGTGCGCTTCACCGGCTTTCACACCGCGCCCACCTGTTCGCCGACGCGATCGATGCTGATGAGTGGGGTCGACAATCACGAGGCGGGGTTGGGCACCATGGCCGAACTGCTGGGGCCCGCCACGCGGGGACAGCCGGGCTATGAGGGTTATCTCAACGACCGGGTCGCCTCGATCGCCGAACTGCTGCGCGCAGGCGGCTATGCGACGCTGATGGCGGGCAAATGGCATCTCGGCCTGACCCCCGATCGCGAGCCTGCTGCGCGCGGGTTCGAGCATAGCTTCGCGCTCCTTCAGGGACTGTCCAACCATTTCGGTGAGGATCAGAATAACATTTGGGCCAGGGCGGGTCTCGCCCCCAGCTACCGCGACGACGGCAAGCCCGCCGTCCTGCCCAAAGGCGCTTATTCCGCCGATTATTTCGCCGATCGGCTGATCGGTTATCTCGATGCTGCGGCCAAGTCGGGGGATCGGCGTCCCTTCTTTGCCTATCTGCCCTTTACCACGCCGCATTGGCCGCTCCAGGCTCCGGCCGAGACGATCGCCAAATATAAGGGCCGCTATGACGCGGGTTATGAGGCGTTGCGGGCCGAGCGGCTGGCACGACAAAAGGCGTTGGGGCTCGTCCCCGCCGACGCGGCTCCGCATAGCCTCGAATTGGCCCGTCCCTGGGCCGCGTTGACCCCGGAGGAGCGTGCGGTGGAGGCGCGCAAGATGGAGGTCTATGCCGCGATGGTCGACCGGATGGACCAGAATGTCGGCCGCGTCATCGCCGCACTGAAGGCGGAAGGGCGATATGATAACACGATCATCCTGTTCTTCGCCGACAATGGTCCTGAGGGCAATGACATCCACGCGCCGAGCCCGCGTTTCAAGGTCAGCTCGCCCGATGCCGCTCTGCCCCCGGCGGGGGCGCTGGGCATCGACAACAGCCTGTCCAATATCGGCAAGAGTACCAGCTATGTCGGCTATGGCCCAGGCTGGGCGCAGGCCAATTCCGTCCCGTCCTGGCTGGTCAAAGGCTATACGACCGAGGGCGGCATCCGGGTCAGCGCGTTTGCAGCGGGGCGCGGGGTCAAGGGCGGCGGGCGGATCGCGAACGCCAATCTGGATGTTCGCGATGTCGCGCCGACATTGCTCGACTATGCCGGGTTGGCCCAGCCGCGCACTTTTGCGGGCCACCCGATCCTGCCCTTTGAAGGGCATAGCCTGCGCGCCGTGTTGAGCCAGGGTGCTGCCGGTGTCCGCAGTGCGGACGAGACGCTGGGGTATGAGCTGTTTTTTCGGCGGGCCTTGCGTAAGGGCGATTGGAAGGTCGTCTATCTCCCCGCACCGACCAACCGCTACACGCGCGGCGGCATCAGCACCGGGCGGTGGCAGTTGTTCAACGTCGCCGCCGATCCGGGCGAGACGAAAGACCTTTCGGCGGCCAAACCCAAACGGCTGGCCGAATTGGTCGCCGCCTATGACCGTTATGCGAAGGCGAAAGGGGTGGTGCCGCTGCCTGCCGGGGCCGAGGGCGCACCGGCCCCGGCGGCGCGACCGTGAGGCGGCGGGCGGCACTGTTTCTGGCGGTGGCCGCGACCGCCACACTCGGCGCGAGCGGCGCACCGCCGGGGCATGGCTGCCTCGCGCAGGATGCTATCGTAACGGTCCCGGCCGGAACCGTTTTGCTGGGCGAGGATGGCGCCGAGAGGCCGGGGCGACCGGTGCGAGTAGCGGGCTTCCGCATCGACGCGCATGAGGTGACCAATCGCCAGTTCGCCGCTTTCGTCGCGGCGACCGGCTATCGCACGCGGGCCGAACGCGACGGCGCTTCGGCCGTGTTCGTCTCGCCGATCGAGCCCGTGTCGCTCGACGATGCTTCGCGCTGGTGGCGCTGGATCAAGGGGGCCGATTGGCGTCACCCCAAGGGACCCGGCAGCGATCTGAGCGGACGAGCGGACGAGCCGGTGGTCCATGTCGATCGCGACGACGCGGCGGCCTATGCGCGATGGGCGGGCGGGGCGCTTCCTACGACCGAGCAATGGGAGCGTGCGGCGCGCGGCAACCAGAACGCCACCCGCGACCCGAGCGACTGGGCGTTCGACCATGGCAAGCCGCGCGCCAATGTGTGGGAAGGCGTCTTCCCGATCCGCGACACCGCCGATGACGGCTATGCCGGGATCGCACCGGTCGGCTGCTTCGAGGCCAATGATCTGGGTCTGTACGACATGGTCGGCAATGTCTGGGAATGGGTGGCGGGCGAGGGGGAAGTCGGCCTGGTCAAGGGCGGGAGCTATTTGTGCGCGATGAACTATTGCGCCAATTTCCGTCCCGCCGCCTATCAGGCGCAGGAGCATGACCTGCCGACCTCGCATATCGGGTTCCGTGTTGCTTATCCCTTGGCGGCTCGAACGACGCGGCCTTCGCTTTGAAGACGCGCGCCGTATTTCATGATCGCCAGACTCCTCTTGTCGATGCACTCACGACCGCGACGATGACAGGAACCGATCGGCGGTGCGCAGCGACAGGGCCATGATGGTCAGCGCCGGGTTGGCCGCCAGCGCGCTGGGAAAGATCGAATTGTCGCAGATCCATAGATTGGCGATGTCGAAGCTGCGTCCGTCCGGATCGACCACGGCCTGGTCGCCATCCTTGCCCATGCGGCAGGTCCCGATGGTATGGGCGGAGCGGTCGATGGCGAAGATATCCTTCGCCCCCGCGGCCTTCCAGATGTCGGTCATGACGCGCCGGGCATGGCGGTCGATTGCGCGTTCGTTCGCCTGATAGCTGAAGTCGATCCTGGCCTTGCGCTGGCCAAAGGCGTCGACCTCGTCCGACAGGGTCAGGCGATTATCGGGGTGGGGCAGGCACTCGCCGTTGATCCCGATCCCGGCCATGTGATTATATTGGCGCAAGATGGTCTGGAGGCGTGATCCCCACATGCCCGCACCGCGCGCTAGTCCGGTGGCGAGATTGACCGGCAGCACCCCCAGGCTCTGCATCAGATAGCCGCCGATACAGCCCGCATCGGCCGGGCGCATCATATCCTCGCTGATGAGTGAGGAAGGATAACCCCGGTTCATCCGCATCTCGGCATCGAAGCGGCCCCAGACCTGGGTCGCGACATGCGCCATGAAGTTCCGGCCGACTTGGCCACTGGAATTGGCCAGCCCCAGGTTGAGCAACAGACGGGGACTCTCGACCCCGCCCGCGCACAGGAAGACGGCGCGGCAGCGCTGGCGGCGTTCCTCGTTCCCCTGCCGATAGACTACGCCACTGATCCGCCCGGCATGATCCAGTTCGAAGGACAGCATCCGGGCGTTCGGCCGGATTTCCGCGCCATGGGCCGCCGCATAGGGCAGATAGCTCGTGTCCATGCTGGTCTTGGCGGCGTTGCGGCATCCCTGATGACAGGTTCCGCAGTTCACACAGGCCTGTCGCTGCCCCCAATGTGGTTGCGCATGGTCGCGCGAGACCAAGGCGGCGGGCGCATCGGTTGCGGTGATGCCGAGCGCGGCGCAACCGCGCGCCATCGCGTCGGCCGACGCATTGCGTGCGACGGGAGGATAGGTGTAGCGACGGCTGGCGTCCCAAGGATAATCGGCGGGCCCCGAGACGCCGGTGAACCGCTCCACCTCCTCGATATAGGCGATCAGTTCGGCGTGCGGGATCGGCCAGTCCGCGCCTTGTCCGGTCAGCGTCTTGAGCTGCAGATCGCGTGGATCGGGCCGGGGGCAGAAAGCGCCCCAGTGCAGCGTCGATCCGCCGACTCCCATGCCGGAGTTGTTGGAACCGAACGCCGTGGGATCGGCGCCGCCGCTCAACCGCTCGTCCATCCAATAGATGTCGGCGGCCAGTTCGTCGGCGACATGATCGTTGGGGGCAAAGGAGCGACCGGCTTCCAGCGCGACGACGGACAGGCCCGCCTTGGCCAGCCGTGCGGTCAGCGGTGCGCCGCCAGCGCCGGTCCCGATGACCACGGCATCCACCATGTCCTGATCGGCATAGGATGCGCGGCTCATGCCGTCGCCTCCCGTGGCCGTTGCCAGGCTTCGACATCGTCGGCAGCGGTCCGGGCATAGCCCTGTTTGCGCGGGCCATCGCCGCCGACCGCAAATCCGTCATAGCCGATCGCCGCCATGGTGGCGGGCAGCGACGCCCATTGCCGGACGATTTCGGCGCGGACATCCTGGAACCACAGCGCCATCTGCTCCGGCGACAAAAGACCATCCTCCGTCGCGCCGCCAGACCCTGCCGCGATCCGTTCCAGCCAATCGGCCTGCGCTTCGTGATCCAGCGTCGCGAAACCGCCGGTGAGCCGTTCCAGCGTGGCGAAGCCCTGCCTCCATGCGTCCGCATCGGGCGGCAGGGTGGCAAAGCGCCACCCATCACCCGGCCCATGCAGAATGGCGGCCTCGACGCGCAGGGCCAGGTCCGGAATGGGCTCATCATCGGGCAGGATGTGCGAGATCAGCGCACTCGCGATGGCCCGCTCCGCTTGCGACCAGCCGAGCGCATCACCAGCGACCGGCCGCGTGCGCTCTAGCATGGCGGCGCGCGTCCGGCGGCTCACCCGGTCGGAGCCCAGGATGGTGACGAACCCCTCGGGCAGGATGGACGGCTTGAGCGAGGCGGCATGGTCGGCGATCAGCTTTGCCAGCGCTTCGGGCTGTTCATAGGGGATCAGATGCGCCGCCCCCGCGATCACCCGGATATCGGCATGGCGGTAATGCGGCTGGTTCAGTCGTCGCTGCGCCGCCTCGTCCAGGTCGCCATCCGCCGCCCCCGCGACGATCAGCGCGGGAATGGAGAGGTGGCCGACCTGCGCGCCCCAATCCTCCCGGCTGCCACGCTCCAGCCAGCCGAGCCATGCCTCTGGGCTCGATCGGCGGACGTCGGCCATGGCTCGCTCGCGCAAAGGCGCAGGCAAGGGCTTGGCGGTGTTCGCATCGACGAAGGTTTCGGCATCCGCCTGACTGATCGCACCATGGGCTACCCAGCCGATCATCCGTGCGCGGCGATCCTCGTCCATCGGTTCGGGTTCGGGCGGGGAGGCGGTGACCAGTACGATCCCGATGACGCCCGCCAGCCCGATCTCTCCGGCCGCAGCCCAAGCGGCGACGATGCTCGCGATCTTGCCCCCCATGCTGTGACCGACGAGGATGACGGCCGTCAGGCGTCGGCGGCGGATTTGGTCGGCCAGGTCATCCGCCATGGCTACGACATCGGCATAGCCTTCCTCCGCCCGGTCGCCAAAGCCCGGAAGGTCCAGCGCGACGCAATCTGCATCCGGGAGATAGCGGCTGACCAGATCCCATTCCCGATGGCTGGACCCCAGGGCGTGGAGAAAGACGAATGTCGGTTGGGTCATGCGGCCGGGTCCTTTGAAAGCCCATGCTGGACGCCGCATGACGGGGTCCGTTCCGACGAAAAGCCACAGATTCGAAATTAATCTGGATCATCGGTGGTAATTGCGGAGCTTTGGAACGTCATCGAAAATTCATGGAACCGTCTGCGTGGGCAAACGCTTCGGCACCATCCGCATCCATGATTGGAGTTACGTCGTGGCCGATACCGACCAGGCACAGCCGCAATACAAGATTGACTATCGTGAAATCCAACCGTTCGGTACATTGAAGGACTTACCGCTCGGCCTGTCTGATAATGCCCGCAAACAGAGCGTGTCGATCCTGAACCAGGTGCTGGCCGACACGATGATGTTGCGTGATCTGTACAAGAAGCATCATTGGCAGATGTCGGGTGCGACCTTCTATCAACTGCATCTGCTGCTCGACACCCATTATGAAAAGCAGGCCGAACTGGTCGACATGGTTGCCGAGCGTATCCAGGCGCTGGGCGGGATCAGCATCGCCACGCCACACGACGTCGCCGAAATGACCCGTATCCCGCGCCCGCCGCGCGGTCGCGAAGACGTGCCGACGATGCTGGCGCGGCTGCTCGAGGCGCATAAGATCGTACTCGAACAGGCGCATGAGGGGGCCAAGACCGCCGACGAGTCCGGCGATGACGGCACCAACGATCTGCTGGTCAGCGACATCATCCGTTCGAACGAACCGCAGGTCTGGTTCATCGGCGAGCATCTCGCCGCGACGGCGCTGCAACGGGCTGACTGAAGCCGCGATACATTGGAAGAGGGCGTGACGATGGCTGAGCTCACAGCCATCGCCGCGTCCGCAGTGCGGAAAGCGCAGCGTATTGGCCGACGTGGCAGGGCTAACGCTGACAGGGCGATGCCTTTACCCCTTCTGCATTCTGGAGACGGGGTGCCGACCGAGTGAATTATCGGTCATGCACATTCCCCGATCTTGATTTGGGATGGGCTTCCACGATCTTCGGGACGCATCATTGGAGTGTCCCTATGAACGCCGAAGAACGCACGCTTCTCACCCGCTTTCTCGATGAACTGGCCGTCGCCCGGACCGGCGCCAAGGACGGTGAGGCGGATGCGATGATCGCCCGCACCCTGTCGTCCAATCCCGACGCGGCCTATCTGCTGGTCCAGCACGCCATCGTCGCCGACCAGTCGCTCCACGCCGCGCAGCAGCGCATCGCCGAACTGGAGCGCCAGCAACAGGCGGCACCCGCCCAAGCGAGCAGCAGTTTCCTTCCCCAGGGTTCTGGTGGGCCATGGGGCGCACGTCCGCAGGATAGCTATTCGCCGCCCCCGCCCGAGGCGCCGCCGGGCGTGTTCTCCGGCGGTGGCGGACTGGGCAGCTTCCTGCGCAGCGCGGGGACCACGGCGGCCGGGGTGGTCGGCGGCGAGATGCTGTTCTCGGGGCTGTCCGACATGTTCGGCCATCGTGGCGGCGGCGGCGGCCTGTTCGGCGGCGGCCAGGGCTTTATGGGGCAGCCGGAAAACATCACGATCAACAATTTCGGCGACAATGATGGCGGCAGTTTCGACGATGGCGGCAATGCCGACTATGACCCGTCGGACGATTACTGACCATTATATAGCCTGACCGGCACCCCGGCGATGGGGTGCCGGTTTGTCATCGAAAGCGGGCGTCAGTCTCCGTCCGCCACCTTGGGCTCAACTTTCGAGGCCATGATCGACACCTCTTCGGGCATCAACAGGACCGGCGCCGCCGAGGCTCCGATCGCGGCGAGGCTGGCCGCCAGTTCCTCGCTACGGAAGGGTTTGTTCAACCGCGCCGTCTCGATGTCGAGACCCTCGATTTCGGCATAGCCGGATACGATCAGCGCACGCAGGTCCGGCAATTTTTCCGTGAGGGTGCGCGCCAGTTCCGCACCGCTCATGCCCGGCATCAGATGGTCGGTCACCAGAAGATCGGGGCGCAATCCGGCCTGCACCAGTTCCAGCGCCTGTGATCCCGAAGACGCCTCGACGACGCCATAGCCCAGGTCGACCAACATATCGGCGGTGCTCAACCGGACCAGTTCTTCGTCGTCCACCAGCAGCACGGTGCCCACACCCTCCACCGTTGTCGGGCCCCGCCGAGCGGCGGCAATCGCGGTCATCTGGGTATCGCTGAGCGGCAGCCACAGCGTAATGTTCGTTCCCCGGCCCGGCGCGCTGTCGATCGTCAAGCCGCCGCCAAGCTGTGCGGCCAGTCCATGCACCATGGAAAGGCCGAGGCCCGTCCCCTTGCCGACGCCCTTGGTCGAGAAGAAGGGCTCGATCGCGCGCTGGCGGGTGGCCTCGTCCATACCCATGCCGGTGTCCCCGACGCTGAGGCAGATATAGTCGCCGACCGGCACATCGGCGCATTGATGGGGCTCGACCGCACAGCGCTTGACGGCGATCGACAGGGCACCGCCCGTCGGCATGGCGTCACGGGCGTTCACCGACAGGTTCAGCAGCGCCATCTCCACCTGATTGGCATCCGCCCGAGCAGGCGGCAGGTCGGCGGCGACCTCGACATGCAGCGCGATCGTCGGGCCGACGGTCGCCTCGATCAGGTCCGCCATCCCGTCGACCAGTGGCCCCAGATCAACCGCCGTCGGTTGCAGCGGCTGGCGGCGCGCGAAGGCGAGTAGCCGCTGGACCAGCGTCTTGGCGCGCTCGGCGGATTGCAGCGCGCCGTCGATCAGCCGCTTCTCCCGCGCATTGCCCGAACCTTTACGCATCAGCATGTCGAGCGAACCGATGATCGGCGTCAGAAGATTGTTGAAGTCATGCGCGACCCCGCCGGTCAGGCTGCCCATCGCCTCGACCTTCTGGCTCTGACGCAGTGCGTCCTGGGCGGCCTCCAATTCGGCCTCGGCCAGCAATCGGGCGGAAATGTCGTTCGCCTGATGAAAGGCGGCGATGACCCGGCCCGCACTGTTCCGCAACGGGGTGTAGCTGATTTCCCAGATCGGGGTGCCGAATTCGGGGCGGCCAAAAGCCTCGGTCACGGTGAAACGTTCGCCGCTCAGCGCGCGGCCCATGAACCCGCGTATCGTCGCGGCCTGTTCCGCAAGGAAGAGATCAGGGAAGACGTCGCCGACCTTCGTGTCGAAGCCGTTGACCCGCCGAAACTCGTCATTATGCGCCCGGTTGAACGCGATCAGCCGATAGTCGCTGTCGAAGGCGCAGATCGGTGACGCCGTCGCCTCGACAATCTCGTGATAGCGGCGCAGTTCGGCGGTCCGGTCGATGACCTGTTGTTCCAGCGTGTCCTTCAGGTCACGCAGGGCAAGCTGGGCACGGGCCCGCTCGACCGCCACCTTTACCCGCTCGCCGACATTCTGGACCAGGTCTTCTTCCGCCTGGGTCCATGTTCGCGGGGTGGCGCTCTGTACCGCCAACAGGCCGACCCATTCCTCTTCCTGGAACAGGACCACATCGATAAAGGCGCCGACCTCGCGGGCCTGGAGCCCCGACCGCGCGCCTTCGCTCAGCCGATCGTCGGCACCGACATTGCGGACGACGACCGGGGCGCCGTCGCGATAGGCGGCGAGCAGGTCCGGCCCGAAGCTCTCCAGCGAATGGCGGCCGACGATGGAGGAGACGCCGCGGGCATAGTCATGCTCGACCGTCATCCAGCCGCGCGTCGTGATCTCGGCATAAAAGACGCGGCTGGCGTCCATTTCCTCGCCCAGCCGCCTGGCCGCCAGCGCCATGATATCGCCCGGCTGTTCCAGCGTGCGAAGATCATCCACCAGGGTCAGCAGGAACGCGGCGCGGCGTTCGGCGATGACGTGTTCGGTCGTCTCGGTGATGACGCAGAGTACGCCGACCGGCTCCCCCCGTTCATCCACCACGGGCGACGTGTCGAGATGGGCCCAGACCTGCTCGACCCGGCCATCCCGATGCAGCGTCAGCGGCGCATCGCGATATTGGAGCGTACCGCCCGCCAGTCCGACCTTCAGGATATGGGCATTGAACGCGACATCGTCGGGCAGGGCATCGCGGACCGTCGCGCCCAGAAGGGCAGGATGGCCATCGCCAACGAACGCCGCATAGGCGTCGTTGTAGAGCATCACCCCCTCGTCGCTCCATAGCAGCAGGAGCGGCACGGTCGATCGCAAGACCATCGCCAGCGCCGCGGTAAGGGGGAAGGGCCAGTTCTCCAGCGACCCCAAGGACGAAGGCGACCAGTCGATCCGACCGATCGCGTCGCCACAACGTCCCCCACCACGCAGGAAGGCGGGCAGGTCGGGGCAGGGTGCAGGTCCGGCCATCGTCGCGATGGAAACGGCTCCGTCGTCCTGCTCGGTCGTCGGTGTTCGGGCGCTGGTCACGCTGATAGGGTAGCCGATAATCGGGAAAGCTGGAAACGATCATTGCGATCGGGCCGGATGCCCCCGGCGTGATCGCAACAAAAAAAGGCCCCGACTTGCGCCGGGGCCTCGATCCGATCGTGGCGGGAGGGGATCAGAAACTGCCGCGCAGACCGATCAGGAACTGACGACCCGGCTTGTACTGGGTGAAGGTCGCGTTCTCGAACTGGAAGTAGGACCGCAGCGTCGCATTGGTGAAATTGGCGACGTTGATGGTCAGCTGCGGCGCGCCCGGAATACCGAAGATCTTGTCCAGGTCGAATGCCGACGAGAAGTCGTAGGTGGTATAGTCGGTGCCGAACAGCGCGGCGGCCGGAATGCCGTTCTGGGCCGCGCCGCTATTCTGCGCACCCTGCCGCGAGGTCGTGGCGACGCGCAGCATCACGCCGTTCTTCTCGTAATAGCCCGTGATGTTGTAGGTGAAGGGGGCGACACCGAACGCGATGGCGGGGCCGTCGCTGCGCTGGTCGACGATCGTGGCGTTGGCATTGAAGCCGAAGCCGGTGATGCCGAGCGAACGCGTCAGGAAGTCGAGCGGCTGAACCCACTGGAATTCCAGGCCGTTGATGGTCAGCTTGTTGGGCACGTTGACCTGCGAGGTCACCTGCACCTGCGCCTGGCTCGGGCCGCCACGCGAATTGATCGCGATCTGCTGCGTCGGGTTCAGCGTGTCATAGGTGATGCCGTATTGCGCCAGGTTCGAGAAGGGCACCGTCGAGATCGCGGTGGTGGTGAACCCTTCCAGCGACTTGCGGAACGCGTTGAAGCTGATCACGCCCTCGCGGCCGGTATAATATTCGAAGCCCAGGTCGAGGTTGGTGGACAGATAGGGCGCGAGTGCCGGGTTGCCGATCGATGCCTGGTCGGCCGAGGGCGCACCGAAGTTGATGCCCGGCAACTGCGCTGAGGGATCGGGCCGGGTCATGGTGCGCGAACCCGCGACGCGGACCACCGCATGCTCGCCAATGTCATAGGCGAAGGTCGCGGCGGGCAGCCATTCCGAATAGACGTTGCGCGTCTCGGCGATGTTGATGATGCTCGGATAGCGGCTGCCATCGGGCAGCGACGCGCCGCTGGCGGTCGTATTGCGCGGATCGGGGAGCGAGACGCGGCCCGAGATCGTCTGGATCGTGTTGACGTAGCGGAGGCCGACATTGAAGCGCAGCGTGTTGCCACCCAATTCCTGCGCGCCGTTGACCGTCGCAAAGGCCGACTTCACGACCTCACGGATGAAGCCCGCGCTGGCACCGGTGTTGGCGCCGCCATTCTCCGGCGCATTGTCGTGGAAGAACTGGTAGTTGCTGGCCTTGGCGAAGGCGGGCCAGTTGACCGTCACGAAACCGGCGGGTCCCGGCATCAGATAGCTGGGCGCCGCGCTGTTGGGGATCAGCGATCCGCCATAGCTGACCGGGCCGCTAAGCCCCGAGCTGAAGCCGGTGCCATAGCCCGGATAGGTCGGATAGCCCGCAGGCGCTGCACCCGGCGCGTTCAGGCCTTCGCATGGCGGCTGCGAGTTGGGCGAGGGGACGGCCACATTGGGATTGTTGCCGCAGACCGCGTTCTGCCAATACTGGCTGTTGTCGAAGCCACGAATACGGCGCGACGTGTCGTCATAGGCACCACCGATCTTCAGGTTCAGCGACGTGTCACCCCAGGTCAGGTCGCCGCGAAGCCCCTTGTTGATGTTCAGGCGACGCTCGTCCTGCAGGTTGACGCGGCTGCCCGCATACCAGCCGAAATTCTTCGGGTCGTTCAGGTCGAGCCCGCTGGTGATCGTCGGAATGCCGCCGGTGTTGGAATAGGTGACGGTGTTGCCGACGCCCAGTGGCGTGGTCATGCCGACGGTCGGGCTTTCGCGATGGAAGGTCGACCGGGCATAATTGCCCTGGAAGTTCAGCTTCAGCTTGTCATTGATCTGCCACTCGGCGCCGGGATTGACGCTCCAGAGGCGTGTCGTCTCGGTATAGGGGCGGAATTCGTTGAAGAATTGCGCATTGGCGAAGGTGCCGCCAGTGACGGTACAGCCCGCGCTGCAATCCGACTTGTCGAAGGTCAGGTTGGTCGGGATGATCGCGCCGTTGCGGACGATCCAGGCCATGTTCTCGCGGATCAGTTCGTTCTTCTTGAAGCCGTACAGACCGTCGACATAGAAATGCAGCTCGTCGGTCGGGCGATATTCGGCGCTGACGATCGCGTTGATGCGGTCACGCGGGCCGCGAATGCTGGTGACGCGACCCAGGCGCGGCAGCAGGCCGTTGTCGATCTGCTGGATGGTCGCGCCCGGATTGTTGGCGAGCAGGAAGTTGCGGTCGATCACCGTGCCGGGGATCAGGCCCGCACCAGCGCCGTTCGGAACCGTGGACGGGATCGTCCAGTTGCCACCGCCGGTGCTGTTGCAGCCGCTGGTCGCGCCGCACTGCGCGGCGGTCAGCGCCGGGTTGGTATAGCCGATGGTCTCGAAACCGCGCGTGTCGGTGAACAGGCGCTGCGCCGAGACGCCCGCCAGCACGCCGAACGTATCGTTGCGCCAGCTGCCGATCAGCGAGCCGCGCGCACCGATCCGGTCTTCGGGTGTCTGCTTCGATCCCTGGATATTATAGGCGACGAACGAGGTGTTACGGTCGAACGGCCGCGCCGAGCGCAGGTCGATATTACCTGCCGCGCCGCCTTCCAGCAGGTCAGCGGTATAGCTCTTGTTCACGGTCAGCTTGGTGAACAGGTCGGTCGGGAAGAAACTGAGGTCGACCGAGCGGTCGGTGCCCTGTGCATCGGTCGCGCCCGACGAGGCGACCGCGATCGGCGCGCCGTTCAGCGTGACGTTGGTGAAGTTCGATCCCAAGCCGCGAATGGCGACGTTTGTGCCTTCGCCGGTCACGTCGCGGGTGATGGTCACGCCCGGAATACGGTTGAACGATTCCGCGATATTGGTGTCGGGAAACTTGCCGATATCCTCGGCGAAGATCGAGTCCGTGAAGCCGGTCGAGGCGCGCTTGGCATTGGTCGATTTGGCGAGGCTGGACCGATAGCCGGTGACGACGATGTCCTGGGCGGCCGTGCCCTGGCTGTCGACGGTCTGGGGCGCTGGGGGCGTGGACGGGCCATTGTCCTGCCCGTCGTTGAGGATCTGCTGCTGCGGTGCCGGAACCGCCTGGGCCCAGGCGGTGGAGGCGGTCATCGCGCCGAGTGCCGTGGCGCATAGCAGGGTGATACGGCTCAGGCGGATAGGGGGCACGGCGTTCATGTCAGGTCCTCTCTTGCGGCCCGCTGTCGTTCGTTGCGACATGCGGATTGGTCTCGATGATCGGTGGTGGCGGTTCAGCGGACGGAAGGGGCAGGGCGATAGCCCGACGCGCGCTTCACACGGTCGGCCGGTATGTCGGCCATAACGATGCCGTTAACCATCTTATCCCCTCCGACCGTCTTATGCGGCTTCATGCTGATAGCGCTATCGATCTGCGCTATTGGTCCACAAGTCAATGCAAATTGGTTAGGCCGCAGCGCGAACGTGACGAACTATGGCTGTTCTGCAACAGGATTGCGTCGTTAGACCGTCGGTACTTGCACCAGTTGTAGGCGGCAAGAAAACAGATGGACTTGGCGCAATCGATTGGTGATGCGGCAAAGTGCAACCGAACCGGCCCGACCAAAGTGCAGGCTTCTGGTTTTGCCGATGCTGGGATGGGTCGGCGGCCTCGGTGCCCTGCACTCCGACCGCCGACAACGGGTTAACGCCGCTCGTTCAATGCGCCTGACCCGGCGCATAGGGGAAGTGCTGCGCCTTGTACCAGGCCAGATCATGCTCGGGCGGGCGGACCCCGGCGGGCAGCGGGCGGTGGTTGATCGACATCCAATAGGCCAGGCTGGCATCGCGCCACCAGCGGGCTTCGCGCTCCTGGATGGCGAGGTAGGTCGCGGTCTTCTGCCACCGCTCCGCATCGATCCTGCCACGCAGGCTGTCCCATTCGCGGCGCATCTGCGCGACATAGTCGACGCCGCGATCATAATGGGCGACCAGTTCGTCCCACAGATTGCGGCCGCTGGCCATGCGACGGTCCCAGGGGACGTGATGGAACCAGAGCAGCATCGATTCCGGCGTCGTCTCGGGCCTGGCAAAGGCCTTGGCGACCGGCCCGGCATATTGGCCGACGGCATTGCTGCCCGTGGCGGTTCGGTCGAAGCCGATCCCGGCGGCGTCGGCGCGGTGGTAATAGGTCGGGTTCCATTCGGGGCGTGCCAGATCGGACACCCATGGTCCCGGTCCATAATGATGGCCCGTCGCCATCAGATGGGCCAGCCCCAGCGCGCCGGTATAATCCACGACCGCCTCGCGCGAGCCCATCATCATCTTCGTGACGGTATCGATCACCTGCGGATCGGTGCCGAAGGTCTGCGCCGCCCAGGCACGGGCGATCGCCTCAGCCGACATATCCGGGTCCCAGGCCAGTCGGCCGAAGGCGTACCAATTGGCCTGGTTGAAGGTCGACCCGCTCCAGTCGCGGTCGCGGCCGATATTGGCGACGCCTGCCATGCCGGACAATTTGTGATGCTCCGCTTCGCCGTCGACGACATCGGCGACCGTCTCGCCCGGCTTCCAACCGGTCTTGGCATCCAGCACCTCGGTAAATAGCGGGCCGAGATAAGCGAGATGGGTCGCAAAGCCGAGATATTCCTTGGTGATCTGGAACTCGATCATCAGCGGCGTGTGCGGCATCGCGCCGAATAGCGGGTGGAAGGGCTCGCGCGGTTGGAAGTCGATCGCGCCGTTCTTCACCTGCACCAGGACGTTGTCGGCAAACTTGCCGTCGAGCGGCTTGAACTCGGTATAGGCCTGTTTCGCGCGGTCCTCGGGATCGGTCTCGGCATAGACGAAGGCGCGCCACATCACGATGCCGCCATGGGGCTTCACGGCTGCGGCGAGCATGTTTGCGCCATCGGCATGGCTGGCACCGTAATCGCGCGGGCCTGGCTGACCCTCGCTATTGGCCTTGACCAGAAAGCCGCCGAAATCCGGGATGGCACGATAGATTTCGTCCGCCTTGGCCTTCCACCAGGCCGCGACGGCGGGGTCGCGCGGATCGGCACTCTTCAGGCCACCCAGTTCGATCGGGGCGGAAAAGCGGACCGAGAGATAGACCTTGATGCCCCAGGGGCGGAAGATATCCGCAAGTGCGGCCGCCTTGGCGATATAGGGCGCGGTCAGGCTGTCGGCCTTGGCATTCACATTGTTCAGAACGGTGCCGTTGATTCCGATCGAGGCATTGGCGCGGGCATAGTCGGTATAGCGTGGATCATGGAAATCGGGGAGCGTCCACCAGTCCCAGATCGACTGCCCCGCATAGCCGCGCTCCACCGACTCATCGAGATTGTCCCAATGGTTGAGGACGCGCAGCTTTACCTTGGGTGCGGAGCGCAGCGCAACGGCATCGGCCTTGCCGCCGGTGGCGAGATGGCGGATCAGCGCGAAGGCGCCGTACAGTGCACCACGATCGGTGTTGCCCGCGACCAGCAGGACGTGCTGCCCATTCATGGTTACCGAACGGACCAGATAGCCTTCCTCGCCCAACCCATCGAACGGCAAGCGCAGCGCGCCAAGGGAAGGGGCCAATGCCGTCGCCACCACCACCGGCGGCGTACCGGTGGGCAGGGCACGGCGCAGTTCGGCACCCGCCAGATCGAGCGTCGGCGACGCACCTAACAGCCTGACGCTCACCTGTCCGACCGATGGCGCGGCCATGCGCAGCCATAGCGTATAGCCGTCGTCGGCCGCCGCCGGAAACGGCAAGGCGACCAAGGATAGCGACAGCGCGACAGCCCATGCGCGATTCCGTTTCATGCCATACTCTCCCGAACTGTCGGCGATTGACAAGCCGACGCTTGGCCCGCACGTTACCGCTATCAGACCAATTGGCAAGTCGGGTTGAACCGGCTGCCTGACAGGAGAGGCTTTGATGCGCCGCTGGCAACATCTCACACGCCATGCCGCTTTGCGCGGTCGTCCTTCTGTCGTGCCCTTGTTCGCCTGAAGGACGCCATTAATGCCGAAGATCGTTTCCGCCCGCCTGATCGTCACGTCGCCGGGGCGTAATTTCGTCACGTTGAAAATCGAATGCGACGACGGCACCACCGGCCTGGGCGACGCCACGCTCAACGGCCGCGAACTGGCGGTTGCCAGCTATCTTCAGGATCACGTCATCCCCTGCCTGATCGGACGTGAGGCGCACCGGATCGAGGATATCTGGCATTATCTCTACAAGGGGGCCTATTGGCGGCGTGGGCCGGTGACGATGACTGCGATCGCGGCGGTCGACATGGCGCTTTGGGACATCAAGGGGAAGGTCGCGGGGCTGCCGGTGTATCAGCTGCTGGGCGGCGCGGCGCGGGAAGGCTGTCTCGTGTATTGTCATGCCAATGGTACGACGATCGCGGATACCATCGCCACCGCCCTGGCGCACCGGGACGAGGGTTATCGCGCGATCCGCCTGCAATGCGGCGTGCCGGGGCTGGCCTCGACTTACGGCGTCGCCAAGGCGGGGCAGCGCTATGAACCGGCCGATGCCGATCTGCCGAGCGAAAGCGTCTGGTCGACCGAGAAATATCTCCGCGTCGTACCTGAGCTCTTCGCCGCCGCGCGCGAGGCGCTGGGGTGGGATGTGCATCTGCTGCACGATGTCCATCACCGTCTGACCCCGATCGAGGCGGCGCGGCTGGGCAAGGATTTGGAACCTTATCGCCCGTTCTGGATCGAGGATGCGACCCCGGCCGAGGATCAGGAGGCGTTCCGCCTGATCCGCCAGCATACGACGACCCCGCTGGCGGTGGGCGAGATTTTCAACTCGATCTGGGATGCCAAGCATCTGATCGAGAACCGGTTGATCGATTATGTTCGTGCCACCGTCGTCCATGCAGGCGGCCTGACCCATTTGCGGCAGATCGCGTCGCTTGCCGACCTTTATCAGGTGCGCACGGGATGCCATGGTGCGACCGACCTGTCGCCCGTCACCATGGCGGCGGCGCTGCATTTCGGGCTGTCGATCCCCAATTTCGGCATTCAGGAACATATGCCGCACACCAATGAGACCGACGCGGTCTTCCCGCACCATTATCGGTTCGAGGACGGCATGATGCATCCCGGCGACGCACCGGGCCTGGGCGTCGCGATCGACGAAGCGCTTGCCGAAACCTATCCCTACAAGCGCGCCTATCTGCCGGTGAACCGCCTGGAGGACGGGACGCTTTGGAGCTGGTGAGATGAGCGACCTGACCCAGGCCGCCGCGACCGCGCCCGATACCGCCGCCCATGCCGTGCCGCCACCGCGCGGGCGGGTGCGTTGGATCATTTGCGGCCTGCTCTTCGCCGCCGTCGTGCTGAGTTATATCGACCGGCTGGTGCTGGGGGTGCTCAAGCCGCAGCTCACCGCACTCTATGGCTGGACCAATAGCGGCTATGGCGACATCACCGGCTATTTCCAGGTCGCCTATGGGTTGGGCTTCCTGCTGTTCGGCTGGCTGATCGACCGGATCGGGCCGCGCGCGGGCTATTTGCTGGCGATGGGCGCGTGGACGGTCGGGCATTTCGCGCAGACGCTGGTCACCTCGACCACCGGCTTTGCGCTCGCTCGCATTCCACTCGCACTGGGCGAGGCGGGAACTTTCCCCTCCGCGCTGGCGGCCGCGTCGCAATGGTTCCCGAAGAAGGAACGCGCGATGGCGATCGGCATCTTCAATGCCGGGGCCAATGTCGGGGCGGTGGTGACGCCGTTGCTGATCGGGTTCCTGATCGCCGATCTGGTACTCGACTGGCGCTGGGCTTTCATCATCACCGGGCTGTTCAACCTCGTCTGGCTGACGGCATGGTGGCGGCTCTATCACCCGCCGCACAGCCATCCGCGCATCACGGCCGAAGAGCGCGCCTGGATCGAGGCGGAGCCGGTCGAGACGAGCGGCCGTGCGGGCTTCCTGACCGTACTGCGTCACCGCGAGAGCTGGTCCTATATGACTGGACGGTTCCTGATCGATCCGGTCTGGTGGACCTTCCTGTTCTGGCTGCCCGACTTCTTCCACAGCCGCTATGGTTATGATCTGAAGAATTTCGGTCCGCCGCTGGTCGCCATCTATATCCTGGCCGATGTCGGCGCGATCGTCGGCGGTTGGTATTCGTCGCGACTGCTCAAGCACGGGGTGGAGACGGGGCGGGCGCGCAAGCGGGCGATGTTCGCCTGTGCGCTCTTTGCCCTGCCGGTCATGTTCGCCGCACAGGCGAGCAGCATCTGGATCGCGGTGGCGATGATCGGCCTGGCGTGCGCGGCGCATCAGGGTTTCTCGACCAACCTCTTCGCGCTGCCGGGTGACCAGTTCCCCCGCTATGCGCAAGGAACGTTGATCGGGCTGGGCGGCTTTGCGGGCGCGACGGGTGGGTTCATCGCGTCGAAGGCGTTGGGCGCCTTGCTTGACCGGGTGGGGAGCTATCAGCCCTTCTTCATCGCGTGCGGTGTCGCCTATCTGGTGGCGCTGCTCGTCTTCCACCTGCTCAACCCGCGCTATCGCAATGTGCGGATCGCGGCGGATACGCGCCAATCCGACAAATCGTCGCTGGTTTAGCGGCCGCCATAGACGGGCGTCGCGTTATTACCGTCCTGCTCGGGAGCCGTGGTCGTTTCGGTGCGTTTGCCTTTGCAAATGAGGGAGCGACAAGCGGTTATGCGAACGGGGACGGTATTGGTACTGGGGTTGCTGCTGTCGGGTTGCGGCGGTCAAGCGGTCTCCGATCAGAATGCGACCGCGACGGCGGATCAGGCGGCCAGGCCCGCGCAATGGAACGACCAGACGCGAACGCAGCTTCGCCAGGCGATCGATGGCCGCGCGGCCCATGGGCTGGACCATATGAATTTCGCGGTCCCCTCGGGCGACGACGCGGCACTGAACCGGGAGGCGCTGCGTTTCGCCTCGGCGCTGGCGCGCGGCGCGACCGATCCGACCAAGCTGTACGAGGTCTATACCGTGCCCCGGCCGTCTCCTGACCTGAAGGCCGGGTTGGCCGCTGCCCTGCGCGCCGGGGACCTGACGAAATGGCTGAACGGCCTTGCCCCGCAGGACGGCAATTACAAGCGGCTGTCCGATGCTTATCTGAAGCTGAAGCAACAGCCGCAGGATGCCGATACGAAGATCGCCGGGACCGGCGAGCCGATCAAACCAGGTGATACCGATCCGCGCCTGCCCGCGATCCTGCATGAGTTGGTCGTGCTCGACTATCTGGCCCCGAATACGGCACAGGGGGATGTCTACACCCCGACCGTCGTCGATGCCGTGCGCCGGATGCAGGCGGATTACGGGATGAAGCCCGACGGCATTATCGGCAGCGAGGCACTGGCGATCCTCAACATGTCCAATGCCGATCGCGCCCGTGCGGTCGCAGTGGCGATGGAGCGGTTGCGCTGGTTGGAGCGTACGCCGCCTGCGACGCGTATCGACGTCAATATCGCGGCCGCGCGGCTGAGCTATTGGCGAGACGGCAAGATCGTCGACACCCGCAAGGTCGTCGTCGGCGAACCGGATACCGAGACGCCGCAGCTTGGTTCGCCCATCTATCGCCTGGTCGCCAATCCGACCTGGACCGTCCCCCGCTCGATCCAGGAAAAGGATCTGGCCAAGAAGGGCGCGGCTTATCTGAAGGCGAACAACATGATCTGGAAGGACGGCTGGATCGTGCAGCAGCCCGGACCCAAGAATTCGCTCGGTCTGGTCAAGTTCGACATGCTGAACGACCATGCCATCTATTTGCACGATACGCCCGCCAAGGCGCTGTTCAACATGGTCCAGCGCCAGCGCAGCCATGGTTGCGTCCGCGTCGACGATGCGCTGGGCTTTGCCGAGATGCTGGCGAAGGACGAAGGCGTGTTGGACGAATGGCACCGCGCGCGGGAGACGGGCAAGGAGAGCTTCGTCAAGCTGCCCCGCCAGATCCCGGTTCGGCTGCTCTACCAGACCGTCCTGTTCGATGCTGATGGTGAGCCGATCGTGCGCAACGATCCCTATGGCTGGGACGACCGCGTCGGTGCAGCGCTCGGCTTCAAGGCAGGCAAGGCGTTGCGTGTTCAGACCGGCGCGGCGGACGTCGGCCCGTAAGAGCGCGGTGAGGGGCTGGTATCAGCCCCTCAATGCCCGAAGATTGGCGAGGAAATTGGCGATCTCGCGCCGTCGCAGCCGTTCCTCGGCGAATTCGCCGTCGATCCCCAGTTGCCAGCGTAACGGGCGGCTGTCGGGATCGTCGTGCAGGGCGTCCAGTTCGGCGGCGCGGGCCGCCACGTCGCTTTCCGCCTCTGCAAGCCCGGCCTCGACCAGATCACCAGCTTGCGCGCCGATCGCCAGCGCGATCTCGCGCAATGCGAGTTCCGGGTGATACTGTACGCCCCAGAAAATCCCCCGATCGAAGCGAATTTCGGCCGCCTGGATTTTGGTCACCGCGTTGCTGGCGAGCAGGGTCGCACCGGGTGGCAGCTCCAGTACTTCGTCGCCATGCACCGCCGGGGCGTCCCAACTGGCCGGACGGCCCGCCAGCAGCGGGTGCGACCGCCCGGCCTCGGTGGCGCTGATCCGGCGGGCGATGCCTGCTTCCATGCGCTCGGGCATCTTGCGCACCCGTCCGCCCGCCGCGGCCACAGCGATCTGCAATCCGGCGCAGGAGCCGAACGACGGCACGCCCGAGGCGAACACCCGCCGCATGAAGTCCAGCTGGCGTCGGACCTCGGGGCTGTCGTCATAGACATGCATTGGTGAGCCCGTCAGGAACACGGCATCGAACCGCCCCAGATCCTCCGCCGACAGCGTTATGGCGTCTGCATCGGCGGGCGACAGGAGCGTGATGTCGATGCCCGGCTGCATCTGTTTCAGCGTCGCGGCATAGGTTTCGCCGGAACTCTTGCCTGCGCGACGACGGCGGGCCTCACGCTCTTCGGGCAATTCGCTTTGCGCTATCAGATAATGCGGCACGCTGTGCTTTCGATGGTGAACCGCGATAACGCGCCGATGACCGGATAGTCCCCGACAATCAGCCTGATATCATGTAGCTAATGCGACAGAGTTGCATTTGCATGATGGATGCTCTAACGGCCCCCGGCAACAAGGGGGTTGACGAAAATGAACAGGAATTGGCGGTTGCTGGCGCTGACGACGGTCGCACTCTATCCGGCGGCGGCCTGGGCGCAGCAGGGGCAACCCGGTGTCGACGCCACGCGGTCGACCGAGCAGAATTCGGACCCGTCAAAGGACATCGTCGTCAGCGCGTCGCGCTCCGTCCTGCCTCCCAATGCTCTGCCGATGACCATCGACATCATCGACAAGCAGGCGCTCGATCAGCAGCTTGCCATCTCCGGTTCGGTGGTGGATGCCGTCTCGGCGCTCACCCCGTCCTTCTCGCCGACGCGGCAGAAGCTGTCGGGCGCGGGTGAGACGCTGCGCGGCCGGTCGCCGCTCTATGCGATCAACGGCATTCCGCAGACGACGCCGCTGCGCGACGGCAGCCG
The DNA here is from genome assembly GCF_034659795.1 of Sphingomonas fuzhouensis. Lineage (NCBI taxonomy): Bacteria > Pseudomonadati > Pseudomonadota > Alphaproteobacteria > Sphingomonadales > Sphingomonadaceae > Sphingomonas > Sphingomonas fuzhouensis. Next base: position 57,042 of record NZ_JAXSQY010000006.1, read on the forward strand.
CGACGGCTATACGATCGATGGCTTTTTCATCGACCGGGTCGAGCTGATCTATGGCTCCAACGCGCTGCAAGGGGTGGGTGGCACCGGCGGCATCGTCAATCAGGTGACGGTCGGCGCGCCGCGTCGCGAAGGATTTAGCGGCCGTGCGTTGGTCCAGGGTACGGCCGATACCGACTTCCACGGCGAAGGGCTGGGCGGCAAGGTCGCAGGCCTGCTTCAGTACAAGGCCGGACGCTTCGATATCAGCGCCGGTGCGGCCTATGACAAGCGCGGCGTCTTCTATGACGGAGAGGGGCGTCGGGTCGGCCTGAACCTGACCCAGGGCGAAACGCAGGATTCGCGCACGACCTCCCTGTTCGCGCGGGCGGGCTATGCGGTGACCGACACGATGCGGCTCGACCTGATCGCCAGCCGTTTCGAGCTGAAGGGCGACGGCAATTATGTCGCGGTCGCGGGCAACCGCCTCACCGGCCTGCCGACCAGCGCCACGCGCGGCAACCCGCCCGGGCACAGTGCCGCCAGCCGGACCGAAAGTGTCGCGCTGTCGCTGACCGACCCCAATCTGGGTTCGGGCAATTTCGTCAGCCAGATTTTCTGGAACCGCACCCGTGACACCTTCGGAGCCGAGCTCAACCCGATCGCGACCTTCCAGGACCCGCTGATCGCACCGGTCGGCACGTTGATCGACCAGTCGCAGAACCGCAGCCGCAAGATCGGCGGCAAGATCAGCTATGAACGGGCGATCCCCGGTTTCGAGGCGCTGACCGCGATCGTCGGCTTCGACGCGCTTTGGGACAAGACCGAACAGCGGCTGATCCTGACCAACCGCGTCTGGGTGCCGCCCGCCGAGTTCCGCAGCCTGGCGCCGTTCGGCCAGCTGAACCTCGCCTTGTTCGACAAGGTTCTGCGGCTGTCCGGCGGGGTGCGGTGGGAGAATGTCCGCATCCGCATCCCCGATTACACGACGCTTGCCACCGCGAACCGCACCTCGGTCAAGGGAGGTACGCCGACCTTTCAGGATGCGCTGTTCAACGGCGGGGTGATCGTCGAGCCGATCCACGGCGTGCGGGCCTATGCCAGCTTTGCCGAGGGCTTCACCGTGCCCGATGTCGGCCGTATCACCCGTTCGGTCGAGGAGCCGGGGGTCGAGATCGACAAGTTCCTCGACATCGCGCCGATCGTCTCGAACAATCGCGAGATCGGCGTCGAGGTGAAGCGCGGCCCCCTCGATGCCAGCACCGCCTATTTCTGGTCATCGAGCAACAAGGGCCAGCTGCTGATCGCCAATGCCGGCGGCATCTTCAACGTGCAGCGTCTGCGCACCGAAATCCAGGGGCTGGAGATCAACCTGGGTATGCGAATGCCGCTGCCCGGCACCCGCGTTTCGATCGGCTATGCGCATCTGTCGGGTCGCTATGACAGCAACAGGCCGCCGGACGGCATTGTCGACACCGATCTCGACGGGACCAATATCTCGCCCGACCGCCTCAACCTGGCGGCCAGCTATGATCGTGGGCGTTGGTCGGCGCGGGTGCAGAGCCAGTTCTACCTGTCGCGCACCTTCAAGGGGCGGATACGTGATCCGCGCAACGATTTTGGCGGCTATACGGTCGTGGACGGCACCATCGCCTATAATACCGGCGCGGGAACCATCTATCTGGCGGCGCAGAACCTGCTGGACCATTTCTATATCGATTATTCGAGCGACACGCGGCTGCCCAATGACAATTTCAGCTATTTCGCCGGGCGTGGGCGGACATTGACGCTGGGTTGGGACGTCCGATTCTGACGATGCGCTGGCTCGATCTTCTCCATCGCTGGACGGGCGGCGTCATCGGGATCATCCTGGCGCTGCTCGGGCTAACGGGGTGTCTTCTTGTCTGGAAGACCGCCTGGATCGGGCTTCCGGACAAGGGCGCGCCGCTGGTCCGCGATCCGGCGGCGATCGCGTCGACGGTCCAGCGGCTTCTGCCCACGCCCAGCGGTGGCGAAAGCATCGTCTTTGCCGATAAGGGCTTTGCGCTGCTTCAGGTGCGGCTGCCCGGCGGTGCGGGCGCGTATGCCGATCAGGGCGGGCATATCGTCACGCGCTGGGCGAGCCAGTGGCAACGGCCCGAGCTGTGGCTGTTCGATCTGCATCATCACCTGTTCACCGGCGATGTCGGGGAGACGGTGATCGGCATCGCCGGCCTATGCGGCCTGTTCTTCGTCGTGACGGGGAGCATCCTGTGGTGGCGGACGCGGCGGACCTTCCGCTGGCGCCTCCTGCCCAAGCGGTTGAGCCGTCCCGCGATCGTTACCCATCACCGCGATCTGGGGATCATCGTCGCGCCGCTGCTGCTCTTGTCGACGATCACGGGGGCGGCGATGGTCTTTCGTCCGGTGGCGATGATCGTCATCGCGCCGTTCGGCTCGCCCGGTGCGGCGCTGGCGGCGGTGCGGCCGGGCAAGGTGCATGGCGGGCCGCTGGCCGCCAACCCGCCCTGGCAGACGATGCTGACGATCGCGGCTCAGCGCTTTCCGGATGCGACGGCCCGTATCCTGTCGCTGCCGCGCCATGAAGGCGATCCGATCGTCCTGCGGATGCGCAGGGCAGGGGAATGGCTGCCCAATGGCCGAAGCACCCTGACCTTCGATGCCGCGACCGGCCGCCTGCTCTCGACCACCGACGCCCTGGCGATGCCCCGAGGTGCGATGGTCTTCAACACGCTCTATCCCCTTCATGCCGGGCGAGTGGGCGGCATCGTCTGGAAACTGCTGATGACCGCAACCGGATTGGCGATGACGCTGCTGGGGTCGTTGGCGGTGTGGAGCTTCTGGTTCAAGCGGCCGCGCGTTTCGCCCAAGCGCGGCCGCCGATAGCTCTTATCGCCGGAGCATCGCGGCGAGGGTCAGCCCGGCCCCAAGCTGGAGCAAGCCATAAGCCCGACGCCGCAGGGGCCGGTCGGCAAAGGGGCGGACGAGAATGGCCACCGCCGCGATATCCGATCGCCAGAGATCGACATGCCGCCTCGGCTGGAACAGGCCGAGCATCCCGTCGCCGATCATGAAGACCGCCGCCATCTCCGCGGCTCGGCGGACGCCGATCTGCATTGTCGTTCGGTCGCTCATGCCTTCTCTCCAAAGCCCTTGAACGCAGACCGACGCGGATCGTCGCAGGCGATGCGCCAGCCCGTCACGGCTGTCGGCTGAACCGCCAGCGATCGAAATCGAACAATGCGTCGCCGCCGCCATGGAAGACCAGGAACAGGTCGTGCACCCCGGTCGCGTTGCTGACGGGTGTCGTCTGCGTGGCCCAGCCATCGCCCGGACGGGGTTTCAGGGCCAGCGTGCCGATCTGAGGTCCGTCGACCCGGTCGAGGTGCAGCGAGATACTGGCATCGCGGCGCACTTGCGCGACGTCGGCGGCGAAGCTGGCCGCACCGCGTCCGAAATCGACACCGCCGATCTTGATATAGCTGCGGTCCGCAATACGCGTGACATAGACCATGTCGCTGCCAGCTTGTGCCGTGGTTACGCCGGGCGCCCAGCGATAGGGGCGATCCCGGTCGCGCGGGATGCGGGAGGTCCAGGCGATCGTTTCCGCCTGAACCCAGCGATAGGGATCGAGCGGTGCGATTTGCGAAACACCTTCGTCGTCCCACCAGGGCAGGCGGGGGATGGTGCCGTCGGGCTTATACTGGAACTCGCGCAGCGTGACCGACCGGCGCTCGTGATGGATGGGCGTAAGAGCGAAATTCAGTTCGTAGTGAAAGCCGAACAGATAGGAATGCCCCTTATAGTCGATGATGCCCGGATGATTGCCGGTCGATTTGGCGCTGGGGTCCATGATCGGCCCCTTGTGCACCCAAGGGCCAGTCGCCCTGTCGCTCATCGCGTAACCGATCCCCTCCGGGCAGCAGGTCGAGGCATAGGCCATGTAGTAATGGGGGCCGCGTTTGTAGAACCAGGGGCCCTCCTGATAATCGATCGGCTTGGCGACCTTTACGACCTCGCCGGAGACGGACATCATGTCGCGGTTCAGCTTGACGTACCACAGGTCCGGATTGCCCCAGTAGAGATAGGCTTGGCCGTCATCGTCGATGGCCACGGTCGGATCGATCGCGCCGAAGCGCGCGGCGATCAGCGGCTTGCCCAGCACGTCGCGAAACGGCCCCTCGGGCCGGTCGGCGACCGCGACCCCAATGGCCGTATCGGGGTTCCCGGCCACGCGGATGGGGGCATAGAGATAGAATTTGCCGTCACGCGCGATGACCTGTGGCGCCCAGGCACCATTGTCCTGCTGCGCCCAGGCAAAGGTCTTGAGCGAGGCGGGCGAGCCACGGTCGGTCCAGTTGACCATGTCGGTCGAACTGTAGAGCCGCCAGTCGAGCATCCGGAACCCCTCCGCATCATCCTCGTCATGGCCGGTGTAGAGATAGACGACCCCGTCATGGACCAGCGGCGCAGGATCGGCGGTGAAGCGTGTCTGGACGATCGGATTGTCCGCACCCGCACCGATGGGCATCAGGGCCGTGGCCAGCCCGACGACCATGCCCAAAACCGCTCGCCATTTACCCATCCTATCCCCCTTGCTCCTGAAAACTGGGCGGGGCACGCGGTTATGCCCCGCCCGCCGATCCCTCAGAACCGGAAGCGGACACCCGCCGAAAGCAGGCTCGCCTCCCAACGAATATCACGCGGATAGCGCGGGTCCTTCACATAGCTGTGGTAGGGGGTGCGCAGCAGATTGGTCGCGTCCACCGTCAGCGTCACATTGTCGTTCACGTTATAGCTGGCCGACAAGTCGAGCCGCCCGACCGCCCCCGAATAGACGGTGGTGAACACGCCCGGCGCGCCGAAGCCGTCGACGTTGGAACTGCGGTAATTATAGGCCAGGCGAACGCTCGTCGGCCCTAGTTCGTACAGGCCGATGACGTTGAAGCTATACTTCGACACACCGGGCAGGGTCTGTCGGCCACCGGCGAAGTTGGCGGCGGCGGGTACGATCTGCTCGCCATCGATATAGGTGAAGTTGGCCTGCGCCCCCAGGCCCCGCAGCGCGCCGGGCAGGAAGTCGAAGAAGGTGGTGCCCGCCACCTCGATGCCCTTGATCGTGCCCGACCCGGCATTGGACGGACGATAGACCAGGATGTCGCCGAAGGGCTGCACGTTGACGATCTGCGGCAGCGAATTGATGAAGCCGTTGATCTTGCGATAGAAGCCCGCAACCGACACCGATCCGGTTCGCGAGAAATAATATTCCAGCGACGCGTCGTAATTGTCCGACCGGATCGGTTGCAGGTTCGGGTTGCCGCCATTGCCCGTGTAGGAGATGTTGCCCCCGACCGTGCCCTGCGACACGGTCAGCGTCGGGTTGATCTGGTTGAAGCCCGGCCGCGACAAGGCCTGGGTGCGCGACAGGCGTAGCTTCAGCTGGTCGGTGAAGTGCAACTGCGCGCTGATATTGGGCAGGATATCGGTATATTGGGTCGAGGAGTTGATCGGGACCAGCACCGTGCCGCCCGCGGAGGTCGGCAACTGGTTGGTGCCGTTCAGCCGGTTGCGCGTCAGGATCACGCGCGCGCCGATCGCGCCGTCGACGGGAATGCCGATGTTGAAGGCGTAATTGACCTGCGCATAGGTGGTATAGACCTGCTCGCGCGCCTGGAAGGCGTTGAGCGGATTGAGGTTGGGAAGCTCTGGCGCCCAGGCAGCCTGCGTTCCGGCATCGGCACCCGCGCGGACCAGCGCCTGGCGGATATAGTCGCGCACATCGTTCAGCCGGTCGTTGAACAGGAAGGCATTGGGCGCGAACCAGCTGCGGAACTGCTGCACGTCATCGCCCTGGAAGCCCGGCTGGATCATGCCGCCCTGCGATACGGTCGGCACCTTGTCGATCGTGTCCTTCAGGCTGACGAGCGAGGCATAACGGTCGCCATAGACCGAGCTGGCGCTGCGATCGCCATAGCGCAGCCCGAACATGAATTTCGGGAACAAGGACGAGCCTGTGTCCAACACCAGATTGCCCTGCCACTGCCACTGATCGCCCGCCGACCGGCTGCGATTTTCGATCAGGCCGCGCATGTAGAAGCTTTTGGGGTTGCTGAAATCGACGCCGCTGGGCGTGAAGTCGACGCTGCCCTGATCGTTCAGCTTGACCGCCAGCGACAGGGGGGTGGCCACCTGCGTCTGGAACTGGCCCCAATTTCCGCTGGCGATCGACTTGGTATAGGCAAGGTCGGTGGTGAAGACCGCGTTGCCAATGTCCCACTTCGCACCCAACGCGCCCTGATAAGTGTCGGTGCGGCTGGTGCCGAACTCCTTGGACGGCCCGTTGACCAGCCCCAGATCGACGTCGAACGACTGGAGCGTCGTGCCATCCTGCGTCAGTACCGCATTGCGGATCGTCGGCGGGTTGCCGCCATTGGGGTTGGACTGGATCGGGATGCCGAAAAAGTCGTTGGCGACGCGGTCGCGATAGCCCTGATACAGGCCATCGACATAGATCATCAGATTGTCGGCGGGCTTCCACTGCAGCGAGCCGTTGACCGAGGGACGCTGGCGGTTGCCGCGCCGATAATAGAGGCCGATATCCTGCGGGAAGGTGAAGTTGCGACCGACCGAGGCGGGCAGGATCTGCTGGTTGGCCGGAACATTGTCCTGGAAGCCCTGATAGCGGATCGAATTGAGATAACGGGTCTGGGTGAAGGACACGTTGATGAGCGCGCCGATCTCGCCGATCCCGGTCTTCCATCGGTCGCTGACGAGCAGGCTGCCGATCGGATCGAGCTTGCGCGATTCCGTATTATAGACGCCCCGCGCCGCGCCTGCGATCTGGAAGCCCTTGAAGTCGAAGGGCCGGCGCAGGCCGACATCGATCAGACCCGCAATGCCGCCCTCCAGATTGTCGGCGGTCGTCGCCTTGTAGACCTCGACCCGCGACAGCGCCTGGGCGGGGAAGTCCTGGATCGACACCGATCGACCGTCGGCGGTGAAGATTTCGCGGCCCTGTACCGTCGTCTGGACATTGGGCAGGCCACGGATCAGCACGCCGTTCGCTTCGTCGGCATAGCGCGTGACCTGGACGCCGGTGACGCGCGCGATCGCCTCGGCGGCGTTGTTGTCGGGGAATTTGCCGATATCCTCGGCGACCAGTGCATCGACGATCGCGTCTGAATTGCGTTTGATGTTCTGCGCGTTGCTCAGGCTCTGGCGGATGCCGGTGACGACGATGTCGGCGCTGGTGGGCTGCGCTGTGTCCGTCGTCGGTTGCTGCTGCGGCGTCTGTTCCTGGGCGTGGGCTGGTGCCGCAAGCGCGACCGCCATCAACGTGGAAACGGATGCCATTAGGCGGCTCATGGAAATCTTCGTCATAGTCCCCTCCTTTTATTGAAAACGTTTACGGTCGTAGGGCTGGTGAGCCGCTCTTCATGGCGGCTTGCCACCGGACAGGGTCAGGGCATGGGTGTGATCGCGATCCGATCGATATTGGGGGCGAAGCGCGATCGGAGCAGTACGCCGGGCCAGGTCTGCGAGGCATAGCTGCGGCCGTCCCAATCGGGCTGTTCCTCGCCGGAGATGCGGATCGTGTTCGCCCCGGCGCGCAGGGTCACGGGCACGGTCATCTCCCACCAGTTATTGGCATGGAAGCTGTTGGGGAAGGTCGCCAGTACCGGCTTGGCACCGTTGACCGAGATGCGGGCGATCCGGGCGAGCGGATCGGGGTTATAATGCGTCGCCTTGGACTGTTCGTCATTCGAAAAACGGATGGTCAGCGCGTAAAGGCCCGGCTTGTCCGCCATGACCTTCGGGAAGGTCAGCGTGTTGCCATTGCCCGGCGCGCCGCCGATGTCGAACACGGCGCGGCCGCCACTGGCCAGCGATGCGCTGCCGATCCGCGCGGTCCCGGCCACCTGCGCGGCTTCCGCTTCATACAGGCGCGGGGCCGGGCCGGGCTGGGGCGTGACGCGAACGCCGCGAAGGCGGGTGCCATTTGCCCCGGTGACGACCACCTTGTTGATGCCGCCCAGCAGGAAGGCGTCGTTGCGGGCCATGGCCCGACCGTTGACGGTCATCCGTACCGGACCGCTCGCCTCGGCCGTCAATCGCGCCAGGCCATCCTGTGCGCCATACACCCAGAAGGTCGCGCTGCCACCGGGCGACAGGGCGACCGCATCACCGCTGGCGGGCGTGGTGCCCTTCAGCATGGCGTCCTGCACGTCATAGGTCGTGCTGGTAACCGCCGGATCGGCGGCGGTCAGGGTGATCCGGTCGACCAGCGCGTTGCCCTGGGTCTGGCGTTTCCCGTCCAGGCTGCGGGTCGCGAGCGTCAGAACATGGCGTCCCTGCGGCAGCGAGACGACCGTGTCGACATGGTCGAGGACCGAGGGCTTATAACCCAGCGGCAGCAACAGCTCGGTTTCGCCCGCCGCCTTGCCGTCGATGCGCAGGAACACGTTGGTCGGCCCCTGCGCCGCGGCCAGCGGGTCCTTGTTGAAGGTGCTGGCCAGGACGCGCACGTCATAGCGGCCGGTGCGGGGCACATCGACGGCAAAGTCGAGCGCGGCGTCGGCGCCGGTCTTGAACCCCTCGACCGAATAGCCGCCCGAGGTGTGGAAGCGATCGACATTCTTCGGCGAGCCCTCGGGCCCATGAATAGCGAGGCCGGTGCCGCGCCGGGTCGCCTGCTCCGCCTCATAATCCTGCCGCCAGGGGACCGACACGGCGGCCGGGTGCACGTCCCGGCCCGGCGACAGGACGAGTTCATAGGCCGCCTCCTCGCGCAGGGCGGGCATGGCGCCCTCACCGAAGGTCAGCGCGATGCGGCCGTCGGTCACCGGCATCACCCGATCGGCAATGACGGCGGGCGGGGTGGCGTCGCCCAGCTGCCCGGTCCAGGCGATCTCGCGCACCCGGACGCGCACGTCGGGGCCGAACCAGGCGGGGACATGGTCGAGTGCGATCGTCGCGGGCCCGCTCTTGCCGCCAAACAGCACCCGTGCCTGCCGCCGCGCGGGATCGAGCGTCGCTACGCCCTGAAGCGTATAGCTTTCATCGGGATGCGGCGGTCTGACCGCCAGCGTATGCCCGCTCATCGTCGCATAGGCGTTGAGCAGCCACCACTGACCATTGCCACGATTGGCCTGCACCGCGGAGTCGCTCAAATTGCCGTCGATATTCCAATAGGCGATATCGGCATCGACCTTGGAATCCTCGATCGCCGCGACCCACTGCACCATCTGGCCGGGGACCGAGGTGTGGTAGTTATAGGCATATTCGTTGATGTTGATGGGCAGGTGGCGGCCCTGCCACTTGGTCCCCGCGAACAGCCGATCCTCCCATTCGCGATATTTGCGCACGCTGGTCCGCACCGCCGCCGGATTGCTCAGCTCGTGCCAGGTGACGACATCGGGCACCGTATCGGCGGCGATGGCGTGGCGCATGAAGCCCTCGACCTCGGGAAAGAGGATGCTGGTATTGGGCCCGGCGATCCGTGCGCCGGGCAGTTCCTGGCGGATCATCCGCACCGCCCGGTCCCAGGCGTCGTTGAAGGCGGTCGGGTCCTTCTGCCACTTGATCCCGTTGCAGCTCTTCGGTCCGTCGGCGAACATGTTGCCATCGGGTTCGTTGAAGGGGACGAAGACGATCCGGTCGCGATAGCGCGGTGCCATGGCCTTCACCTGGCGGACCTGAGCACGCAACTGCTCGATATAATGGGCGACCGACTGGGCGCAGTCGCCGGTCTTCCAATTATAGGGGAATTCGCGGTTGATGTCGGTCATGTAGATATAGGTGTCGCCGCCCGAGGCATCGGTCAGCAGCGTCGACACCTCCAGCGCGTCGGCGCCGGGATGCTGCGGTCCGTCCTGCGCCTTGGTCGACACGGTGCGAAGGCCGATGCCCTCGACCAGATTGGGATGCGGCAGCCGCGCGTCATAGAGCCCGTAGAGCGTGCCCGACGCACCGCCATGAAAGGCGCCGGTATCGCTCCCCAGATCGACCTCCAGCCGTTCCTGCGCGGATGCGGCGATCGCGGTGGAGCCGAGCAGCGCGGCCAGCATCAGGCGAAGGGGGGAGGGCATAAAGCTGGCTTTCGTTGAAGGGGTCATGCGCGACGCTCCGCGGTCATGCGGTCGATCGTCGCGCGGTTCAGGATCAGGCGGGCGGCGGTGGCGGCCAGCGCCAGATGCATCAGACCGGGGATGATGGTCGACAGCATGCGGATGCCGGTTAGCGAGAGGGGCGTCTGGTTCCCCGCACCGGCTTTATAGGATACGACGACCAATACGCCGCTGATCAGTACGCCCGCCAGCGCCCAGGCGAGCTTCACGAAGAACTGGTTGAAGGCAAAGCTCATGCCCGAGGACCGCATCCCCAGCTTCCACTCGCCATATTGGTCGGCCAGCTGGATCAGTGTGAAGTGCAGCGGCAAGGTGCAGCCCAACACCACGCAGCACAGGCCGACCAGAACCAGCCACAGCATCGGATAACCGCCAGGAACGAAGAAGGCGGCGAAATGCCCGGCGACCAGGATCAGGTTCACCCACACATACACCGTCTTCACATCGAACCGGCGGGTGAAGAAGGGAACGATCACGGACCCCAGAAAACCGCCCGCCGTGGCGGTGCCGAAGAACAGCGCCTGATAGGTGGTGTCGCCGCCCAAGACATAGGTGATGAAATAGAGTGCCGCGCCACCCTTGGTATTGAAGATCCCGATCAGCAGCAGTGTCATGACGAAGGTCAGGCGAAGCTGGTCGTTCTTCAGCGTGGTGGCGATCGCGACTTTCAGCGGCACCTCGGCGGTGTCGGCGGCGACCACCCGCTCGCGCACGACCAGGAAGCAGATCAGGAACATGACGACCGCCGCCAGCGCCAGGATCGCCACCCCGTCGCGATAGCCGCGCGCGACGTCCGCGCCGCCCAGATACCGGACCATGATCGGCAAACCGACCGAGACGCAGAAGGACGCGATGGCGACCATCGCGAAACGCACCGACTGGCACGACACGCCCTCCCGCGCGCTGTCGGTCATACGGGTGATGAGCGCGCAATAGGGCACGTTGTTCAGCGAATAGGAGAAGGCGAGCAGGAAATAGGTCACGGCGGCATAGACGACTTTGCCGTCATAGCCCAGGTCCGGCGACTGAAAGGTCAGGAAGCAGCTGAGCCCGACCGGGATCGCGGTCCATAACAGATAGGGCCGGAACCGACCCCAGCGCGTGGAGGTCCGATCGGCCATGATGCCGATCAACGGATCGGAGATTGCGTCAAAGATACGTAGCGACAGGAACAGGATGCCGACGATCCCCGGCGCAAGCCCGAAGACATCGGTATAGTAGAAGGTCAGGAAATTGGCGATCAGCCCGGTGACGATCGTGCCACCCGCATCGCCCAGGCCGTAACAGACCTTCTCGACGAACGGGATGTGCGTGGTCGATGCCTCGCCCGACTGCGCTATGCCCCCTCCCAGGTCGTGGTCTGCCACTGATGCCGCCATGATCCTATCCCTTGTTTCCCGGTCCGCCTTTTGACGATCCCGTCCTTATCCGTTCGTGTCGAAGGCATCCGCCACGGCCGCGCCGTCCCGTATGAAGACGGGTATGCGCTCGACCGGCGCGGCGCAGGTGACTTTATGTCCCCCCTCGAACCGCTCGCCGGTCCAGGCATCGCGCCAGCTGCCGTGCGGCAGATAGACGTCGCGCTTGCCGATGCCTGCGGCCGTTACCGGCGCGACGAGCAGATCGGGGCCGAACATATATTGATCGTCCACCTCCCAGCAGCGCGGATCGTCCGGATAGTCGTAGAACATCGGACGCATCAACGGATCGCCCTGTTCATGGGCCTGCCGCATCAGCCCGGCGACATAGGGGCGCAGACGCTCGCGCAAGGCGGCGTAATCCCGCAGGATGGTAAAGACCGGCTCGCCGAAGCTCCAGAGTTCGTTGCCCGCACCGGTATCGCACTGGGCCACGCCATCCCGGAACGGTTCGGCGGGCGGGGTGATCGGATCGCGGTGGCCGTGCATCCGCAGGACCGGTGTGAACACCGCCCATTGGAACCAGCGGATCATCAGCTCGTGAAAGGCCGGATCGTCGACATGACCGCCATGGAAGCCCCCGATATCGGTGGTCCACCATGGAATGCCCGCCATTCCCATGTTGAGCCCGGCACTCAACTGATTGCGCATTGCCTCGAACGAGGAATGGATGTCGCCCGACCAGACCAATGCCCCGTAACGCTGGCTGCCCGCCCAGGCGCAGCGGATCAGGCTGACGATCTCCGTCTCGCCCTCCGCGCTCAGGCCTTCGTGGAAAGCCTGTGCATAATGGAGGGGATAGGCATTGCCGACCTCCAGCACCGAACCGGCATGATATCGATAATTGTCAAAATCATAGGCGCTATATTCGGGCTCCGCCTCGTCCAGCCAGAACAGCTTTACGCCCTTGTCGCGATAGTTGCGCTTCGCCCGTTCCCACAGGAATGCGCGCGCCCCCGGATGGGTGGTGTCGATGAAGCGCGTATTGCCCAGGAATTCCTGCTGCACGTCCAGCCCGCGTGTCGCCCGGACCAGATAGCCCTTCTCCGCCATCTCGGCATAGTTTTCCGATCGGTGGTCGACGGTCGGCCAGATCGAGACGAGCAGTTCGGTGCCCATCGCCTTCAACGCGGCGGTCATCGCGGCCGGGTCCGGCCATTCGCGCGGATCGAAGCGCCAGTCGCCCTGCACCGGCCAGTGAAAGAAATCGGCCACGATCACCGCCAGCGGGATGCCACGCCGATGATAGTCGCGCGCGACCGCCAGCAACTCCTCCTGGGTTCGGTAGCGCAGCTTGCTCTGCCACAGGCCCAGTGCATAGTCGGGCATCACCGGCACGGTGCCGGTGACGCTGGCATAGTTGCGCACGATCTCGGCAGGGGTGTCGGCGGCGGTGATCCAGTAATCGATCTCGCGCGCGGCCTGTGCGGACCAGATCGCACCATTGGCGGCAAAATGCGCCTCACCAACCGAGGGCATGTTCCACAGCAGGCCATAGCCGTCGCTCGACACGACGAAGGGCACGCTCGCCTGCGAATTGCGTTGGGCCAGTTCCAGGGTGCAACCGGCCAGGTTGAGATGCGGCTGCTGATATTGGCCCATGCCATAAAGGCGTTCGCCCGCCTTCGCCTCGAACCGCACGGTGATCCGCGCGACCTCACCGGGAAGCGACTTGAACTCGCGCCCCGACAGGCCGAGCGCGCTGATCATCCGCACTTCGTCGGTGCCCACCGTCCAGAATTTGCTGGTCGTATCGCGCTGCCGCCACTTTTCCTCCAGCAGCACGCGACCTTCTGCATTCAGGAAACGGACCCGGCCCTGAAGGTCGATTTCGGCGATGATCCGGCCATTGGTGATTCGGGCCGTCGCACCGTCGCGGCTGACGACGGGCTGGCTGACGGGCACGTCATCGAGCAGCGCGCCCGGCCGTGCCGCCTGCGCCGGAAAGCAGGACGCGCGCAGCCGCAGCCCGTCCGGCCCATGCGCTTCGATGCGAAGCCAATCGCCATTATAGGACCAGGCAATCGCATCGGATTCCAGACGCAGCGTGTCCAAACCGGCCATCCTCTCTGTCCGCCATCTTGTGATGGCCGTAAACGTTTACGGATTTGTTGTGGAAAGCGTGCCTCTTGTCAATACCCCTTGTGCGAACGGCATAGGCCCGCGATCAAGGCGGCATGGATATTCGGGCACTCGCCAATCATCTGGGACTGTCGATCGGCACCGTCTCGCGCGCGCTGAACGATCGCAAGGATGTCAGCCCCGTCACCCGCCAGCGGGTCGTCGAGGCGGCGCAGATGTATGGCTATATCCCGAACCAGTCCGGGCGGACGCTGCGCAGCGGGCGGACGGGGACGGTCGGCTTCATGCTGACGCTGGAGCATGACAGCGCGATGCATGGCGACCCGTTCTTCATGGCGCTGCTGGAGGGCGTGCAAAACGGGCTCAGCGAACATGACCTCGATTTGGTGGTCCTGCTCGCCCGGAAGGGGGAGGATGGGCTGACCTTCCTGCGACGGCATGTGTCGCGGGGGACCGTCGATGGCTGGGTCCTGTCGGGCACGCAACATGACGATCCACGGATCGCCTTCCTGCTCGAACGCCGGATTCCCTTCGTTACCTTGGGGCGCACCGCAAGCCAGCGCGACTATGCGTGGATCGATCTGGATTTCGAAGGTGTGGTGGCCGAGGCCATGGCGCTGCTGATCGAAGGGGGGCATCGGCGCATCGGCCTGATCGCGCCGCCCGCGTCGATCAACAACAGCCATATCGTGGTCGACCGCTATCGCACCGCACTGGCAAGCGCTGGCGTACCGTTCGACGCCGCGCTGGTCCATCATGGCGAGACCGACGAAAGCGACGGCGAGGAAAGCGCCCGCGAATTGATGGCGCTGGACGACCGCCCGACCGCGCTGCTGTTGATGGGGGAAACGGCCCCGGTCGGCGCCTATCGCGCGTTGCGGGCGCTGGGGCTGGAGCCGGGGCGGGACGTTGCGGTGATCGGGTTGCGCGACAACCCCGCCTGTCGCGCCTTATCGCCCGATCTGACCTGCTTCACGCTGGAACTCGGCGAACTGGGTCTCGCTCTGGCGCAAGGGCTGGTCGCCCGTTTGCCCGATGCCCAGTCCGCCGATGAGCCGCCTGTGCAGACGCTATGGCGGATGGCGCTTCGTCTGGGGCAGAGCCACCGGGCTGAAATGGTAAAGGCTTGAGCCGTCCCCATGCCGCACGCCATGATGGCGCTCAGGCTGCGGTGCGTTCCTCGTCGATGATGGCCCGTGCAAGGACGGCGCATTGCCCGCATTTGGGCTGGCGACCCAGCGCCTGATACATCTGGCACGGAGTCATCGATCCGGCGCGTGCCGCGTCGCGGACCTGGGATTCCCGGATGGCATTGCATACGCAGACAACCAAGGCGCTCTCCATCAATAGCGTCTTGTCTGTAGCGCTAATGAGAGTGGGTCGCAAGGCTGTTGCGAGGCGTTTGCAGAAAAAATCAGGTGATCCGCCCCGCCAAGCCACGGCTCGCCAGGCGCCACACACGCTCCAATGGACCTTGACCGAACCGATCGAGCCAGGGCTTCGACCAGAGGAGCATGAGCGCCCACATGGCGGGCGCGAGCAGGTAAAGATCGGCCCGGTTCCAACGGGCAAACTGGCCCAGCCCATGGCCATAGAAGATGGCGGTCATCACGATGCTGGTCGCGATATAGTTGGTGAAGGCCATGCGCCCGGCGGCAGCGATTCGGATCGTCCACCATCCACCGGATCGCAGCAGCAAGAGGATCAGCGCGGCATACCCCATCGTCCCGATCAGGCGGAACGGGACGTTGAGAAACAGCGCGACCAGCGACACGGTCCGGACGTCATAACCGCTGGCCATCACCGCCCCGGCCGTGGCGGCATAGACGGGAATAGTCAGGCCGAGCCCGAACACCGCCCATCGGCGATAGGCCTGGCGCGACCAACTGCCCGTCAGAAACCCCGATTTGAGCGCCGCCATGCCGAGCAGCATGACGCTGAGCGTGTCCGGCCCGATCTGGATCAGGTCGAGCAACGGATTGCCGTTATTCTCTAGCCGAAAGCCCGTGGCAACTGACCAAGGGCCGCGCATCGCCGCAATCTCAGGCGCGAGGCGGGCGGCGGGGGGTGTGCCGAACGCCGCCTGATAGCTGTCCCATAACGCGGCCATTTGTGGCGTGTCGCGCGTAGCAGCCATCATCAAGCCGAAGCATTCCAATCCGCCCAGCAGCATCGACAGGCCCGCCAAACCTGCCGCCGTCCAGCAAAGCGTCCTGGGCGTCAGGCCGACGAAGGCCAGCGCCACCACCCCGACCAACGCGTAATGAGTAAGGATATCGCCGGTCCAGATGAAGGTCAGATGGATCAGGCCCAGTAGGAACAGCACCGCCATGCGCCGAAGATGAACCGAGGCGCCGTTCAACCCGGCCGCATCGGCCCGGTCGATCACCAACAGGGTCGAGGCACCGAACAGCAGCGAGAACAGGCCCCGCATCCGGCCGCTGACGAACGTCTCGGTCAGGAACCAGACCGCGATGTCGATCGGCCGCTTGCCGCCCCAGGCCATGGGGTTGGAATAGGCGGGATCGGGCAGTGCGAAGCCGGGGAGGTTGGCGAGCAGGATCGCCATCACCGCAACACCGCGCAGGCCGTCGAGCGTCAGCAGGCGTTCGTGAGGATCAGGCGTTGCACAATACGAGGCGGCGGCTGGGCCATCGGTCAAGGGAAAGCTCCATGGAATGCCCAGGGGCTTAACCTGCATCGCTGGCGATGCAACCGGGGGCCGGGCCGGTGCATTGCCATGCGATGGGATTATCGCCACGCCTGACCGGCCGCGCCAGCGCCCGCGCGCATCACTCGCCCGCCGCATCGGCTTTTCTGCGCAAGGTCGAACCCTTTTTCGCCGGGCGCGAGGTGACGGGCGGGCCGCTGTTGCTGGCGACGATCCTGGCACTGGTGCTGACCAACAGTCCCTGGGCCCGCACCTTCGAGGGGTTCTGGGATACCCCCGTCATCATCGGCTTCGGCGCGTCCGAGGTATCGCACCGACTGGCCGAGTGGATCGATCACGCGCTGTTGCCGCTGTTCTTCGTGATCGTCGGTGCCGATGTGAAGCGCGAGATGGTCATGGGACCGCTCGCCCATTGGCGCACCGCCGCCTTTCCGCTCGCCGGCGCCGTGGGTGGAATGCTGGTGCCGGTGGGGCTGTATCTGGCGGTGGCCGCCGGAACGCCGGCGCAGCCGGGTTGGGGAAGCGTCATCACCACCGACACGGCCTTTGGCCTGGCCTTGATCGCCGTGTTCGCGACCCGATTGCCAGCGGGGTTGCGGGCGCTGATGCTGGCCTTTGCGGCGGTCGATGATGTCGGCGGGCTGTTGGTGATCGCCTTTGCCTATAGCGGGTCGCTCGATCCCTGGGGGCTGATTGCGGCCGGTATCGCGCTGACGGGCATTGTCGGGCTGCGCCGGATCGGTTGGGTATCGTCGGTGCCCTATGTCCTGCTTGCCCTAGTCATCTGGGGCGGGGTGCTCGAATCGGGCGTCCATGCGACGATCGCGGGGGTGCTGATCGGCCTGACCGTGCCGGTACAGCCGCGCCTGGAACAGCAGGATTTCGCGGAGCGGGTGCAGGGGCGGGTCGATGAATTTCGAGACGCCCACGACGCGGCCGAGCGGACGAACGATGACGAAGAGCAGCAGCTGCTTCGCGAACGCGCCGAGGACCGGCTGGGCTATCTCCACGAAATGGCATCCGCGACCCGCGAAGCGAGCAGCCGCTTGATCGAAATCCTGACGCCCTGGGTGAATTATGTGGTGCTGCCGCTCTTCGCGCTGTCGAACGTGCGCATCCATATCTCGACGGATTTGCTGGCGATGATCGGTAGCCCGCTCGTCATCGGTGTGGTCTTGGGACTGGCGGTCGGCAAGCCGTTGGGCTTCCTGGCCTTTACCTGGGCCGCAAGTGCGGTGGGGCTGGCCAAGCGTCCTGATCGGGTGACATGGCCGATGGTGGTGGGCGTGGGCGCGCTGGCGGGGATCGGCTTCACCATCTCGCTATTCATCGCCGGACTCGCCTTTGGCGATGGCGAGATGCGGGAAGCGGCGTCGTTCGGCGTGTTGATCGCCTCGGTGCTGGCCGCCGCGATCGGATATGCGATCCTGCACGTCTCTGCGGAGCCCCGGCACACGGCCGAGGCTCCGACAGAACGTTAGGCGTGGGGCGTTAGGCGAGGGCGGCGTCGTCGCCCATCAGGGCCGGGAAAAAGCCCTCATGCGCGCGGCGCAGATCGTCGAGTGCCACGACGAAGTCGCCGTCCTCACGCTCGAAGATCAGGCGGGTGCCAGCCGTGCGACCGATACGCTCGACCTCGACGCCTGCCTGATGAGCGTTTGCCAGGAAGTCGATCAACGCGGTGTCCTCGACCGTGGCGATATACAGGCCCTGATCCTCGGCGAAGAGCTGGCGACAGGCTTCGCCCGTCTCCGGGAACTGGATCAGCGCACCGATATTGCCCGCCAGCGCCATTTCGGCGACCGTCACCGCGATGCCGCCGTCCGACACGTCGTGCACGGCCGTCAGATGCCCAGCGGTGATCGATTCGCGGACCAGATCGCCGGTGCGGCGTTCCGCGTCGAGGTCGATCGACGGAGGCGGCCCGGCGTCGCGGCCTTCGATCCCATGGACTTCCCGCAGCCACAGCGACTGACCGATCTCGCCCTTGGGGCTTCCGATCAGGACGATGACGTCGCCGGTGCCCTTGAAGGCGATGGTCGCCGACTTGGACCAGTCCGCCATCAGACCGACACCGCCGATCGCCGGCGTCGGCAGGATCGCCGAGCCACCGCCGGTCGCTTTCGACTCGTTGTAGAGCGAGACGTTGCCCGACACGATCGGATAGTCGAGCGCACGGCAGGCCTGGCTCATGCCCTCCAGGCAGCCGACGATCTGGCCCATGATTTCGGGCCGCTGCGGGTTGGCAAAGTTGAGGCAGTTGGTGATGGCAAGCGGCTTGGCGCCGACCGCCGTGATGTTCCGCCACGTCTCGACCACTGCCTGCATGCCGCCCGTCACCGGATCGGCATAGCAATAGCGCGGCGTGCAGTCGGTGCTCATCGCGAGCCCCTTTTGCGTGCCATGGACGCGGACCACGGCGGCGTCGCCGCCCGGCCGCTGCACCGTGTCACCGCCGACCATATGGTCATACTGCTCCCAGATCCACCGACGCGAGGCGATGTCGGGCGAGCCCATCAGCTTGAGCAGGTCCGCCGCCGGGTCCTGGCAACCCGGCGAGGTGATCGCGGCCGGAACCTGCGTGGGCACATGCGGGCGATCGTAAAGCGGCGCATCGTCGGCGAGCGGACCGAGCGGGACGTCGCACACGATCTCGCCCTTGTGGCGCAGGACCATGCGGCCGGTTTCGGTGACGTGGCCGATGACCGCGAAGTCGAGCTCCCACTTACGGAAGATCGCCTCGGCGAACGCCTCGCGGCCGGGCTTCAGCACCATGAGCATCCGCTCCTGGCTCTCCGAGAGCATCATTTCATACGCCGTCATGCCCTCTTCGCGCTGGGGCACGTCGTCCATGATGAGTTCGATGCCGACGCCGCCCTTGGACGCCATCTCCACGCTTGAGGAGGTCAGGCCCGCCGCGCCCATGTCCTGGATCGCGACGATCGCGTCCGAGGCCATGAGTTCGAGGCACGCCTCGATCAGCAGCTTTTCGGTGAACGGGTCGCCGACCTGAACGGTCGGGCGCTTGGCGTCCGCATCCTCGCCGAAATCGGCCGAGGCCATGGTCGCGCCGTGGATGCCGTCGCGGCCGGTCTTGGAGCCGACATAGACGATCGGATTGCCGACGCCGCTCGCCGCCGAATAGAAGATCTTGTCCTGATCCGCGACGCCCACCGTCATCGCGTTGACCAGGATGTTGCCGTCATAGGCCGGGTGGAAGTTCACCTCGCCACCCACGGTCGGCACGCCGACGCAATTGCCATAGCCGCCGATGCCATGGACCACGCCCGAGATCAGGTGGCGCATCTTGGGATGATCCGGCCGCCCGAAGCGCAGCGCGTTCAGGTTCGCGACCGGTCGCGCACCCATGGTGAACACGTCGCGCAGGATACCGCCCACGCCTGTCGCCGCGCCCTGATAGGGTTCGATGTACGAGGGGTGGTTGTGGCTCTCCATCTTGAAGATGGCGGCCTGGCCGTCGCCGATATCGATGACGCCCGCATTCTCGCCGGGCCCGCAAATGACCTGAGGCCCTTCCGTGGGCAGCTTCTTCAGGTGGATGCGGCTCGACTTATAGCTGCAATGCTCCGACCACATCACCGAAAAGATGCCAAGCTCCACGAGATTGGGCGCGCGGCCCAGCGCGGTCAGGACGCGCTGATATTCGTCTTCGGACAGGCCGTGGTCGGCAACGATCTGGGGCGTGATCTCGGTCATGGCCCGCGCCTTTAACGCGGTGTCGCGGCTTCGTCACTATCGGTATGCGCGAAGATGCGCCATGATCGACACGGGACGGGAAACGAGGGGGGCGATGCCATGATCCTGGCGATGATGATCGGCGCGGCATTGGCGGGCGTGGACCTGCCGCCCGAGCCGGAGCGGGCGATGCTGGCCGACGTGCAGCGTCTCTATCGCGGCGCGGGAAACCGCATGTGGCCGGGGTTCGACCGGGTGCCGCTCGATTTGGTATTGATTGGTCCGGAAAGGGAGACTTTGTTCTGCCATCCAGCGACCAAAGGCTTTACGCCCGCCGGGCGGGACCCACTGACCAAATGTTCGTTGCAGACTCGTGCCCGCGAATTGGCAGTCGACCTTTCAGCCGCAGCTAATTTCTTTCCGGGCGGGGAGACCATCGCGATCGGTTATCCCAAGGCTTTGGAGATGAGCCCGGCCTATTGGAAAGCGACGGTGCTTCATGAGAGCTTCCACCTCTATCAGTCGCATATACCGGGCTATGCCCAGATGGTCGCGGCACTGGGGTTGGCGGGTGGGTCGACCGACGGCAGCTGGATGCTGAATTATCCCTTCCCCTATGCCGATCCGCAAGTGGGGGCGGCCTTTTTGCTGATGGGGGACGCTGGTCTGGCCTTTTTGGAGGCCAAGTCCCCGGAGGAACGACGCGCGGCGACCAAAGCCTATGTCGCCGCGCGTGACGTCGCTCTGGCCAAGGTCAGTCCGGCGGATCGGCGCTATTACGAATTTCAGGTCGGTCAGGAAGGCGTGGCCCGCTGGACCGAACTGGTCTTGGCGCGTCAGGGGGATGCCGCAATGCGCGATGATGCAATTGCGCGCTTGAAGGGGTTGGCGACCAGCCTCCGTGCGGTTCGCGAGCAGGGTTTCAAGACATGGAAACGCGCCGCTCTCTATGTCTATGGTGCGATAGAGGCCGAGATGCTGGAGCGAGCGGGTGTGAACTGGCGCGCGGAGTATCGCCGTCATCCATTCGGGCTCGGCGACCAGTTGAAGCGGCTGGATTAGCCCAACCGCATCGCCACCGCGATCGCCACGCCGGATAGCGCCAGCGCGCCCGCGATCCAGCCCGCCCCGGTGCGGATCGCCGCTTCGATGCCGCCTGTCGCAACGGCGGCCTGCTCACCTTCGAGTTTGCGGGTCGTCGCCCGGATCAGGCGAGGCAGGTCGTCACCCAGCCGGTCGAGTTCGAGGGCCAGCGCGGTGGCCCGCTTCGTCCAACGCTGGGGCGACAGGCGTGCCTCCACGATCCGTGCGCTTGCCCGGCGAAGTGCGGCGGACAGGTCGAAGTCGGGCTGGATGCCACTCAAGACGCCGTCGATGGTGATGAGCGCCTTGAACAGGAGCAGCATGTCGGGTTGCAGGACGATCCGCTCTTCGCGCAGCACCGGGAAGATATCGGCGAGGATCGCCGCCAGCCGTAGCGCACCGCCGCCATGCCGCGCGACCAGTCGATCGGCCACGGCCTGGAACCGTTCGGATGGAATATCATCGGTTTGCGACCATTGCTTTAGCGTTTCCGCCAGCAGGATCGGGTCACTATAGGTGATCGACTGGGTGAAGGCTATCACCTCCTCGCGCCGACGTGGGGATACATGCCCAATCAGGCCGAGGTCGAGCAGCGCGATGCGGTTGCCCGGCAGGCAGAGCAGGTTCCCCGGATGCGGATCGCCATGGAAACGCCCGTTGATAAGGGTCATGTCGAGCACGATGTCCGCGCCCACCGCCGCGATGACGGCGGGATCGATCCCCGCCTGACGCAGCAGCGCGGCGTTGCGGGGCGGCACGCCATCGACAAAGTCCATGACCAGCAGCGTCTCGGTGGTCTGGGCCCAATGGATGGTCGGGATGACGACGCGGGCGTCGCCAGCGAAGTCCGCGCGCAGCCGGTCCGCGTTGCGGCCTTCGTTGGTGAAGTCGAGCTCTTCGAGGATATCGCGGCCGAGTTCACGCACCATGCGCATGGCACCATAGCGGCGCGCCTCGGCATTGGTCGCCTCGATCATCGATGCCAGTTGCGTCAGCAGGCGCAGGTCCGCCTCCATCACCGGGCGGATGCCGGGGCGGCGAATCTTCAGCACGACGTCGGTGCCGTCGCTCAGCGCCGCGCGGTGGACTTGCGCGATCGAGGCGGCGGCCAGGGGTTCCGGGTCGAATCGGACAAAGGCGGTTTCGGGCGGCTCGCCCAGTGCCGCTTCGACCTGCTCGCGCAACTGGTCGAAGGGCAGGCGCGGCGCGGCGCTGTGCAGCTGTTCGAGTTCGGTGATCCATTCGGGCGGGAGCAGGTCGGCGCGGGTCGCCAGGATCTGGCCCAGCTTGACCCAGACCGGACCCAACGCCTCCATCGCCTGCCGGGTGCGGGCAGGCAGGTCGAAGGGCAGGGCATCCGGATCACGCCGCGCCGGATCGAGGCCCAGCCGGGCGAGCAGCACGTCCAGACCGAAGCGCGACGCCGTGGCGATGACATCGGCCAGTCGGGCGCGGTCGCGTGCCGCCACCCGGATCGCGCCCAGCAGCATCGGCTCAGCTATAGGGCGGCTGGGTATAGCCCGCCGGGCTGAGCGTGAAGATTTCGCAGCCCTCTTCGGTGATGCCGATCGAATGCTCGAACTGCGCCGACAAGGAACGGTCGCGGGTCACCGCCGTCCAGCCATCGTCGAGCAGCTTCACGTCGGGGCGGCCGATGTTGATCATCGGCTCGATGGTGAAGATCATGCCGGGCTTCAGTTCGGGACCGGTGCCGGGGCGGCCGACATGGACGACCTCGGGCGCATCATGGAACAGCAGGCCGAGACCATGGCCGCAGAAATCGCGGACCACGCCGTAGCGATGCTTTTCGGCATGATGCTGAATGGCATGCGCCACATCGCCCATATGATTGCCGGGCTTGGCCTGCTCGATCCCCAGCATCAGGCATTCATAGGTCACCTCGACCAGCTTGCGCGCCTTGAGCGGTACGTCGCCGATCAGGTACATGCGGCTGGTGTCGCCGTGCCAGCCATCGACGATCGGGGTCACGTCGACATTGACGATATCGCCCGACTTCAGCGTCTTCTCCGACGGAATGCCGTGGCAGACGACATGGTTGATCGAGATGCAGGTCGAATGGGTATAGCCGCGATAGCCCAGCGTCGCGGGCACGCCGCCGCGGTCGACGATGAACTGATGGATCAGGCGGTCGATCTCGGCGGTGGTCACGCCGGGCACCATGTGCGGCACCAGCATGTCCAGCGTCTCGGCGGCCAGACGGCCCGCCTTGTGCATCCCGTCGAACGCCTCGCGGCCCCAGAGCTTGATCGCGCCGGTCCGCCCCTGGGGCGCGTCGGCGGAAACGGTCACATAATCGGTCATGACGGCGATATAGCGTGGCGCGGCCGCTTTTGCGAGGCTATGTCGGGCGCATGGAATCCGCCAATAAACCCGACCGCATCTGGACCGCCGCGCTGGTCGTCATCGGCGACGAAATCCTGTCGGGGCGCACCCAGGATCGGAACGTCGCGCAGCTTGCGACCTGGCTGAACGTCCAGGGCATCCGACTGACCGAGGTCCGCGTCGTTGCCGACCGGGCCGAGGCGATTGCGGAGGCGGTCAACACCCTGCGGACGCGCAACGACTATCTGTTCACGACCGGCGGGATCGGGCCGACGCATGACGACATCACCGTCGACGCGATCGCCGAGGCGCTGGGCGTGCCGGTGATCGAACATCCCGAGGCGCGGGCGATCCTGGAGCATTATTATGCGACCCGCGGCGGAGTCAGTGCGGCGCGGGCGCGGATGGCCCGCACGCCCGAGGGCGCCTCGCTGATCCCCAACCGCGTATCGGGTGCGCCGGGCATCCGGGTCGGCAATATCTTCATCATGGCGGGGGTTCCGCACATCACCGCTGGCATGCTCGACGCGCTGACCGGCACGCTGGAGGGCGGTCGCCCCGTGGTTTCGGGGACGATCGGCTGCTGGGTGGGTGAAAGTGAGGTCGCCGAACTGCTGCGCAATGCCGAGAAGACCCATGAGGGGGTCGCGATCGGCAGCTATCCGTTCTTCCGTGAGGGGCGGACCGGCGCCAATTTCGTCGTGCGCAGCCCCGATCCTGCCAAGGTCGAGACGTGCCTGAACGACCTGACCACCGCGCTGACGGCGGACGGTCGCGAGGTGATCCAGGGCGGTATCTGACTTCGCCCGGTGTAGTGGGCGTTTTGGACTTTCTTCAAACCTGGCGAATTATGAGCCTTGGCGGGCAGGCCTTTGTGCCAGCCCCCAAGGTGGACTGATGCGGAGTGGTTCCTGATGCGGGTTGCGGCGCCCATTCTCGTTACCGGCGTGGCGGGCTTTATCGGCCATGCGACCGCGCATCGCCTGCTCGCGCGGGGTGAGACGGTCATCGGGGTCGACAATCTCAACGACTATTACGACCCTGCCCTGAAGCAGGCGCGCCTGGCGAGCTTCGACGGCATCGCGAATTTTTGCTTCCACCGCATGGACGTGGCGGATGCAGGCGGGATTGCCGACCTGATGCGTCAGCACGGCGTCACCCGCGTCGTTCACCTGGCGGCGCAGGCGGGCGTCCGCCACAGTATCGATCATCCCTTTGCCTATGAGCGTTCCAACGTGGCCGGGCATCTGGCGGTGATGGAGGCGTGCCGCCACCAGGCGGATTTCGTCCACCTCGTCTATGCTTCCTCCAGTTCGGTCTATGGCGACAAGCCGATGGGTGGGCAGGGGTTCAGTGAGGACGAACCCGCCGTCTCGCCTGTCTCGCTCTATGCCGCGACCAAGCGCGCCTGCGAATTGATGAGCCAGTCCTATGCGACGCTGTACGGCTTTCCGCAGACGGGGCTTCGCTTCTTCACGGTCTACGGGCCCTGGGGGCGGCCCGACATGGCCTATTTCTCGTTCACGCAGAAAATCCTGGGCGGCGACCCGATCGAGATTTTCGGCGAGGGGCGGATGGCGCGCGACTTCACCTATATCGACGATATCGTCGACGGTATCGTCGGCGCGCTCGACCATGCGCCCGAGCGTGGCGGCCACCGCATTCTCAACATCGGCGACAGCGACCCGGTCGGGCTGATGGACATGATCTCGACGCTCGAGTCCGCGCTCGGGCGGGAGGCGATCAAGATCATGAAGCCGATGCAACCCGGCGACGTGACCGCCACCTATGCCGATGTGTCGAAGCTGAACGCCCTGACGGGGTACGCGCCCAAGGTGCGACTGGCGGAAGGCCTGGGGCATTTCGTCGCCTGGTATCGCGAATTCTACAGGGGCCGCTAACGCGATCGGCCCTTACTGCGACGTCATACGCGACTTTGCGTATCTGAATTTCGTCACAGTAATGAAAAAAATGCCATTTACGGGGGCCTCCTCCCCATCTCCCACGGAGGAAAACGTGAAGAACAACTGGACCGGCCTTGCCGGTATCGGTGGCGTGTGCCTGTGCGCCGTCGCCCCGCATATGGCATCCGCGCAAACCGCCGGTACGATCGCTGCCGAGGACAAGGCTGGCGACGATGTCGTCGTCACCGGCGAGCGGGTGCGCAAGCCAGTGGTCATCGAGCTGCCCAATTCGCCCAAGGCCCGTGCGATCGTCACCCAGGACTATATCGAGCATACCGTCCCCGGCCAGTCGATCTTCAACGCAATCAACCTGGTGCCCGGCGTCAACTACACGGCGGGCGATCCTTATGGCGGCAATGGTGGCGGCATCCGCATGCGCGGCTTCGACGCAAGCCGCATCGCCTTCACCTTCGACGGCCTGCCGCTGAACGATGCGGGCAATTACGCCATCTATTCGCAGCAGCAGGTCGATCCCGAACTGGTCCAGTCGGTCAACGTCAATTTCGGCTCGACCGATGTCGACTCACCGACCGCCAGCGCGGCGGGCGGCACGGTCAATTACCGCACCATCCTGCCCACCGAGACGCTGAGCGCGACGGCGGTCTATTCGCATGGCACCGGCAACATGAACCGGGTCTTCGGCCTCATCAACACCGGCGAACTGACGTCCAGCGGGACGCGTGCCTGGGTGTCGGCCAGCACGCAGAGCTATAACCTCTACCGCTACGCCGATGTGCACAAGAGCCAGTATAACGCGCGCATCTACCAGCCGCTTGGCGGCAAGGACTTCGTGTCGCTGGCCGGTTTCTATTATCAGCATCGCAACACGGGCTATGGCACGCCATCGCTCGCCAACATCAACACTGTGCTCGGCGATCCCTATCCCACTTCATCCACCGCACCGATCCGCGTCGACCTGACCCGTGCCCAGTTCGACAAATTGTTCGACGACCGGAGCAACAGCTTTCTGAAAAGCCCGATCTGCAGCCTCCCGTCGCAGGCGCAGGCCGCGGGTGGTACGATGCAGGACGACCGGTCAAGCTGCACCAACACGCGCCAGACCTCGCTCAATCCGGTCGATACCGGCAATCTCCGGTTCAACAGCCTGTTCACGCTTTCCGACCGCCTGACGCTGTCGATGGATGGCGGCTATAGCTATACCCATGCCAATGGCGGCGGCTCGACCGTGTTCGCGGAGAGTAACGCCAATGCCGGGGCAAGGAACGCCAATCGTTATCAGTTCGGCCGCGTCGGTGCCGGGGTCGCGTCGGGCCGCGATCTGAACGGTGACGGCGACATGCTGGATTATGTCCGCGCCTATTATCCGTCCAATACCCAGACCAACCGCCTGATCGCGATTGCGGGCCTGCGCTACGACATCGATGCGAACGACATGCTGCGGCTGGCCTATACCTGGGATCGCGCCCGCACCGCCCAGACCGGCGAGGCGAGCTATTTGCGGGTCGACGGCACCCCCTGGCTGCCCTTCAGCACCAGTGATGCGAGCAACCCCCATGCGATGCTCGACGCCGCGGGGAATGTGCTCAACAAGCGCAACCGGCTGACCTATTCGATCCTGCACCAGTTGTCGGGCGAATATCGCGGCAAGCCCTTCGACGACCGACTGGCCTTCACGGTCGGGCTGCGCGCGGCGCTGTTCCGGCGGAATATGAACAATGCCTGCTACACCATCGCGGGCAGCGGCAGCGAAGCCTATTGCACGTCGCAGACCCAGGCGCAGGTTCAGGCGGACAGCGGGACCAAGGGTTTCGCACCGCCCTATACCGGGCGGATCAAGGAATATCGCACACTGCTGCCCAATATCGGCCTGACCTGGCAGATGACGCCGGAGGTCAGCTTGTTCGGCAACTATACCAAGGGGTTCTCGGCGCCGAACACCGAAGTCTATGCCTATGACGACAAGGTCATCCGGCTGGGCGGCGACGAAGTGCAGCCGGAGCGGACCAACTCCTATGATCTGGGCCTGCGCTACATCCGTGGCATCGCCCAAGCGCAGCTCGGGGGCTGGTATATCCAGTACAGCAACCGCATCGTCACGACCACGACGCCGGTGGAAGGCGGCGGCACGATCAGCGCCGCCCGCAATGTCGGCGCGGTCGACAGCAAGGGCATCGACGCCTCGCTCTCGCTCAGCCCGACCCGCTGGCTGTCGCTCTATGGCTTCGCCTCCTACATGACCGCGAAGCTGAAGAACGATGTGATGAACGGCGACACGGTCGTCCTTGCGACCAAGGGCAAGTCGGTGGTCGATACGCCTGACTGGCAATATGGCGGGCGGGCGCAGGTGACGCTGCCCTTCGGCGTGGTCGGCGTGTCGGCCAAGCATGTCGGCGACCGGTTCGTCACCGACCTCAATGACGTGAAGGCAGCGGGCTATACCCTTGTCGATCTGGATGCGCAGATCGGGATGGAGTGGATCGGCCTGAAGAAGACCTATGTCCAGTTCAACGTCGTCAATCTGCTCAACAAGGCCTATTTCTCGAACCTGGGCACGGTGACGAGCAAGGGCGGCTATTTCAACTTCGGCAATCCGCGCACCTTGATCGCGAGCGTGCATTTCGAATTCTGATCGGCGCAGGGCGACGATGGCAGGTCTGTCGTCGCCCTGAACCGGCTCTGGACCACGGGCAAAAGAGACGAGCTATGATGGGGAGCGTGTTGCGGGGCATGGGGATGATCGGAGCGCTGGGCAGTGCGTTGGCACTGTTCTGGACACAGGCATCGGCGGCCATCCCGGCCGAACCCGAAACACCGCCCGCTCTTGCGTTGATCGCGTCGACGACGATCCCGCGCGGCACCCGTTTCCACGGGATTCCTGTCGGCGGGCTATCGGGGCTCGATCGGTTGCCGGATGGCCGGTATCTCGCCATTTCGGACGACAAGGGGGACGGGCGGCCGCCACGCTATTACGAACTGGCGATCACGCTCGACCCCACACGCCATATGATGGACGTGCGCATCGAGAAGCAGGTGTTCCTGCGCGACGCCCAGGGCGTGCTGTTCCCCACCGATCATGCGGTGGTCGATCCCGAGGCTATTCGCTATGCCGCCGGGGGGCATGTCTATTGGTCGTCGGAGGGGACCTGGAACGCCGACCCGGCCCGGCGGATTCAGCCGGGCCTCTATGAGGGGGACGCGAAAGGGCGGATTATGCGCAGCTTCTCGCTGCCCTCCGCCTATCTTTACGATGACAATCGAACGCACGGCGCGGTGTCCAACGGCGTGCTGGAGGGGCTGGCGGTCGGTCGGCACGGCATGGTCTATGCGGTCAACGAGGACCCCGCTTATGAGGACCGCCCGGCCGTCACCGCGGTAGACGCGCCTGCACTGCACCGGCTGACCAGCTTCGATCCGAAGACCGGGCGGCCGGTTCGCCAATATGTCTATGCCGTGCCCGATGCACGCTATTCCGTGTCTGAATTGCTGGCGGTCGACGATCGCCATTTCCTGTCGATCGAACGCGTCCTGCCCTTCGATGCGAAGCAGGGTGTGCAGGCGCGCATCGTGTTGTCGAGCATCACCGACCGCACGAGCGACGTTCTATCCTGCACGGCGCTGCCATCATGTCCCGCCGTCCCGATGACCCGCCGGATATTGCTCGACCTGCCGGGGCGTTATGACGGTGTGACGATCGACAATCTCGAAGGCATGGCCTGGGGGCCGCGGCTGAAGGACGGCCGCCGGACCTTGATCGTCGAGGCTGACGATAATTTCAGCAAGGACGAGGTGTCGCAGTTCCTCGCCTTTGCCTGGACGCAATAGCTCTCGCGCCTAATAGGTGACCGTGACGACGACCGTGTCGGTGTAGAGGCCGGGCGCGGGCGTTGGCTGGGCAGCTACCCGGCCATAGATTGCGAGTCCCCGCGCCGTGCCGGTGCCCGACGCCTGTAGACCGCTATCCCAGGTCGATGACAGGGCTGCATCGCGAAACAGGCTATAGGCGATGAAGCTTCCCGAAGGACCGCGCATGCGCCGCGTCCCCGAGGCATCGGCATTGCGGCCGGTGTCGAGGCGCAGGGCATAGGGCGTCTGGTTGGTGCAGGTCAGGCTCAGTTCGCTCTGTGCGGTCACCGACCGGGACAAGACGCCGGTCGTCGGGAAGGTGAGGGGGGTGGCCGCGACGTTACAGCCTTTGGCAGGGGATGCGATCACCTCGAATGTCGGCCGGATCGAGGCGGAGCCCGCAAAGCCCGTGCAATTGCTGCTGGTGCCGAGCAGTTCCGCACCATAGCTGAACAGCGTGGCATTGCCGATGAAACTGGAGCGATAGGCGCCCGGCACCGCCGTCGCCTGGCCCCCGAACAGCCGGGCATAGATGGTTCGCGTCGCCGAACCGGCCCCGTTGAGCAGGTTGGAAATGATGATCGGCGGCACGCTTCCCAAGACCGGATTGTCCAGCGCGCCCCAGGCCATCGACCGCGCCGTATCTTGATAAAGCTGATAGCGCAGCGACCCCGCCGTGCCCGTCATCAATCGACCCGATCCATCGGTGCCGCCGCTGCCCGCACCGATGCCGGGGCAGATCTTGACCACGCTGAGCAGCGGAATGCCGGTGCAGCTGACCGTTATCGTGCCGGTCACATCCACGGGACCGCTCGACAGAAGCGAAGGGCTGCCGAAGTCGATCGTCGAGATCGTGGCCGAGCAGGTCTGCGCCCGAGCGGCACCGGGCATCACGAAGAGGACGAAGGCGGCGAAAAGCGCAGGGATCAGATGCTTCATGGTGCGGTGCTCGCGATCGGCGTGCAGTCGGCGCGGATGCGGACTTGTTCGCCGGGCTGGGCGGCGAAGGCGAAATGGGCGCGGCAGCGTCGGCCGTCGGGATCGGTGACGACGGCGTCGTTCCGGGCCCCGAGCGCGCCGAGAAAGGCGGCGCCGTCATAACCGACCACATCCTCGGGCAACCCCGGCCGAGCGATGACCGAGCCGAGCGGCAGCAACTGACCTGCGCCGTCGACAAATTCGACCAGCGCCGTGTCGGTCTCGCGCGCCACGCCGAAGGCGACGAGCGCGGGGACGCGGGTAAAGGCCACCGCCTCGGCATGGGTCGCACCCACGCGGGCATCGACCGGCAGCGAGGAGGGATCGATCGAGATCGCGCTCGGCTCGAACGGCGCGATGTCGGGCACCAGCAGCTTGCCCGACGCGCCGGTCGTGCCGACCAGCCGGTTCTCGCGGTACACCCGCACGCCGCTCGCCCCGGCATCGGCCACCGCGAAGGACTGGTCGAGCCGCCGCGCGAAGTGCAGGTCGCCGCCGATCAGCGCCACCGCCCCCTCGGCCTGCAAGGTCCCGGAGACGGTGCCGCCCGCATAGAGCCCGGTCGCCTCGAACTGGGCGAACCCGGTCGTATGGCGCAGGATCGCATGGCCCGCCCGTTCGCGACCATCGGCCACGCGCACCGACCACCCCCAGGAGCCGGGCTCATGAGCGCCCTGACGCGACATCTCGGCATAACCCGATACGCGCCCATCGGAAACGGTCGCGCCGGTCGTGATCGAGGCCCGTCGTCCCAGCGGCAGGCTGGCTCCGACGAACAGGCCGAAGCTGCGATTGCCGCTGAGGTCCGCCACGGCATTGGCGAACAGCGACAGCCGCCCGACATTGGCGGTCGAGGAAAGACTGGCGAGCCGATACCGGTCGCCCGCTGCCGTTTTGGAATTGACCAGGCTGATCCCCAGCGATGCCGAGGTGGTGGCGATGGGCAGCGACAGCGAGAATTGGTCGACTTCACGCGGCGCGCCGAAGATACGACGGTCGCCCGCCAGCACCGGGCCGAAGGACGCGGTGCGTGACGCCAGGTCGGCATAGCTGCCGATCGTCCGCATCGAACGGAGCAATATCGAAAATCCGGGGTGACGCGATTCGAAGCCGATATCGACAAGCCCGCCGGTGCGACCGTCCGCCCGGCTCATCGCCCCCGCCACCGACAGCAAGGCCTGATCGCGCAACGTCACCACACCGCCCGCGCCGAACTGGATCAGGCCCGCCCCCGCCTCGGCATGCCCCTGAAGCGTCGACCGGCTGGACACGCCGCGGCGTGCCGACGCCGACACGATCAGGCGCCGATCATAGTCGTTCGACACGATTGCATAGCTGCGTCGCGCAAAGCCGATCTCCGCGCTGAAGTCGGTCAGCCCCTCCGCCAGCAGTTGCGGCGAGGCGTAGAAGGGCGCGGTCGACACCGTCTCTCGGCCCAGCGCATCGCGGACGACGACGGTGGCGACGCCCGCGCCTTGCACGACCGGCGGGTGCATCACGGCATAGGGGCCTTCGGGTACGTCGGCCGACAGGGTCCGAACCCGGTCGATGAACAGGTCGAGGGTGGAGGGGGCCGCTGCGCTTCCCAGCAGACGGGGAACCGGCATGGTGACGAGATCGGGCCGCATGCCGAACGTCCGCTGGATCTGAAGGCCGCCCATCCGGATCGGGCGGGTCCAGGCCAGCCCGCCATTGATCGTATCGCCCGCCCGCAATGTCACCAGCCGCCCGGGGTCTTCATAGCTATAGGTCGTCGACAGGCGGGTAACGCGCAGCCCGTCCGACCAAAGCCCGATGACGCTGTTCTCGATCAGCCCGAACGGCCCGAACACCCGCGTACCGAACGCACCCGATGCCCCCGTAAAGCGCGGGCCGACCACGCTCCTGTCGCCACTGGCGAACAGCGTATAGTCGAGTACCGCGCCAAGCGGCGGTCGGTTGGGCATGGGTCTGGCGCTATCGCTTGGCCCGCCCCCGATCAGGGTCGGCCGCTGCGCAGTCGGACCGGCGACCAGCCACATGATCTGCCGCATCTCTTCATAACGATAGCGCAGACCGGCAATGCGTTCGAGTGGCACGTCGCCCGTCTGGACATCGTTGGGGAGCATGACGCCCATGGTTCGAAGCTCGGCGGTACGCGCCGTAAATCCGCCATCCGGACGCTGCGTGAACGACGCGACATAGCCGGTCGGCCGGTCGTTCAGATAGACCTCCAGTTGCAGTGCCTGCTCCTGGCGGCTGGGGTCCACTTCGACACCGACGCGAAGGCTGTCGCTGTCCTGCGCCCAGGCCTGCGACGCGCCGCACAGCATGGCCAGGAACGTGCATCCCAGCTCACCGGCGCGTCTGGGTCGCAAGGGAGACCTCGATCGGGCCACCATCGGAGACCGCGCGCATCCGCAGGTCCGTGCCATTTGCGACGACGGTGCCGGGGCTCAAGGGGATGCGAAGCTCGGAACCGGCCAGGACATAGCCGACGAGCCCCGACCGCGCGAGGATCTGCTGACTGCCCGCGATCAGTTGAAGGTCGGCGATGCGCAGCCGCCGATTGCCATTGTTGCGCCCGACCAGCGCCGCGGCGCCCCCCGAGCGGTCGATCCGCCACGCGACATCGGGCGCCCGGCGCGGAATGTCGGAGAAGAAGGCGGGGATCGATTGCCGCACGACCAGATTGACGGTCCCCGGCCGCGCCCTTGCGGCATCGGGCACTTCGTCGACAAGCACGCGATATGCTTCCTCGCCCACCGGCGGCGCCTTGGCGGTACGGACGACGCGGATCAGATATTGCTGCTGCGGCGCCAGCGTCGAGAAGGGTGGGCTGGCGACCACGTCGTTGGTGGGGGTCAAGACATCGGCCCCGTCTTTCAAGGTCCATTTCATGACGCGGACCTGGACGCGCACCGGGCGTTGCTCGGCATTGCTGAGCGTCAGCGCGGTCGTGCGCGCGCCCGGCAGCGGGTCGATGGCGACAGGGGCGACCCGAATGTCCGATGCTCGGCCGACCGCCGGGATCATCGATATCATCGACGCGGCCATGATGGCCCATGTTAGTGGGGCGCGTTTCATCCGCGTTCCTCTCGCAGCAGCCTCAATAGGTGACGGTTACCTGGACGGTATCGGTGTAGCTGCCCGCCGCCGGGGTGGCCTGTGCGGGAACACGCCCGTACACCGTCAGCGTCTGAACCGCGCCGTTGCCGATCCCGGCCAGCGTATCGGTGCCTGCGGTATTGCCCCAGATCTGCGCTCGCGCAGGGTCGCGGAACAGCTCATAGACCACCGTCGCCCCCGAACCCGACGTCATCCGCCGCGCGGCCACCGTCGCCCCGGCGCCCGCGCCCGCGTTCAGGCCGATATTATAGGGCGTCGTGTTCGTGCACTGGACGCCGATCGTGCTGGTCGAGGTGATCGCCGCCTGGATCACGCCGGTATTGCCGAAAGCAAGATCGCTTGCCGATGTCAGTCTGCATTCGGCCTGGATCGTCATCGACACCTGGAACTGCGTGCTCTGCTGCGCGGCAGCCTGCTCGGGCAGCATGACGCAACCGAGCACGGCGATAGCGAGGGGAGCGAAATAGGCTTTCACGATGGCGTGCCTCCAAATCACGCTTCGTAAAAAGCGCGATGGACGGCAAGGGCTGCTTTCGCTTCACAATCGGAAGCAATTTCAAGGCAGTGCAGGGAATGTCGGGATGGAGCGGGTGAAGGGATTCCGTTCCAAGATTTGGCCACACTGAAACCCGCAGAAAACTGCGGTTTCTAGATCGTCCGAAAGGCTATGTGCTACAGTTTGGTGCCCAGTTCAATGCACCTTGCCTGTACCACGCATCGAGAGGGGCGCTCTCATCAAGCGCTCCGTCTGGCCGTTGACGGCGATCGATGAGGGACGGGCGGCGATTGGCTATCGGCGCTCCTCGAACTAGGACGAGGTGACCGGACCAATCGTCTCTGGTCCATTTGCTTGGACCGAGCGCGATTTAAGCCATCGATGCAGTGATGTAGATTCCAATCGCGATCACCACGGCGGCGAATCCGCGTTCGAGCAACCCCTTGCGGGTGCCGAGAACCTTGCCAATCGCGATGCCACCAATCGTCCCGACGATGCCACCCGCGACGAGAAGTGCGGTCACGCCCCAATCGACCAGTCCCGACAGGGCGTAGGAGGTGGCCGTGGTCAGACCCAGTGCGCTGACGACAACCAGCGACGTGCCGATCGCAAACGGCAGCGGCATCGCGGTCGCTAGGATCAACCCAGGCACGATCAGGAAACCGCCGCCGATCCCGAAGAACCCAGCGGCAAGCCCGACGCCCAAGCCAATTGGGACCAGGCGCGGCAGCAGCGTAGCGGCGCTGTGCCGGGTCAGGCGTACGTCAGGCGCTTCCGCCGTGCGGCGCTTACGCAGCATCGACAGCCCCACGCCGATCATCAGCAGTCCGAACAGAACGAGCAGCCGCTTGCCGTCGAACGCCTTGCCCAGCTCCGCCCCCGATGCCGCACCGATCATGCCCGACAATGCGAACACGCCGGCGCACCGCCACTTTACGCGGCCCGCCCGCGCATGGCCGATCAGGCTGGCGAGCGCGTTGACCGTGACGGCGACGGCGGCGGTTCCGATCGCGGCGTGCGGTGATCCGACGCCGACGACATAGATCAGCAGCGGCACGGCAAGGATCGACCCGCCCCCGCCGACCAGGCCGAGGATCAGGCCGATGACACCGCCGGATGCAAGCGCGGCGAAGATCGTGGCGTCCATGATCGCCTCAGGCCACCCGCCGGTTCCACGGCATGACGCGGAGCAGATTGGCCATACCGCACCATCCCGTCACACCCGCGAACATCAGCCCGGCGCCGACGAAGGCCGACAGTCCGAAGAAACCGCGGGCGACGAACAGGCCGAGCAGGACGCCGGTCAGCACCAGCGCACCGGCCGTGATCTGCACCTGCCGCATGATCTCCAGCGGCTGCGATCGATCGGCGAAGGTCGGATGTCCTGCCTGTCGCCACGCCTCGATGCCGCCTTCGAGGATATAGGCCGGCGCGCCACCCGCTGCCGCGCCGAGCTGCGCCGCATTGGCGGCGGTCCGCATCCCCGATTTGCAGTGAAAGACGATCGGGCGGCCGTCACGCGGCAGGTCGCCGATCCGGTCGAGCGGCACGTTCACCGCATCGGGAATGCGCTCGCGCGCATGTTCATCGGCACCGCGAATGTCGATCAGGCGCGCACCGGCATCAATCGCAGCGCGGGTGTCGGCAGGGGAAAGGGTCGCAAGCGTCATCGCGTCAATCCTTGCAATAGAGCTGGTAGAGGGTGGCGAGCAGCGTTTCGACGCGGGGGTCGGCAATGGCGTACCAGAGCGTCTGGCTCTCCCGCCGGTAGGTGACGAGACCTTCGTCGCGCATCTTGGCCAAGTGCTGTGAGCAGGCCGATTGCGACAGCCCGACATCGCGGGCCAGTTCGCCGACCGTCACCTCGCCATGCTCGACCAGTTTGCACAGCAGCATCAGCCGGCGGGCATTGCCGATCGCCTTCAGCGTGTCGGCAACCTGACCGGCCTTCACCTCGAATGTCGCCAAGTCCATCGGCGGCTTGAGCATCATCGCTACTCCATTAGGCATTGCTTATGTAGCATCCTCTAATATATTAGCAAGCGCTAACGGAGGACATCATGACCCAGCCCTTCATCGAGGCATTTTTCGACGAGCCGACGAACACGATCAGCTACCTAGTGGGCGATCCCGCCACGCGGACAGCGGCGGTGATCGATCCGGTGCTCGACTTCGACTTGGCGAGCGGCGTCGCCGATACGCGCTCGGCGGAACGCATCGTCGCCTTCGCCCGCGCGCAGGACTGGCGCATCGCGATGGTGCTGGAGACGCATGCCCATGCCGATCACCTGTCGGCCGCGCCCTTCATCAAAGCGCATACCGGCGCCTGGATCGGGATCGGCGCGCATATCCGCGACGTGCAGAAGATCTTCCGCCCCGTGTTCGCGATGGACGACCTGAAGACGGACGGATCGGACTTCGACCGCCTGTTCGAGGACGGTGAGCGCTTTGCGATCGGCGCGCTGGAGGTCGAGGTGCTGCACGTCCCCGGTCACACGCCTGCCGATGTCGCCTATCGGATCGGCGACGCGGCGTTCGTCGGCGATACGCTGTTCATGCCCGACTATGGCACCGCCCGTGCCGACTTTCCCGGCGGAGATGCGCGCACGCTCTACCGCTCGATCCGCCGCCTGCTGGCGCTGCCTGACGCGACGCGGCTGTTCCTGTGCCACGACTACAAGGCACCGGGCCGCGACGACTATCGCTGGGAAACGACAGTGGGTGAGCAACGACGGTCGAGCGTCCACGTTCATGACGGCGTGAGTGAAGACGATTTCGTCGCCATGCGCGAGCAGCGCGACGCCGGACTATCCGTGCCCAAGCTGCTGCTGCCCTCGATCCAGGTCAACATCCGCGCGGGTCACTTCGCCGAAGCGGCGGCGAACGGAGTCACCTACCTGCGTATCCCGGTGAAGTGGAAGGCGGAGTGAGAATTGATCCGTTTGAGCATTCGGGCTTCGGAAGCGATCAGGATTGCGGTGCGGTCGCGATACTCGACAGGTCCGTGGCGGCGTTGATCGGCACCCCGGCTTCCTTTCGTTCGGAATAGCGATCGACCAGTTGCGCTGCGTGCGGGCGTAGCAGAACCGTGAACCGCACCAGCTCCTCCATCACGTCCACGATCCGGTCATAGTAACTGGAAGGTTTCATGCGCCCGGCATCATCGAACTCGTTGAACGCCTTGGCGACCGACGACTGGTTGGGGATCGTCACCATCCGCATCCAGCGGCCAAGCACGCGCAAGCTGTTGACGCTGTTGAACGACTGCGATCCCGCCGACACCTGCATGACTGCGAGCGTGCGGCCCTGCGTCGGGCGCATTCCGCCCATGCTGAGCGGCAGGTGGTCGATTTGCAGCTTCATGATGCCAGTGATTTGGCCGTGCCGTTCGGGACTGCACCACACCTGACCCTCCGACCACATCGATAGTTCGCGCAGCTCATGGACGGCGGGATGATCGTCACCCGCGTGCTGGTCGGGAAGCGGCAGGGTAGAAGGGTCGAAAATGCGTGTTTCGCAGCCGAAGAAACGGAGCAGTCGCGCCGCCTCCTCGATGCACAGGCGCGAATAGGATCGCTCCCGAAGCGACCCGTAGAGCAACAGGATGCGGGGCGGCGGATCGCCAGCGCCCAGCCCGAGAGCGGGGCGATCGAGCGCATAGCGCCGGTCGAGCGCGGGCAGATGATCGGGGTCGGCAAGGTCGCGGAGAGGCATCAGGCGATCCCAATTCGCAGCGCGAGCGCCGCCAGCGTGATGAGCAGGACAGGCACGGTCAGCATGACCCCGATCCGGAAGTAATAGCCCCATCCGATGCGCACGCCCTTCTGCCCCAGAACGTGCAGCCACAGCAGCGTCGCGAGCGAGCCGATCGGCGTCAGCTTGGGGCCGAGGTCGCAGCCGATCACGTTGGCGTAGATCATCGCTTCCCTGACGGCCCCGGTCGCGTGCGTTGCGTCGATCGACAGCGCGCCCACCAGCACGGTCGGCATGTTGTTCATCACCGACGACAGGACCGCTGCGATGATGCCCGTGCCCAGCGCAGCGCCCCATACGCCGCCTTGCGCGCTGCTATCGAGCAGCGCCGCCAAATGATTGGTCAACCCTGCGTTCCGTAGGCCATAGACGACCAGGTACATGCCGAGCGAGAAGATCACGACCTGCCACGGGGCGCCGCTCAGCACCTTGGCCGTTGGGATAACGTGGCCCCTCCCTGCGATCACCAGCAGCAGGATCGCGCCGGCAGCGGCCACGGCGCTGACCGGCACGCCGAGTGGTTCGAGCAGGAAGAAGCCGGCGAGCAGCAAAGCGAGCACGATCCATCCAGCGCGGAACGTTGCAGCATCGCGGATCGCCTCGCGCGGCGCGCGCAGCGCCCGCACGTCATAGTCTGTCGGTATGTCGCGCCAGAAGAACAGCAGCAGCGCCGCCAGCGTCGCAGCGATCGACACGAGGTCGACCGGCACCATAACGGACGCATAGTCACCGAACCCGACTTGGAAAAAGTCGGCCGACACGATGTTGACGAGGTTCGACACGACCAGCGGCAGGCTGGCGGTGTCGGCAATGAACCCGGCCGCCATGACGAACGCCAGCGTCGCCTTGTCCTCGAACCCCAGCGCCCGCAGCATGGCGATGACGATCGGCGTCAGGATCAGCGCCGCACCGTCATTGGCGAACAGCGCGGACACGCCTGCGCCGAGCAGCACGATCAGGACGAACAGCCGACAACCATTCCCCCCGCCCCAGCGGGCGACGTGCAGCGCCGCCCACTCGAAGAACCCGGCTTCATCGAGCAGCAGGCTGATGAGGATGATCGCGACGAACGCAGCGGTCGCGTTCCATACGATGCCCCATACCACTGGCACGTCGGACAGGGTGACGACGCCCGCGAGCAGCGCCACGACGGCCCCGCCCATCGCGCTCCAGCCGATCCCAAGGCCTTTGGGCTGCCAGATGACGAGCGTGATCGTCGCGACGAAGATCAGGATGGCAAGAAGCATCAGGCGACGCGATGGCCCGACGCATCGACCACCTCTTCGCCGTCCTCCTTTGCGAACGCGGCAAGCTGGCCGCTCGGCAGCAGATCAAGGACGGCTTGAGAAGGGCGGCACAGCTTCACGCCGAGCGGCGAGACGACCAGGGGTCGGTTGATGAGGACGGGATGCGCCATCATCGCATCTATCAGCGCTTCATCGGACAGCGACGTGTCGCCCAAGCCCAGCTCCGCATAGGGCGTCCCCTTCTCGCGTAGCAGATCGCGGGGCGTCATGCCGGCGCGGTCGATCAGCGCGACCAGCAGCGCACGCGCGGGTGGGGTCTTCAGATACTCGACCACATGCGGCTCGATGCCGGCATCGCGGATC
This sequence comes from Sphingomonas fuzhouensis, assembly GCF_034659795.1. Classification (NCBI taxonomy): domain Bacteria; kingdom Pseudomonadati; phylum Pseudomonadota; class Alphaproteobacteria; order Sphingomonadales; family Sphingomonadaceae; genus Sphingomonas; species Sphingomonas fuzhouensis. Next base: position 96,151 of record NZ_JAXSQY010000006.1, read on the forward strand.
AGCCCAAGGGCGTTGCGCGACGTGCCGCATTCCGGATTGTGATAGATGACGATATCGACAGCCACGGGGCGTCCTTTCAGCAGCAGGGGGCGAGTTCGGCGATGAGCGGCGCGCACAGTTCCGCGTTGCCCGCACAGCAATCCTTGACGAGGAACAGCGTCAGCGCCCGCAGGCCGTCAAGGTCGGCGCGGTAGATGATCGACCGGCTATGGCGTTCGGAGCGGACCAGTCCCGCGCGGGCGAGAATACCAAGGTGCGCGGACATGGTGTTCTGCGGGACGTTGAGTTGGCGGGCGATTTCGCCAGCCGCCATCCCGGCGGGTTCGTAGCGCACCAGCAGCCGGAACACATCTAGGCGCGTTGCCTGTGCGAGAGCGCCGAATGCAGCGATTGCCGAATCGGTTTCCATATATCCAGCATAGTGGATTCTTTGCTATTGTCATACTGATGGATTGCTTCGGCCTACCCGATCTTACCCAAGTCAGATTCTGCTAGGAGCAGACTTTCTTCATGCGATTGCCATCGAGTTGGCGGCGTGGACGCGCCAGCCTATAAAGACAGACGATGAGCAGTTCGGCCCCTTCTCAGACCCTGTCTGCGCCCTTGAGCGCCCAGCGGTGTGACGCGATCGGAACACTGCTTGCCGCCGTGTCGCGCATCGTCGGTGCAAGGGCTGACCGCCGTCGCGGCGGCGCCGGTGTATATCGTTGCCTGCAGTCGATCATCGTGACGCTATTTTCGATCAGCATGCTGGTTTGGCTGCGTCTGCAATCGGGCATCCGTCGTATCAGCGCTGCGTTCGACCCACTTGCGCTGCAACGGTCGTTGAATCGTCCGCCCCAACATTGGGCCGCACCATAACCGCCGTCGCCATAAAATCCCGCGCCTGACCGACACGGTCATGGCGCAAGATGACAATGTGCCAGTCGGATTGACCTGTCGAATGCCTTCTCCTGCGAGACCTGCGATATCGCAGGTTTCGCAGGTCTCGCAGGATCAGTCTGGCTCGCAGATGGCGAGTGATATCATGAAGAAGAGCAAGGATTGGCTCCGCCCCAATGTCGTGGCGGGGATGATGGAAGGCTTGGTAAAATCCGGACGGTGGAAGCCGGGTGACAGTATCTTCGAGGCAGCGGTATTGTTGGGCGTCGAGCCCAACGGTGGCTTTTACCGGAATGTGAAGCTCTGGCTAGCGGCCGGTGCCGAGAGGGCCGCTCCGCCGGCTCTCGAAGTCCCGCCTGAAGTCCGCGCGGCGTTTCAGGGGCTGTTCGATCGCTTTACAGCGGACGGGACGAAAACCCTGCTCGGCGCCTTCAGCGATACGGTCAACACGATACATCGCGACGCTTCGCTCCGCATCGCGACGGCCGAGGAGCGTCTGAACAGGAGCGAAGCCGAGGTAAAGATGCTGATGGATCGCTGGATCGAAGCTGAGCAGGAACGTGATGCCGCACAATCCCAAAGTGACCAGCTCAAGGCTCAGCTCGATGATGCCCGTCGTAGGGAAGATCGACTGACCGGACGGCTGGAGCAACTTTCTATCCAATCGGATAAGCCTGCGATCACCAAGGTCGGCGGGGTCGAACTCGGTGCGGGCGATCAGCCTTCGGCTGAGATCAAGGGGAATGACAGGCCGGACGGCGACCCTGACGATCGCGAACCCGTTGCTGAGACCGACACCGAACTTCAAATCGGCAACGAACAGTCCGAGACAATCGAAGGGTCGCAGAGTAGCGGAGCCGTATCAGCGGGCGATGCTGAACCCGATGCGATGCCGATGAGTGAAATCTGGAGCGGCAGCACCGCTGACGAACATGGTAACATGGAAAGCTGACCCAACAGCGCCCGTACTGCCGCCGGCGGCGTCAGTACGGGTTCCATATGCTCACATCCGCTCGAGGTTGTAAGCCTGCGTGGTCGTCATCCAATCTACCCGCAACAGGAACTCCACCGCATTCCTTTCCAAATTCCTTGCTCGGATTATCTTGGCATTGGCGAAGGTGACGATGCAATGTTCGGGCAATTCCACGACATCTCTGAGCGGTGTGGCCGATTGGTAGAGCTTGGCGATAGCAGCTTCGGAAAGGGTATTCCCTCGAATAACCAGTTTAGCACGCCGATTGCGCATCTCGTCATAAGAAACGCCATCACACATCTGATACGTTAGCCAATATCTACCATGATAGATGATGCCGCCGTCAGGAAAATCTTCATCTCTACAATCTGGATTTTGGTCGGATGATGTGCGGCGAGGTGTGACGCCACGGCCATTTTTCCATCGATCCATCATCAAATCGATATTTAGGCCGTACCGTGCCAGCCACGCGAGGCCCGCTAGCGAAATATATTCCATTCACCTCTCCTTGCCAATTTTTTACGTGCAACCATCTTGACAACAGATTTTGCCATCTCGTCCGCGGCCAGTGCCGCGCCACCCTAGATTGCGCGAAAGGTGGATAGAAGTCCGCGCGGCTCCATCGTTTTACTGTGCGCCGGCTGACGCCTCTGATCGGAAGATCTGCGTGTCAGCGTCGAGCCACAGACGTTGTGCGTGACGCTTCAGCGCGCGACGCACGGTGGCGAGATCCTGCATGGACAGGCCAAGGTGGTCGGCAAGCGCCTGCCCGCGCAACCCAAGGCCGATCCCGTCGATCAGCGCGGCCTGACGTGGTGAGGCAGCGCTGAGCTGGTCGAGGATGTGCTCGCACATCAGCCGCACGCGTTCGATCTCGATGACGTCGTCGGCCGCCATGACGGTATAGCCGCCCATCGCCATCTGTTCGGCCAGGACCTCGACTGGCAGCGACACGACGTCCTCGCCGCGCCGTTCACGAGCGCGGCGATGGGTCGAGGCGATGCTGCGCATGATGCCCGCCAGGAACCGCTCGCCCGACACACCTTCACGACACGTACGCGTTGTCAGCGCACCGACGATTGCCGTCTGTAGGAGATCACGCCCTTCACCCGGATAATCGGCGGCGAATTGGTCGGCGCAGCGCGTCATTGCGGCGCCGGGCGCCATATCGATCCTGACCAGCTCCGCCTTGATTTCGTCGCGGGTGAGTTGGCGGGCGTCCTCGGCAGGAACGAAGGGCTTGGACATGACAGGTCCTACTTCCTCATGCGCCACGCCGAGAATTTGCAGACAGGCTGTCCGCGTTTTTCCGTAATGGCGCATGTGGGAGTAGGACCAGCCTTGTCATGACGGCGAGGCTAACGCAGGTTGGTGAAGCAAGGGTGAAGGGTCAGGCGGCGTCCTGATCCAGCCACGGCGCCAAGATCGCGGCATCGTTGGCGGCTTTCGCATATTGTGCGGCGAAGCGCCGATCCCGATGCGCCTGCAACGCTGCGATATATCGCCGATCCGGTCGCTGTTCGATGACGCGGCGAAGGATGCGATCCTCGACAACCTCGGCTTCGGCGCGAGGGTCCGTCAGCCGCCGCCAGCGGGCCAGTAGCAGTGCGGTCGAGATGACGTCGACCTCGCAGGCGGACGCCACCTCTTCCCATCGTCCCGCCTCGATCAGCCGGGTGACTGCGAAGGGTGGGCAGGTCAGCTTGCCCGGCAAGTCCATCGCGGCGAGCACCTCGGCCAGATGGATCGGCTTGATCTTCATGCCTGCGGTCAGCGCGCGGGCCAGGTCGATATGCCGGTCGCGATGGAAACCACCATGCGATAGCCAGCCCCAGCATTTCGGTAGCGACAGACCGTGCCGCATCGCGGCCGCAATCAGCACAGGGATGTCATGGACCAATCCCATCCAGGTGCAGAGTTCAGCCTCTGGCGGGGCGTCGGCCAGCACGCGAAGAACGCCGGCCACAACACCGCGTTCATCCAATTCCGGGGCGGACAACGTCTCGAAGCTTCGCACATCAAAGCCGCCCTCAGCATCCTCGACCAGCACCATGATCGACGCGACGCAGAGCGTCTGGAAAATCCATCGCGGACAGGTCAGCGGGTCTTCGCTGCGGGTGTAGCCACGGCGGATTGGTTTGTTCGGCGACGGCGTCCAGCGCTCCATCTGCTGGTAGCGCTGGTGGGCGGTATGATCGAGAACGGCGGACTCGATATCGAGCACGATCCAGCTGCGTCGTGGACGAGGCGTTGTGGCTTCGAGGGGCATGTAAGGTCTCCAGAACAATCAGGAATTAGCGGCCACCAACTGGTGCCGCCGGGTAAGTCAGGCGAAGCGGACGATCGTCTCGTGCAAGGGCTGCGGGCAGGTAACGGCGGCACCGGTGGCAACAAACTGGTTATCCGGCAGCAAGTCGCTGCTGCGGGTGGCGGCCACCGCCTTGATCCGCGACATCGCCAGCGCACGGCCGTCGCGCACGGCCTTCGGCCGACCCGCCATGCGGATCAGCGAACCCCGCGTGTCGATCGCGAAATGCTCGTCGGTGGAGGTGCTGACCAGGATCACGCGTGCGCGATCGTCCGCAGCGAAGGGAACAAGCCGATCGATGATGTCGACCGTGACCAGATCGCGAAAGGCCACCGCGAAGCCATCCGGTTCCCTGGCGGTGATGGTCGACCATCCCGAATAGACAAGGTCCTTGTTCAGCGCCTGTGCGATACGGCCAAGCTCAACGCCAACCGGCGCTGACATCGTCTGGCCCGAGGTAAATGCGATCGCGTTGTTCACCGGCGCGAAGGTGGGCCAGCCCATCAGCTGACGCAGCGCGAGCATGAAGTTCTGGTGGCGGACAGTCGTTTCCATGGGTACATTCCTTTCTGGTGACGGCCGCTTCCCGGCCGGAGCATTTTTTCCCGTTCCTGACGGTGCTCACCGCACCGCCTTCGATGATCATCAATGGACTTCGCGGAGCCGGTGGCGTGCCGACACGGCGACCAGCGTCTCGATCGCTTGGCGCAGCCGGCGTATGGAGCGCGTCCGTCGGAACAGGCGCAGCAGCGCGTTTTCGGCGGCCTGTTCGACCTGCGGCAGTGCCGATGGCGGCAGGCCGAGCTGATGGGCGACGTCCCGCCAGAGGGCGGGCAGCACCAGTTCGGCATCTTCCGGTCGTGGCCCCGGCACGTGGATGACCTCGACCCGCGACAGAAGGGCCGCGGGCAATCGGTCGATGCGGTTGGCCGTCATCACCCAGTTGATGTGCGACAGGTCGATCTCGGCGGCGAGGCAGCCGTCGAAGTAGCGGCTGGCACCACCTCCCTCCAGCATGCCGACCAGCGTCGCGACCGCATCGCCGAGGTCGCTCGCCACCGCCTTCTCGACTTCATCGATGACGATCACCGGATTGGCGGTGTTGGTCCGCTGCATGATCATCGCAGGCAGGCTGGGCTGCGAATGCCGAAAGCCCCTCGGATTGCCCGCCAGTACCGCGTTGCTGTTGACCCCGGCGAAGGACAGTACCGCATCGCCGCAGCCCGACAAGGCCCCCAACCTGCGCGCCAGATACGTCTTGCCCGCCCCCGGCGGTCCGACAAGCAACATGGGGCGCAACGCCAGCCATGGCCGCCCCGCCCAGATGCTCAGCGCGGCGCGTTCCGCGATCCGGTCGGCGAATGCCGCCATCCACGGTGCCTCGGCGCGCAGCGCCGCCGCCAGCCGTGCCTCGCCGCTGCTGCCTGCGCGCTCCAGCATTGCGCCGCCGGCGAGCGGCAGCGGCTGGGTGAGCATCGCATACAGCGTGGGGATTGAGGTGCTCCATTCGTTGTCCGCCAGACCGTCGGACGGGATCGAGCGGCACGGACGGACATGCGGCCTGCAATTGATGACCATCATCACGACCGCACCTCTGCCGCCGGTGTGGCGAGCCAGGCTTCGGCGGCGGCGCGGACCGGGCCAGTGTCCGGCTGGCCGTCCAGCCACAGACGCCATGTGGCCTTGGCACGGGCGGCAAGATGATCTTCGATATCACCGTGATTGCCGTTCCGGTGCGCGTCGGCGAGCGCGGTGGCCGACATCGGCATGAACGGCAGACCGGCGCGGTGGGCGATGGCGTCGAACGATGTCGCGGCCGAACCGCCAAAGGCGTCGGCGACGTCGACCATCCCGCCTTCCAGTGCCGCATGCAGTCCGCGCAACATCCGGGCGGCGGCGACCGCGTTGCGCGCGGTGCTGGCGCATTCGATCAGGGCGGGAACGACGATGTCCTCGGCGCGCCATAGGAGCAGCCTTCCGGGCGGATGACGTAGGCGGTCGGCCAGCCAGCCGATCGTCTGGGCCGGATCATCGGTAACGGTGCTGCTGTCGGCAACGAGATCGAAGCCATAGGTGCCGAAGCTGCGGCGCACCGCGAGCGTCGCAGCGCCGATCAGCAGGGTGCGGGCCGATCGTTGCGCCAGGGCCGGTTGGCGGATGCAGGCGACGGACAGAACGAGGGTGTCGGTGATCATGACAGGGGTCCTTCAAATGACGGCGGCCCGGCCATCGCATTGATGGCCGGGCCGTCCGGGGAGACTCGTTGATGATGGTCGTGGTCAGGCGGCGGTGAAGGCCCGCTCATCGGCTTCGCGGCGGAGCGTCGCGGTGACACGGTCCAGCGCCGCACCCACATCGGCCGCGAGCGCCCGTGGGCGCGACCAGCGCATCAGCGGACAGTCGACGAAGGCTTGGAGATGATGAAGCTCCGGCGTCACTTCGATCCGTCTCGCAAGCGCTGCCAGTGGTCGCGTCACCAGCGCCTCGTCAGCGTGGCGCGCCGCCGTCCAGGCGAACCACAGGACGAGCGTGGCGACCGCATCCTCCATCACATAGCGACAGATGCGGTCATGCTCGCCCGCCTCCCACAAGGCGGCGACATCGCCACCCGCCACATCGGTCTTCACGGGGATGCCGATCTGGTCGCACAGCGCTGCCAGCCCGACCTTGCGACCGAAGCTCGCATAGCGGTCGGCGAGATCGAGATGTTCGCCGCCATAGCGATGCGCAGCAGCGTGATCGGCCAGCGCCGGCAAGTTCCACAACCGGCAGCGCTGTGCGGCCAGCCGCAGGACCAGCGCATCGAATTGAGTGGAGTTGTAGCCGGTCACGACCTGCGCCTGGGAGAAGCGCTCGTCGGCAGCGCGGATCAGATCGGCCTCGTCGGTATCGCCGGTTGCGACCAGCGCCTCGATGTCGAACCTCCATTCGCCATTCCATATGGACGCGGCGGCAAAGCCGATCGCCACCGGCCGGTGCAGCGGCCAGGGCGGGAAAGCGCCATCCGGCGTCGCCGGGGCGATCGTCTCGATGTCATAGGCCACGACGGAGCCCGGAACGCGGGCGTGGCTGGACGGGCGCTGTGAAGAGCGCATAGGTCACCTCATGCTGTGGGAAGCGGGACGATGTCCCGCGGGCGCGATCAGCGTGGCGGCGGGGCCGGTGTGCCTTCCACCTTTTCCTCACCATCCACCTGATCAACCGGCATGCGGTAACTGTTCCAGAACGGATGAAGCCGCCCATCCGGCGTAAGGGTTTCCTAGTATGTCCGAATGGGCGGGACGTTGCGCAGGCGGGCCGCGACCCTGCGGCGTATGTATTTGGCGACGACGGCCCAATCCTGCTCGGTCATGACCTCATGATCGCCACGCACGATACCATGGTTGTGCATGGCGCGGATGAAAGGACCGTAGACCTGGTCCGTCTTTTCGATCTTCTTCGCAGCGGCAGTTTCGCGCTTACGTTGGCCTTCCGCATCGTCCAACGCCCTAAGCATCTCCTCGGCGAACTCGATCGTGATAATATGCCCTAGCGCCTCGCTCAGCGGTTCGCCCAGCGCCCGCATGGCGTTTAGCCGGTCGGTCTGCAGTGTCTCGCGAATGCTGTCCGGGTAGGTCTGCACCCGAAAGGCGTTGAGGAGCATCCGGCGGGTGCGTTCGCCTTCGCTAGTTTTCGCGCCACTGGTCGATCGAATGAGGGTGAGCGCGTCGTCGAGCCTGCTCCAGCGGCCATGGAAACGGCGGGCTAGATGCTTAAAGGCGGCGTAGAGTTCGTCCATGACGATGTCCCGACAGTGTCGGTGGTTATATGTTGGTCAGGCGTTTGCGACAAACGAACGCCCCAGCCCCGATGCGGTCGAAGCCGCATCGGGGCGCCCGAGGACGCCGCGCGTCCGACCTGAGGCGCCCCGCGCCGAGCACAAACGAGCGTATGCGAGCCAACCGCCCCCGAAGCACGGGGGTGGCGCAGCAAACGTGATGGCCTGCCACACGTTTGCGGTATTGCGCCTGACATGAATTTGCCCCTTCACCCGTCCGACCATGGGGGTCGGCGGCTCAGGTGCGAAATTGTACCAATCTGGTTATCCGGAAAATGCCGGATGGTGTCCGCGGAGGCGGCTTTTCGCCCTATTCTGCAAAAATAGGGGATTTTCGGGACAAGATTTTTGGGCTTGTCCCAAAAATCGGTATTTTGGTTTGACCCAAAATACCGCATTTTACGGATAGACGTAAAATCAATTGGTTAACGGCAATTTGGCCGTTGACTGCCGGTAGTCGACCGCCCACCGGAATGGTCCGATGTCAGAGCGAGGCTCAGCCGAAGCCGAGTTTGCCCCGAAAATCAGCATAGCTCTCAAAATGACGCTTTTTGAGCGGTCTCAAGGATCGACGGCGAAAGGCCCCGAAATCGGCTTGCCCCAAAAATCGGGTATTTTGCGGATAAGCGGCTTGCCCGTAAAATAGGCTATTTCCCGGATAATCTCGATTTTTGGGTCAAGAGCCCAGTTTGGTACCAGTTCGGACGACGCGGCAGAGGCGTATGCCGAATGGGGTCATCTGTCGGGTAAGACCACGTCCATCTGGACGACTAGGAATTTGTTAACGTCCCAGCTATAGGCTGAGGCGGCCTGCGAGACTTTCAGCTTCGCGGGCCAGGGCGTGGAAACCCTGACTATTAGAGCCGGCCGAAAGGCCAAGGTTTACAGAACCTAGTTCTGTGACCGGGTGGCGGACGTTATGTCCAGAGCCACTCGGCTTAAAGGCGTTCGCGCCTGTCTAATAGCAGGTTTCCAACATTCCGGTCTCCAGAAGGCCGGCACCCTGGGTTCAACGGGGTGCCGCCGGCTGTCCGGCGCGCATCCCCATCGGGGGATGACATGACGAGATTACGGGGGATCAAGGCAGCGTCGGCGAGCCTGCTGACACTGATGATTGCGGCCTGCGGCGGTGGTGGCAGCATAGCCAGTTCGGGTAGCGTGCCGGTGCCGGTACCGACGCCCACGCCTAGCCCAACGCCGGCGCCGACGCCGAGCCCGACGCCGTCTCCGTCGCCAAGTCCTACCCCGTCACCGACGCCTACGCCTTCACCGACGCCCACGCCCACACCATCTCCAACACCTACGCCAACCCCCAGTCCGACGCCGACGCCCACACCAACACCGCCCGTATATTCGGCGCCAGTGCCACCGCCGGCTGGCTACATCATCACGCCGTCCAACCTGCAGCCGACCAGATCGGCTGCGGACACGGCCGAGTTCCGCCGCAACTACGGCGCGAATGAATTCGTCAACGCGCTCTATGCGCTGGACAGTGGCCATGATGGCCACGGCGTGACCGTCGCGGTCATCGACGACGGCGTCGTCAACGTGAACGGCGAACTCGATGGCCGCATCGACGCGTCACTGTCGAAGGACTTCGGCTACGTCACCAAGGGCGGGGTCGAGACGAAGCGCGATGTCTTGGGCGACGACCAGTCCGATCACGGAACCGCGGTCGCCAACATCATCGCGGGTAACGCAAACGGGCAAGGCGCGGTCGGCTATGCACCGGGCGCCAGTCTCGCGGTGCTTCGCGTCTCGGACTGGGATGAGGATACGAAGACCGAGGCGATCTTCCGCGCCGTGGAGGCGCTCGACTATGCGACGGCGCAGAAGATCAAGATCGTCAGCAGTTCGCTGAACCAGGGCGGCAGCACCACCTGGGGCCAAGCCGTCACCCGGTTCGGCGCGACCGGCGGCCTGATCGTCAATTCCGCTGGCAACAGCGCCGCGGCCAATCCTGCGGATGCCGCCGCCATCGACGCATCCAACGTCAACGCGATCATCTTCGTCGGCGCGCTGAGCCCCAACATCCAAGCCTACACCATCGAGTCCTATTCGAACCGCGCCGGGACCATGAAGGACCGCTATGTGGTGGCCGTCGGCACGAACGTGACCACCTTGGTCAACGGCACCGTCGGACTGTTCAGCGGCACCAGTTCGGCGACGCCGACGGTCGCCGCACTCGCGGCCGACATCCTGTCGAAATGGCCACAATTGACCGGGCAGCAGGCGGGTCAGGTGATCCTGACGACCGCGAAGGACATCGGCGATCCAGGCGTGGACGACGTGTTCGGCCACGGATTGGTCGACTTCAAGGCCGCGCTGTCGCCGGTCAATCCGACACTGTCGAACGGCGCGACGCAGACAGCGGTGCGATCCTCGGTGATGGCGATCCCGACGCCGATGGGCGCGGCAGCGATCCAGACAGCGCTGTCCAACGTCACGATTTTCGACCAGTTTGGCCGGGACTATGCCGCTTCGCTTGCCGGTTTGATCGTCAAGCCGCAGGTCGGCGCCGATCATCGGATTTGGCGACGCGTCGCCCAGATGGGCCACCAGTCGGCGCTGTCCTTCGGCGGCTTCACCGGGGCGATGGGGTTCGCCAGCGCGCGGGTCGGCCCCGGCGGCGACCAGGTCGTCACTCAGGCGACGGCCGGCACCATCGGCTATGTCAGCGATGGCGTCGGCATACGCGCTGCATGGAATGCGGCGGACTCGCTTCAGTCGGACGTGATGGGGCTTGCGCCCTTCGCTGACGGGGTGCTGGCCTACGCACCGCAGGCGGGCACGAGCATCGGCGTTGATCGGTACCTGGTGGGCGGGCGTCTGAGCATCACCATTGCCAGTGGTCGCACCCGGGAGAGTGCGGCGAGCGCCGTGACGCTGGGCTGGTCCGGACGGGCAGCCGATATGCGGCTGTCCTTCATCAACGAGACGGGCACGTTGATGGGCATGCCCACGGGCGAAGGCGCGTTGCGTCTCGGCGGCGGCGCCCGCACCGTCATGATCGAAGCGCATCATGGGTTCGGCGTCGCGCCGGGTTGGAGCATCGAGGGCTATGGCTCACTCGGCCTGAGCCGCATGAAGCCGGTCACGGCGTCCCTCGTCACCGGAACGACGCCGCTGGTCGGCAGCCGCCTCGGCTTCCAGATGACCGGCACGGCGCTGGGCGGGCTCGTCAGCCTTGGGGTCGCACAACCGCTGATGATCGAAGCCGGCGCTGCGCGACTGACCTATGCCAGCGGCTACGATCTGGCGACTCAATCTCTGATCTATCAGTCGACCAGCGCCAGTCTCGCCGGTCAACGCCGCGTGCAATTGACCGCCGGCTATTCGACCGGCGGCCCCCGCTCCACCGTCCGGATCGGCGTCATGCAGGACCTGACGGATGGCTCGCCCTCCATGCTCGCCCACTGGGCGGCCCGCTTCTGAACCCCGGACACAGGAACACGACCATGAAGACATTCCCAATCGCCGCCGCCGTCATCGTTGCCACGCTGCCCGCCGTCGCCCCCGCGCAGAATGGCCTCCTCGGCCGCGTGCTGAAGGCGATCACCGTGCCCAACGCGCAGGGTGCGCCCTCACCGACACCGGTTCGCCCAATCGCCGTGGTCGAGCCGAGCGCCGAGCAGGCCCGTGCCATTCACGACGCCGTCGCGGCCAAGCAGGCCAACCCGGACATCGCCAAGGACATGGCAGCGGCAGCCCCGCTGATCGAACGCCTCATCCGGACCAGCGCCTGCGGCGTCAATGACACTGCCTGGAGGGCGCTAAACCGCGACGCGGTGACTTCATCGAACTACGGACCGTCGCAAGGCTATGTCGCGCGGGGCGAAGACCAGTACCATGACCCGCGCTACTGCCAGGACGTGCTGCGCCTCAGCGACGTCCGCAAGCCTGCCGCCAACGCGCTGGCCTTCACGGTCTATTACATCTCGCCGCAATCACAGGCCGCGCACCATCAGACGTTCGAACTGCTGCGGACGCCCGAGGGCGCATGGATGGTGAAAACGATCGGCATGGTTTGGGGCTAATTCTAGATAGGCACACGGATCAACCTGACGGTGACCGTCAGGTTGATTGGGGGGCGGACATTTTAAATTTCTCGTAATGGTGGAGAGCGGAATGGCCTCTGTGGACGCCCCTTCGGATGCAAGCAGTAGATCGGGGTAGATCGGCACGTAGTCGGATGCTGTCATCTGTCCGGCCTCGATGAGCAGCGCCATGGCTGCGGGCCAGTATGGGAGTTCGCGGACCGGAACCACATCAGCTTTCCGCGCTTGGCTAGCGCTCCGCCATTCCCTCGTTCTTCCGGCCCCGTCTCGCCGACCGTTGTGCCATACCCTCCTTCGACCGCCTACGTCCCCGACGCCTCGGGCCGCTGTCCCGGGTTACGCCGCGACCGCTGCCGGAGCTCGCGGAACCGTCCTCGCTTCAGCTTCGCCTCCCTGTCGAGCAGCCGACCGACCAGCAACGGCAATCGTGTCGCCGAGTCGCAAAGCGTGATCGTCATCGAGCACCCCCTTGACCAGCTCATCCCCCCGCCTCCACGAATGCGCACTCGTCGAGCGGCAGGGCGCCCTGCGCAGGTCGCGATGGAGCGGGCCGTTCAGAGACGGGACCGACCGCACCGCCGGCGGCAACCCGCATTCCCCCTAGGATGGTCGCGATCACCTCGGCAATGCGGGTGGCTAGGAGTGGAGGCACGGCGTTGCCGACCTGCACATACTGCTCGGTGCGGTTGCCGAGGAAAAGATAGTCGTCCGGGAAGGTCTGGAGCCGGGCGGCCTCCCGGACCGTGAGGCTTCTGCACTGCTCAGGGTCGGGGTGGATGAAGTAGTGGCCATCCTTGGAGATGTGGCTGGTGATCGTGGTGGCCGGCTCGCCCCAGACCTGCACCCTGAAGCGATCGGAGAACTTGCCCGTCGACCAGCTGCCGTGCGCCGGCGCCAGCGCCGCAGGGAAGTCGCGCGCCTTGGGCGTGCGATCGAACGTCGCGGCGAAGCACGCCGCGAACCCGTAGCGCGACAGGTCCGACGCCATGTGACCGCGCGTCTCGTGGTTGGGGAGCACGGTCATCCGAGGATCGACGATCCATTCCGACAGGGCGGCATCGCCGACGCTCGCGACCTGCACGGAGGAGCGGGGCGGCGCCGTCGATCGGTCCACCACCGCGGCGGTCGCACCGAGCGCCACCGCGACGCGGTCCAGGTCCTCGTCCTCCTCGGCGAAGGCGGCGCCCGCCGCATTCCGCAGCTCGTCAGACACGACCCGGCGCCACCCGGCACCGTCGTCAGCCATTCCGCTGACACCGCTCCGGAGGCGGGGCATGGCGCCGATCGCCTGGCGTACGGTCGGCGGATCGACCGGCTCCAGCGCGGCGGACACCGCGCGTGCGAGTTCGTCGTCGTCTTCCACCAGATCCCGCCGGAATCCCACGAGGATCACCCGGTGCCTTCGCTGGGGGATGCCGAAGCGTTCCGCGTGGACGACGAAGCGCGAGCCGCCACGGCGGTCGCCGGGCGCTAGCGGAACCACGACGTAGTCGACCTCGCCGCCCGTGAGGTCCGCGAGCACCTGCTCGAAGATGCGCTCGCCCTCGACGCTCGACGATAGGAACCCCTTCACGTTCTCCATGACGAATGCGGCGGGTCGCAGGCGGCCGAGCAGCCGAATGTATTCGCGGTAAAGGAAGTGCCGGTGGTCCTCGCCCGCGACGTAGTCCGCGATGCCCTTGTTCCGGGCGCGGCCGGCCAGCGAATAGGCTTGGCACGGCGGTCCGCCGATCATGACCAGATGATCGTCGGCGCGTGCGCGCAGGTCGTCCACTAGCGGGTCGATCACCTCATCGGCACCCACGGAGGCGAGTTCGAGATGCAGAGTCTCGGCGCACGCCGCTTCCCACTCGCGCGGATGGCGACGGGCTAGCTCGGCTACGTCGATGCGGCCAGCGAGAAGTTCGTAATAGTCGTCGGGTCGCCTATCGAACTGGCGGACGAAGCTGCGAAGCCTCAGCGTGCGGAAGGCAGCCGGATCCTTCTCGACGGACAGCGCGACGTCGAAGATGCGCCGGCCGTCCCGCCTGACCGCGGCGAAGCCCTCCGCGAGGCCGCCGGGGCCCGCGAAGACGTCGAGGACCTTGAAAAGCCCCGTCATCTGTCCGATTCATAGTTCATAACAGACCCAATACCAGGCTGGGTCGCCAAGGAAAGCGCCTTTGCATGGCCGACGTCGTTGACACTGCCACCCGATCCAGGATGATGGCCGGGATCAGGGGCAGGGACACCGCGCCCGAGCTTGCGCTCCGGCGCGCGCTGCACCGCGCGGGACTGCGCTTCCGCGTGCACGCGAAGGAGCTCCCGGGAAGGCCGGACATAGTGCTGCCCAGATGGCGGGCGGTCGTGCAGGTCCATGGGTGCTTTTGGCACCGGCATCTCGGATGTAAATTTGCGACCAGCCCTGCGACGCGGCCGGAGTTCTGGACCGCGAAGTTCGCCAGCAACGTCGAGCGCGACGCGCGCAACCACGCCGCGCTGCGCGCGCTAGGCTGGCGCACGGCCACGGTATGGGAGTGCGCCCTCGCTCGGGGCGAGGCTGCGGACACGGCGGAGAGGCTGGCGGACTGGATACGCGGCGACGGCGAGGAGCTCGAGATCGGCTGAGCCGGGTCGGCCGACCAACGGGTCAAAGCCCGGACACCGGCACACCAGCCTCGTCTAGGCGGGCGAACAGATCCTGGAGCGCCTTGCGTTCCGACGGCGAGATTGCGAACTGCGACCGCGCGATCTTCTGCAGCGCGCCATTCGACCTAGGCGTGAGCAGTTGTCGCTTCGCCGCGATCGAGCGGATCAGCTCCGCCTTGCCCGCCAGCTGGACCAAGAGCGTGTCGAAACCGACATCGTAGTCGATGCGCCGGACCGCCGCCGCAGCCTTGCTCTCCTCGCGCGCCTCATCCCTACCCAGCAGCAGGTGGTCCGGCAGTTCCGGGATGTCGAACTCCATCTTGGCGACGCGTTCCCAGCACAGCTCCGACTTGCAGTATTCGCCGACGTTGCGGGTGTTGGTCGGAGCGTCACGGATCGCCCGGGCCACTTGCGGCGCGAGCGTCTCGATGGTGCGCGCCAGCTCCTCCGGGACGTCCTGAGACGTCCACACCGAATGCAGGTTAAGCCCGGCCCAGCCGGCACGCAGCGCGCGGTCGACGAGCCACGAAAGCGTGTAGGCGACAGTCTGCGACTTGTAACCGCGGTTCTCGGCATACCACTCGGAGGAGCCGATCGACCGATCCGTCCAGCGGAACACCAGCGCCTTCGAGCAGGCGTTGCGGTACCAGACCTCGTTGAAGCCAGCCTGCGCGGTCCGCCACCGCTCAGCTGTGCGCGCGGCGAAGTGCATGAAGCACTTCTGCGCGCCGCGCGACACGATGTCCGGGCGCGGCTCGAAGGTGGTCTCGAACTTGGCGAGGTCGGTCTTGTCGATGAGCTGCGCGCGGGGGAACTCCAGCTCGTGCTTCCGCTTCTGGGCCGGCGTCACGTAGGCGGTCGCATCGCGATACTGTCCGCGCGCGCGCTCGTAGAACCACTTCGACCCGGACAGAGCGCCGGGCTTCGGCGGCGCGCCGATCCGGCGGGAGATCTGCTCCATCGCGAGGTGGAACGGGTGGCTGGAGAAGAAGTCGGCCTCGCTGATCCGGTTCTGCGTGTTCGCGTAGCGGGAGATGCGGGGCACCAGCTCCTCGACCTGCGCAGGGTCGACGACCGACAGCTTCATCTGGACGTGGACCCCGGCGAGGTCGGCGCGGGACCTGTCCTTGGCGTAGAGGATGGACGCTGTCGTCTGCCCGCCGTTCACGATCTGCAGGTCGCGCACGCTGGCGATCGCGAGCTGCCCATCCGGCCGGCGGACGGTGGAGACGTCTGAGGCCGTCGCGGTCAGGCCGTTGTTGTAGGCGAAGAACATCCCCGGGTTCTCGCGCAGCGTGTCGATGATGCCGCGGTTCACCTTGGTCTTTGCCTGCAGGAAGGTGCGGACGTTCTGCTCGAGCAGGCGGGCGCCGTAGAGACCGTAGATGTCGGCCAGCAGCGGTCCCGGCAGCGCCACCAGATAGGAGGTGTAGTCTTCCCCGGCCGACGCGAGCAGGCAGGGCACCGGCTCGGCCCCGATCTCCTCGAAGACGACCTCTATCGGCTGTGGCGCAGAGCGGGCCGACACCGCCTCGGCATACCGTCCGAAATCGAAGACGCTGTAGGTGACCGGCCGCCCCATGATCTCCTCGGCGGCCTGCGGAGGGCGTTTGGTCGACATCCTGGCATTCGAGAAGACCACGACGCGCACGCGGCGGATGGCCGCCGGCTGGCTGTAGATAGGATACGCGACGCGGAAGGCGGGCGCCGTGTCCTCGAGCTCGTTGATGAAGGACGGGTCCGACGCCTGATCGACGAAGTTGCGGACCCGCTTCAGCAGGACGTCGATCTGCGCCGCGTTCAGCGTCTGCAGCGCGGGATCGGACCGGAAGTCGCAGACCGCGACGTAGAGCGTACCGCGGTCCACATCGATCGCGAAGCCGTCGACCTGCCACGGGTTCCTACCGCCCTCCCGCCTCGCCGGGGTGTGTTCGAGGTCGATGACCTCGCCCACCTCAGACGCGACGGCGGCGTAGAGGTTGAAAAAGGCGTCCGCCTGCAGGTCGCCGGAGGCGTCGGCCTCGAGCAGCAGCTCGTCGCGGAAGTGCGCATAGGCGTCCTCGAGCTCGCTCACGATCCGAACGCCTCGGCCTCGTCGATCCGGAACGGCAGGCAGTCTGCCACGGCGACTTGGTAGCGGACGCGCGACACGCCCGGCAGCAGGTCGCTCCGAACGATCCGCGGAAATCCGTCGCCCACGTGATACCAAGAGCGCTCGACGAGCGACCAGCGCGCATCGTAGCCGACGCCCTCAGCCCAGCCGGCGGCGTCAAGGCCGCCCCGGAGCCGAGCGTTGGCAGCGGGCGCCTGAGCTGTCGCGGCCAGCAGCCCGGCCACGACGTCGTCGAGGCTGTCCCCTGCGTCACCGGCGGCGGCCATGATGCACTGCCGACACAGCAGCACGGGACACTGCGAGGTGTCCAGCTGGTCCTCGGAAGACACCATTATGCGGGCGTCGGAACTGGCGCCCTGCGTCTTCACCTCGATGATCGACCCGGCGACCGCGAAGTCCTGCTCTTCGCCGTAAGGGCCTCGCCACGACGCGACGCCCGCGGCCATGCCGATGCGGGGCGGGAGGACGTCGCGGAGGAACAGCAGCTCGCCGAGCAGGCCCATCTCCTCTTGGCGGGACAGCCGGCCCGAGCGCCGGCGCGCGAGCACCTGCTGCCAGTGGCCCAGCCGGCCGAGCAGCATGCCCATCGCACGCCCGGCATCGTCGGCGCCGAGCGGGCGCGTCACCTCAAGTAGGTCGCCGCACAGGACGCGGAAGATCGCGAAGTCCTCTGCGTCGTGCAGCAGCAGCGTTAACCGGACGACGCCGTCGCCGGCGTCGTCGACCGCGACGTCCATGCCGGCGGGCGACTCCACCGAACCCGCCTTCGGCGGCACACGCAATGCGTCCAGCTGGAAGACGAATCGCCCGCGAGCGTCCCGCCCGATCCTGAAGTCCAGCGGGTGCGCCGGATCGGCCCGAAGCACGTTGAGCACGGTCGCGTCGCGCGGCGGCGCGATCATCTCCCACTCATTGAGCATCGTCGTCACCGTTGATCAGCTCTCCGTCGTCGTCCTCCTCGTCCTCCTCCTCGGCGGCAAATAGATCGAGCTGCCGGCGGTATACGGCGTTGACTTGATAGACGCGCGTGCGCGCGGGACGGCTCGAACCGGGGAGCGCCACGGATAGCGTGACGACCGGCGACCCGATCTCAAGCCCGGCGTCTGAATCGGACTCCTCGCCCGGACCAGGCGTCGGCAGGCTGGCGTTAAACATGTGCAGGAGCAGAAGCGGCTTGGAGCGCGCCGCGCAGTTGGCGCGTTCGACACCCATCTCGCCCGTCGCGACGATGCCGGGCACGAACGCCTTCTCCTCGTCCGACATGCCGAGGGTCACGTCCGGCTTGTCGGCAACGCGGCTCTTCTGACCGTTCACCCTGTAGGTGCCGTCCCTGACTTGGCCAGCGCCGCGCTGCCGCAGCCTGACCGAGATACCCGCCACCTCGGTGGCCGGTCCGTTTCGAAGCTGCGGGATCGCCACGTCCCAGACCGCCAGCTCGTCGCGGACGCGATCGGACAGGTAGTCGACCAGTAGCGAGGTGTCGCTAATCCGGCTAAGGTCGGTCTGCACCGGCGAGCACTCGTAGGCCCGCAGCATATCCATCACGGGACCGGCGGGCACCCCACGCCAGAGCAGGCCTCCGGTCACCTCCTCTGGCGGTCCGAGCGTGGAGATCAGCGCCGCCGCCGCCCTCTCGTTCCGGGCGTTGACCTCGGCACTGTTGATGAGCGCGTGTCCCTCGACGTGCCGAGCGCCGTAGTCCTGCGCGATCGTCATGGCGGTGGCGGTGCGCATCTTGTTCGCGGCCGTGACCCGGATCGCGAGCTGGCTCTGGCGCACCTTGAGGCCGAAGTCGGCCGGCGTCATCCGCAGCCGCTCCATCCGCTTGACCTCGAGGCGGAGCTCCTCGGTCGCGTCGTCCACGTCCTCGTAGTGGTCGAGCGACACCCTGGGCAGGTAGAGCCGGCAGATCTCCTCGTAGCCGGGTCGGTAGCCGAACCAGCGCGCCATCTGCATGAGCGTGTCGCTCGCCGCGGTGTTGCGCAGGATGTACGAGACCGTCAGCCCCTCGAGCGTCAGGCCGCGCGAGAGCGCCAGTCCGCCGACCGCGATCACGTGCAGGCCGTGCTCGCGATGCGCGGAGTAGTCGAGGACGCCGCCACGCATGTTCACCACCCGCGTCTGGATGCTCGACACCGCCTCAAGCAGGACCGGAAGCATGTCGTCCCAATCGACGTCGAGCCCACCGAACTCCTCCCCGAAGGTGTCACGGAGGTCGCGCATCACCGGATCGTCGCCACCCCCGGCGAGGCCCGCGTGCACAGTAATCGCCTCGCGGACCTGCGTCAGGTATCCGTAGAGCAGGCCGTGCACCGCGTCCTGGACGGCGTTGAAGCGGCTGACGTTCACCATCATCGAGCAGTGCTTGCAGCCTTGGCCGCGCAGGATGCGGATTGCCCGCGTCAGGCAGAAGACCCGGATCGCCTTGAGCAGCGAGGCCGGCAGCGCCGAGGGCAGCTCGTGCGCCTTGTGCGCGAGCGGCAGCACCCCTCGGTAGTCGTCGATCACCCTTACCATCGACTGCCTGAGGTCGCCCTGCTCCCAGAACACCCTTCGCGAGCCGACGTAGTTCGTCGGCGGGTCTAGCGCCTTTATGAAGTGGCGCGGGAAGAGGTCGTCATGCTCCATGTCCGCCGGTGTGTCGGGATCGATGAAAATGTTGGCGAACGGCGTCGCGGTGTAGCCGACGTAGGCCGAACGCGGGAAGCGACCGAGAATGTCGCGGATGACCCCGTTGATCGCAGTGGTGCGGCGCGGATCCTTGGCGGTGTTGATTGAGGCGTTGTCGGCCTCGTCGTCGATCAGGATGAGCGGGAAGGTCGCGGCGTCGTCCTGCTCGCCCAGCCAGTCACGCAGCCGCTCGAGCACACCCTTGTTCTTCTTCGTGACGAAGATGATCGGCTCGCTGTGTCCCGAGAGGCTGAAGAACATGCCGTCACGGCCGCTGACGAAGTCCGCGTCGCGCGTCGTGCCGTATGACGGGACACGCCTTGTGCCGGCGAAATTCTGGATCGGCATCAGCTCCGATGCGATCGGCCCGAAAACCGACTTCTTGCCGATGAATGTCTCGTCGAGCCGCTCCTGCGTTTGCGCGCGCAGCGAGTTGGTGATGCCGGCCAGCAGGATGATGACCTTGTAGCCCGCGTCCGCAGCCTTACAGATCAGCGCCGAGTAGTTCGTGGTCTTGCCGGACTGGACGTGCCCCATCACCATGCCCCGACGCGCACCCGCCGGAGACTCCGATGGATCGCCGCACTGGTCCAGCACCTGATCGGTGTCGTGGTCGAGCGTCGCCAGCACGTGCGCGGGAAGGATGCCTGTCTCCATGTAGAACCGGCGCAGCCGGTTCCAGTAGTAAAAGTCGATGTAGGGGCGGCGCTCGATCAGCCACGGACGCGCGTTCGAGACGATGATCGAACCGCGGCGCTGGCGCGTGACGAACGCTCCCTCCAGCTCCCGGACGACAGCGGTCCGGGCCGCCTCGTCGAGATGGCTAAATGGACCGGTCTCGACAAGGTGCCGTATCGCCCCCTCAGGCAGGGCCTCCCCCTGCGCTAGCGCGGCGCCGTGCAGCTCGTTCACGCGGCTCCGAAAGAAGGCCAGCTCACTCTCGTACGGCATCGACCCAGCCTTTCTTCTTCAGATGATCGCGGACCAGCGCGCCATGCGCCGACCACGGCTCGGTGGAGGCGAGCGCCTCGCCGAGGCCCTTCATTGTCCCGGCCTGCGCCAGCAGCGAGGGCAGCGACGCGTCGAGCGTGTCGAGGAATGCCCGCGCATCGAACTCGCCCTGGCTCATGGCGTCCGGCGCGCGGACGACGTCTTCGCCGATGGTGACGGCGGGGAACTGCTGCTCGATGAGCGTGATCGCCGCTGCAACCGTGCGGCCGCGCTCGGCGTCGGCGAGCAGGGACGCGACCAGCGGATGGTCGCGGTTGACGTAATAGCGGATCCGGCCACCGCGCGCGAACTTGCTCCACACCGAGACGGCGCCCTTGGTGGAAAGCCTGCCGCCACGCGAGCGGAACGCCTCGGCGGACCCGCGGCGCAGTCCTGCGACCAGCGCGCGCAGTCGCTCCCTCAGCACCGAAGGAAGCTGCGCGTCGGCCTTGTCGACGGTGATCTTCCACATCGCGTCCAGCGAGTTAGGAATGTCGATGGCGACGCGCACCAGCTGCGACAGCTCGCCGTGCCGGATCAGCCGGAACCAGGTCCCGTTCATGATCAGTCGACCCGCGCGGTAGACGTAGAACCCCTGATTGCGCAGGAATCCCTCCTCGCCGCCGAGCCGGTCGTAGTCCGACAGCGCCAGCTTCGAGAAGTGGGGCAGGACGTAGCCCCGGATCGCGATCATCGACCCGTCGGAAAGGTGGACCTCCTCGGGCGCGAGCGCTTGGGTCGCATTGTTGTCGCGGTGGAAGGGGTCGAAGGGGGCGATCGCCTGCCCGTTCAGGACGATTTGCAGCGGCCGCCCGCGGACCTCGCCGGCGAGGAACCGATGGAACAGGAGGGCAAGGCGTGCGCGCGCATGGACGACCAGCGCGTTGAAAGCCTCCGGCCCCAGCGTTCCATCCTCCGAAAGGCGGTCGCAATTGCGCCAGACGACCTCGGTGCCCGGAGCCGAAAGGACCAGCGGATCGGCGAGCGCGGTCAGCTCGGCCTCCTCCAGCAGTCCCATGCACCAGCCGTCGATGCTGTCGAGGTCCCACTCCGCGCCGCACGCATTGCCCCCGTCGTTCGAGATCACGGTGACCCGGCGGCACTGGGAGAAGGAAGCGGACTTCAGCCCCCAGCCAAAGCGACCGAGGTCGTCGGGGGATCGATCGTCCTCGGGGTTGGCGCTCGCGGGCCGCATGGCGGCGGCAAGCGCCTCCATCGACATGCCCTCGCCATCGTCGCGTATCCTCACCTCGATCCCAGCCTCCGAGCGCAGGCAGGAGATGTGAATGATCCGCGCGCGAGCCTTCAGGCTGTTGTCGACGAGATCGGCCAGGGCGCTCGGCAGATCGTAGTTGCCGAAGCTGCGCGCCGACATCATCAGCGCGGCCGCGTCCGGCGGGTTCGGCACGAATCTCAAGCTGATCCTTCCCCTTTGAGGAACTTAGACTAGAAATTCACGCGGCTATCAAGTCACCGGTTCCGCGAGTGCGCACCGCGGTGGAGATTCCACCGCGCACACGGGCGCTAATTGCCGTCGTGCGGTGCTATCGTCTGAACTCAAGCGAGTTTCCGCCGCGCCGAGGAAGCATGGCGGACCGTTTCTAAGAACCGCGCACCTATTTGCGATAGTCGATGCCGGAGGCGTGGATGCCGCCGCCGCGACGCTCAGCCAACCGCAAGCGGTCGTTGGCCGATGGCTGCCCGACCGGAAGGCACGGCTGACCACGACCTCAGCGTTACCATGGCAGAGGTATTATTGTGTCCGCTCCTTGAAATACGAATTTAGCAGCAGCCGGTCTGCAATCAGCCTAATCCCGGCCGGCGGGCGGCACCTGAACGAAGGACCGGTTTCGGGCTGCGCTTGGGGTATCGCGAACGTCGAGTTCTGGATCATCACGCCTTCCGCCGCGATGCGCATTCCCTGTACGATCCCGTCCGCGACCGCTCCTCCAGCGGCAGCAGGGCCAGCGGTGCAGGCGTGAGATGCGCAGTCAGGTTCGGCGTCGCGTCGCACATCAGACCCAGCCGCTTCTGAATGATCGCCGCACCGCCCTTCACGAACCATGCCTTGCAATATTTACGCGGCCCCGTACCCTCGCGGACATGCCCCAGGATATCATCCATATAGACCTGCTTCGCGTCTGAATCCTCGAGAAAACTTGCGCCGGCGGTGCGCATTGAATGGAGGTCTGCGCGCTTGCCCGAGGAGGTTCGCAGGAGCGGTACATTCTGATCGACATAGTCGAGCAGATACCGACCAGCGCTGGCGTAGAAGCGGATCCCACCACGCCTTTTGAGATCACCCCGGTACAATTCCGGGAACAGCATGCAGTGACCTTCTGCCTCGATCGCAGCGACGTACCTCTGGAAGCCGAGCCGCAATAGTTCCGGATGTAGAGGGATGACACGGTGGCGAGAGCGACGTTTCAGCCCTGCCGCCGTTTCGCCGTTCTTGCTTTTGGTCATGTTAGCTTTGACGATCAGGAAGGGCGTGTCGACGTCGAACACGATCTCGCTGCATTCGAGCCCGCACGCCTCTTCGCGGCTCATGAAGGTGTAGGCCAACAGCAGCGGGACCCAGTATGCAGCATCCTGCCACACCTTGTCATCGGAACCGGTCTTGAACCGTCGGCTGCACCCGCCGCCGCCCGTATAAATCGGAGCCTTGAAGGCGCAGACTAACTGCTCCTCCGTCCACGGCATCCGGTCAGGATCGGTGGGATCATCTTGGACCTTGGCGGTGTGTTCGTTGAAGTCGACGATGAGATCCTTGCCGAATCTCGGCCGCCACGACGCCTTGGCCAGCTCCCGCGAGAAGCGCGCCATGATCGTCAGATCGCGATTGTACGTACGATCGCTGCGCGGCGTTTTCTTCGCCATCGCGTCGACCTCCACAAGCACCTCCTGCAGCGGGCGACTCATGGCGCCCGCCTCAGGCGTTCCCCATCTGAATTCCGTGGGTAGCTTCCTCAGGGTCTGGGCATAATGCAGGGCATCGGCGGGGCCATAATCGCATAGGCGCTTGTCGCCGGTGATCCACCCGAAGCTGCGTATCACACGCCGACGCTGGTCCAGATCCTCGTCCCAGTCGCCCGCGCTCTGGATCATCTTGATGGTGTCCTCGATGATCTCGTTGAACCGCCGCGTGTCTTGGGTGAGGAACGGGGAGTCGGGCTGACCCGCGCTAGAGGATCGATGCGGATCAGCCTGACCGAATGGCGTTGGGGTTGAAGGCGCAACCGGCTGGCGCCGGATCGCCGCGACGACATCGTCGTCGAGCAGTGCCGTGTACGGATCGCCCCGGCTGGCCGCGAGCGGGTGATCGGCGAGCGCTGCACGCGCCTGCGCTTCTGCACGCGCCCGAAGGATTTGCACGCGCGCGTCATCTATCGCGCGCGGGGTCGTCGGTGCCGACATCGCCGTCAAGGCGCTCTCGGCATCACGTTGCGCGCTCTTATGGGGCGCCAGCGAACGGAGCATCAGCACGACGGCTGCACGATCCTCGTCCGAGAAGCCGTCGGTCAGCTCGTCGACGATGGTCTCCGGCACGCTGCCCGCGTCGGCGGGCAGACGCGCGGCGATCCGATAGGCCGCTTCCAGCACCCGCACTGTGCGGCGGTTCCCTTGCAGCTCGTCGGGAGCATCGAATTGGGAGGCCATCGCCAGCCCTAACTCCTCGTCGAGCCCTGCGCGGAAGATGCGCGTCAGTTCCTGCGCCTGAAGGAAACCGCGGCTGGTCCGGTTGAACATCTGCATCGCCATCATCTCCCATCGAGCGGACAGCCGGGGGACGAGGCGACGTGCCTCGACCGGGTCGGCCGTACCGAGCGAGATGCTTATAGGATGGTTGACGACGCTCCGCTGGTACAGGCGGCGGCGGTAGTAATAGCGCGCGCCACGCCGGCACAGATAGGTGATTGAGGCCACGTCCCACGTCTCGTCCGGTCGCCGGCACGGGCTTCGGTTGCGGGCGGACGACGGCGGCGCGTGCGCAGCTTGGTGCTACAGCCAGGTGTCCCGCGAAGCGCGGCCGGACGCCGGAATGGCGGAAATCCGTGGGTTCAGTGCGGAGATGGAGCGGGTGAAGGGAATCGAACCCTCGTCGTGAGCTTGGGAAGCTCCTGCTCTACCATTGAGCTACACCCGCGTACCGATGCTGCCTATTCAAGCCTCGGGAATTTGGCAAGCGGGGCGACGCAAATTTCTTTCGGGGCGGGGATCAGCCGATGATGGACTGGCCCAGCGTCATCGTCTTGCCGTTGGTCACGATCACCCGGTCGCCGATCTTCGTCGCGGCGAACAGTTTTTTGGCAAAGCCGATCGGCACCCCGATGCAGCCATGGGTGGCGTTGCCATAGCGCACGTCGCTGGCATGGATGGCGACGCCGTCATTGGTCAGGCGCAGCATATAGGGCATCGGTGCGTCATAAAGGTTCGACACATGGTCCGCATCCTTTTGCAGGATGGGGAACACGCCGAGCGGCGTCGGCATATTGTCAGCACCGTAGATGATCGCGGCGGTCCCGATCTCATAACCATCGCGGAAGATCGAGACGACCTGCGCCGCCAGATCGACGGTGATGACGATCGGCCCCTGCGGCGCGCCGCTTTCGTCCCACACGAAATCGCCGTGACGCAGCGGCGCCTTCAGGTCCAGGATATGACGCACGACGAAGGGTGCCGGGGTGGGGGACGGGGGCGGCGGAGGAGGGGCGGGTTCCACGGGAGGCTTGGGAGGCGTCGCGCTCGGCCTCACAGTTTCCGGCTGCGCAGCGTCACCATGCGCGGCATGGCGGACGAGCATCACGCCGCCGCCCACCGCGCCCAGGAGGATCGCTCCGGCCAAGATCTGCATGCCTCGCATCGCGCTGACGTTAAGAACCTTCGCTGAACAATGGGTTAGTGGATCTCGACCGTTACATGGCCGATCATGGGCATGTCGTCGAGCCGCTCGTGGACGGCCTTGGTCGTCAGCGTCGCATCGATTCCCTCGACGGAGAGGATCACGGCATGGGCTGTGGGGCCGATCCGCCAGATATGGAAATCATGGATGCGGATATCACCTGGTCCCTCGACCCGTTCGCGCACTTTGACGGCGAGTTTGGGATCGGCGACATCGAGCAGCACCGTCGAGGCCTGCCGCATCAGCCCGACCGACCAGTTGGCGATGACCACCGCACCCAACAGGCCCACCGCCGGATCGAGCCAGACCCAGCCCAGATAGCGACCCGCCACCAGCGCCAGGATCGCCATGACCGAGGTCAGCGCGTCGGCCAAAACATGGATATAGGCGGCACGCATATTGGTATCGCCGCCATAGCGATCATGCTGATGGTCGTGGTCATGATCGTGCGTATCGTGGTGATGGCCATGCGAATGTCCGTGGCCGTGGCCGTGGCCATGATCGTGACCATGCCCATGGCTATGCCCAGGCCCATGACCCAGCAGCCAGGCACTCACGATATTGACGACAAGGCCCAGCACCGCGACCAGGATCGCGTCGCTGAAGGCGACGGGATGCGGATCGGTAAGCCGCACCAGGGATTCATAAGCGATGCCGAGCGACACCAGCCCCAGCACCATCGCCGAGCCGAAGCCCGCCAGTTCGCCGACCTTTCCGGTGCCCCAGCTGTAACGCGGATTGGCGACATGTCGCTTGGCATAGGAATAGGCGATGGCGGCAATCCCCAGCGCGCCGACATGGGTCGCCATATGAAAGCCGTCCGCCAACAGCGCCATCGATCCGGTCAGATAGCCCGCAACGATCTCCGCGACCATCATGCCCGTCGACAGCCAGACCACCAATCGGGTGCGCCGTGCATTCTCGTCATGGGCATGGCCCAGATAATCATGGTCGTGGGTCGTCACGAAATCGCGTCCTTGCTGTGCGGGAACCGAGGGGGATGGGGGATCAACGGAAATGGCGTCGGAGCAGCTTGGCCAGTTCGGCCGCCGCGGCGGTCCGTTCCGTATCGGACAGACCGGGGGCCGCGACATGGGCGTGGAGATGATCCTCGACCAGTTCGTCCATCAATCCCGCCACCGCGCCGCGCACCGCCGCCACCAGATGCAGCGTCTCGGCGCAATCCGCGTCGGCGCTGACCGAGCGTTCGATTGCCGCGACCTGTCCCGCGATCCGCCGGACGCGCGCGATGATCTTTTCCTTGCTGGTCGTCACATGGGCCATAACGGATAGGGGTATAGGGTATATTGCGGTCCGGATCAACTTCCGGGTTGCCGATCAGCGAGCGCATCGGCCAGAAGGGCCATCGACGACAGGCATGGGGATGATGATGGTAAGCGTATGGCGATGGACCCTGGCGATGGCGGCGCTCACGGTGGCCACACCGGTCGCGGCAGAGTCGATCCTGTTCGTCGGCAACAGCTTTACCTTCGGTGCCCATTCGCCGGTCATGCGTTACCGGCCCGATCATGTCCGCGACCTTAATCGCGAAGGAATCGGCGGCGTGCCTTCGCTGTTCAAGACCTTTGCCGATGAGGCCGGGCTCGACTGGACGGTAAGCCTGGAAACGGCGGGCGGCCGCGATCTGGCCTGGCATTACGAACATAAGGCGAAAGAGATCGATCGCCGCTGGGACGTGGTCGTGTTGCAGGGATATAGCACGCTCGATCCGCAACGCCCCGGTGATCCGACCCGCCATGCCGAGGCGGCCGGGCTGATTACCGCGATGCTGCGCCGGGCCAATCCGCGCGTTCGGGTCGAGCTGGTCTCCACCTGGAGCCGTGCCGACCTGACCTATCGCACGCCCAGCCCCTGGCGGGGCAAGCCGATCACCGCGATGGCCGACGATCTGGCGGCAGGCAACGCCTATGCGCTGCGGCGCTACCCGGAGATTTCGGGTACGATTCCGGTCGGACAGGCCTGGAACCGCGCCTGGGCCGAGCGTGTCGCCGACCCCAATCCCTATGACGGCATCGCCTTTGGGCAGATCGACCTGTGGACCTGGGACCAGTATCACGCCAGCGCGGCGGGCTATTATCTGGAGGCGCTGGTCATTTTCGGGAAGATCACCGGATATGACGTGCGGCGGCTCGGCGAGCAGGAGCGGGCCGGGATCGACCTGGGACTGGAGCCGCGCCTCATCGGGCGGCTGGAGGCGATCGCCCATGCCGAGGTGACGGGCGTCACGCCGTAACGATCGTCCCGTCCCGGACCGCAACCGGCCAGGGTGTCAGCCGCTGTCCCATGCACGGGCCGCCCAGACATTGACCGTCCTCGACCGTAAAGATCGCGCCATGCCAGGAACAGGCGATACGCTGCCCATCGGGCGTCAGATAGGCATCGAGGGTCTGCGCCAGCGGTAGCCCCATATGCGGGCAGCGGTCGACATAGCCATGAACTGCCCCACCCCGGCGAACGACGAAACCGTGAAAGCGCCCCGCCCGCATCTGAAGCACGAAGTTGCGTGCCTCGCCGTCTGCGATCGTATCCAGCGGCCCCAGCGTGATCCCGGCAGGCGTGGCCGTCAGGCGTTCGTCACTCATACCGCATCGCCCTGGACTTCAGGCGTGGCCTCCGGCACGCGGTCGCGGAGCCGTTTCGCGGCTGCCGTCAGCCGGGGAAAGGCGGACAAATCGACGCCGAACCGCTCCGCATTATAGACTTGCGGCAGAATATGGCAGTCGGCAAGCGTCGGCGTATCGCCATAAGCATAGGCCGCGCCATGCCGTTCGATCAGCGTCTCCAGCGCCGCGAAGCCTTCCGTCACCCAATGGCCGATCCACCGGCCGATCGCGGCTTCGTCGGCCCCCATCGCCTGACGCAGCATGGTCAGCACGCGCAGATTGTTGATCGGGTGGATATCGCACGCGACGATCGCGGCCATCGCGCGGACCACGGCCCGTCCTGCGCGGTCACTGGGGAGCAAAGGCGGATCGGGATAGCGCTCCTCCAGCCATTCGAGGATGGCGGGGCTCTGGATCAGCGGACCGTCCGGGCCTTCCAGTACCGGCACCAGTCCCTGCGGCTGGAGCCTGCGGTAGTCGTCCGCACGCTGCGCGCCGGTGCGCAGATCATGCGCCACGCTGGCATAGGACAGGCCTTTCAGCGCCAGCGCCAGTCGCACGCGATAGGCCGCGCTCGACCGCCAATAGCCGTGGAGCGTCAGGCTCATGGAAGCTGGGCCTTGGGGAAGTCTTTCCATACCGCATCATAATCGAGTTGGGCATGCGCCAGCGCATGTGTGGTCGGGCGATAGGGCCAGCAGCTTTCGACCATGAAGGCCATGGTGCCCTCGATCCGGTGCGGCTTTAGGTCCGCGTTGCTCGCCCCCTGCCAGCTGGCGAGGTCGGGGCCGTGACCCGCCATCAGATTGTGCAGCGACAGCCCGCCGGGGCGGAAGCCCTCGGCCTTGGCATCGTAAGCGCCGGTAATCAGGCCCATCGCCTCCGACATGACGTTGCGGTGGAACCAGGGCGGGCGGAACGTGTCCTCCGCCACCATCCAGCGCGGTGGAAACAGCACCAGATCGGCATTGGCGCGGCCGGGCACGTCGCTGGGCGAGGTCAGCAGGGTGAAGATCGACGGATCGGGATGGTCGAAGCTGACCGTGTTGATCGTGTTGAAATGCGACAGATCGTACCGCCAGGGGGCGAGATTGCCGTGCCACGCGACCACGTCGAGCGGGCTGTGGTCGAGCGTCATCGTCCAGAGCGAGCCGAGGAATTTCTGGACGACCTGGGTCGACTCGTCGCGATCCTCGAACCAGGCGACGGGCGTCTCGAAATCGCGGGGGTTGCCCAAACCGTTGGCGCCGATCGGGCCGAGATCGGGCAGGCGGAACAGGCTCCCGTGGTTCTCCGCGACATAGCCTGCCGCCTCGCCATCGGGCAGTTCGACGCGGAAGCGAACGCCGCGTGGGACGAGCGCGATCTGGCCCGGCGCGATGTCGATGCGGCCCAGCTCGGTCAGGATGGTCAAGCGGCCGGATTGGGGCAGGAAGACCAACTCGCCGTCCGCGTCGACGAAGACGCGCGTCATGCTGCGGTTGCAGGCATAGACATGGACCGCGACGCCTTCCAAATCCGCCGGATCGCGGTTGGCGAGCATCGTCGTCACGCCGTCGATCCAGTCGGTGCCCGGCGGCGTCATCGGTGCCGGGTCCCAGCGCAGGCGATTGGGGGGCAGGGGGGCGTCACTGGTGCCGGGGGCGAAGCGGGGCGCGCTGTCATACCGCTCATAGGGCGGGTGCTCGGCGGTGGGGCGCAGGCGATAGAGCCAGGAACGGCGGTTTTCGTGACGCGGCGCCGTGAAGGCGGTGCCGGAGAGCTGTTCGGCGTAAAGGCCATAGGCCGGGCGCTGCGGCGAGTTGCGGCCGATGGGAAGCGCGCCGGGGACCGCCTCGGTCGCGACGTGGTTGCCGAAGCCGGGGATGTAGGATGTCGTCATCTCTTTTCCTCTCCTCTTCTCGCACCCTCTTCCTCCCCTGTAAGGGGAGGTGGCAGGCCGTCAGGCCTGACGGAGGGGTATCCCGCTATCGATAGGGCGACACCCCTCCACCATGCTTCGCATGGTCCCCCTCCCCCTTACAGGGGAGGAAGGAACCGTGACGGTCAGGCGTCGACGGTAATCACGCCGCGCCGGATCTGGTCGAGTTCGATCGACTCGAACAACGCCTGGAAATTGCCGTTGCCGAAGCCCTCATTGCCCTTGCGCTGAATGATCTCGAAGAAGATCGGACCGACCATATTCTCGGTGAAAATCTGGAGCAGAATGCCCTCTTCGCCGACATTGCCGTCGATCAGGATGCGGTTGCGCTTCAGCCGGTCCAGGTCTTCGCCATGGTTCGGCACGCGCTTGTCGACCAGTTCGTAATAGGTCTCGATCGTATCCTGCAAACGGACGCCGCGCGCGCGCAGCTTTTCGACGGTTTCGTAGATATTGTCGGTGGTCAGCGCGAGGTGCTGAATGCCTTCGCCATTATATTCGCGGATGAATTCCTCGATCTGGCTCTTCTCGTCCTGGCTTTCGTTCAGGGGGATGCGGATCGCCTTGTCGGGGGCGATCATCGCCTGGCTGAACAGGCCGGTCGCCTTGCCCTTGATGTCGAAATATTTCTGTTCCTCAAAGCCGAACAGCTTGGAGTAGAAGCCCGACCAGGTCCGCATCTCGCCGCGACGGACATTGTGGGTCAGATGGTCGAGCAGGTCGAGGCCGACATTGTTCTCGGCCTCCGCCTGCTGCCAGCCCTCGATCTCGTTCCAGTCGGCGAACAGGTCGTCGCCCGCCTTGACCAGATAGAGATAGCTGCCGCCGATCCCCTCGATCGCCTTGGCCTCCGGGGTCAGGCAGCCGCTGGTCGCGTCGACCGGCGTCGCACCGCCCTTGACCGCATGGTCGAACGCCTCAGCCGGGTCGGCGACGTAAAAGCCCATGCCGCTGGCCGAAGGGCCATGTTCAGCGCGGAACGCCGCCGCCTGGCCTTCCGCCTCGGCATTGAGCAGCAGGGTGATGCGGCCTTGCTTGTACCGCGTGATCGCCTTGGCGGGGTGCCGATGGGTGGGCGTGAAGCCCATCATGTCGAACTGGCGCGCCAGCGTTTCGGGTTCGGGGGTGGTGAATTCGCAGAAAGCGAAGCCGTCCAGGCCCAGCGGATTGTTCGGGGTGGTTGCCATGACGTCCAACTCCTGATCCAGTATCTTCCGTTACCAGATCGCAGAATGGGGAATTGGTGTCAAATGTTACGATCTCGCGAATTGCGGCTGGACGGCTTTCTTCCCTATCGGTTGTCGATCACCTCGAACCTGGTCAGCGACCATATCGCCAGCGCCTATCAGCAGCTGTTCGGGCTCACGATCCCCGAATGGCGGCTGATCGCGATCGTCGCGGAGGAGGAGGCGGTTGCCCAATCGGCGGTGTGCGAGCGCAGCCGGATGGACAAGGTCACCGTGTCGCGCGCCGCGATCGCGATGGTCGGCCGCGGCCTGCTCGCGCGCACGGCGCATGACGGCGACCGACGCTCGCACCTGCTGGTCCTGACCGATGCGGGACGCGAGCTTTACGCCGATGTCGCGCCCAAGGCCCTGGAGTTGGAGGCGCAGCTCTTCGCCGGGTTCACGCAAGCCGAGTTGGATGCCTTTGTCACGATGCTTCAACGGATCGATGCCGTGGCACTCGCCCAGCGCGATTAGCCCAGGATCGAGCGGTAAAGCTGGACGTAGCGGTCGGCCATACGGTCGACCGAGAAGCGCTCTGCGGCCACCTTCCGGCAGGTTGCCCGGTCGATCTCGCCGACCCGGCCGATGGCGTGGATTGCCTGCTCGACATTATCCACCAGAAAGCCGTTGACGCCGTTCTCGATCAATTCCGGCATCGACCCACGCCGGACGGCGATGACCGGCGTGCCGCAGGCCATCGCCTCGACCACCGAGAGGCCGAACGGCTCGTCGAAATTGATAAGATGGAGCAGCGCCCTGGCTTGACCCAGCGCTGCGGTACGATCCGTCCCACCGACGGGACCGCGATAGACGATGCGGTCGTCGTCGACATGAGGGCGAACCTCGCGCTCCCAATAGCCCTGATCCTGGATGATCCCCGCCATGATCAGACGCCGGCCGGTGGCCTGGGCCACTGCGATCGCCTCGGCTGCACCCTTGTCGGGATGGATGCGACCGAAGAAGAGGAGGTCGTCACTACCCGTTGGATCAAAAGGAAATTCTTCGATCGGGATGCCGTGATGGATGGTGTCGGCATAACGGAGCCGGGGATGCCGGTCCGCATCCGAAATGGCCACATAATACACCCTGTCCTGATAGGGCTCGTACATCGGCATGATGCGCTCGGACGAGAAGCCATGGATCGTCGTCACCATCGGCGTGTCAACCAGCCCAGCAAAAGCATGGGCGGGGAAGTCGGCCTGGTTGTGGATCAGGTCGAACTCGCCCGCCCGTTCGAACACGGCGGCGAGGTGCCGCATCTCCCAGACCTTGGCATCGACCGATGGATCTTCCGAATAGGGGGCGGGGACGGGGCCTGCCAACGTGGCGGCGGTGATGCTATCCTGCGTCGCGAAGAGGGTGACGTCGACGCCGCGTGCGACCAGCGCCTCGGTCAGCAGGCTCGTCACCAATTCCCAGGGGCCATAGGCGCGCGGCGGGGTGCGCCACGCGATCGGGGCAATCATTGCGATTTTCATGCGGCGGTATCGACTTTCAGGATCAGCCCCTCATTGGGGCGGAGCAGGGCAGGGACCGGGGCAGGCAGATCGCCCAGCGTCGAAACGATGGGGCGGCCCGGCGGTAGATCGACGGCGGCGGGCGCCTCGCCGAGATTGAGGGCGATGATGAAGCGCTCGCCATCCTGTTCGCGTTCATAGGCCAGCACGGCACCCTCGGCCTCGATCAGCCGGATCGATCCCGTCGCCAGCGCCGGACTCGTCCGCCGCAGCGCGAGCAGCGTGCGGTGAAGCGCCAGCATTGAGGTCGGGTTGGCCAATTCCTTGGCGACATTGCGTCCGGCCCATCCGGCCCCTAGAGGCAACCAGGGCTCGCCGGTGCTGAAGCCGCCATGCGGGCTGTCGTCCCAGACCATGGGCGTACGCACCGGGTCGCGGCCCAGGCCGAGGCCCGGCTCGCGCAACTCGCGGGGATCACGGACACGGTCGGGCGGAATGTCGCCATTCTCCATGCCCAGTTCGTCGCCATAATAAAGCGTCGGCGTGCCACGGAGCGTCAGGAGCAACATCGCCGCGACCCGCGCCTGGGCCGGGCCGCGCCTGGTCGCGCTGCGCGGGCGGTCATGATTGCCGAGCACCCAGTTGGGCCAGCCGCCGGGGGGCAGGGCAGCCTCATATTCGGCGATCATCCGTGCCAGATGCCGGGCCTCCCAAGGCGCGTCGATCAACTGGAAGTTGAAGGGTAGGTGCACGCCCTCGCCATGCTCGCCATAATAGCGCATCAATCGCGCGACCGGCAGGTATATCTCGCCGATCAGCACCCGTTCGTCGCCCTCGCGGCCGAACGCATCGGCAATGGCCCTCATCTCGGCGGCGATGTCGTGGACCTCGGGCTGGTCGGTCGAATGAAGTTGGAACACCCGGTTCATCTCGCCCGTCGCCGGGTCCCAGTCCGGATTGATCGGATTGTCGGGAAAGCTCGCGTCCTTGACGATGTGCCACAAGACGTCGATCCGGAACCCATCGACCCCGCGCGCGAACCAGAAGCGCAGCACGTCGAGCATCGCCGTGCGGACCGCCGGATTGCGCCAGTTGAGGTCCGGCTGCTCCTTCAGAAAGGCGTGGTAATAATATTGGCCCGTCGCCTCATCCCAG
The DNA here is from genome assembly GCF_034659795.1 of Sphingomonas fuzhouensis. Lineage (NCBI taxonomy): Bacteria > Pseudomonadati > Pseudomonadota > Alphaproteobacteria > Sphingomonadales > Sphingomonadaceae > Sphingomonas > Sphingomonas fuzhouensis. The sequence goes on from NZ_JAXSQY010000006.1 coordinate 129,879, forward strand.
GTCCAGGCCGAGCCGCCGAAATCGCTGATCCAGTTGTTGGGCGGACCGCCACCGGGCGCGGCGTCGTGCCAGATATACCAGTCGCGCTTGGGATTGTCGCGGCTCGACCGGCTTTCGACGAACCAGGGGTGCTGGTCCGAACTATGATTGGGCACGAAATCGAGCAGCAGCTTGAGCCCGCGGGCATGCGCCGATGCCAGGAGCGAGTCGAAATCGGCCAGCGTGCCGAACCGCGGATCGATGCCGCAATAATCCGCCACGTCATAGCCAAAGTCGGCCATAGGTGACGGAAATATCGGCGAAAGCCATATCGCATCGATCCCCAGATCAACCAGATAGTCGAGGCGGCTCTCGATCCCGCGCAGATCGCCGATCCCGTCGCCATCGCTGTCCTGAAACGACCAGGGATAGATTTGGTAGAGGACGGCCGATTGCCACCAGGGCCGAGCGCTCATGCGAACAGAGCCTTGGACAGGCGTGTCATGCGACAGGCGAGATCGGCCTCGCCGCTGGCCACCAGATAATGGTCGCCCATGTCGATCATCCCGGTCGAAAAGACCACGGGGGTCGGCAAGTACATCTGATGAGCGATCGACGCGGTCAGCGCCGGATCGGCCTCCAAAACGGGTCGATCGTCGGCAAGATGGAGGATGCGTGTTGGATCGTCCTTGTCGAACAAGGCCCAGAAGCTGCGATAGATGCCGACCGCCTCGCGCCGCTCGACGCCGTGATAGAGGGTCAGCCAGCCACGCTCGGTCAGGATCGGCGGTGTGCCGCCGCCCACCTTCATCGCCGAGACGGAGTCCTTGCGCGCCCTGATGCCGGGAGCCTCGAGCGGCTTCCAATGCAGCGCATCGGGGGAGGTCGCGAAATTGATCGATGGCCCACCGACGAACGGGCTCTCATCCGGATAGGCGAAATAGACTTCGCCAAGCGGCCGGGTCAGCGCCATGAAGCGACCTTCGACCAGCCCTTCGAAAAACAGCATATCCTTGTTCTGGTGGTCGAGGATGATCCCCGCCAGCCGATAGTCGAGCCCATTGTCGGAGATATGGAGCGTCGTCGAATGCCGTTCGGCCGACACCGAACAGGTGGTCATGTACCAGCGGTCGCCGACCCGACTGATCCGGGCGTCCTCGACCCCATAATCCTGCCACGTCGCGGCCGGTTCGATCGCCTTGTCATAATGGACGGCGATGATGGCCGAGCCATCGGCCGACAGTTCGACCGGCAACAGCCAGGATAGCGAGGTCAGCGCCAATATCCGGTGGGCGCTGCCGCGAATGGCGAACTGGCGCGGATCGGTCATGTCGACCCCCGACAGGGGATAGCGGTCGAGCACATAGCCGTCCGGCGTCCAGCGGATCGCGCGGACATGATCGCCATCGACCGGCTGGCTCAGCGCCTCGGCCACGCGGACCATCAACAGGATATTGCCATTGACCAGCCGGGTCATGCCGGGGTTGAACGCCCCCAGCACATAGGTCGGCTCGTTTATGCCGCGACGGAGGGGCGAGCGGGACAGATCGACATCGTCGGGGCGGAAGATCAGCAGGTCGTCGGACATGGCCCGCCAACGCCCGCCGTCATCCCCCGTTCCCGATCATGCGCGCAGGATCATCCGGCGGTCGCGACCTTCAAGAAGACCGACCAGCGATGTTCGAAGAAATTGTCGGGATCTAGCCCGCTGAACGGATCGGGCAGATCGAACTGCATCCGGCGGCTGGGGCCGTCGAGAATGTCGGCCAACAGGCTGAACAATGCCATGGCACTGTCGTCACGCCGCAACAGCCCGGCATCCTGTGATGCCTGGATGCAGGCGATGATCGGATCGGACAACACCCGGTCCCATGTCGCGAATCGCTGACGCAATTCCTCGGAGAAAACGGCCTCCGATGTCAGAAAGGCCATGAAACGGACCGAGTCGGGCTCGACGCAGAAAAAGAAGAAACGGCGCGCCGAATTCTTCAATCGCTCCAACGGATTGGCCCCGATGCTCTCGTCCAGCATCGTCTGGTTCAGCCGATCGAGGTCGCGCGTCACCACCGCATCGAGCAGCGCCATCTTGCCAGCATAGCGGCGATAGATAGTATGCTTGCTAACCCCCACGGATAAGGCGATTTCTTCCATCGAAGTCCCCTCGATCCCGCGGCTGCAAAACGCCTCGCGCGCGCCGGAGAGGATGATGTCGTCAATATGCTGCGCCTGCTCTCGCGTCGGGCGTCCAGCGGTCCGTTTGGTGACTGTCATGATCCCCCTTCTGCGGCCTCCCACGGCATAGGTCAAATTTAATTGCACCTAGCCGTTGCTTTTTTGCAAGTGCGAGGTACAGGGGATTTGAATGACTTAAACGTCACGTGGTTCAGGGAGTTTCACGGCGTGTCCAAATTTACCGTCCTGGGGCCGTCGCTTGCGATGGCATTGGCACTGGCCGCCTGCGGACAAGGGGCGTCTGAGCAGCAGCAGGCAGCTCCGCCGCCGCCGCTCGTCACGGCGATCACGGTGCAATCGGCCGCAGTGCCCAACATCATCGAACTGCCCGGCCGGATCGAGGCGATCCGCAGCGCCGAAGTGCGCGCCCGGACCGATGGTATCGTCGAGCGGCGCCTGTACCGGGAGGGCACCGACGTCGCCGAGGGGCAGCCGCTCTTCCGCATCGACCAGCGCGATTACCGCGCCCAGGTGCAGCAGGCACAGGCCGCGCTCGCCCGTGCCGAGGCCGCCCGGATCAATGCCGCCTCGATCGTGCGGCGTTACCAGCCGCTGGTGTCGGAACGCGCGGTCAGCGCCCAGGAGTTCGACGCCGCCCAGTCGACCTTGCGCCAGGCGGATGCCAGCGTCGCCGACGCCCGCGCCGCCCTGTCGCGCGCGCAGTTGCAGCTCAGCTACACCATCGTCCGCGCGCCGATCGCAGGCCGGGTGGGCCGTGCGCAGGTGACCGAGGGCGCACTGGTCAGCGCGACCCAGGCGACGCCGCTGACCCAAGTCGACCAGATGTCACCCATCTACGCCGTCTTCACCCAGTCGAATGCGGCGCTGAGCGAGTTGATCCAGCAGGCGCGTTCGGGTGGTCTGGCGCTGCCCGATTTGTCGCACATCACCGTGCGCCTGACGCTGGAGGACGGGTCGGACTATGGCCCGACCGGCCAGCTCGACTTTGCCGGGCAGACGGTCGATCCGACGACGGGCAGCCAGCAGCTGCGCGCACGCTTCCCCAATCCCAACCGCATGTTGCTGCCCGGCCAGTTCGTCCGCGCGCATGTCACGGCGGGCACGCTGCGCAACGGCATCTCGATCCCGCAGCGCGCGGTCCAGCTGAGCAACCAGGCGGCCTCCGTCATGGTGGTCGACGGGTCGGGCACGGTCCAGTCGCGCCCGGTGACGCTGGGTGGTCAGGTCGGCAGCAACTGGGTGATTCTGACCGGGCTCAAGCCCGGTGAGAAGGTCATCACCGAAGGTTGGCAGAAGGTGCAGCCGGGCCAGAGGGTCCGCATTCAGGAAGCTGGGCAACAGCCGGGCCAACCGGGCGGCGCACAGGCGCAGGGCCAGACGGGCGCTCAGCCCGCCTCAGGCCGCTGATCGCCGGAGTAGAGCATCATGAACCGCTTCTTCGTCTATCACCCGGTATTCGCCTGGGTGATCGCGCTCTTCATCGCGCTGTTCGGTGTGATTTCGCTGCGGCTGCTGCCGATCGAAAGCTATCCGTCCGTCGCGCCGCCCGCGTTGAACCTGGCGATCAATTATAACGGCGCCGATGCCGAGGTGATGGACCGTTCGGTGACGGCCGTCATCGAGAAGGAACTGAACGGGGTCGACAATTTCCTGTACATGGCGTCGACCAGCCGTTCGAACGGCACCGCGCAGATCACCGTCACCTTCAAACCCGGCACCAATCTGGACGTGGCCCGCACGCAGGTTCAGGACCGGTTGAGCCGCGCCGAACCGCGTCTGCCGCAGGAGGTGCGCGCACTCGGCATCCAGGTGACCGAGGGCTCGGCGGGCTTCCTGGAAGTCATCACGCTCAGCTCCAAGTCGGGCAAGACCAGCCCGGTCGAGATGGGCAATTTCGCAGAGAACAACATCCGGAACGAGCTGCGTCGTATCGAGGGCGTGGGCGACGTGCAGTTGTTTGGCTCGCCCTATGCGATGCGCATCTGGCTCGATCCGCAGAAGCTCGCTGGCTATAACCTGTCGGCATCCGAGGCGCTGGCGGCGGTGCAGGAGCAGAACAGCCAGACCGCGGGCGGCTCGATCGGCGCCCAGCCATTGAACCGCACGGCCGAGTTCACCGCGCAGATCATCACCCAGAACCGTTTCGCGACGCCCGAACAGTTCCGCCAGATCATCATTCGCGCCAATCCCGACGGTTCGGCGATCCGGCTGGGCGATGTGGCGCGGGTCGAACTGGGCAAGGACAATTACGGCTTCCGCCTGACCCTGAACGGCAAGGAGACGGTCGGTCTCGCCGTGCAGTTGGCGAGCGGCGCGAACGCGCTGGCGACCGCCGACGCGGTAGCGGCCAAGATGAAGCAGCTTCAGTCGAGCTTCCCCGCCGATGTGACCTGGAGCGTTCCCTTCACCACGACGCCGTTCATCACGGCTTCGGTCGAAAGCGTGATCCATACGCTGGTCGAGGCGATGATCCTCGTCTTCCTGGTGATGTTCCTGTTCCTGCAGAACTGGCGCGCCACGCTGATCCCCGCGATCGTCGTGCCGATCGCGCTGGGCGGTGCCTGTATCGGCCTGCTGGCCTTCGGTTTCTCGATCAATACGCTGTCGCTGTTCGGCATGGTGGTGGCGATCGGCATCCTGGTCGACGACGCGATCGTCGTCGTCGAGAATGTCGAGCGTATCATGTCGGAGGAGGGACTGAGCCCGCGCCGCGCGACCGTGAAGGCGATGGGGCAGATCACCGGGGCGATCATCGGCATTACGCTGGTGCTGGTCGCGGTGTTCATCCCGATGGCGTTCTTTCCCGGTTCCACGGGGGGCATTTATCGCCAGTTCTCGGTGACGCTGGCGGTGTCGATCTTCTTCTCCGCCGTACTCGCCCTGACGCTGACGCCCGCCCTGTGCGCGACGCTGCTGAAGCAGGAGGATGCGCATCTGGAGGATCGGCCCGAGCCCAAGCCGGGCGTGCGCGGCCTGCCGCAGCGCTTCTTCAACTGGTTCAACGACAGGTTCGGCCGTGGTACGGAAAAATACACGGGCGGCGTGAAGCGGATGATGACGCGGCCGGTTCGCTGGCTGGCGGTGTTCGCCGTCGTCGTCGTCATCACCGGCCTGATGTTCACCCGCATCCCCGGCGGCTTCCTGCCGACCGAGGACCAGGGCTATATCTTCGTGTCCTATGACGCGGCGCCCGGTGCCACGCTGGAGCGGACGGGCGAGGCGATCACCAAGGTCGAGAAGTTCCTCCACGCCCAGCCGCAGGTGTCCGACATCGTGTCGGTCGCGGGCTTCAACTTCTTCGGCCAGGGCCAGTCGGCGGGCATCTCGTTCGTCAACCTGAAACCATGGCATGACCGCAAGGGGACCGCGAACAACTCGACCACGCTGGTCGGCAAGACGATGGGCTTCGTCCAGTCGATCCCGGAGGCGACCATCTTCGCGCTCGACCCGCCGCCGATCCAGGCGTTGGGCAACGCCACCGGCTTCTCGATGAAGATCGAGGATCGGTCGGGCCTGGGTGAAGCCGCGCTGCAACAGGCGCAGGGCGCGATCCTGGCCAAGGCGTCGCAGAACAAGGTGCTGATGGGCGTTCGCCCCGAAGGCCTGGGCCCGGCGCCGCAGCTCTATGTCGATATCGATCGTATCCAGGCGCGCGCGCTGGGGCTTCAGATCGCGGATGTGAACCAGACGCTGTCGATCGCCTTCGGCTCGGCCTATGCGAACGACTTCGTCCGCGAAGGCAATGTGTTGCGCGTCTATCTTCAGGCCGACGCACCGCAGCGTATGTCGCCCGAGGATGTGCTGGCGCTGCGCGTCCGCAATACGCAGGGCAATATGGTGCCGTTCTCCGCCTTCACGAAGGTGCGGTGGCAGAACGGGCCGCAGCAGCTGGAGCGGTATAACGGTTATCCGTCGCTGACCATTTCGGGCATGGCGGCACCCGGCCAGTCGACCGGCACCGCGCTCAACGAAATGGAGAAGATCGCACGCGAAGTGATGCCGGCGGGCATGAGCTTCGAATGGACCGGCACCGCGTTCGAGGAACGCCAGGCGGGCGGCCAGATCGGCCTGCTGCTGGGCCTGTCGCTGGTCGTGGTCTTCCTGCTGCTCGCGGCGCTCTACGAAAGCTGGGCGATCCCGCTGGCTGTGTTGCTGGTGGTGCCGTTCGGTGTGCTGGGTGCAGTGTTGCTGACCATCTTCCGCGGCTTCTCGGCGGACGTGTACTTCAATGTCGGCCTCATCACGATCATCGGCCTGGCAGCGAAGAACGCGATCCTGATCGTGGAGTTCGCGATCGAGGACGAGGAAGGCGGCCGTTCGCCCTTCGAGGCGACCCTGGAGGCGGCGCGGCAGCGTCTGCGCCCGATCCTGATGACCAGCCTTGCCTTCATCCTGGGCATGGTGCCGCTGTTCATCGCAAGCGGGGCGGGCGCGGCCAGCCGTCGTGCGGTCGGCACCGGCGTCATGGGCGGCATGATCGCGGCGACCGCGTTCGGCATCTTCTTCACCCCCGTCTTCTACATCGCGGCCAAGAAGTGGCTGGCGCGCGAGCATGACCATGAGGCCGCCGATGCCGAAGAGGAGGCGCGCGAGCGTGACGGACGAACGGGTGAAGAGGAGGGCCCGGCCCATGCGTAAGGCCTTTTCCCGCGCGGCCGCTGCACTGGCGCTGACCAGTGCGCTGGCGGGTTGCAACCTGGCGCCGCAATATCGCCAGCCGATCGCGCCGGTCTCCGCCACCTATCCCGAGATGGCGACCGGCACCCGGACGGCGGCCGAGATTGGCTGGCGCGAATTCTTCGGCGACGACCAGCTGAAGGCCTATATCGCCGCCGCGCTCGCCAACAACCGCGATCTGGCGCAGGCGGTGGCGCGGGTCGCGCAGGCACGGGCGCAGTATCGCATTCAGGATGCGCAGCGCCTACCCGCGCTGGATGCCTCGGCAGGCGCGTCGCGGACCCGCGTGCCGCTCAACTCGCTGGGCTTCGGCAATGCGATCCCCGGCGCCGGGAACGCCGAAAATCCGACCTCGATCACCTATAACCAGTTCTCGCTGGGCGCACGGGTGTCGAGCTTTGAGCTGGATTTCTGGGGCCGGGTCCGCAACCTGGCGGAGGCGCAGCGGCGGCAATATCTGGCGACGGTCGAGGCGGAGCGCGCCTTCCGCCTGTCGCTGGTGGGCCAGGTCGCCGCGACCTATCTCCAGATCCGTGCGGCCGAGGAACAGATCGCGCTGGCCGAGCGGACCGTTGCCAGCCGCCGCGAAGGCTTGAGCATCGCCAAACGGCGGATGGATGCGGGCGTCACCTCCAGCGTCGATTACGACCAGGCGGCGGCCCTGCTGACCCAGGCGGAAACGCAGCTGGCTGAGTTGCGCCGTACGGTCGCCCAGTCGCAGAATTTGCTGACCGTGCTGGTTGGCGGCCCGATTACCGGGCCGCTTCCCGCCGGACGGCGTCTGGGCGACCAGAACCAGTTCGCCGCGATCGAGCCGGGATTGCCGTCGGCGCTGCTCGTCAATCGACCCGATGTGCTTCAGGCCGAGCAGCAATTGCTAGCGGCCAATGCCAATATCGGTGCGGCGCGCGCGGCCTTCCTGCCCAGCATCTCGCTGACCGGGCTGGCGGGCTTCGTGTCGCCCGCGCTCCGCAGTCTGATCGACGGCGATTCGACGCAATATCAGGTGCAGGGTGCCGCCTTGCTCCCGATCTTCGACTGGGGCCGCCGCAACGCGCAGTTGAAGCTCAGCCGCGCGCAGGCGGACGAACTGACCGCCGCCTATCAGCGTACGGTGCAGGGGGCGTTCCGGGAAGTGGCCGATGCGTTGGTCGCTCGCCGTCGCTATGCCGAGCAGATCGAGGCGCAGACCCGCGCGGTCGAGGCGCAGCGTCGGCTCGCCCGCACCGCGCGGCTCCGCTACACCAACGGCATCGCCATCTATCTCGAAGTGCTGGACGCCGAGCGCAATCTGTTCTCCGCCGAACAGCAGTTGCTGACCCTGCGCAGTGCCGCCCTTCAGAATGACGTCACCCTCTATGTCGCGCTGGGCGGTGGCCTGCGTGAAGGCGGGGCGACGTCCACGGTTCCCGCGTCCGGCTAAATCCCCGAACCCCCGGCCGACGCGGTTGAGCGAGGGGCGTACGGGTCCTCCCCCCGTGCGCCCCTTTGCTTTGGTCCGTTAACCGCTTAACCGGCCTGTCATGGAACAGGAGCGCGGTATGACAGGCTGGACGATCGGGATCATCGGCGGCTCGGGGCTTTACGCGATCGACGCGCTGGAGGATGTCGAGACGCTGGTGATCGACACGCCCTGGGGTGTGCCGTCCGACAGTCTGGTGCAGGGACGGATCGGCAATGTCCGTTTCGTCTTCCTGCCGCGGCATGGCCGGGGCCATCGCCTGTCGCCGACCGAGCTGAATGCGCGTGCCAATATCCATGCGCTGAAGCTCGCGGGCTGTACCGATGTGCTGGCGATCTCCGCCATCGGGTCGCTGCGCGAGGAATTGCCGCCGGGCCATTTCGTCGCGGTCGACCAGTTCATCGACCGGACCGTCCACCGCGACACCAGCTTTTTCGGTGCAGGCCTGGTCGCGCACGTCTCGATGGCCGATCCGGTCTGTCCGCGCCTGTCGACGCTGGCCGCGCAGGCGGGCGAGCGGGCAGGGGCGCGGATGGTGCATGGCGGCACCTATCTGGCGATGGAGGGGCCGCAATTCTCGACCCGTGCGGAAAGCCATCTCTACCGTCAATGGGGCGCCGATGTGATCGGCATGACCGCCATGCCCGAGGCCAAGTTGGCGCGCGAGGCGGAGCTTCCCTATGCGTTGATCGGCATGGTCACCGACTATGACTGTTGGCGCGAGGACGAGGCGCATGTCGAGGTCGATACGGTCCTGGCGCAGCTTGCCGCCAATGCCGCGACGGCGCGGGCGCTGGTCGTCGAACTGGCGGCGATGCTGCCTGCGGAGCGAACCGCCTCGCCGATCGACACGGTGCTCGATCAGGCGCTGATCACGCATATCTCGCATATGGATCGGGCCAAGGCGGAAAGCCTTGGCCCGATCGTGTCGCGCGTCCTGGCGAGGCGCGGCGGCTGACGATCAAACGGCCGATTGTCCGGCTGTTCTGGCGTCAGAAGCGGAAGCTCAACCATCCTGCCCAGAAGTCCGAGCTTTTGAGGTTGGCCCGCTGCAGCACCGTGTCGGCCTTGAAATGTTCGTATCGGCCAACGAACGAAAGACGCGGCGTGATGGTCCATGTCGCCTGAAGGCGAGCGACCTCGCCGACCTTCTTGCCACGCACATTCTGCGTGCCCGCCCATGGCGCACCGCTGGCCCGATAAACGGCGTCGAATTCGTCGGGCCGCCAGGCGAAGCCATATTCAGTCGCCAGACGCACGCCCTTGACGGGCGAGAAGGTGAAGTTCGGCGCGGCGTACAACAGGTTCGTCGGCGTCAGGAACAGGCCATAGCTGTAATAGATATTGTTGCCGAACAGGCCGCTGGTCGTGTTCAGCTCGCCGTTGCGCTGATAGGCGCCACCGCCCGAACCATAGTCGAAATGCACGCCGACGCGCGGCGCATCGGGCTTCTTGCCCAGGCGATAGGTCTGCGCTACAAAGGCCTGCCATGCCGAAATCGGACGGTTGCCGAAGGTGCCGCGCTGATTGTTGACGGTCCAGTCGATATTGAACGGCCCGGCATCGCCATAAGCATGCAGACCCAGGAAATAGCGTTCCTCAAGCGCGGTCGTCGGCCCCCAGGTCGCGCGCCGATTGCGCAACCGCCAGATGAACGGATCGAGGAACAGCTTCGATCCGCCGAACAATTGGGGCGACAGGCGAAAGCCGAAGGTCGCGCCGGTGAAGCGGATATCGGGATTGGTCTTGTCGTCGCTGATACCCTGGAAGCCGTAGGTGACATAGTTCAGATCGAACACGTCGATCCGCGCATCCTTCCCCCGCGCATAAGCGCGCACGCCGTCGAGCACGAAGTAGAGCGTGTTGTTGTCACGACCGACGGTCAGCAGCTGCGGCCCGTCGAAAAACTCCTGACGCCCGGCGCGCACGCCGACGTCCAGGCCCAGCGCCTTGCCCTTCACCTCGGCGAAGAGCTGCTGCACCGCCAATTTGTTGCGCAGGTTGCCGCCGGGCGTGCCCAGGTTGATACCCTGCAGCTCGGCGCGGCCGAGTTCGCCGAACACCCGGAAATGGTCGCCCAGATGCACATCGGCACCGCCGACGAGGCGCAGGATATCCTGACGCTGCTGCTCGACCTCGCGCAGATTGGGGTTGGTGGTCAGGTTCATGCGGGCACGCGCCTCGCCCGAGAAGGTGACGTAGGACTTGCCGTCCTCGGTCAGCTTCACGCACTTCAAGGCGTCGATGGGATCGTCGCGCTTGGCCGGATCGCACATCTTGCGCCAATCCTCGGCCCAGCGCGACTGGTTGTAGCCGCCCACCGTATTGCCGTCGCCTGCCGCGCTGGTCGGATAGGCGGTGCTGGCAGGGCTGGCGGGTTCCGCGGCCGCCTTGGGCGTGACGGTCTGCGCCACCGCCGGGGATGCGACCATCCCGGTCGCCGACACCATGGCGGTGCCAGCAAGCCAAAGAAACTTCATGGAAATAACCCCCTTCAATCAAACCATTCTGTCGTCACGTCGGCTGCTTTATCGCATCCAGGTAAACAAAAATGACCCGGCCGGTGGATCGGCCGGGCCCGGATAGGGATCAGGCAACCGCAGCCTGGGTGGCGGCAGGGGCGGGGAGGATGGGATGGCCGTTCAGGGCGGCGTCGAGCGCTTCCTTGTCGAGGGCATTTTCCCAACGGGCGACGACGACGGTGGCGACCGCGTTGCCGATGAAGTTGGTCAGGCTGCGGCACTCGGACATGAAGCGGTCGACGCCTAGGATCAGCGCCATCCCCGCCACCGGAACGTCGGGCACGATCGACAGGGTGGCGGCCAGCGTGATGAAGCCCGCACCGGTGACGCCCGCCGCGCCCTTGGACGAGAGCATCGCGACGAGGAGCAGGGCGAGCTGCTGACCGAGCGACAGATCGACGCCGCAGGCCTGGGCGATGAACAGCGCGGCCAGCGTCATATAGATGTTGGTGCCGTCAAGGTTGAACGAATAGCCGGTGGGCACGACCAGGCCGACGACCGACTTCTCACAACCGGCCCGCTCCATCTTCACGAGCAGGTTGGGCAGCGCGGCTTCGGAGGACGAGGTGCCGAGGACCAGCAGCAGTTCGGCCTTCAGATAGCGGATCAGCTTCAGGACCGAGAAACCGTTGGCGCGGGCGATGGTGCCGAGCACGACGACGACGAACAGGATCGAGGTGAAATAGAAGGTCGCGACCAGCGCGCCGAGGTTGACCAGGCTGCCGACGCCATATTTGCCGATGGTGAAGGCGATCGCACCGAATGCACCGATCGGCGCGGCGCGCATCAGGATGCCGACCATGCGGAAGACGACGACGCTGATCCGCTCCAGGCTGTTCAGCAGCGGGCGGGCAGGCTCGCCGACCAGCGCCATCGAAATGCCGAACAGGATCGCGACCATCAGCACCTGCAGGATGTTGCCCTGAGTGAAGGCGCTGACCAGCGTGTCAGGGATGATGCCCAGCAGGAAGCCGGTGACGGTCGTGTCATGCGCCTTGGCGGTATATTCGGCGATCGATCCGGCCTTCAGCGTGGTGGGATCGATGTGCATGCCCGCGCCCGGCTGGACGACATTGGCGACGATCAGGCCGACGATCAGCGCGAAGGTCGATACGGTGATGAAGTAGAAAAATGCCTTGCCCGCGACGCGGCCGACCGACCCGAGTTCGCGCATGCCGGCGATACCGGTGACGACCGTCAGGAAGATCACGGGTGCGATGATCATCTTCACCAGTTTGATGAAGGCATCGCCGATCGGCTTCAGCGACTCGCCGAACGCAGGCCAGAAATGGCCGATGAACGCGCCCAGCACGATCGCGAATATGACCTGTACGTAAAGGTGGGACCAGATGCGCGCCCGGCGGGGCGCCTCTGCCACGGCATAATCTTGGGCGATCATGGCTATTCGACATCCTCTGCAAAAAGGTGGACCGGACGCGGTGGACCGCGCTTCCGAATTGAACCCAGTGTGCGAGATGCCGCCGTGCTTTACAAATTCCTAAAACGCCACCCTAACGTACTGTAATATAACGATAAATAATCGATAAGTCGTTGAATGAGCGCGAAAATCCGCATGACAATCGGGTCGGTGTTGCGATATTTCGCACATATGTCCCTGCCTCCGTCCATCAGCCGTCACTATCTTCGGCGCTACGCCCTGCCTGTGCTGGCGGTGCTGCTGGTGGCTATCGCGGCAGCCTTGGCCCTACGGGTCTACGCGCATCGCCAAGCCGTGGCGGGGCTCCGCACCGAAGCCGTGCGCATCGCGCGCCAGCAGGAACGGCTGCTTAACAGCGAGTTGCAGCGCTTTCGCCTGTTGCCGATCGTCCTGGTCGAATATCCCGATGTGGCCGCGGCGCTGCGCAACGGATCGCATCAAGCCGCCGAACGGCTGAACGAGAAGCTGCGTGGGTTGGCGGAGCGGACGGGCGCGCCGGTCATCTATGCCATCGATCGGAGCGGACGCACCATCTCCGCCTCCAATGCGGGGCGGCCGGACAGCTTTGTCGGGCGGGATTACAGCTTCCGGCCCTATTTCCGTCAGGCGATGCGCACCGGCACGGCGGAATATTTCGCGCTGGGCAATACCAGCCATCGGCCGGGCCTGTTCCTGGCGCGCCGTATCGGCCCGGCCTCAGCCCCCGACGGCGTGGTCGTCGTCAAGGTCGAGTTCGACCGTATCGTACAGGCTTGGGCGAGCGATGCGGGCCAGACCCTGCTGCTCGACGATCACGGCGTCGTCGTGGTCACGACGGACCCGCGCGCGGAGTTCACGCTGACCCATCCGCTCACCCCGGCGGCTCAGGCGGCGATCCGCGATAGTCAGCAATTCGGCAACATCACGCTACGCCCCGGCCCCTATCGGATCATCGGTCGTGATGCGACCGACCGCGACGGCGCGCGTTTCGTCGTTGGCGCGATCCCGGCACCACTTCCCCATTGGCGGCTCGTCCATATCCTTCCCACCAAGCCCGCGCTGCGCGACGCAGATAGCTGGGTACGGTCGGCGACGGCGTTGATCGGGGTGCTGCTGGTCGGCCTGACGCTCGTGGCGATCTGGCGGCGGACACGCGCTGAACGCGCCGCGATGGCGCGCGAGGCCCTGGAGGACGAGGTCGCCCGACGCACCGCCGAACTGCGCGCGACCAACGATCAGCTCACCGTGGAGATTGCCGAGCGTATCCGCGCCGACCAGCGTTTCCGCGCCGCGCGCGAGGAACTGGCCCAGGCCAATCGTCTGGGCTCGCTCGGCTCGATCACCGCAGGCGTCGCGCATGAGATCAACCAGCCGGTCGCCGCGATCCGGACGCTGGCGGACAATGCCCGGACCTTCCTGTCGCGCGACAAGCCGGAGCAGGCCTCGGGCAATCTGGCGACCATCGTCGAGTTGACCGAGCGGATCGGATCGATCGTTCAGGAGATGCGGCGCTTCGTCCGGCGCGGGAGCCATGGGCTGGGCCCGGTATCGCTCGACGCGGTGCTCGACGGGACCATGCTGTTGATCGGCGACCGGTTCCGCACGGCGGGCGTCGCCCTGGAACGGCCGAGCGGCGAAGCCCTGCCCATGGTGGTGGCGGGACGGGTTCGGTTGGAGCAGGTGCTGGTCAATCTGCTGCAGAATGCGCTTGATGCCGTGGCGGGATGCCCGTCCCCTCGGGTACGGTTGACCGTTGCGGAGCGGGCCGATGGCATCGAACTGATCGTCGAGGATAATGGGCCCGGCCTCGACCCCGCGATCGCGACGGAGATTTTCACCCCCTTTGTGACGGGTAAGCCCGATGGATTGGGCCTGGGCCTGGGGATTGCGCAGGATATCATGACGGAGTTTGGCGGCGTGCTGGAAACCATCCCCTCGACCTTGGGCGGTGCGGGCTTTCGATTGCGGATGCGCCGGGCATGAACGAGACGCTGCGTGTCCTGCTCGTCGATGACGACACGGTGCTGCGCCAGGCGCTGGCCCAGTCGTTCGAGCTGGCCGGGATCGATGTCGAGGCGCATGGCGATCCGCTGGCCGCGCTGGCGACGATAACGGCGGACTTCCCCGGCATGGTCGTCTCCGACATCCGGATGCCCGGTATCGACGGGATCGAGCTGTCCCGGCGGATCGCGGCGATCGATGCCGAGATACCGGTGATCCTGATGACCGGGCATGGCGACGTGCCGATGGCGGTCGCCGCGCTGAAACAGGGCGTGCACGATTTCGTCGCCAAGCCCTTTGCGGCAGACCATCTGGTGGCCAGCGTCGAGCGTGCGCTCGAAATGCGGCGGCTGGTCCTCGACAACCGACGCCTGCGGCAAGCGGCCGAGGAGGCGCAGGGTGCTTATCCGTTGATCGGCGAAACGCCCGTCATGATGCGGTTGCGCGAGACGGTGCGGCAGGTCGCGCAGGCCGATGTCGACGTACTGGTCGAGGGGGAGACGGGCACCGGCAAGGAACTGGTCGCGCTGCTGCTCCACCGTTGGAGCGCCAGGCGGACCCGGCCCTTCATTGCGGTCGACTGCGCCGCGCTGCCCGAGGCGATTGCCGAGGACGAGTTGTTCGGTCAGGCGCATGGCCGGACGCCGGGCCGGATCGCGGCGGCGCATCGCGGCACGCTGTTCCTGGACGAGGTCGACAGCATGGCGCCTGCGCTCCAGGGCCGGATGCTGCGGGTGGTCGAGGAGCGGGAGGTGCGCGCGATCGGGGCCGAAGACCCGCAGGTGCTCGACCTGCGCATCGTCGCCGCCGCCAAGTCCGACCTGGCGCGGGCGGTGGCGGAGGGGCGGTTCCGCGCGGACCTGCTCTACCGGCTGGATGCGGTTCGACTGCGCGTGCCGCCCTTGCGCGAGCGGCGGGCCGATGTGCCGCTGCTCTTCGCCCATTTCCTGCGCGAAGCGGCGGAGCGGTTCGGGCGGCCGGTGCCGATGATCGACGGCGGCATCCATGCCCGGCTGTTGTCGCATGACTGGCCCGGCAATGTGCGCGAGGTGCGCAACTATGCCAATCGCGTCGCGCTGGGCCTGTTCGGCGAGGCGCGCGATGCGGGTGATCCGCTTCCCCTGCCGGAGCGGGTCGAGCAGTTCGAGGGCGCGACGATCCGCGCCGTGCTGGAGGAAGTGGCAGGCGACGTCCGCGCCGCGCTCGCCATACTCGGCATCCCGCGCAAGACCTTTTACGACAAGGTCGCCCGGCATGGCATCGACCTGAACGCCTATCGCCCCAATCGCGCTTGACGTTACGACGGGGGCAGGGGAGCATGGCCGCCACGACACCGATATGCGGTGCGGGGGTTAGGAGAATGCCATGGAGGATGCCGCTGCCCGGCTGGCGCGCGATCCGCGCTATATCGCGCTCGTTCGCAGGCGAGGACGATTCACGACCGTCCTGACGGCGATCATGCTGATCGTCTATTTTGGGTTCGTGCTGACGATCGCGTTCGACAAGGCGTTGCTGGCCCAATCGGTCAGCGGAGGCGCGACCAGCTGGGGCATTCCGGTCGGTCTGGGCGTCATCGCGCTGGCGATCCTGTTGACCGGGCTTTACGTCTGGCGCGCCAATCGCGATTTCGATCCGGTGATCGAGGCCCTGCGCACGGAGTATGGCGCATGAGGCGCGGCCTATCCGCGCTCGCCGTGCTGCTGGCGATCAGCCCGATGTCGGCGGCACAGGCCCATGCGATCGGCCCGGCGGTGCAGCAGGCGACGAACTGGACGGCGATCGGCATGTTTGCCGCCTTCGTCGCGCTGACGCTGGCGATCACCCGTTGGGCGGCGCGGCGGACGCGCACGGCGTCGGATTTCTATACGGCGGGCGGCGGCATCACCGGCTTTCAGAATGGTCTGGCGATCGCGGGCGATTTCATGTCGGCGGCCTCGTTCCTAGGCATTTCCGCGCAGATCTATGCCGATGGCTATGACGGTCTGATTTATTCGATCGGCTTTCTAGTAGGCTGGCCGATCCTGCTCTTCCTGATGGCCGAGCGGTTGCGCAATCTGGGCCGTTTCACCTTTGCCGATGTGGCCTCCTTCCGCTTTGCCCAGACACCGGTGCGGATGGTGGCGGCCTGTTCGACGTTGCTGGTCGTCCTGTTCTACCTGATCGCGCAGATGGTGGGGGCGGGGCAGCTGATCCGGCTGCTCTTCGGACTGCCTTATGGCTATGCCGTCGTCATCGTCGGTGTGCTGATGACGCTCTACGTGCTGTTCGGCGGCATGACCGCTACGACCTGGGTCCAGATCGTCAAGGCGATGATGCTGCTCGGCGCGGCCAGCTTCATGGCAATCGCGGTGCTGGCGCGGTTCGGTTTCAGCCCCGAGGCGCTGTTCGCACGGGCGGTCGAGGTCAAGACGGCGCTGGCCGCCCTGGCAGGCGCAGGCCCGGACGAGGCGGTGGCGAAGGGCCGTGCGATCATGGGGCCGGGCGGGTTCATCAAGGACCCGATCTCCGCCATTTCGATCGGCGCGGCGCTGATGTTCGGGACGGCGGGTCTGCCGCATATCCTGATGCGCTTCTTCACGGTGCCCAACGCCAAGGCGGCGCGCAGTTCGGTGCTGTGGGCGACGGGCTGGATCGGGTATTTCTACATCCTGACCTTCGTCATCGGCTTCGGCGCGATCGTGTTGGTCGCGACCGATGCGGGCTTCCTCGATGCAGAGGGGGCGCTGCGGGGTGGCAGCAACATGGCGGCCATCCATCTCGCACAGGCGGTCGGGGGTAATCTGTTCCTCGGCTTCATCTCGGCCGTGGCCTTTGCGACGATCCTGGCGGTCGTTGCGGGGTTGACCTTGTCGGGTGCATCGGCGGTCAGCCATGACCTCTATGCGACGGTCATCAAGAAGGGGCAGGCGGACTCCGCCTCCGAACTGCGGGTGTCGCGGATCACGGTGCTGGTGCTGGCGGTGGTCGCGATCCTGCTGGGCATCCTGTTCGAGAAGCAGAATGTCGCCTTCATGGTCAGCCTGGCCTTCGCGCTGGCCGCCTCGGCCAACTTCCCGGTGCTGTTCCTGTCACTGCTCTGGTCGGGGTGCACGACGCGCGGCGTGGTGGCGGGCGGCCTTGTCGGGTTGCTGACCGCCCTGGTGCTGACCATCCTGTCTCCTGCCATCTGGGTGACGGTGCTGGGCCATGCCGCGCCGATCTTCCCCTATGGTTCGCCGACCATCTTCTCGATGCCGCTGGCATTCCTGACGATCTGGCTGATGTCGGTCACCGACCGGAGCGACCGGGCGGCCATCGATAAGGCGGGCTATCCGGCACAGCGCGTCCGGTCGGAGACCGGGATTGGGGCCTCTGGCGCGCACGACCATTGAGAACCCGTCCCCGCTGTCTCGTAACGGGGCAGCGGGGACATATGCGCGACAACTGCACCAATGCCGAAATGGTCAACGCGGCGTTAACACATGCGCTATGAGACGCCGCCTGGTCCTAACCAACGAAGCCGCCCGCCACCCCTTTCGGAGGTCGCTACCGCCGCCCGTCACGCAGTCGCGCAGCAGGCGGGATGACGATCAGGATATCCGCCTGTTCGTCGTCAGCTTCACCGCCTTCTTCATCTGCTTCTACACATTCCTGTTCTGACGGATCAGGCCTGTTCTGACCGGTCAGGCCGGTTCGATACAGCCGTCATCACAGGCGCGGTGAAGACGTAGCGCCAGCCAGGCCGATACCAGGCACATGGCCGCCACCACGAACAGCATATCCTCGGACGTGACGCCCGCCGCGCTGATCGCGAAGGCCAGGACCGAGCCGATGGTCATCGCAAAGCAATTGACGATGTTGTTCGCCGCCACGGTGCGTGCCGTCTGATCCTTTTCGACGGTGGTGGTCAGAAAGGCATAGAGCGGCACCACGAACATGCCCCCCGTCGTCGCGATCGCGAGCAGCGTCGCCAGGATGCCGATCGCCCGCGGCTCGGCGAGGAAGGCCTGCCAGCTGTACAGCCCGCCGCCCGCCGCCGGCGTCCAGTTGCGGCACAGGATCGAGAACAGCACGACGAACGCACCCATCGCGATCACCGACATCGGCGAATAGCGCGCCGAAATCTCGCCCTTCAACATGGTGTTGATGACCACCGATCCGATCGCGACCCCGATCGAGAAGATCGCGATGGCGAGGCTGGCGACCTCCTTGTCGGCGGTCAGAACATTCTTCACCAGCGGCGGGAAGATGATGATGAGCACCGCGCCGATCGTCCAGAAGAAGCTGATCGCGATGATCGCCAGGAACAGGCGGCGGATATGTAGCGTCGCCGAGATCAACCGCCACGAGGCGGTGAACGGATTATAGTTCAGCTTCAGCGGCGGCCCCTCGCGCGGGGCTGGTGGCACCTGACGCCCCATGAACCAGCCCAGCCCTGCGACCACCAGCACGCCGATCGCGGCGGCCTCGATCGGAATCCAGCCCGCCGCGACCGTGCCGAGCAGGATCGCCAGATAGGTTCCCGCCTCGACCAGGCCGGTGCCGCCGAGAATATCGTCCGGCTCCAGATGCTGGGGCAGGATGGCGTATTTGATCGGCCCGAAAAAGGTCGAGTGGACGCCCAGCGCCAGCACCGTGCCCAGCATCAGCGCGAGCCCGACCGTCGTATAACCCGCCTTGGCGATCAGCAGGCCACCGGCGCCGACCAGCATGATGCCGATCTCCACCGTCTTGACGATACGGATGATCCGCGCCTTGTCATGGCTGTCCGCCAGCTGCCCTGACAGCGCCGACAGGAACACGAAGGGCAGGATGGCGGCCCCGGTCGCGGCGCAGTTGAAATAGAATTCCGAATGGGGGTCGGTGAAGATCGCATAGGTCGCGAACAGCACCATGGACGTCTTGAACAGGTTATCGTTGAAGGCGCCGAGAAACTGGGTAGCGAAGAGCGGCAGGAACCGACGCTGCTTGAGAAGCCCGAGGGCATTGAGCATAACGAAAAATGGCCCGATCGTGGCAACAGAATGACACCAACATAACCACCCCCGGTCACAACGCCAACCGCTTAAAGCGGTTTGTCATGCGCGAGGGAGCGGTTAGAAGGCGACATGCTGACGCTGCCCAACCTGTTGACGCTCTCCCGAATCCTGGCCGTGCCGTTGCTTGCAGGGCTGTTGTGGCAGCCCGACTGGGCGCTGGGCTATGGCATTGCCTTCGTGCTCTACTGCCTGATGGGCATTACCGATTATTTCGACGGCTATCTCGCGCGGGCGCAGGGCGCCGTGTCGAAACTGGGGGTGTTTCTGGACCCCATCGCCGACAAGATCATGGTCGCCTCGGTCATTCTGGTGCTGGTCGCGGTCCAGGTGTTGAGCGGGGTGAGCGTCGTGGCGGGCCTCATCATCCTGCTACGCGAGATTGCGGTGTCGGGCCTACGCGAGTTTCTGGCGCAGTTGCAGGTGTCGGTGCCCGTCTCCCGGCTCGCCAAGTGGAAGACGACGCTGCAACTCGTCGCACTTGGCGGCTTGATCCTGGGTGGTGCGTTGCCGGGCTGGCCCTGGATGCATATCGCCGCACTGGCGGCGCTCTGGGGCGCGGCGGTGCTGACGCTCGTGACAGGGTGGGATTATCTACGCGTCGGCCTCAAGCATATGGATAGCTGATGACGCTGACGATCCTGTATTTCGCCTGGGTCCGCGAGCGGATCGGGCTGTCCGAAGAGGCGGTGACCTTGCCCGATAATGTCGCGACGATGGCCGATCTGATCGGCTGGCTGGCGATGCGGGGCGGTGGCTATGCCGAAGCGATGGCCCAGCCAGAGCGACTGCGCGCGGCGGTCGACCAGAATTTCGTCGGCCTCGATGCGCCGATCGGATCAGCGCGTGAGGTCGCGATCTTTCCGCCGGTGACGGGCGGATGATCCGCATTCTGGTCTCGGTCGCTCCGATCGACCTTGCCGAGGAAATGGCGCGGGTCGAGGGGCAGGATGTCGGCGCGGTGGCGAGCTTTTGCGGGCTGGTCCGGGCGGATGACGGCGTCGACAGCCTCGAACTCGAACATTATCCCGGCGCGACCGAGACGGCACTCGACCGGATCGCGCAGGAGGCGGTCGAGCGGTGGTCGCTTCAGGCGGCGACGATCGTCCACCGGGTCGGTCCGATGGCACCCGGCGAGCGGATCGTGCTGGTCATAGCGGCGGCCCCGCATCGGCGCGATGCGCTCGACGCCTGTGCCTATCTGATCGATCGGCTGAAGACCGACGCGCCGTTCTGGAAGCGTGAGACGCGGGGCGAGGATGCGCGCTGGGTGGAAGCCCGTGAGAGTGACACGGCCGCCGCCGAACGCTGGTCCCAATAAAAAAGGCGGAGCCGCAGCCCCGCCTCCTTCATGATGGCTGATAAGCGGATCAGCCGATCTTGGGCACGTTGATGCCGTTGGTCAGATGGACGACGCCATTGGTCGCCTCGACATCGGCCTTGTCGACATAGGCCTTCTGGCCGTTCACGTCGGTCAGCATGATGTTGCCGTTGGGCCCAAGCTGTGCGGTCAGCGGCTGGCCTGCCAGCGTATTCAGTGTCGCACTGCCGTTTCCAGCCGCGATCTGCGCCTTCAACTGCTCGGCGGTCAGCTTGCCGGGCACGACATGGTATTTCAGGATCGTCGCCAGCGTCGCCTTGGCCTCGGGCTTGCTCAGCGTGTCGAGCGCGCCCGGCGGCATGCGGCTGAACGCCTCGTTGCTCGGTGCGAAGACGGTGAAGGGGCCGGGGCCCGAGAGATCGGCGGTCAGACCTGCCGTCGTCACCAACCGCGCCAGCGTGCTGCGGTCGGGCGTCGCGGCCAGGATCTGGACGATATTGCCGGTCGCGGCGGGCGTCGCGGTCGCCGGAGCCGCAGGCGCCGTTTGCGCGGGCGCGGGCTGAGCCGGAGCGGTCTGTGCATTTGCCGCCCCGGTGCTTGCGAGCGTGGTGGCGGACAGGATGATCGCAAAAGTCTTCAACATGAAAGGCATACTCCCATTCTTCTGGCGGCGGAGCGGGGTCGCGTCGCGCCGCATGGTGAAGGGCAGGACAGCCGTTCGCTTTGCGAAACGTCTGTCCTGGGAGGGGTAACGCACTTAATCCAGTTTTGGCACCAAAACCCCGTTGACGATATGGATCACGCCGTTCGCCTGGGTCAGATCGCCTGCCTCGATATAGCTTTTGTTGCCGCCGCTGTCGGTCAGGGTGATGACCGACTGGGTCATGCTGACGGTCAGCGGCTCGCCCTGGACGGTCATCAGCGTCGCGGAGCCGCCGCCCGCCGCGATTTTCTCCTGCAGATCGGCGATGCCGACGACGCCCGGCACCATGTGGAAACGCAGCAGCTTGACCAGCGAGTCCCGATTGGCGGGCTGTAGCAGCTGTTCCTGAACGCCGGGGGCAAGGCGCGCGAACGCCTCGTTGGACGGCGCGAACAGGGTATAGGGGCCGGGGCCCGCCAGCGTCGTCGCCAGCCCCGCTGCGCGGATCGCGGCAACGAGCGACGACAGCGAAGGCGTCGCCGTGGCATTGTCCAGGATGGTCCGGGTCGGCACCATCGGCTGATCGGTCCGTGGCGCTGCGGGGGCCGCCACCACCGGAGCGTTGGAGGGCACCGCAGGCACCTCGCGCTGGTCCCGCCCGCGTCCGCAACCGCCAAGGCCGACCAAGGCGATGAGCGGCAGAACGGCCACCAGCCGCCGTGCATTATGGGTCATGGGCGAAACCTCCTGAAAAAGGGATGATAGCGAAAGGGGGAAGGCGCGCTAGGCCGCCTCGGCCAGGACCTGCGCCAACAGGCGGAAATCCTTTTCGCGCGGGCTGGCCCGGCGCCAGACCAACGCGATCTTGCGCATGGCATTCTCGGCGTCGAGCGGTCGCGCGGTGATATGGGTGTTGTCGAGTATGCCCGAGCGCAGCGCCATTTCGGGCAGCATCGTCATGCCCAAGCCATTGTCGACCATCTGGACGATCGTGTGGAGCGAGGTGCCCAGCATCGTCGCCTCGGCGCGGAGCTCGGGCCGGTTGCATGCGGCGAGCGCATGATCCTTCAGGCAATGCCCGTCTTCCAGCAACAACAGTCGCGTCTCGTCGATCGCGGCGGCGGAAATGGCGGGCGGCGGCGACAGATCATCGTCCGTGGGGAAGGCCACGAACAGCCGGTCGTCGAACAACGGCTCGGCGGTCACCTCGCCGCAGGCAAAGGGAAGGGCAAGCAGAACGCAATCGGTCCGCCCGTTATGCAGCCGTTCGCAGGCCGGGCCGCTCGGCTCCTCGCGCAGGAACAGCTTCAGGTCGGGATAGTCGCGGCGCAGTCGGGGCAGGATACGGGGCAGCATGAATGGCGCGATGGTCGGGATCACCGACATGCGCATCTCCCCCGATAGCGGACGCCCGGCGGCACGCGCCATGTCGCCCAGCTCATCCGCCTCGCGCAGGACGCGCCGGGCCTTGTCCGCGATCCGCTCGCCCAGCGGCGTGAAGCGCACGACTCGCCGGGTCCGCTCCACCAGGGTCACGCCGATCAGCGTCTCCAGCTCGCGCAGGCCCGCCGACAGGGTGGATTGCGTCACGAAACACGCATCCGCCGCCCGGCCGAAATGGCCATGGTCCTGCAGGGCCACCAGATATTGGAGCTGTTTTAACGTAGGTAAGTAGGTCGCGGCCATTGATCGTCTCAGTCGATTGCGATGTGACAAATAGCTTGTTGGATCAAAGGCGCCAGTCCCCATATCTGTCGCGGCAACGAATACAGGCGGACCACCGCCGATCGTGTGAGAGGATGGCTGAAGCCCGATTTTTTGTAGAATGGAGGCTCATTGCCATGTTGACCGTTGGAGACAAGCTCCCCGCATTCACCGTTCCCGTCCAGCAGGGCACCAACGCGCTGCCCGCTGGCGAGACGATCAGCGACACCTCCTATGAGGGCAAGTGGAAGGTCCTGTTCTACTGGCCGAAGGATTTCACCTTCGTCTGCCCGACCGAGATCGTCGGCTATTCCGAGCTGAAGGGTGACTTCGAGGACCGCGACGCCGTGCTGATCGGCGCCTCGACCGACACCGCCCACGTCCACCTGGCATGGCGCAAGTCGGACCCGGATCTGGCCGCAGCCGACTTCCCTTGGATCGCGGACAATGGCCGCGTCCTGGCCGACGCGCTGGGCATCGTCGACAAGAATGAGCATGTCGCCTACCGCGCGACCTTCATCATCGACCCCGACAATGTCATCCAGCACGTCACGATCAACGGCCTGAACGTCGGCCGCAACCCGCAGGAAACCCTGCGTGTTCTCGACGCGCTGCAGACCGACGAGCTGTGCCCGTGCAACTGGAACAAGGGCGACGACGTCCTCCAGCTCGCGGCCGAATAACCCTGTCGTCCGGGGGCGGTGACGTCCCCGGACCCACATTTTTCGACGCCCCGGCGAGGGTTGCCGATCCTGATCGATCGGTGCCCGGACTGGGGCGTCGTTTATCCGGAGCAATCCCATGTCTCTCAAGGAATTCGCCGGGCAGCTGCCCGATTTCGCCAAGGACATCCGCCTGAACGTCGGCTCGCTGCTCAACGAAGCGGTGCTGAACGACCAGCGCAAATATGGCCTGCTGCTCGCCTGCGCGCACGGCACCGGCCACAAGCCGCTGGTCGAAGCGGCGGAGGCGGAATGCGCCCCCAAGCTGTCGCCGGAAGCCGCCAATGCGGCGCGTGCGGCGGCGGCGGTGATGGCGATGAACAACGTCTATTACCGCTTCACGCACCTGGCCGGAAACCAGGAATATCGCAACATGCCCGCCAAGCTCCGCATGAACGTGATCGGCGCGCCGGGTATCGACAAGATCGACTTCGAGCTGTTCAGCCTGGCGGTGTCGGCGATCAACGGCTGCGGCATGTGCATCGACGCGCATGAGGCGGTGTTGAAGAAGGCCGGTGCCTCGGCCGAAGTCATCCAGACGGCGGTCCGGATCGCCGCCGTGATCCAGGCCGTCGCGACCGTGCATTCGGCCGTCGCGTAAGCCAATCCTCCCCAAGCGGAGCTTGGGGAGGGGGACCGCCGGGCGCAGCCCGGTGGTGGAGGGGCATCGCCGCAAGCTGCGCCCCTCGTCAGCCCTTGATCGCCTGGTAAAATCCCCAAAGGCTGGTCAACGTCAGTATGATGCCGACCAGCGTCAGCAGCGTGCGCGCCGGAACCCGCTTGGCAAGCATCGCACCGAAGGGCGCGGCACAAATCCCGCCGATCAACAGCCCGACCGTCGCCATGGTGAACGCGCCCCAGCCCAGCTGGGTAATGAAGGTCGCCGAAATGGTCGCGGTCAGGAAGAACTCGGCGGTGTTGACCGTCCCGATGGTCGTACGCGGTGCGGCCCCTTGCGCCAACAGGTTGGAGGTCACGACCGGCCCCCAGCCACCGCCGCCCGCCGCATCCAGAAAACCACCGATGAAGCCCAGCGGCTCGACCACCTTGGGCTCGCGCGTGGCCGCCTTGTGCCGCCAGGCACGGATCAGCAAATAGAGGCCGATGCCGGTCAGATAGGCCAGGATGAACGGCTTCACCACGGCGGCATCGATGTTCGACAGGACATAGGCACCCAACGCCCCGCCGATGACGCCGGGGATCATCAGCCGCAGGAACAGTCGCCAGTTGACGTTGCGATGGACCGCATGGCTGATCCCCGAGACGGCAGTCGTGAAGGTCTCGACACTATGTACCCCCGCAGAGGCGGCGGCAGGCGGTACGCCCAGGCTGATGAGGAGCGTGTTGGAGATCACCCCGAACGCCATGCCCAGCGCGCCGTCGACCACCTGCGCGGCAAAGCCCACGGCAATGAACGGCAGGATGTGGATCAGCTCGGTACTGGTCGGGTCCATCATGTCTCCTGTGCTTTATGACCGGCGGCCATGCCCCGTCGCAGGCAACGCTGCAACCGCGATAGCGTTTGGCCGGGGACAAGCGATTGCCCGGTCGATCTGGATTTCAGTCAAGCCTATGCCTAAATGCGCATATCGCATCTGGGGACATGCTCATGCCGAGCCGATTGGCCGCTTATCTCGATTCGATCCGGGCGCGCGATCCCGCTCCGCATTCGCGTGCGGAAATCTTGCTCTATCCGGGCGTCTGGGCGCTTGCCGGACATCGGATCGCGCATCGGCTCTATCGCTCGCGCGCGTTCTTCCTGGCGCGGCTGGTCAATCACTTTACCCGCTTCCTGACCGCGATCGACATTCATCCCGGTGCCAAGATCGGTCGCAACTTCTTCATCGATCATGGCTTTGTGGTGATCGGCGAGACGGCGGAGATCGGTGACGACGTCACCATTTATCAGTGCGTGACGCTGGGCGGGACGAGCCCCGACAATGGCGTGGCGGGCAAGCGCCACCCGACCCTGATGGACGGCGCGATCGTTGGATCGGGCGCGCAGGTGCTGGGCCCGATCATTGTCGGTCCGCGCGCGCGGGTGGGTGCGAACGCGGTCGTCACCCGCGATGTGCCCGAGGGCGCGGTCATGGTCGGCATCCCGGCCCGCCCGACCATGGTCGAGGGCGGCGCCGCGCCCGAGCAGCGCTTCGTCCCCTATGGCACGCCTTGCTCGGAAATCTTCGATCCGCAGACCCAGAAGATCGAGATGCTCCGCTGCGAACTGGACACGATGCGGCGACGGCTGGATGCGGCGCTGGCCGAGCAGGGCGACGAGCGCGACCGGGCCTGATGGGGGTCGTACCCTTTCCCAAGACGGTCGGGCAGGTCGGGTTCGACCGCGCCGAATTGAACCGCATTCTCGACCTTTACGGCCGCATGGTCGCCGCCGGACATTGGCGGGATTATGCGATGGATCTGGGACGCGACGCGGCGATCTTCTCCGCCTTTCGTCGCGCTGCCGAGCGGCCCGAATACCGGATCGAGAAGCGTCCGGCGCTGCGCAACCGGCAGGGCATGTGGGCGCTGATCGGCGAGGGCGGGGCGGTGCTGAAGCGCGGGCATGAGCTTGGTCCGGTGCTGGCCCCGGTCGAGCGCCGCCTGATGAAGCTGGTCGAGGAATGAGAAAAAGGCGCCGATCCCCGTCAGGGAACCGGCGCCTCGTTCAATCCGGCATAAGGCCGATTACTGACCGCGCTGACGGCAGTTGTTGTACTGGCCCTTCTTGCACAGCGGATAGCTCTTCAGCGGAGCGGGCGGCGGATAGGCCTGTTCGGGGCTTGGCGCCTGCTTGAAGATGATCTGCGCACCCGGTGCAGGCTGCGAGGCCATCGGGGGCTGCGCGGGCTGATAGCCGCCGGGCGTCATCGTCGCTGCCGAGGCGGCGGCATTGGCCTGGACCGAGCCCGATGCGTCGGCCTGGGTGCTGTCCGTCTGGGTCGACGCCCCGGCCTGTACCCCCGCCTGTGCGGTCGTATCGGCCTGGGTCGTCTGGGCCAGCGCCGGCGCTGCGATCAGCGCGGTGGCGGCCAGAAAAACGAGCTTCATGCGAATCTCCTATTCAGAAGCGCAAGTGGTAAGCGCGGGGGCAGAACGCCCGACCAGCAACTTGGCTCCCTCGTTTCGCTTGCGACCCGATCCCGACCGCCTTATCGCAGATTAATTATCCGCCTGCGTCGAGCGAATAACCCGCCGAACGGACCGTCCGGATGATGTCGGGCCGGTCGCCAATATTGATCGCCTTGCGCAGGCGACGGATATGCACGTCGACCGTACGGCTTTCGATATCCGAGTCATGGCCCCACACCGCATCGAGCAGTCGCTCGCGCGAGAAGACCCAGCCGGGATGTTCCAGGAAATGCTTGAGCAGGCGGAACTCGGTCGGCCCGAGCGAGACGACTTCGCCTGCGCGGCGGACCTTGTGGCCGACCGTGTCCATCTCGATGTCCGCATAGACCAAGGCCTCGCCCGCCAGCGCGGGACGGACGCGACGCAGCACGGCGCCGACGCGCGCGACCAGTTCGCGGGGCGAGAAGGGCTTCGTGACATAATCGTCCGCACCCGTCTCCAGCCCACGGACCCGATCCTCTTCCTCACCGCGTGCGGTCAGCATGATGATCGGCACGTTCGCCGTTTCGGGCGATCGGCGCAGGCGGCGGCAGACCTCGATCCCCGAAATCCCCTCGACCATCCAGTCGAGCAGGACGATGTCGGGCGTGCTTTCCCGCGCCAGCAGGAGCGCTTCCTCGCCGTCCGGGGTATGGGTAACCTCGAAATCCTCGCGCTTGAAATGGAAGACGAGCAGTTCCGCGAGTGCGGCGTCGTCTTCGACCAGCAACATCTTTACCCGTGCCATGATGCCTGTTCCCTCAAGAAGGCAAGGAGCCGCCGCGATCCCGCTCACCCATCTGGGTGCCGGTGGCGGCGAAATAGACCATCTCCGCGACATTGGTCGCATGGTCCCCGATCCGTTCGAGATTCTTGGCGATGAACAGCAGGTGCGCGACCTGTCCGATCGTCTTGGGATTCTCGACCATATGGGTGACGAGCGTGCGGAAGATGGAATCGTAAAAATCGTCGAGCGCGTTGTCGCTGTCGCGGACCCGGATCGCCGCCTCGGCATCGCGCGCGGCAAAGGCGTCGAGCACGTCATGGACCATTGCCGAGGCGATCTTGGCCATGGCGGGCAGGATCGAGACGGGCTCGATCCGATCCTCGCTCTCGATCATCGGCACGCGCTTGGCGATGTTCTTGGCATAGTCGCCGATACGTTCGACGACGCTGGCGATCTTCAGCGCCGCGACCACCTCGCGCAGGTCGTTCGCCATCGGTGCCCGTAGCGCGATGGTGCGCACGGCCAGCCGCTCAACCTCCGCTTCGATCAGGTCGATCGCCTTGTCGTCGTCGCGAACTTTGCGCGCCAGTTCCAGGTCGGAGCGTTGCAGCGCCTTGATGGCGTTGGCGATGGCTTCCTCGGCCATGCCCCCCATCTGGCTGATCAGCCCGCGCAACCGGCCGATATCGTTGTCAAAGGCTTTTACGGTGTGGTCCATGATCCTCGTCCTCAGCCGTAACGGCCGGTAATATAGTCCTTGGTCCGCTCTTGCCTGGGGTTGGTGAAGATGTCGGACGTCTTGCCGTACTCGACCAAAGTGCCGAGGTGGAAAAAGGCGGTGCGCTGCGAAACGCGGGCGGCCTGCTGCATGTTGTGGGTGACGATCGCGATGGCGTAGCGGCCGCGCAGGTCGTGGATCAGCTCCTCAATGCGGGCCGTCGCGATCGGATCGAGCGCGCTGCACGGCTCGTCCATCAGGATGACTTCCGGGTCCACCGCGATGGCGCGCGCGATGCAGAGCCGCTGCTGCTGACCGCCTGACAGGGCGGTGCCGCTTTCCGAGAGGCGATCCTTTACCTCGTTCCACAGGCCCGCGCGGGTCAGCGAGCGTTCGACGATCGCGTCCAGTTCGCTGCGAGACGTAGCGAGGCCATGGATGCGCGGGCCATAGGCAACATTCTCGTAGATCGACTTGGGGAAGGGGTTGGGCTTCTGGAACACCATGCCGACCCGTGCGCGCAGCTGTACCACGTCCATCTCGGGGGCATAGATATCCTGTCCGTCGAGCCGCACCTCGCCCGACACGCGCGCCGAGGGGATGGTATCGTTCATCCGGTTGAGCGTGCGCAGGAAGGTCGACTTGCCGCAGCCCGATGGGCCGATGAACGCGATGACGTGATCCATGTCGACATCGATCGAGATGTCGTGGATCGCCTGCTTGGCGCCATAGGACACGCTGACGTTGCGCGCGGTTATCTTGGGGGTACTCACCAGCGTGTCTCGAACCGATTGCGGAGGTAGATGGCCAGCCCGTTCATCGCGAGCAGGAAGACGAGCAGGACGATGATCGCGGCCGACGTCTTCTCGATGAAGCCGCGATCGACCTGATCCGACCAGAGGAAGATCTGGACCGGCAGCACCGTTGCCGGGTCGGTCAGCCCCTGCGGCGGCGCGGCGATGAAGGCCCGCATACCGATCATCAGCAGCGGCGCGGTCTCGCCCAGCGCGCGGGCCATGCCGATGATCGTGCCGGTCAGGATACCGGGCAGGGCGAGTGGCAGGACATGGTGGAAGATCACCTGTACCCGTGATGCCCCGATTGCCAGCGCGGCGTCACGGATCGAGGGCGGCACCGCCTTGATCGCGTTGCGCCCGGCGATGACGATCACCGGCATGGTCATCAGCGCCAGGGTCAGGCCGCCCACCAAGGGGGCCGAGCGCGGCAGGCCGAAGCTGCCCAGGAATACCGCAAGGCCGAGCAGGCCGAAGATGATCGAGGGGACCGCCGCCAGATTGTTGATCGACACCTCGATCATGTCGGTCCACCGATTCTTGGGCGCATATTCCTCGAGATAGAGGGCGGCCAGCACACCGATCGGAAAGGCGAGCGCGAGCGTGACCAGCATGGTCAGCAGCGAGCCCTTCGCCGCGCCCCAGATACCGACCCGCGTCGGATCGGTCGCATCGGCATCGCGCAGGAAGCCCAGGTCCCATCCGGTCGACAGGACACCGCGCGCCCGCAATTGGTCGACGACCCGCTCGGCCTCGGGCGTGCCGATGCCCTTGGCCGCGACGTCATAGGCGCTGGCGACGGGCAGTTTGAACCGGGTGGTACGGTGGAGCAAGCCGGGGTCCGCCTTGACGGCGTCACGCACCACGATCCACGCGCCGGGCGACAACAGGTCCGTCCCCATCGGGCCGAACGCCTTGGTCGCGGCGGTATCGACGGCGTCTTCCAGCCCCGCTCCCGCCAGCGCCAGATCGGCACTGCGGCCCTTCAGCCGTGCGGGTTCGACCGGCAGGTCCGCCGCCGCGAGGTCCACCGGCATCGACACGCGCGTCTCGGTAAAGCCGCGAAGCCCCTGGGCCAGCATGGTGATGAGCAGGAAGGCCAGGAAGGCGGCCGACAGCGCGACGGCGGCCGCGCCCAGCCGCCGGAAACGACGCTCCGCGGCATAGCGACGGCGCAGGCGCCGGGCCATCGCCGGACTGCCCCAGCCGGCGGGCGCTGGCGAGGAAGGCGGCTTATTCATAGGTTTCCCGATACCGCTTGACCACGTTCAGCGCGACGATGTTGAGGAGCAGCGTGATGAGGAACAGGGTCAGGCCCAGTGCAAAGGCGGCCAGCGTCTTGGGGCTGTCGAACTCGGCCTCGCCGGTCAGCAGGTCGACGATCTGGCGGGTGACCGTGGTGGTGCTGGCAAAGGGATTGGCGGTCAGCGTCGCGACGCCGCTCGCCGCCATGACGACGATCATCGTCTCGCCGATCGCGCGGCTGACTGCGAGCAGCACGCCGCCGACGACGCCGGGCAACGCGGCGGGCAGCAGGACACGGGTGATCGTCTCGGACGGTGTCGCGCCCATCGCCAGGCTGCCGTCGCGCATCGCGCTCGGCACGGCGGCCAGGCTGTCATCGGCCATCGACGACACGAAGGGGATGATCATCACCCCCATGACCAGTCCGGCGGCCAGTGCGCTTTCCGACGAGGCCCAGTCCACGCCGATCGCGATCGCGAACTGCCGCACCGCAGGCGCCACCGTCAGCGCGGCGAAATAGCCATAGACGACGGTCGGAATGCCCGCGAGCACCTCCAGCACCGGTTTCATGATCCGGCGGGCGCGGGGGGCGGCATATTGGGTGAGATAGATGGCGCTCATCAGCCCGAACGGGATGGCCACCGCCATGGCGATGACCGCCCCGATGAAGAACGTGCCCCAGAAGAGCGGAACCGCCCCCAGCGATGCGCCGGGATTGCGGGGATCGATCGATTGGGGGCTCCAATGGGTGCCGAAGAGGAAATCGGTAATCGGCACGACCGAGAAGAAGCGTCCGGCCTCATAGAGCAGCGAAGCGACGATCCCGGCGGTGGTCAGGATCGCGATCAGCGATGCGCCCAGCAACAGGCCCAGTACCACGCGCTCGATCCGGGTCCGTGCCGAAAATTCAGGGCGAACGCGCAGATAGGCATAGGCGCCGCCCGCCAGCGCCAGCAGCAGGACGATCGCGGTGGCGATCCAGTCGATCCGCGTCTGCGCCGCCTCATAGGCCGGGGCGAGGGTCCGCGACAGCGCATGGAAGGCACCATGGGCCTGCCCCGCCGCCAGCGCCCGCGCTTCGGAGAGGATCGCGGCGCGCTCGAAACCGGGCGGGGGGAGCCGGACGGCGGCAGGTGCCTGCAATACCATGTCCGTGACCAGCGCGGGTGAGGTCGCGGCCCAGACGGCCAGGAAGAGTAGCGGCGGCACGGTCGTCCACAATGCGACATACCAGCCATGATGATGCGGCAGCGAGCTGACCCGCATCGCCGATCGGCGCCGGAAGCCCATCGCATGCATCCGCGTACAGGCCCAGGCGATGATGCCCAGCCCCACGGTCAGGATCAGGAGAACGACCCCGTTCATGACGGCAGGCTTGCCGGATCGAGCGGAATCTCATGCACGATGATCGCGCGCGCGCGGGCCTGGACCGGGGCGGGTGAGGCGATCAGCCCCCGGCGGACCAGCGGCCCGTTCTTTCCCCAATTATCCGCATAGAGGCGCAGGAACGCGCGCAGGCCGGGAATGGCATCGAGATGCGCCTTCTTCACATAGATATAAAGCGGGCGCGATCCCGGATAGCGGTCGGCGGCGATGGCATCATAGGTCGGCTTGACGCCGTTGATCGCGACGCCGTCGACCGTCTGGCGGTTTTCCTCGAGATAGGAATAGCCGAAGACGCCCAGTGCATCGGGATTGGCCTGAAGCTTCTGGACGATCAGATTATCGTTCTCGCCCGCATCGATATAGGCGCCGTCCTCGCGGACGCGGGTGCAGAACAGCCGGTGGGCGTCCACGTCGCGGGCGGCCAGCGCGGCGGCACCGGGCTCGACCGCGTCGCACCCCTTCATCAGGATCAGCTCCGCCAGCGCGTCGCGCGTGCCGCTGGTCGCGGGCGGACCATAGACCTGAATAGGAATGGCGGGGAGCGACGGATTGACGTCGGCCCAGGTCCGCGCCCGATTGGGCCTGCCGCCGGGATGCGCGGCCAGCGCACGGTAGATATCGACCGAGGTCAGCGCCATATGCGGTCCACGCTTCGATTCGGCGAAGGCGATGCCGTCGATCCCGATCGGGATTTCCAGCACCTGATCGGCACCATGCGCGGCGCATTCGCGATATTCGCTCGCCTTCATCCGGCGCGAGGCGTCTTCCAGATCGGGATGACCCGCCCCGATCCCCGCGCAGAACAGCTTCATGCCCGCGCCCGTACCGGTGGATTCGATCACCGGCGCCTTCGCATCCGGATCGGCCGCGACGAAGCGTTCGGCGATGATCGTGGTGAAGGGATAGACCGTCGAGGAACCGACCGCCGTGATCTGCTCCCGCACGCCCGCGCCGCCGCCATTGGCCTGATCATGGCAGGCCGCCAGCGCGAACATCGCGGCGAGAAGGCAGGGCAGACGCATCGAGATCCTTGGAAACACCGGAACGGGTGCGAACCGGCGCTGCCACGCTCGCTATACCCCCGTGTGACATTTTTATTGTGGTTTTGTGACAGTGGCCTCGGAAAGGCTCTTTTCGGGGGATTTGATCGGGGGCAGGCGCACGGTTACCGTCGTTCCGGCCCCGACCTCGCTTGTGATCTCCAGCCGTCCGCGATGCCGCTCGACGATATGTTTGACGATGGCCAGGCCCAGTCCGGTGCCGCCGATGCTACGGCTGCGCCCGGAGTCGACACGGTAGAAGCGTTCGGTCAGCCGTGGCAGATGGCTGGCGGCGATCCCCTCGCCACGATCCGCAACGCTTAGTCGCAGCATCACCCCGTCACGGTCCAGGCGGACGCGGACCGGCGTTTCGGCCTTGCCATATTTCATCGCGTTGCCGATCAGATTGTGCAGCATCTGCGACAATTGGGCGCGGTCCCCGGCGATGGGCGGCAGATCGTCGGTCAGCTCGCACACGATGTCGTCCGCACGCGGCGAGCCCGAGTCCAGAAACTCTTCCCAGACGTGATTGACCAGATCGACCATATCGACGGGCTGGGCGGGCTGGCGATATTTGTCCGCCTCGATCCGGCTGAGCGAGATCAGATCTTCGACCAGCCGCTGCATCCGCCGGGCTTCGTCGAACATGACCTTCAGGAAACGGGCGCGGATTTCGGGGTCTTCGCCTGCCTCGTCGCCCAGCGTCTCGATAAACCCCAGGATCGAGGCGAGCGGGGTGCGCAGTTCGTGGCTGGCATTGGCGACGAAGTCGACGCGCATCCGCTCGGCGGCGTCATGCGCGGTCTGGTCGATCAGATGAACGATCCGCTGTCCGCTGGTCGTGTCGGCGACGCGCATTTCCCATCGCTGTTCCAGCGAGCCCAGGCCGACCAGCGAAATGGGATGGTCGGGATCGGTCACGCCTTCCTTGGCCAGCAGCCGTTCGGCGGCGGCCGGGTGGCGGATGGCGATACGGGCATCCTCACCCACGATATGCGCACCGAGCAACCCCCGCGCCGACCGGTTCGCCAGGATGACCCGGCCCCCCTCGATCAGCAGCACCGGCTCGACGATCGCGTCCAGGGCTTCCGCGAGCAGCGGGGACAGGCCGGGCGGGCCCTCCTCGGTCTGGCGATCATCCTCGGCTTCGTCGGGAATGCCTTCGCTCGCGACCAGCGCGGCGGCGATCCCGCCGACCAGCGCGATGATCGCAGGCGCGGGGCCTGCCGTCAGGAACACGACGGCCGCGGCCACCACCACCACCACGATGGCCCATAGAGTACGAATGCCGAATCCCATGGCGTGTCGATGTAGCGGCCGGCGCGGGCTCTGTCTTCCTCCCAGCCGTTGTGGCCAGCGCAATCATGGTTCCAGCTTTGGGCCAGTTTTGGAAAGGTACGGCCTTTGCACAGGTTCTTGTGGCGCGGCGATGAATATGGGACATCGCACCGTGATGGACGACACGCCCCCCGATCATGGCTCCGGCCCCGAGGAACCGGCCGCTGCTCCCGCCTCCAGCGTGACGAGCCGCCGGATGCTGATGCTGGGCGCGGTCGGCGCGAGTACGGTCGTCGCGATCCGACCGGCGCTGGCCCAGACGACGGGTTCGGTCATGAACTGTCAGATACCGGTGCCGGGCCCGGCCGATGCGGGCAAATATATCGACCGCGACGGCAATGCGGTTCCCCCCGGTCCGCTGGGGGCGATCGGCGGCTTGCTTGGCGGCCCTTATCCCCCACCGCCACGCCCCTTTACCGGCGAGGAAGTACGTCGGGCGCTCAATGGGGGGGCGTATCTGCCCGGCACCAACTATTCCACCAACAGCGCCTATCTGAAGTATATCAACAAGTTGAAGATGGGGCAGAGCGGCTATACCTGTTTCGTGTCCGTGCAGAATCCCCGGAGCTGACCCAGTGCCCGGTCCGCGCTACCGCGCGGCGGCGGCGGCCCTGCTGATCGTCGAGCCGCTCGATATCTTTACCGTCGTCTTTCACCGTCCGTCGGGCACGACGCATCTGCTGAACGAGCCGGCACCCCAGATATTGGAGGCGCTGACCGGTGAGCCGTTGGACGTGGACACCCTGCTCGCGCGACTGGCACGCCATTATGACCTCGACGGCACGCCCGGTGACGGGGCCGGGATGCTGCGCACCCGTCTGGACGAGTTGGTCGCCGCCGGGTTGGTCGACCGGGTGTGAGACACCGGATTTTCCTACAGGTCGGCTCGATCGGTTTTCGGATCGGCGCCGACTGGCGTGCGCCGATCGCCGCCTTGGACGCGCTGTACAGCGATTATCCCCGTCCAGCCTTCGCCGATTATAGCGTCCGGTTGGAGGCAATGTCCGTCTGGCGGCGCTGGCTGCGCCCATCGGTTCGGCTGGGGGGCGATTACGAGTTGCCGGACGCCGCGCCTTTGCCGTTGGCGCATGGGCTGTTGGCGGCCGAGATGGGGATGAACCTGCAAGTCGCGCTGGGGCATCGCCGCCACCTTCTGCTCCATGCCGCCGTCGTCGCACGGGGGGACAAGGCTATCCTGCTCAGCGGCGTGTCGGGTGCGGGCAAATCGACTCTGGCGCTGATGCTGGCGCAAAAGGGCTGGCGCTTTCTGGGTGACGAATTCGCGATGGTCGACCCGGTCACCGGATGGGTGCACCCCTTTCCCCGTCCCTTCAGCCTGAAGAACGAAAGCCTCGCCGTCATTCCGGAGGGTAGCCGGGTCGGCCCGCTCATGAAGGGAACGCCAAAGGGCGATATTCGCCATGTCGCGCCCGACGCTGCCGCGATCGCAGCGATGGGGGAGCCCGCCCGCCCCGTGCTGCTGGTTTTCCCCCGCTTCGGCTATCCGTCCGCGCTCAACAGCCTGCCGCCGACCGAGGTCTTTCTTCGGCTGACCCAGGCTTCGACCAACTATACCGCATTGGGGGAAGCGGGATTTCGGGCACTTACGCGATTGCGGGCGGGGATACCGGCCGTCACGCTGGACTATCCTGACGGGGCGACCGGTGTCGCAGCGGTCGAAGCGCTGTGGGACGCGTTGTGAAGGCGGTGCGGATACTCGTCGCCTTGCTCCGAGCCCCGGAGCGTGTGGCAACGCTCGACCTTGCGACATGGACCGAAGTGCTGACCGTGGCGCGCGCCGAAACGCTGGCGGGGACGCTCGCGCACCGGCTGGAGGGGCTGGCCGTGCCGCCGGTCGTGGCAGCGGCATTGGCAGAGGCGCGTATCGATGCCGCCGAAGCGCGTCGGACCGCATTGTGGGAGGCGAACCGCGTGGCGCAGGCGCTCAAACCCTTGGGACATCCGGTCATTCTGCTCAAGGGAACCGCTTTTGCCGCTGCCGGTCTCGCCGCAGCGCAGGGGCGGGGGATCGGCGACTGCGATATCCTGTTGCCGCGCGCATCGCTCGACCATGCCGAGAAGCTGCTGATCGGGGCCGGATGGGAATGGGTCAAGCCGGACCCCTATGACGATTTCTATTACCGGCAATGGATGCATGAGCTTCCCCCGCTGGTCCATGGTGAACGCGGGCGGATGGTCGATGTGCATCACACCATCCTGCCGCCGACCGCGCGGCCAAGGCCCGATGCCGCCGCGCTGATCGCCGATGCCGAACCGCTGGAGGGCGGGCTGGCGGTGTTGTGCCATAGCGACATGATCGTCCATGCCGCCGCGCATCTGTTCGCCGATGGCGAACTGGCGGGGGGCTTGCGCAATATCTGGGATATCCACGCCCTGATCGAGGAACGCGGTTTTGAGGGGCTTGAGGCGCGCTCCGCCCGTCATGGCTTGTCGGTCGCGGTCGGAAGGGCGCTCCGCTTAAGCCATGCGCTTTACAGGACGGAAGTCCCCCACCGATGGCGGCGCGTGACGGCGGTCGACCGGCTCTTCCTTCGCCGGATGACGGCCCGCGATGGCTGGGGCCGGGAGCGGCGGAAGGGGACGCGGTTGGCCTTCTATATCCGTTCGCATGCCATCCGCATGCCGCCGCCGCTGCTCGCACGGCATTTGTGGATCAAGTGGCGGAAGGCGAAAGCCGCTCCAGTGTCGGGATGAGATCGGCATAACCGTCGATCACGGCGTCCGCACCGAGCGCTTCGACCGGCTGGCTCAGAAACCCGAAGGAACAGGCGATGACCGGCAGACCCGCCGCCCGCGCCGCCTGTACGTCGAAGATCGAATCACCGACAAAGGCGGCCGTCCCGCCACCGCATTGTTCGACCAGCGCCTGGATCGGCTTTGGCGAGGGCTTGGACACGCCCAGCGTGTCGCCCCCGATGATTGACGCGAAGCGCTCGGTCAGTCCCAGCGCGTCCAGGATCGCACGGGCAAAGCGTTCCAGCTTGTTGGTCATGATGCCGAGCGTCACGCCCCGCGCCGCCAGTTCGTCCAGCGCATCGAGCGCGCCGGGGAAGGGGGCGGTGTGCACGGCAAGGTTCGCCTCGTAATAGTCGAGCAGACGGCGGTGCAGCGCATCGAGCGTCTCGGGATCATAACCACCGGTTGCATCTAGTCCATAGTGCAACATCGCGCGCGCGCCACCGCCGATCATCGGCTTGACCGCCGCGACGCTCAACGGATCGCGCCCGATCGAGGCCAGCGCGTGGTTGACGGCGGCGGCCAGATCGCCGCTCGTGTCCAGCAGCGTCCCGTCCAGGTCGAACCCGACGATGGCGAAAGGAAAGCCGTGCGGTGAATTGGTTTCCATGATGGGTCCCGGTTCAGTCTGTGGCTGGCTTTGGCCGGAAATCCATGGCAGGCGCAACCACCATGACGAGACCAGTCGCCGCCATCATCCTCGCTGCGGGCAAGGGCACCCGCATGAAGTCGGACCTGCACAAGGTCCTCCATCCCATTGCAGGGCGGCCGATGCTGCTCCACCTGATCGACAGCGTGAAGGCCTTGTCGCCCGAGCGCATGGTCGTGGTGACGGGCGCAGGGCGCGAACAGGTCGAGGCGGCGGTCGCGCCGCTCGGCGTGGCGACCGCGCTCCAGGCCGAGCAGCTGGGCACCGGCCATGCCGTGGCGCAGGCGCGCGACGCGCTGTCGGGTTTCCAGGGTGACGTCCTGATCCTCTATGGCGACGTACCGCTGGTCGAGGCGCGGACGATGCGCGCGATGATCGACCGACTGGCCGAGGCGGATGCGCCCGCCGCCGTCGTGCTGGGTTTCCGGCCTGCCGATCCCGCCGCCTATGGCCGCGTCATCGCGGATGCCGACGGGCGCATCGACCGAATGGTCGAGTTCAAGGACGCCAATGCTCAAGAGCGCGCCGTAACCCTCTGCAACTCCGGGCTGATGGCGGTGCGCTCCGAGGATCTCTTCGGCCTGCTCGACCGCGTCGGCAATGACAATGCGGCGGGGGAATATTATCTGCCCGATATCGTCATGCTGGCGGCCGCCGATGGCCGTCATTCGGCGGTGATCGAAACGAGCGCGGGCGAGGTGGCGGGCGTCAACAGCCGCGCCGAGCTGGCGGTGGTCGAGAACGACTGGCAGGTGCGTCGTCGCGCCCGCGCCATGGCCGATGGCGCGACGCTGATCGCACCGGACACGGTGTGGTTCTCGCATGACACCCGACTGGGCCGCGATGTGGTGATCGAGCCGCATGTCGTCTTCGGCCCCGGCGTCCATGTCGCCGACGGGGTGACGATCCATGCCTTCAGCCATCTGGAGGGCGCGACTGTCGCCACCGGTGCGGATATCGGTCCCTATGCGCGCCTCCGGCCTGGTGCCGATGTGCGCGAGGGCGCGCGGGTCGGCAATTTCGTCGAGATGAAAAAGGCCGTGCTCGGTCCCGGCGCCAAGGCCAATCACCTGACCTATCTGGGGGATGCCGAGGTGGGGGCGGGCGCCAATATCGGCGCGGGCACGATCACCTGTAATTATGACGGCTTCCTCAAATACCGAACCGTGATCGGCGAGGGGGCCTTTGTCGGTTCCAACTCGGCACTCGTCGCGCCGGTGACGATCGGCGCAGGTGCCATCGTCGGGGCGGGCTCGGTCGTGACGAGCGATGTCGAGGCCGATGCGCTGGCGCTGGTCCGGGCCGAGCGTCAGACCAAGTCCGGTTGGGCCAAGCGTTTCCGAGAGATGATGACGGCAAAGAAAGCCGCGAAGAAGGCTGGGGAGTAAGACTATGTGCGGTATCGTGGGAATCCTGGGCGGCGAGGATGTTGCCGAGCGGCTGCTCGATGGTCTGCGTCGCCTGGAATATCGGGGCTATGACTCGGCCGGGATCGCGACCATCGATCATGGCCAGATCGAGCGCCGTCGCGCCTCGGGCAAGCTGGTCAACCTTGCCAAGGAACTGGCGGCGCATCCGCTGCCCGGCTCGATCGGCATCGCACATACCAGGTGGGCGACGCATGGCGGCCCGACGACCAACAATGCCCACCCGCACGCCACCGATCATGTCGCAGTCGTCCACAACGGCATCATCGAGAATTTCAAGGCGCTGCGCGACGAACTGATCGGGCGCGGGCGTGTCTTCACCAGCGAGACCGATACCGAAGTCGTCGCGCATCTGGTCAGCGAGAAGGTCGAGCAGGGGCTCGATCCCGTCGCGGCCGTTCGAGAGGTGCTGCCGCGCCTGCACGGCGCCTTCGCGCTCGCCATCCTGTTCCGTGAACAGCCCGATCTGTTGATCGGTGCACGGCTCGGCTCGCCGCTGGTCGTGGGTTATGGCGATGGCGAGACCTATCTGGGTTCGGACGCGCTGGCGCTCGCGCCGCTGACCCAGCGTATCGCCTATCTCGACGAAGGCGACTGGGTCGTCTGCACCCGTGAGGGCACGCAGGTCTATGACCGCGACAACACCCCCGTCGACCGGCCCGTGACCCTGTCGGGCGTCACCGGCGCGCTGATCGACAAGGGCAATCACCGGCACTTCATGCAGAAGGAAATCTACGAGCAGCCGATCGTCGTCGCCCAGACGCTGCGCTCGTATCTCCAGCGGTTGGAGGGCAAGATCGCGCTGCCCATCCCCGAATTCGACCTGTCGGACATCAAGCGCGTCACCATCGTCGCCTGCGGCACCAGCTTCTATGCGGGCATGGTCGCCAAATACTGGTTCGAGCAGTTCGCCCGCGTGCCGGTCGACCTCGATGTCGCGTCCGAATTCCGTTACCGTGCACCGGTGATGGAGCCGGGCGGCTTGATGATCGTCATCAGCCAATCGGGCGAAACCGCCGACACGCTGGCCGCACTTCGCCACGCCAAGGCCGAGGGGCAGACGATCGCGGCCGTGGTCAACGTCCCCACCAGCTCGATGGCGCGCGAAGCCGATCTGCTGCTGCCGACCCATGCCGGGCCGGAGATCGGCGTCGCCTCGACCAAGGCGTTCACCTGCCAGTTGAGCGTGCTGGCCGCGCTCGCCGCCAATCTCGCCAAGGCCAAGGGGCGGCTGTCGGCCGACGAGGAACGTCAGATCGTCCGGCACTTGGCCGAGGCGCCCGCCGCGATCAACGGCGCGCTCGCCTATGACGAAGCCATCGAGGCGATGGCGGGGGCGGTCGCGGGCGCGCGTGACGTGCTGTATCTGGGACGCGGAACCGATTATCCGCTGGCGCTGGAAGGCGCGCTCAAGCTGAAGGAGATCAGCTACATCCATGCCGAGGGCTATGCGGCGGGCGAGATGAAGCATGGTCCGATCGCGCTGATCGACGAATCAGTGCCCGTTATCGTCATTGCGCCGTCGGGTCCGTTGTTCGAGAAAACCGTCTCGAACATGCAGGAGGTGCAGGCGCGCGGCGGCAAGGTGATCCTGATTTCCGACTATGACGGGATCGAGGCGGCGGGCGAGGATTGCATCGCCACCATCACCATGCCCAAGGTGCACCCGCTGATCGCGCCGATCGTCTATGCGGTGCCGGTCCAGCTGCTCGCCTATCACGTCGCGGTCGCCAAGGGCACCGATGTCGACCAGCCGCGCAACCTCGCCAAGAGCGTAACCGTCGAATAACTGACCATTTACGTCACTTTAAGCGTCTCCGGTTACCATCTGTCCAATTAGTGAGTAATGGACGGGTGGTAGCCGGATGCGTATTCTGATCGTCGACGACGAACCGGCCGTTCATGACAGCTATGGGCTGTGTTTTTCGGGCCGGGATGGCACGCTCGACGCGATGGCCGCCGCGCTGTTCGGCGAACCCGCCGACGAGGGTAGCGCGGATTATGCGCTGGAGCGCCGCCACTGCCTCCAGGGCGAAGAGGCCTTGGCTGCGGTCGAGCAGGCGATGGCCGACGGCACACCCTTCGCGGTCGCCTTTATCGACATCCGCATGCCGCCAGGTATCGACGGGCGCGAGACGGCGCGTCGCATCCGGGCGATCGATCCCGATATCAACCTGGTCATCGTGACCGGCTATTCGGACTTCTCACCGGCCGAGATCGGCAAGGTCGCCGGGCCGGCCGACAAGATTTTCTACATCGCCAAGCCCTTCGAGGTGACGGAGATCCAGCAGATGGCGCGCGCGCTTTGCCGCCGATGGGATAATGATCGTCAGCTGGCCGTCGCCCGCCGTCTGCTCGCCGAACAGGTGGCGACGCTGGAGGAAAAAAGCGCCGAGCTGGAGGCGAATGAAAGCCGGGCGATGCATATCGCCATGCACGACGCGCTGACCGATGCGCCCAACCGTGTTGCCTTTCTGCGTGGGTTGACCGAGCGTGGACGGCAGGACGGCGCGTTCGTGACCGCGATGCTCGACCTCGATCGGTTCAAGCTGGTGAATGACACGCTGGGACATCTGGCGGGCGACGAACTGATCCGCGAGGTCTGTGCCACCATCCAGGCGCATGTGCCCGAAGGCGCGATGGTCGCGCGGCTGGGCGGGGACGAGTTCGGCATCTTCTTCGATGCCGAGGATGAGGGCGTGGCCGTTGCCGCCTGCGACCGGATCGTGACCGCCTGTGCGTCCAGCTTCAACGTGCTGGGCCATGCCGTGCGGTGCGGTGCCTCCTGCGGGCTGGTGATGAGCCTGCCGGGTGAGGGGCGTGACCCGACCGATCTGGTCCGTCAGGCCGATATGGCGTTGAACGAAGCCAAGCGATCGGGGCGCGGCGTGGTCCGGGTGTTCGATGCCGGAATGGACGAAGGCATCCGCGTGCGCCGCCAGATCGAGGCCGGGTTGAGCCGGGCCATTGCCCGCGACGAGCTGAGCCTGGCCTTTCAACCGATCGTCAGCCGGGTCGGCCTGGACATCGTCGGCTTCGAGGCGCTGGTCCGCTGGAACACGCCGGAGCGTGGGCCGATCAGCCCGGCGATCTTCATCCCGCTCGCCGAGGAAAGCCATCTGATCCACGATCTGGGGGACTGGATATTGGACCATGCGCTGGCCGAGCTTCGGCATTGGCCCGGCCAATATGTGTCGGTCAATTTCAGCCCGATCCAGTTCCGGCGTTCGCATTTCGTCGGCCATGTCATGGACAGCGTCCAGCGCGCAGGTGTCGCGCCGAGCCGCGTCCAGATCGAGATCACCGAGACGGCGATCTTCGACGATGCCGAACATGCCGCGCAGACGCTGTACGAACTGCGCTCGCTTGGCTTTCGCATCGCGCTCGACGATTTCGGGACCGGCTATTCCAGCCTGTACAATATCCGCAAATTCGCGCTCGATTGCCTGAAGATCGACCGCAGCTTCATCGATGGCATGGGCCGCGAGCGGGAATCGGCTGCAATCGTCCATTCGATCATCCATCTCGGCCGCGCGCTGGGGCTGGGCGTGATCGCCGAAGGGGTCGAAACCGAATCCCAGGCGCAGGCGCTGCGCGTCGCCGGGGCCAGCCATTTGCAGGGCTATCTCCTTTCCAAGCCGGTGCCCGCCGCCGAAGCGCGGGAACTCGCGGAGCGCAAATTCCTGTCCCTGTCCGGGGAGGTACAAGAACTGTCGCTGGCCGCAACTGCGGGGCGGTAATCGGCATGCCTGTGATGGAATGGTGGCGACGGGTGCGGGAACGGCCCCGATCGCTTCGTGAGACGATGGTGTCGATCCTGACCTTGACGGGGATCGGAGGCGCCTTGGCGTTGGCCGGGCTCCTCGCGCTCGTCATCTCCCCTGGATTTGCCGAATTGGAGAACCGCGCCACCCAGGGGTATCGCGCCAGGGCGCTGACCACATTATCGGACTTCGCGGCGCTGACCGAGGTGATGGCGCGCGAGCAGGCCCAGGCTGTCGGTTCGGTTTCGGTACAAGCGTCCAACGCCGTCCTTCATCAACGGGCGCCGAGGGGCGAATGGTCTTTTCGCAGCCATATCCCGGTGCGATCGGCCGGAGTCGAGACGATGCTTATCGCGGCGTTGCGTCGACTCGATATCGATACACTGTTGGGTGCCGATCGTTCGGCGCATTTCTATCTGCCGGTCGGGGGCCATATCATGGCGGTCGGGCTAGCCGAGGATGCGCGGGGCCGCGGTTACGTCGCGGTCGCGCGTCCGCTGACGGCCGAGCGCCTCTCGCAGGCCTTGGGCAGGCCGGTTGGCATCGACACCCTGTCATCGATGCCGACCCATGCCGCGCAGAGGGAAGCCCGGTCGATCGAGGTCATCGTGCCGATCGGCGGTGCGGACGGCCGAGCCATCGCCACCGCGACCTTCCCGATTTCGCGCGAGGTCATGTTGCTCGGGCGTCGGGTGCTTCTCCTGGCGGCGGCCGGATCGATCCTGCTGCTGGTTCTCATGCTGTT
The DNA here is from genome assembly GCF_034659795.1 of Sphingomonas fuzhouensis. Classification (NCBI taxonomy): domain Bacteria; kingdom Pseudomonadati; phylum Pseudomonadota; class Alphaproteobacteria; order Sphingomonadales; family Sphingomonadaceae; genus Sphingomonas; species Sphingomonas fuzhouensis. The sequence goes on from NZ_JAXSQY010000006.1 coordinate 173,233, forward strand.
GATGCTGCGCCGTGCGCTGGGCTGGTTCGTGCTCGCCCCGTTGAGCCGGGTCGAACGGCATATGCAGCGGGTCCAGGCATATGGCGCACTATTGCCGTTCGAGGATCGACATAATCGTTGCGAGGAATTCGACTCGCTGGGACGCAGCTTCAATGCGATGTTGAACCAGCTCAACGACCTGCGCGAACGCAACGAGATCCAGAGTTTTGCCCTAGGCCGTTCGGAAAGCGCGGTCGCGGTGCTGCACAATGTCCGCAATGCGCTGGCGCCGCTCGGCACGATCCTGAGCCATGGCATCGATCAGCCAGCGGCGGCGAAGCGCGATTTGCTCGACCGGGCGCTGGCCGAACTGGCGCGTGACGACATTACCCCCGAACGCCGCGCCAAGCTCGTGACCTTTGTCGCGACCGCGCTTGATGCGGAAGCGGTGGCACGGGATGCGGTGCGCCTGCAATTGGAAGTCGGGCGCGATGCGATGCGTCAGACGCTGGAAATCATCGGGGCGCAACAGGCGCGTGCCAATGAGCGTCCACCGCGCGAACGCTGCGACATTGCCGATATCGTCGCCCGCAATGCGACAATCGCCCGCTATGCCCAGGGCGTGTCGATCGATTTCACCGTCCCGGCGCATACCGAGCACGTTCTCGCCAATCGGGTGATCCTGAGCCAAGTCATCGGCAATCTCTTCTCCAACGCGGTCGAAGCCATCGTCGCGACCGGGCGCGACCATGGTATGATCTCGGTCGAGATCGCCCCGCCCGGCAACGGCCGCCTCGCCATCCATATCATCGACGATGGTGAAGGCTTCGAACCTGCCCAGGCGACACGCCTGTTCCAGTCGGGCTATTCGACCCGCACGGAAAAGTCGGGCGGACTTGGCCTCCATTGGTGCGCCAACTCGATGGCGGCGATGGGCGGGACCCTGGAGCTTCGCAGCGCGGGGCGCGGAATGGGGGCGGTGGCGATCCTGACGCTGGACGCCGATATCAGGGGCGAGCCCATGGCCGAACTGGCGGCCTGATCGCGCATTCAGAGCGGCAGTTCGGGCTGGCTGGGGCCTGCGGAGTCCTCTTTATCGCCAGTACGTAAACCGGACAGGGTCAGGCCGAGCAGGCGAACGCCGCCCGTTATGGGCAATTGCTGGTCGAGCAGGTCCAGTCCGATCGCGAGGAAGGCGGCTCGGTCGTCGATCGGATGCGTGGCCGATCGGGCGCGGGTAATGGTCCGGAAATCGCTGTGCCGGAGCTTCAACGTCACCGTCCGGCCCGTCACGCCGCTGCGCGCGATACGGGTCCAGGCGGCCTCGACCACCCGTTCCAACGCCTCGTGCAGGGCCGTACGATCCGAGAGATCGGTCTCGAAGGTGCGTTCGGCGCCGACCGACTTGGCGATCCGCTGGGCGCGGACCGGCCGGTGATCGATCCCGCGTGCCGCACCGTACAGATAATCGGCATAGCTGCCGAAATGGCGTTGCAGGAACTCCAGCGGCCGATCGCACAAATCCTGCCCGGTCAGGATACCCAGCGCCTCCATCTTGCGCGCGGTGACGGGGCCGACCCCGTGGAAGCGCTTGACCGGCAGGCTGGCGACGAACGCCGCGCCATGCGTCGGCGGGATGACGCATAGTCCGTCGGGCTTGTTCTGGTCCGAGGCGAGCTTGGCGATGAACTTGTTATAGCTGACACCCGCCGATGCGGTCAGCCCCGTCTCGGCCCGGATCGCGGTGCGAATGGCGGTGGCGATCGCGGTGGCCGAACCCATGCCCGCCCGGTCCTCGGTCACGTCCAGATAGGCTTCGTCGAGCGAGAGCGGCTCTATCAGTTCGGTAAAGCGAGCAAAGATCGCGCGGATGTGTTGCGACACCTCGCGATAGACATCGAACCTGGGCGGTACGAAGACCAGCTCGGGGCAGCGGCGTATCGCCGTTACCGAGGGCATGGCGGAACGGACGCCGAACACTCGCGCCTCGTAGCTTGCCGCAGCAACCACGCCCCGCGCGCGCGACCCACCGACCGCCACCGGCCGCCCGCGCAGGTTCGGATCGTCCCGCTGTTCGACTGATGCATAGAAGGCGTCCATGTCCACATGGATGATCTTGCGCCCGTCGCGCCGCGCCGGTGCATCAGGGGGTGGGGATTGGAGTGACACGGAGAAACCAGGACGATCCACACACCCGCACGCCACGGGCATGTAAAACGAAACAGGAACATGGCGACGGCGTCAAGCCCTGGTGCGATAGCAACGCGCGGCACAAATTGACGGAAGTTAATCTGGCTTTATTAAATTCACTATAGACCGTGCGGCGGTGAGAGATTTGATACGCTTTCAATCCTTTGGCGCCGCAGTCCTGTTGCTGTTTCTGTGTCTGCCCTCGGTGGTTCGGGGTGAGGCGCGGGACCCATGGGCGGCCTGGCAATCGGCCAGTTTCACGCGGCTCGGTGACGCGGTCAGTCTGCCGCATGTCACCGCGACCGCGATCGTCCGTGCGAGCGACGGCACGATGTGGATCGGCACGCGTGGCGGGCTCAGCCGCTATGACGGACAGCGGGTCCGCAGCTTCCGACAGCGTCAGAGCGATCCCTTTTCGCTGCCCGACAATTATGTGCGCTCGCTTTTGGCCTTGCCCGATGGCGGCCTGCTGATCGGGACCAATGTTGGCGGCCCGGCGCGTTACGACCCAGCCAGCGGTCGTTTCATTCGGTTGAAGGCGCTTAAGGGGCGGATCGGAACGCGCATCTTTGGCTTTGCTCCCGATGGTGCGGGGGGCGCCTATGTCGCGTCGGACGGCGGCATCCATCATTATGTCGCGGGCTCCGACCGGATCGACCCGATGACCGCCGAGGCGATCAAGGGTGCCGATGGCCGCCGCCAGGTCGCATTCGCCGTCCACCGCGATGCGGATGGTACGCTTTGGGCCGGATGCGAGGACGGGTTATGGGTGCGCCCGGCTGGAACCCGCCGCTTCGTCCCGACATCGTTGCACCATGAGGCAGGCGACCAGGATATCTGGTCGATCCTGCGCGACCGCCAGGGGCGGCTGTGGATCGGAACCGGATCGGACGGCCTCTATATGTCCACCGACCGGGACTGGCGCCCGCGCTTCACGCAAATGCCGATCCTGACGGGCGCGGCGCCCTTGATTGGGCACCGGACGATCCGGGCCCTGGTCGAGGACGGACGTGGCCGCATCTGGATCGGGACCGATGGCAAAGGCATCATCCTGCTGGACCCCGTGCATGGGTTTGCGGCCATTCCGCTGAGGCATCTGTCAGCCAACCCGCTATCCTTGCCCGGTGACACGGTCCGCGCACTCGCCCTGGACGGATCGGACGGCGTCTGGGCCGCAACCGAAATGGGGGCGGCACGGACCCAGGGGCCGGGCGGCGGAACCCTGCATATCGGATCGGCGATGCCCGATCCGGGCATGTCGCTGTCCGACGACAATGTCCGTGGCATCATGGTCGACCGACACGACCGGATATGGCTGGGCTATAGCAACGGCATGGTCGACCGGCTTGACCGTGCGGCGGGGCAGGTCCGCCGCCTGACGCTGCACGGTCAGCATGGCGGACAGGATATCAAGGCGCTGAAGGAAGCGGCCGACGGCACGATCCTGGTCGGCGCGCGCGGTGTTGTGACGATCGATCCCCGGACCTTGGCGCAGCGACCATTAGAGGTGAAGGGCTTGGGCGATCTGCCGGTCATCTCGCTGGCCGAGACGCCCGACGCCCTTTTGATCGGAACCTATAAGGGGCTTTTCGTTCGCCGCCGCAGCGACGGACAGGTCCGCGTGTTCGAACATGACGCGGCCGATCCGCACAGCCTGCCCAATAACGAAGTCATCAACATCGTCGTCCAGCCGGGCGGAGTGGTCCTGATCGCGACGCCCGGCGGGGTAGGCCGGATGGACCTGGCCAGCGGTCGCTTCACGAACTTCTCCAGCCGGTCGGGTGAGCCAGGGAGCCTGCCCCAGGATTATGCAGGATCGATCATTCCGACCGGCCGGAATATCTGGGTCGGCACCTATGGCGGGGTGGCGCTGGGCCATGCCGTGCCCGGCGGCTGGCACTTTCACGCCGTGACCGAGGCGCAAGGGCTGGCGGGTGACAATGTCGCGTCGCTGATCCTCGATACGCATGGGCGGCCCTGGGTGGCGAGTGCGGGTGGCATCTCCGTCATCGATCGTGATGGGCGGACCGTACGGGTGATGAGCCAGCGCGATGGACTGGGCGTGAGTGCGTTCAACCAGCGTGCGGTGGCGCGGACGGCGGATGGGTCCTTGCTGTTCGGCGCGCCGGACGGGCTGGTGGTGTTGCAACCGGACCTGTTGCTCGGACGGCTGGGACGGCACAATGCTGCCCGACTGATCGTCAGTTCGGCCGACATCGACGGTCACGCGCTCGATTCCTCGGCGAAGCAACTCGCCTTGCAATGGGGGATCGATGGCCGGACATTGCGGATCGACTTCGCACTGGCCGATTACGATGCGCCGGACGAAATCCGGTACAGCTATCGGCTGGAGGGGTTTGACCGGAACTGGATGATAGTGCCCGCCGGAACCCCGGCCAGCGCGACCTATACCAATCTGCCCGCTGGCCATTACTGGCTGGAGTTGCGCGCGCATATTCCGGGGCTCGCCGCCCAGACGATCACGCGCCGGGTGCGTGTCGATGTCGATCCGCAATGGTATGAGACCTGGCCTGCCCGTATCGCCATGGCGGCGCTCGTCCTCCTGGCGATTGGTGTCGCGTTCCTGCTGGTCACCGCCGTCATCCGTCGCCGCGCCCGAATGCTCGAAAAGATGGTCGAGGAACGGACGAGCGCCTTGCGCGCCGCCAACGAACAGTTGGACCGTCTTGCCAGCACCGATCCCCTGACCGGCCTGGCCAATCGGCGGACCTTGATGGGCGCGCTCCAGGGCGCGCGCGATCATGCGATGAACGATGATGACCGCTTCGCCTTCGCGCTGCTCGACATCGATCATTTCAAGCGCATCAATGACGGCTTTGGCCATGCGACCGGGGACGAGGTGCTGGTCGCCGTCGCCTCCAGCCTGAAAGAGGGCGTTCGGCTGGATGATATCGTCGCGCGCTATGGCGGCGAGGAGATCGCGATCCTGTTTCCGGGCGCGACGCTGGATGCCGCGATCGGGATCGTGGAGCGCCTGCGCATCGAGATGGCCGCGGAGCCGGTCGTCGTCGGCCATCAGCGGATCGGGGTGACCTTCAGCGCAGGCGTGACCGAGTGGCTGCCGGGCGAGGATGTGGCGGCCATGATCCGCCGCGCGGATGCCGCGCTCTATGGGGCGAAGCGCGGCGGCCGCGATCAGGTCGCGCGGGCCGCGTGATCCCGGAACTCCGCCTCATGGCCGGGGTTGGGATGGCATGACGAACGACCTGCCCTTGGTAAAGAGCGGCCGCCTGGTCCGCCGGGGCGGTGCCTTTATCCTGGAGGGCGATGACGGCAAGGTGCTGGAGCTACGCCTGATGCGCGTGCCCGTCGATCATGTCGGCAAGTCGGTGGCGGTGACCGGCCATATGCTCGGCCCCGACCTGATGGAGGTCGACGGGGTCAGGGGCGGCTGAGGCGTTTAATGCGCAGCCTTGCGGGGCAGCAGGTGCAGGACACCGACGATGATCGCCCCGACGATCAGGCCGATGATCGCCGAGCCGATCGCGCCGACTAGCCACGCCACGGCCGAACCGCCGGCCGGCAGCGCCTCGCCGACATGATGGGCGGTGTCGTGGATCAGATGGGGCAGGGTGGTGAAGCCGAATTCCTCCATGCCGTGCACGATGATGCCACCGCCGACCCAGACCATTGCGGCGGTCCCGACGACGGCAAGGACGCGCAGGATGACCGGCATCGCCTTGACCAACCCGCGCCCGATCGCCTGCGCGCCGGGATTGTCACGGCGTGCCAGATGCAGGCCGATATCGTCCATCTTCACGATGGCGGCGACCAGGCCATAGACGCCCACCGTGATCGCGATGCCGACCAGCGCCAGCGCGATCGCCTGCGTCCCGATCGACAGGTCGGGTAGTTCGGACAGGGCGATCGCCATGATCTCCGCCGACAGGATCAGGTCGGTACGGATCGCGCCAGAGACCTGCCGGTCCTCCAGTGCCTTGGCATCGACCGGGGCCGCATCCTCGGCCTCTTCATGCCCGCCGGTCAGCGTTTCGAGAATCTTCTCGCTCGCCTCGAAACACAGAAACGCGCCGCCCGCCATCAGGATCGGCGTGATCGCCCAGGGCGCAAAGGCGCTGAGCAGCAAGGCGGCGGGGAGGAGGAAAAGCAGCTTGTTGCGCAGCGACCCCAGCGCGATCTTGCCGATGATCGGCAATTCCCGCTGCGGCGCCAGCCCCACGACATAGCGCGGCGTGACGGCGGTATCGTCGATGACCACGCCCGCCGCCTTTGCTCCCGCCCGCGCCGACGCGCCCGCGACATCGTCGAGCGACGCCGCCGCCAGCTTGGCGATTGCCGCCACGTCGTCCAGCAATGCGACCAGACCCCCTGCCATCGACCCACTACTCCCTGTTCCGTACCCGGCCGTGCCTAGAGCCTGGCGGATCGCGATGCACGGAAAAATGACGGGTCCGTCATGTCATCCATGGGGCGCCACGCCACGCGGTGGCGAGATGGTCGAGCAGGGCGGGCACCGCCGCCGGGGTGCCGACCGGCGCATGCAACGCCCAGATGCCGACCGCCGCCGATCCTTCATGCGCCGCCAGCACGCGCACCAGCCGCCCGTCCGCCAGCGCATCCCCCACATCCCATAGCGACCGCAAGGCGATCCCGGCACCGCCCAGCACCAACTCCCGCACCACCTCGCTCGACTGGGTCTCGACCCGGCTCTCGCCATTGACCGTCGCACCGGTCAGCCGCCAGGGAAACTGGCCTTTCGCGGCGAGCAGGGCATGATCGCGCAAGTCGGCGATCGTCTTTGGCGTGCCCTCTCGGGCAAGATAGGCCGGACTGGCGCACAGGATGCGCCGATTGTCGGCCAGCCGATGCGCGGCCAATCCACCAGGCGGCGTAGCCGTGATACGGATCGCCACATCGATGCCGCCGTCGATCAGGTCGACGAAATCATCGGTCAGATCAAGCCGCATGCGAACTGCCGGATAGCGATCGAGAAAAGCGGTGAGATAGGGCGCGATCCATAATCGCCCGAACGAGGTTGGGGCGCTGAGCCGGAGCGGACCGGCGGGCCCCGTACCCGCTTGCGTCACCCGCGCCTCCGCCGCCCGCAGCCCGGCGACGAGCGGCGCGACCTCGGCATGAAAGGCCGCGCCTGCCGCCGTGGGAGCGAGCCGCCGTGTCGTTCGGTGGAGCAGTCGCACCCCCAGCCGCGTTTCCAACCGCGCGATCCGTTTCGACGCCATGGCGGGCGACAGTCGCCAGGCCCGCGCGGCGGCCGCCAGGCTGCCCTCGCGAACCACATCGACGAACAACGCGATATCGGGGTCCATTCGTTCCTCCAGCGATCGACAGCGGATCGATTATGCCTACTACCGCGGGGAATGGCGATGCCCTATCGTGTCGATATCGAGCGAAGAGGAGAGCCGCCATGCTTCACGACAGCCGCATGATCGATCGCCACGGTCTGGCCGTGGCCCCTGCGCTGGTTCGGTTTCTGGAGGATTATGCCTTACCGGGCAGCGGCGTGGCGCCCGACCGTTTCTGGGCGGGCCTGGCGGAGGTCTTTTCCCGGTTCGCGCCGGAGAATGCGGCGCTTCTCGATCGCCGCGATGCGCTACAGGCCCGGATCGACGACTGGTATCGCCGGGGCGGGCCACGCGACGGTGCGGCGCAGCGGGCGTTCCTGACCGAGATCGGCTATCTGGTCCCGGAGCCTGCGCCTTTCACCATCGCACCGACGCATGTCGATGAGGAGGTCGCATCCCGCGCCGGGCCCCAACTCGTCGTGCCGATGCTCAACGCCCGCTTCCTGCTGAATGCGGCCAATGCGCGCTGGGGCAGCCTCTATGACGCGCTCTACGGCACGGACGCGATCATGCCATTGGCGGGCGGCACGGGCTATGATCCGGCACGCGGGGCGGCGGTGATCCGCTGGTCGCGCGATTTCCTGAACGATGCGCTGCCTCTTCCGGGCGGCTGGGAGGGCGTGACCGACCTCGCCTCGGCCGTCGAGCGCCTGGATGACCCAACGCTGTTTCGCGGGCGGAGCGAGAAGGGCTGGCTGTTCTGCCATCACGGCCTGCATATCGAGATCATCGTCGATCCCGCGCACCCCATCGGCCGAACTGATCCCGCCGGGATCGCCGACATCGTGCTGGAGTCCGCGCTGACCACCATCTGCGACCTGGAGGATTCGGTCGCGGCGGTCGACGCCGAGGACAAGGTCGCGGGCTATCGCCATTGGCTGGGCCTGATCGACGGGACGCTGACCGCGGAGGTTGAGAAGGGCGGCCGGACGATCACGCGCAGATTGGCCCCGGACCGCGCCTATCGCGCACCCGACGGCACTGCGTTCACGCTACCGGGACGCAGCCTGTTGTTCGTCCGCAATGTGGGCCATTTGATGACCACGCCGGCCATCCGGCTGGCGGATGGACGGGATGCCCCCGAGGGCATCCTGGACGCGGCTGTCACCAGCCTGATCGCGATGCGTGCGTCCGGCTCGATCTATATCGTGAAGCCCAAGATGCATGGCCCCGAAGAGGTCGCCTTCGCCGATCGGCTGTTCGATGCGGTCGAGGATATGCTGGGCCTTGCCCGCCATCGGATCAAGATCGGGGTGATGGACGAGGAACGGCGCACCTCCGCCAACCTTGCCGCGTGTATCCATGCGGTGAAGGACCGGATCGTCTTCATCAATACCGGTTTCCTCGACCGGACTGGCGACGAAATCCATACCGCGATGCTGGGTGGGGCCGTCGTTCGCAAGGCGGACATGAAGGCCTGCGACTGGATATCGGCCTATGAGGATCGCAACGTCCAGATCGGCCTGGCCTGCGGCTTTGCCGGGCGGGCGCAGATTGGGAAGGGCATGTGGGCCGCACCCGACCGGATGGCGGACATGCTCGCCCAGAAAGGTGCGCACCCTCTGTCCGGAGCGTCCACGGCCTGGGTGCCGTCACCGACCGCAGCCACCTTGCACGCCACCCATTATCACCGCACCGATGTCGCCGCCCGGCAAGCCGCCCGCGCGGCCGAGCCGATCGCTTCGCTGGACCGGCTGCTCACCCCGCCGATCGCCGAGGCGCCCGCATGGACGCCGGATGAGATCGCGGCCGAACTCGAGAATAATGCACAAGGGCTGTTGGGCTATGTCGTGCGCTGGATCGACCAGGGGGTCGGTTGCTCCAAGGTGCCCGACCTCCATGATATCGGCCTGATGGAGGACCGCGCGACGCTGCGCATCTCGTCGCAGCATATTGCGAACTGGCTGCATCACGGCATCGTCACGGCCGATCAGATCGAACAGGCGCTCGCCCGCATGGCGGCGAAGGTGGACGCCCAGAATGAAGGCGATCCGCTGTACCGCCCCATGGCGGACGCCCCCGATTGTCTGGCGTTGCAGGCTGCCCGCGCGCTGATCTTCGAAGGCCTGGCGCAACCCAATGGCTATACCGAGCCGCTGCTCCACCATTATCGTGCCCGCGCCAAGGAGGAGATCGCCTGATGCCGCTATATGCTCTTGGAGACAAACGGCCCGTCGTGGAAGATACCGCCTGGATCGCGCCCTCGGCCGACGTGATTGGCGAGGTCGTGTTGGCGGAGCAGGTCAGCCTGTGGTTCGGCGCGGTGGTGCGCGCCGACAATGGCCCGGTGCAGGTGGGCGCGCGGACCAATATTCAGGACGGGGCGGTGCTCCATTCCGATCCGGGCAGTCCGCTGACCATCGGAGCGGACTGTACCATCGGCCACCGCGCGGTGCTGCATGGCTGTGCGGTCGAGGATGGATGCCTGATCGGCATGGGCGCGACCATCCTCAACGATGCGGTGATCGGGGCGGGATCGCTGGTCGGCGCAGGGGCGCTGGTCACCGAGGGGAAGCTGTTCCCGCCGGGCAGCCTGATCGTCGGTGCGCCCGCCCGCGCCGTTCGCACCCTGGCCCCCGATCAGGTCGCAGGCCTGCGCGGCTCCGCGTCGGGCTATGCCGCACGCGCACAACATTATGCCGCACAACTCAAGCGATTGGACGATGATCGGGCCGGAACGGACGTTGACGCGGGCGGTCCACCTGCCTAGCCACAGGGCGTGACCCCGCCCACCATCCTGATCGTCGAGGACGATCCCGCCCTTCGTACCCTGACCGCCCGCGCGCTTCAGGAAAATGGTTTCGCCGTAAAGCTCGCCAATGCCGCGCCCGAAATGTGGCAGGCGCTGGAGGTCGGGCAGATCGACCTGATCCTGCTCGACATCATGCTGCCCGGCACGAGCGGCATCGACCTGTGCCGCCAAATCCGCCAGAAAAACGCGGTCCCGATCATCTTCATCAGCGCCAAGGGCAGCGAGGTCGACCGCGTCGTTGGCCTGGAACTGGGCGCCGACGATTATCTGCCCAAGCCGTTCAGCACCCGCGAGCTGGTCGCCCGTATCCGCGCGGTCATGCGCCGTGGTGGCCTGGAGAAAGCGCCGGGCGAGCGGGAGGCGGGGATATTAGGCTTTGACGGCTGGACCGCCAATCTCCCGCGTCGCGAACTGATGTCGCCATCGGGCGCGCAAGTCGAATTGACCGGCGCCGAGTTCGACCTGCTGGTCGCCTTTCTCGATAACGCCCAGCGCGTCATCGCGCGTGAACGGCTGATCGAACTCTCGCGCGCCCGGATCGGCGACAGCTCGGACCGCAGCATCGACGTGCTGGTCAGCCGCCTTCGCCGCAAGCTGTCGGGTGCTGGCGGTGCTGCGCCGATCGTGACGGTGCGCGGCGTCGGGTATATGCTCAACGTGCCGGTAGAGCGGCGGTGATCCGCCCCTCGGTCGGCCTGCTGGGCCGGATCGTCGCGATCCTGTTGCTGGCGGTGACGATCGAGTTCGCGGTCTCCACCTATCTCTATGAGCGGGCCAGTCATGTTTCGGTCCGTGACGACGAGGCGCGGCGGCTGGCCGAGCATCTGATCGTCGCGCGTCGTGTCCTGAACGAGCGCCCGGCGTCCGAACGGCCAGAAGTGGCCCAGGAACTGACCACCGACCGCTATATCGTCAGCTGGTCGCCGGATGCCCCGCCGCGCCCGACCATCGCGCCTGCGATGGACAGCATGCAGCGTCAGATCGTCGATTGGGAGCCGTCCCTTGCGGCGACCGACATCCATCTGCGCCTCACCTCACCGGGGCGGACCTCGGTCGTGTCGGGCGATCTGCGGCTGGATGACGGGTCACTGCTCAGCTTCCGGATGCGCGAGGGGGTTCGGACGCTCGACCTTGCGCTCGGGCGGGTTCTCCTGGCGTTGATCCCGGCCATCGCCCTGATGCTGCTGAGCGGTGCATTGATCGGACGTATTCTTCATCCGCTGCGGATGCTGGCGCGTGCGGCAGACAAGCTGGGCCGGGGGCAGGGCGGGCAGGGGGCGGCGCTGCTCGTGCCCGAACGGGGGCCGGGCGAAGTGCGCCATGTCACCCGCGCCTTCAACCGGATGCAGGCGCGGATCGGGCGGCTGATCGACGAGCGGACTCGTGCGCTGGCGGCGGTCGGCCATGATCTGCGCACGCCGCTCGCCCGGTTGCGGCTGCGCGCCGACTCGATCCGCGACGACGAGGTGCGCGAAGCGATCGGCACCGATATCGAAGAGATGGAAGCGATGGTGTCGTCACTCCTCGCCTTTCTGGGCGGGGAGGGGGATGTCGAACAGCCCGAGCTGACCGACCTTGCGATCCTGTGCGCCAACCTGGCCGACGATGCGGTCGATCATGGCCGCGACGTTCGCTATGTCGGGCCCGACCATTTCGATTGTCGCCTGCGCCGGTTCGGGATGAAGCGGGCGCTGACCAACCTGGTCGAGAATGCCCTCCATTATGGCGAGCATGCGGTCATCAGCTTGCGCACCGAACCGGGTGACGATGTTCGTATCCGGGTCGAGGATGACGGCCCCGGTATTCCGGACGAATCGCTGGAGCTGGTGCTGGAGCCCTTTGTCCGGCTGGATACCGCACGGCGGCGCGACACGGTGGGGTTCGGTCTGGGGCTGTCGATCGTGGCGCGGGTCGTCGCGGCCGAGGGCGGTGAATTGACGCTGGCCAACCGGCCGGAGGGCGGTCTTTGCGCCGAAATCCGCCTGCCGCATTGTCGGACATAATTTGTCACGTTGGCGCTGCACGGCAGCAAAAATCGATGCGTATATGCTGATGGCAGAGGGCGAGACGCCACCGGTTACCCGGACCCGTATCGCCCTCACCGACTTTGGTGTTCGCCCTCATTCCCGTGGATGACGGCGGGCGGCGTATACAGGCATGATCATTCGGGAGCTTGACCGATGACGATGGAGTTCGACTTGACCGCACTGGAATTGCAGGGTGCCCTGCTCGTGCTGGCGGTGATCATCACCTTCGCCGCGATCGAGGGCTGGAAGGCTCGCTGATCCGCATTACGACTTTCGCAACGGCTCCTCTGCTGCCCCCCTCCGGCATGGGCCCGACCGGAAAGGGGTAGGCGACCCGGCTCAGCGCCGGGTCGTCTGCTCCAACATCTCCAACCGACCGCGGATCGCCGTGATCAGCTGCCCTGCCGTATAGGGCTTGGTCAGCAGCGCGGCGTCCATATCCGCCGCCTCGGCCGCAAGCCCACCGTCCCCCGTCGCAAAGACGACCGACAGCGTCGGCCTCAACTGCCGTGCCCGCACCGCCAGTTCCACCCCCGACTCGCCGGGCAGGTTTATGTCGGTTACCAGCACATCGATCTGCGCGGTTTGCAGCGCGGTCATCGCCTCTTCCGCCGTGACCGCATGGACCACGACGAAGCCCGCATCTTGAAGCGTCTCGGCCGTGTTCGTGCGGATCAGGTCGTCATCCTCGACCAGCAATATGGTCTGCCCGTCCTGCATCGGGCGGGCGGACGGTGCTTCGGTGCCTTGCGCATCCCGCGACGGCGCGGTCGCATCCTCCATCGGCATCCGCCGCTGCCGCTGATTGGCGAGCACATGGCGGAATTTCCGCGCCAGCGCCTCGCGGGTATAGGGCTTGGAGAGCAGCTCGACACCCTTGTCCAGCCGCCCGCCATGGACGATCGAATTCTCGGTATAACCCGAGGTGAAGAGCACCGCGATATCGGGCAGGCGCTCGCGCGCCTTGCGGGCCAGTTCGGGGCTCTTGAGCGTGCCGGGCATCACGACATCGGTGAACAGCAGATCGATCGGAATGCCGCTTTCGATAACGTTGAGCGCACTCTGCGCATCCACCGCCTTCAGGACACGATAACCCAGGTCGGACAGCAGCTCGACAACGGTCGCGCGGACCTCCGCATCGTCCTCGACCACCAGCACCGTCTCGGTGCCGCCGGTGATCGGACCGGTATCGACCGCCACCTCGACATCCTCGGCCTCCATCGCGCGAGGGAGGTAGAGCTTGATCGTGGTGCCGTGGCCGACCTCGGAATAGATCTTCACATGGCCGCCCGACTGTTTGACGAAACCATAGACCATCGACAGGCCGAGGCCCGACCCCTTGCCCTCGCTCTTGGTCGAGAAGAAGGGTTCGAAGACCTTGTGGATGATCTCGTCCGACATGCCGCTGCCGGTGTCGGACACGGCCAACATGACATATTGGCCGGGCACGACCTCGTCATGGGTGCGGGCATAGTCATCGTCGAGATGCGCGTTGCCGAGTTCGATGGTCAGCTTGCCCTGGCCGTTCATCGCGTCGCGGGCATTGATCGCAAGGTTCAGCAGCGCATTTTCGATCTGCGCTGGATCGATAAAGGTATTCCACAGGCCGCCGCCCACGATCGTCTCGATCTCCACGCCCTCGCCGATTGCGCGGCGCAGCATGTCGTCCATCCCCTGAACGAAGCGGGTGACGTTGACCACCTTGGGCTCCAGCGCCTGCCGCCGGCCAAAGGCCAGCAACTGCGCGGCGAGCTTCGATCCGCGCGACACGCCCGCCATGGCGTTTGCCACCCGCTGTTCGGCGCGCTGGTTGCCCGCGACGTCCTTGCCGAGCAGTTGCAGATTGCCCGACACGACCTGAAGCAGATTGTTGAAGTCGTGGGCGACGCCGCCGGTCAGCTTGCCGATCGTCTCCATCTTCTGCGCCTGGGCCAGCTTCATCTCGGCCTGCCGACGCTCGGCAATCTCCTCGATGACGCGGCTTTCGAGCGTCTCGTTGAGTTGGCGAAGCTGTGCCTCGGCCCGCTCGCGGTGATGCACCTGACGCGCGAGCAGCGTCGCCTGGTCGCGCAGTGCCTGTTCGGCGGCACGCTGTTCGGTGATGTCGGTGTGGACGCCGACCCATTCGATCAACTCGCCATTGCTGCCGATGATCGGGAGGGCCCGGATCGCATAGGTGCGCCATTCGCCGTCATGACGGCGGACGCGATGTTCGTGGATGAACATGCCCTTGGCCGCCACCGCCTCGTTCCACGCGACGATCGATGCCGCCGCGTCATCGGGGTGGACGGCACTGGCCCAGCCAAAGCCCTGATATTGCTCGGGCGTCTGGCCGGTGATCGCGGACCAGCCGGGCTGTTCCCCAACCATCCGCCCATCGGCGCTGTTGGTCCACAGCACGCCGTGCACCGCATCCATGGCGGCCCGGAACCGGCGATTGCTGCGCTCGATCGCCTCGGCATGGCGTGCCCGCTCGTCGACGTCGAAGACCAGGATGTGGAAGCCCAGGACCGATCCGTCTTCGCCGCGCCGCGGGATATAGCGCGTCTCGGCCTGCCGCCGACTGCCGTCGCGGTGGTGGAGATGGACGTCGGCGACCACCGCTTCCCCCGCCAGTGCGCGTTCGATCAAAGGACGCCGCTCGGCATAATCGGACTCGGTCAGGACGTCGCTGATCCGGCTGCCCAGCATGGACTCGGGATCGATGCCCAGAAAATCGCGGTAATAGTTGTTGGCGAAGCGATAGCGTTCCTCGCAGTCGACAAAGGCGACCAGCACCGGCAGCGAATCGGTGATGACGCGAAGCTCCGCCTCGCTTTCGGCCACGCGCCGCTCGGCCGCGACCCGGCCGGTATTCTCGACAACCGTGCACATCACGCCGCCGACCCGCCCGCATTCCAGATATACGGGGGTATAATAGAGGTCGAACACGACCTCTTCCTCCGCGCCCGCGCGGGTGACGATCAGCTTTTGGTCGCGATAGGCGATGTCGTCACCGCGAAAACCGCGTTCCAGGACCGCGCGGTTCCAGTCCCAGATTTCGGGCCAGACCTGCCGCACCAGCCCGCCAAACGCGTCCGGATGACGCGGCCCGGCGATGGAGCGATAGGCATCATTGTAGATCATGACATGGTCGGGGCCCCACATCAGGACCTTGGCGATCGGCGAGTGGACGATGTTGGCGACCGTCGTGCGCAAGACGCCCGGCCATGCTGCGATCGCCCCCAGGGGGCTCGCCGCCCAGTCATGGTCGCGTACCATCTGCCCGCATTCGCCACCCCCGATCAGCCAGCTATGGCCATCGGCAGACGGCCCATCGGCGCGCATTCGCTCGATCGCGGCGATCAGCAGCGCCTGTTCGTCGGGGAAGTCCCCTGCGTCCACGGCTTCGGCAACATATCGGTCGAGCTGCGGCGGGAGCGACAGCATGCGCGACGGGGGAGTGTTCATAGGCAGACGCATGAAAAAGCTATACCGTCAAGTCAATCGGCCGCTACACCAATCACGTTGATTTCCATTACGTTGGCCTAGCATAACGTCATGAGCGCTCGGTTAATGGCTGGGGATGATGCGGCTCCAGGATCAGTGTCGACCCCTCGACCCGCCAGCTTTTCAACCGCGACAGGAAATTCATGCCGAGCACATCGGTTTCGCCGAACGCGGACGACACGACCACCGGCACATCGTCCGCGCGGATCGTACCGATGCGAAGCGATTTCACGCGTGCGGTTTTGGCGCGGATCATGCCGTTGGCGGTGTTGAGTATGACGGGAAAGGCGGGCTTGGCGGGGCGCAGGTCAGCCGCATGCGCCGTCGCGGTGGATAAGGCGGTCAGCGTCGCTCCGCTGTCGACCAGCATCCGGCGGCTGACGCCGTCGACCGTGACCCGCGCCCAGAAATGGCCATCGGGCGCCATGCGGATACGCACCGTGTCGCCAACGACATTCTGGTCCTGCAAGTGCAGCACTTGCAGCGCCCGTTGGATATAGGGATCGAACTGCTCGCGTTGTTGCAGCAGCACGAAGAGCAGACCGCCCAGCAAGATCCAGCTGAACAGACTGATCGCCACACGCAGCACCGGTACACGACGTGCGATGATGCCAGCCAGGATCACCGCAAAGACGACGGCAATCAGCGGTAGAGGGACGCCCAGATCGGCAAACATCGCGGTTCCATTCCTTCGGTCACCCCATATGGGGCGAGCGAAGGCCGGGCAGTAGGGGCGTCTGACTTTACCGTTGCTGACCGATCGGATCAGCCCTGATCGGGCATTCCGACTTCCGACGCGGTGAACCGGCGGCCGCCATACCAGCGGCGAAAACTTCCATCCGGTTGGCGAAAATAGCGCGAGCCTTCGTGAAGAACTGGCGAGCCCAGTGACCTATAAGCCGCCCAGATTCCATAGACCATGGCAACCAACGCCAGGACCTTGATCCACTCCATCGACTCGCCCTCTTTTCTATTATGGAGCGAGGCTCGCTGTTAATATGGTGAAGATCAAGTAAATTAGTCGCTGCATTGCAATAGAGTGATGCTGCGATGCCATATTCAATCGATCATCGGCCGACTGAGCCATTGCGAATCTTTCAGTGCGAACCGGCGTGGGCGATCGGCGGCCTGGGTGATTCCGATCCGCCGCCCAATGGCGATCGGCTGCGGCACCGTTGGCGCGGTCAGGAGAAATGGTGGCGCTTCGAGCGACGCGCCATCAAGGCGGCGATCAATGTCGAGCGCTGTGCAGAGCTTGCCGGGCCCAGAACAGAGCTGTCGAATGTTTCGTCCCGCCGGTCCCCGGCGCATCTGCATGGTTTCCATGCCGTGCATCGGCTCCAGCGCCCGTATCAGAACCGCACTGCCCGAGGTTCCGCAGACGATATTCAGGCAATGATGCAGGCCGTAGATGCGATAGACATAGGCATGGCCGACCGGCCCGAACATCGCGGCATTGCGCGCCGTCCGTCCGGCAAAGCTGTGCGAGGCGGGATCGGCGGCATCATAAGCCTCCGTCTCGACGATCACGCCGCCCACGCCCGCGACGGTCAGGGTGACGCCGATCAGCGCTCGTGCGACCTCGTCCACCCCCTGTTCGTAGAAGGCGAGGGGAAGGGTCATTCGCCCTTGTCGCGCAACTCGTACCAGACGGGCGAGGTCGCCAGCAGTTCGGCGAGCCGCAGGGATCGGCCTTCCCGGCTGACCGCCGTGTCGCGCCAGTCGACCGCGCCCTTGTCATCCATCAGCGGCTCCAACCTCAGGCCGAAGACGCAGGTCAGAACGGCATCGCCGTGCCGCCGTTCAAAGGCAATGACACGATCGCGGCCATGGCCCGTCACCGCCAGCGGCTGATAGCTGCCATACGTCAACAGGTCCGGATAGCGCCGCCGAATGCCGAGCAGATCGGCGATCAGCCGCTGCTTCGGCGCAGAGCCGTCTTCCAGAGCCGCTTCGCGCGCCGCATAATCGACCGGCCGCCGATTGTCCGGGTCGACCAGACTCAAATCGGCGAATTCGGTCCCCTGATAACAATCGGGAATGCCCGGCACCGTATAGCGAAGCGCCACCTGGACCAGGGAATTGGCCGATGCCGCCGGGCCGATCCGATGGAGGAATGACGTCATGCCGTCACGGAACGGCGCGCCCTGTTCCTCATCGATCAAGGTCTTCGCCAGCCGGTTGCAGCGGCCCTCATAATCCGTGTCGGGTGCCTCCCAGGATGAGCGCAGCTTGGCTTCCCGCAATGCCTTTTCCTGCCAGCCTGCGATCCGTTCGGCGAAATCGGCCATATCGCCCGGTTTGGGCCACGCCCCGACCAGGGTCTGGATCAACATATACCAGTCGGCGGGATCGACGCCTTCGGACAGGTCCAGCGTCTGGATACGCCATGCCTCGACCTGACGACGCCAGTCCTCGGGCATCGCGCTCAGCACCGCGAGGCGGGCGCGGACATCTTCGCCACGCTTATGGTCATGGGTGGCGGTGGTCAGCATCGCGAGCGGGAAGCGTTCTGCGCGCCCCTTCATCCGGTCATGAAAGGCCGCGATGGACAGGCTCAGGCGGCCCGCATCGAAACCCACGTCGTTGCGCGAGAGGAGGATGGCGTGGCGATAAAAGGCCGTATCCTCGACCGCCTTGGCCGCGATCGGGGCGGAGAGTTGCTGGAAACGCCGGACGGCGTCGTGCAGGCACGGCCGGTCACCCGGTCCGTCGCCAGCCAGCCAGGCAAGCAGTTGATCGACGACAAAGGCCTCGCCGGGCGGAATCAGGGGCTCGACCCGCTCCCGTGCGAGTTTGCGGATCGCGGCGTCGCTTGTCGGAGCATCGGGGCCATAGGTCCGATAGACCGGAAAGACCCAAAGCAGCCGTTCGATCGCACGGCGGAGCATCGGCGTGGTGATCGCGCCGTCGAGTTCAGGAGCGGACGCCACCAGCGCGGCGAAGGCCGCTACGCACTGGTCGAGCTGTCCGGCGAATTGCCATGCCAGCAGGTCCTGGCGCGCCTGCAACTCCTCTGGCCCGAACTGCTCCGATCGGCCGCTCAGCTGCGCCCAGAGTTCGGCCAGGGGGCGCGTACCCTCGGGCGCGTGCAGCAGGGCGGACACCTCTTCCATGAAATCATAGCCGCTGGTGCCGTCGACGCCCCAGTCCTCGCCCATCGGTTCGTCGGCGGCGAGGATCTTCTCGACGACGATATAGGCCCGGTTGCCATCATCACGCGGGATGGCGTCGAACCGCGCGCGGAGCGTCCGGCAATAGCCGATCGGGTCGGTCAGGCCATCGACATGGTCGATCCGGACGCCATCGATCAGCCCTTCCTCATAGAGCCGGAAATACAGCGCATGGGTTTCGGCAAAGACCGCTTCGTCCTCGACCCGCAGCCCCGCCAGATCGTTGATCGTGAAGAACCGCCGCCAGTTCAGCTCGTCGTTCGACACCCGCCACGAGGCAAGACGGTAATGCTGGCGCGCCAGCAATTGAGCGAGGTCGGCACCCTCGGCATCGTCCTGGTCTTCGTCCCGCAGCGGCAGGCGATGCTCGCCATAAGCGACGATCTCCGCGCGGCCGTCCCGACGTTCGACCGCGATCTGCTCCTCGGCCAATATCTTGCTCAGTGGATCACCCAGGATCGGCAGGACGAGTTTGCGCGACCAATCGATGTCGAAGAAGCGGGCAAAGCGGCTGGCTTCACCCTTTGCCAGCACATCGTTCCACCAGCGATTGCCGCCGCCCGCCACGCCCATGTGATTGGGTACGATATCGATGATGACCCCCATGCCCCGCGCGCGCGCGCCTTTGGCGAGCGAACGGAAAGCGTCTTCCCCGCCCAGCTCCGGATTGATCCGCGTCGGGTCGATCACATCATAGCCGTGCATCGACCCTGCGGCCGCCGTGGTGATCGGCGAGGTATAGACATGGCTGATCCCCAGCCTCTCCAGATAGGGCAGCAGTGCTTCGGCGCGGGCGAAGGGAAAGCCCTTGTGAAACTGAAAGCGATAGGTGGCGCGCGGCGTCATGGGCGGCGTCCTTTGCAAGACATGTCAGCGGGCGTTGAGAGTGGCGATACGCGAAGCGACGACCGGATCGGCAAGCGACCGGTCGAGCGTATCGGGCAGGCGACGTCGCCAATTGGGATGTTCGTCGATGGTGCCGGGGAGGTTGGGTTGTTCCTCCAGCCCCAGCAAATCCTCGACCGGCACGATGGCAAGCGGGCAGGGTGTCCGCGCCACTGCCGCGATGGCGGCATCGACAACCGCCGACGGGTTCTCGGCCGTGGGCGTGCCGTCGCCGACCATCTGCCACAGCGCCTCGCGTTCCTCGGCCCGGTTCGCCTGATCCTCTGCGGAGATCGGCCGACCCGCGATCCGCGCCCGCCAGTCGAGGTCGCGGCCCTGCCACCATCCCGCGACCGTGGCGATGTCGTGGGTCGCGGTCATGGCGATCGCCTGCTCGCTCCATTGCTCGGGGGGCAGGAAATGCCCCTCCGCGTCGCGCTCGAACGGCAGGACACGCATGCCGAGCATGCCCGCTTTCGCCATGATGTCGCGAAAGCCCGGCGGAACGGTGCCCAGATCCTCGCCGATGACGATGGCGCCACGGCCCTGATTGGCGCGGTGTGCCTCGATCCGCAGGATGCGCAGCATGTCGGCAAAGGGCATCGCCAGATAGGCACCCTGGTCCGCCGATGCGCCATCGGGCACCACCCAGAGACGGCAGAGCCCCAGCGCATGATCGATCCGGACGCCCCCCGCATGCGCGAATACGGCGCGCAAGGTGGCGATGAACGGGGCAAAGCCCTGCCGCCGCAGCGCGAAAGGCGACAGGGCGGTGATGCCCCAATTCTGGCCATCGGGGCCGAGCGGATCGGGCGGCGCGCCGATCGACAGGCCGGTCAGCAGATCGTCGCGTCGGCTCCATCCATCGGCACCGTTCATCGCAACCCCGATGGCGAGGTCCGCGATCAGGCCGATCGCCATGCCGCTGTCCCGCGCCGCCTCGGCGGCATCGCGCAGCGCACGGTCGGCCCACCATTGGGCAAAGGCGTAGAAAGCGATGGCATCGGCATGGTCGGCCGCGAAGCGTGACACGGCATCGCTGCCGGGATCGCGATAGTCCGCAGGCCAGTCCGGCCAGCCGCCCGCCCGGTCGCGGCCATGGAAATAGGCGTGAAGCGCATCGAAACGGGCTTGGGCCTCCAGCCACTCGCCGCCCGCTTGCCGCCACGCCGCGAACGCCTGGCGGTGATCGTCCCCCAGCCGGTCATAGACCAGCCGCAGGTCGCGCATCCGATCGGGCGCGGCGCTCGGCCAGTCGATCAGCGTCGGTACGTCCGCTACAGCTTCGCCTGCCGGGGCGAGCCAGACGTTGCGGAACAGGCGGCTCGACGGGGCATAGGGGCTGAACCGCTGGGGATCGGCAGGGAACAGCGCATGAACCGGGCTGATCGCCAGCGCCGCCGCGCCCGCCTGTCCGAATGCCTTGGCGGCTTTCGCCAAGCTGGCGAAGTCGCCGAACGCCCCGCCGCCCTCGCGCAAGGAAGGTATCTGGACCGCACTGCCCCAGTGACGCCCCGGCGGGGGAGCGGGACAGGTCGCGGGCGCGATGGCGACGGTCAGCTGCTGCCCACTCTGTTCCAGCTGATGATATCCCACTGCCGCGACACCGGGCAGCACCTGATCCCGGATCAGGACGGACAGCGTTTCGCCATCCTCCAATACCAGCCGCGCGGGGCCGTCACGCCAGCCACCGGGCAGAACGACCGCTTCACCCCGTTCGCCCGATACGAAGACGGTATCGCCGACATCGGTGTCGAGCCGGTCGAGAATGGCCGCCAGGGCTTGGTCGGACACGCATTGGTCCTGACCCTTTGCATCCTGCCATTCGCGCGACAGGCCAGCCGCTTCGGCTCGGGCGTGAAGGTCGCTCATTCCACGATCCAGGCGGCGAAGCGATCGCCGTCGCGGTAGATCGCCTGGCCCTCCTCTTCGCCGATCGGCGCAGGCGTATCGCCGAGATCGATCACGATGGTCAGCGTCGCGCCGTCCGCCATGCGCCAACGGGCCTTGACCCGCGCTGGGCCGGTGGCGTCGGCGGACAGGCCGACCGTGCCCTTCAGACGCGGCACGATATGCGCCTGCCGCAACCCGATCAGTTCGCGGTACAGCGCCCGCCATTCTCCGGCCGCCGGGCCCGGCTGCGGGATCGAGGCGTCGAAGGTGCTGCGCGCGTTGGGGTCGGGAATGCGGGCCCGCGCTTCCTCATCGGCAAAGGCATCGAACTTGGCGAACTCGCGCCGACGGCCTTCGCGCACGGCATCGGCCAGTTCGTCATGGAAATCGGTGAAGAACAGGAAGGGGCTTTCGCTCCCCTCATCCTCGCCCATGAACAGCAGCGGAATTTGCGGGCCCAGCAGCAGCAACGCGGTCGCCGCGCGCAGCCGTTCCCGGTCGGTCAGCCGAATCAGCCGGTCGCCCATCGCACGATTGCCGACCTGGTCATGGTTCTGGAGAAAGGCGACAAAGGCCGTGCTCGGCAGATCGCCCGAGGGCTTGCCGCGCGGTTTGCCATCGTGATTAGGCGAGCCTTCACCTTGATAGATGAAGCCCTCCTTCAGACACCGGGCGAGCCGTTCGGCAGGGTGGTCGGCGAAGTTGCCATAATAGGCGCTGGTCTCGCCGGTCAGCAGGACGTGAAGGACATTGTGGAAATCGTCGTTCCACTGTGCGTCATAGCCGCCGGGCCTTAAGCGATCGGCGTCGTTCTTTTCGTTCTCGAGCACCAGATGGACATGCCGCTCGGGGAGCGCCGCACGGATTTCGCGCGCCATCCGGTCGAGAAAGGCATCATTCTCGATGGCATGGACCGCGTCGAAGCGCAGCCCGTCGATCCGGTAATCGCGCAGCCACATCAACGCATTGTCGACGAAGAAGCGGTGCACCGGATCGGCATCGACCGCCACCGCGCCGCCCCAAGGGGTGTCGATCTCCTTATGAAAGAAGGCCCCGGCATAGGCGTTGAGGTAATTCCCGTCCGGCCCGAAATGATTGTAGACCACATCGAGAAAGACCGAAATGCCCAGCCCATGCGCGGTATCGACCAGCGTCTTCAACTCGGCCGGGGAGCCATAGGGCTCGGCGACCGCATAGGGCAGCACACCGTCATAGCCCCAGTTGCGTGTGCCGCCAAAGGCGTTGATCGGCATCAGCTCGATCGCCGTGATCCCCGACGCCGCGATGGCGGGCAGTTTTTCGCGAATGCCAGCGAATCCACCCAGCGTTCCGGCGTGAACTTCCAGCAGAACGGTTTCTTCCCAGGGGCGACCGCACCATTCGGTCGCGCTCCAGGCAAAGAACGGATCGACGACCACACTCCAGCCATGCACCCCGCCCGACTGGAGCCGGGACGCCGGATCGGGCACTGCCAGATCGGCGTCGAGCCGGAACCGGTAACGGGTGCCCGCCGGGGCAGGGGCCATGGCCGTGAACCAGCCCTCCTTGTCACCTGTCATCGGCACGGAGGGCGCGCCATCGATCTCCAGCGTCACCGCATCGCGATCGGGTGCCCATAGGCGAAACCGCGTGTCCGCGCTGTCGCGGAGCTCAGGGCCCCAGTGCGTCATGCCTCGACCGTGTCCTGCCAGGTGATCAGCACCGCGCTTTGCGGCCCGACCTCATAGCTATCGTCGATAGCGATCTCGCCCTGTTCCGGCTTGGCGCTGTCGATCAGGACGGTACGCGCGGCATGGGGCGGGGGCAGAGTGAAAGTGATGGGATCGGGCGAGGCGTTGAGCAGCAGCGAGACCGCCTCCACTCGTCCATCGTCCGTCGCGCTCGCACGACGCATCATCAGCGCGCGGCCCTCGGGATTGTCCCAATCCTCGGGGCTAAGCTGTTCGCCGCGTTCGTCCCACCATTCGATGTCGTTGATGCCGTGGCCGGGCGTATCCTGCCCATAGAGGAAGCTGGGCGACCGAAGCACCTGGAAGCGGCGGCGCAACTCGGCCAGTCGCGCGGTGAAGGCGATCATCGCCTCGCCCTCGTCCGACGCGGCGGCCTTCCAGTCGAGCCAGCTGATCTCGTTATCCTGGCAATAGGCGTTGTTATTGCCATGTTGAGTCCGGCCGAACTCGTCGCCCGCCACGATCATCGGCGTGCCCAGCGAGGCAAGCAGGGTCGTCATCATCGACCGCATCACACGACCGCGTGCGGCCTTGATCCCCTCGTCATCGGTCGGGCCCTCGGCGCCCCAATTGCGGGAATAGTTCTCCGAATGGCCGTCGCGATTATCCTCCTTGTTCGCCTCGTTGTGACGTTCCTCGTACATGACCGTATCGGCCAGCGTGAAACCGTCATGGGCCGCCAGCATGTTGAGGCTGGCCCAGGGACGCCGCGCACGCCGATCGAACAGATCGCCCGACCCCGCCAGCCGCGCGGCCAGTTCACCACGCTGGCCGGGGTCACCGCGCCAGAATTTGCGCACCGTGTCGCGGTACTTGTCGTTCCACTCGGAAAAGCCCGGCGGGAAGTTGCCAAGCTGATAGCCGCCCGGCCCGACATCCCAGGGTTCGGTCAGTAGCTTGAGGCGTCCCAGCACCGGGTCCTGTCGCAGCACGTCGAAGAACGCCGCCCCCGGATCGAACCCGTCCGCCTCGCGGCCCAGCGTCAGGCCCAGATCGAAGCGGAAACCATCGATCCCGAAGCTGGTCGCCCAATATCGCAGCGAGTCCGCCACCATCTGGATCACGCGCGCCTTGGACAGGTTCAACGTGTTGCCGGTGCCGGTGTCATTGATCGTGTAGCGCGGCTGATCCTGGACCAGCCGGTAATAGCTGGCATTGTCCAGCCCGCGCCAGGAGAGGGTCGGGCCTTTTTCCGAACCCTCGCAGGTATGGTTGTAGACGACGTCGAGGATGACCTCGATCCCCGCTTTGTGCAGCTTGTGCACCGCGCGGCGAAGCTCATCCTGGGTGTCGGTCGCGAAATAGGCCTGTTCGGGCGCGAAGAAACCCAGCGTGTTATAGCCCCAATAGTTGCGCAGCCCCTTTTCCTGCAGGAAGCGATCCTGGGTGAAGCTGTGGATCGGCAGCAACTCGATCGCGGTGACGCCGATCCGCTTCAGATGCTTGATGACCGCCGGATGGCCCAGCCCGGCATAGGTGCCGCGTTCACGGGGCGGGACCAGCTCCATCAGCTTGGTCAGACCCTTCACATGGGCTTCGTAGATGACGGTTTCGGACCAGGGCGTGTTGGGCTTCACGTCGCGCGACCAGTCGAAATGATCGTCGACCACCACCGCCTTGGGCATGGCGGCGGCGCTGTCGCGCTTGTCGAAACTCAAATCCTCTTTCTTCGAGCGGATCTGATATCCGTGGAGCGCATCGGTCCACTTGATCTCGCCGTGGAACTTACGCGCATAGGGATCGAGCAGCAGCTTGTTCGGGTTGAAACGATGCCCCGCCTCGGGCTCATAGCGCCCATGCGCGCGGTAACCATAGAGCAGGCCCGGCCCGACATCGGGCAGATAGCCATGCCACACCTCATCGGTGCATTCGGGCAGGGTATAGCGCCGCAACTCGCGCTTGCCCTGAGGGTCGAAGATGCACAGCTCGATGCGATCCGCGTTCGCAGAGAATACGGCAAAATTCACCCCTTCGCCGTCGAAGCTGGCGCCCAGTGGATATGCGGAGCCGGGCAGAATCTGGTCGGGCAAATCAGTCAAAGGGGCTCTCCGGCAAAAGTCGGGTGACTATGCGTGTAACGGTTTCAGGCAGGGATAGGGGAGAGGGCCCGGTGCAGTTTCCCGCGGGAAACTGCACCGGGCCCTGGTCAGGCGGTTTTGGCCCTGGGTTTGCGGGCCTTTGGCTTCGATTCTGTTTCCTCGGCCGCGATAGTCTGCGGCGCGGAGGCTGGCTTCTTGCGCCGATTTGCGGTCGGCTTGGGCGCCACGGCGGGTTCTTCCGGGGGAAGCTCGGTCAGCTCGCGTTCGGCTCTTTCCCAATGGTCGCGGTCGCGGCCATGCGGCTCGCCTTCCGACTGCCAGATTCCATAGGCGCGCTGCCGTAGCTGTTCTTCCCGGTCGTCCACCGTCACCTCCCTATCGTGACATTGCATCTGTTATCGCAGGCGTAACGATCGATACGACCGATCCGCTCCCCAAAAATCGCCTTGATCCGAATCAATTGCCGGTGGGCGACTTCGCCTTGATCTGTTCGGGCGGCGTGACGGCCGACAGGGTCTGGCGCTGGCTCTCGGGATCGATACGGCGGGTGCGGGTGAAGGGCGGCAATTCGACGCGCTGTCCGGTCTGCATCGCCTTCACGATCCCCTCGATCACGCGCAGGTCGGACAGCCCTTCCTCGGCGTCCGGCTCGGGATCGCGATCGTTCAGAATGCAGTCGGAGAAGTAGCGCATCTCGCCGCCGAAATGATCGGTGTGCTTGAATTTTTCATGGCTCTGCTCGTCGCCGATCGTGACGTTCTGCTCGATCGCCGACTGGAAACCATAGGCCGGGCTCATGTGGATCGAGCCCTTCATCCCGGCGACGATCAGGCTGTCGACATTGTTCATCGCATAGCTGACCGTAAAACTCGCCAGCTTGTCGCCCGGCATCCGCAGCACGACCGCGAAGGTATCGTCCAGGTCGCCCAGACCCGCGCTCGGCTGGCGGGTGGCGACGGCGCTTTCCACCGCGACCGGCTCGGCCCCGAACAGATAGCGGATGGCATTGATGGGGTAGGGGGCCATGTCGAACAGCGGCCCGGCCTCCAGCCCATGCTTGGCCCGGTGATTGTCGGGATCGAGCTTCTGCCCGAAACAGGAGGTGAAGGCGACCAGTTCGCCCAATTCGCCGTTCCGGATCTTGGTGATTGCATCGAGCGTACCGGGCTCGAAATGCAGCCGATAGGCCGTCATCAGCTTGGCCTTCGACCGGCGCTCGGCCGCCTGGATTTCACGGGCCTTCTCGACCGAGATTTCCAACGGCTTTTCGCACAGCACATGGATGCCCGCATCGAGCGCGGGGATGGCGAACTCGGCATGGCGCCAATTGGGCGTGCCCAGATAAATCGCGTCGCAGACATTCGCGGTCAGCAGCTTGTCGAACTCGTTGTAGGAATAGACATGCTCGACGCCGTATTTCTCGGCAAGCAGCCGCCCCTTTTCCGCATCGCCGGTGACGATCGCGGTGAGTTCCGAATTGCCGGTGTGCTTGATACCGGGCAGCATCGCCGACTGGGTGATGTCGCCTGCGCCTACGACCGCGTAGCGGACCTTCTTCGTGCCGAAACCGAATGCCGATGCCAGGCTCATCGCCGTATCTCCCAAATCACGTAACGGCTGCTGCAACGCGCCAATCCGGGGAAGGTCCCACGGAGACTTAACGGTTCTGGCGAGTTTTCATCGGCCTAACCTGCATTAACGGAGCCCCGCCATCGTGACCCTGCCCGATCAGCATCCCGATCCGCTTCGTGACGCCGACGGGTTTCTGGACCTTGAAAACTATGCCGCCCTGGGGGACGGGCGAAGCGTGGCGCTGAGCGGTGCGGACGGTGCGATCGACTGGTGGTGCGTGCCGAACATGGACTCCGCCCCATTGTTCGATCGGCTGCTCGACGGGGAGCGTGGCGGCACCTTTTCGATCACGCCCGTCGAGCCCTTCACCGTCGAGCGACATTATCGCCCGGACAGTAACGTGCTGGAGACGATCTTCACCACGCCGAGCGGCCGGGCCAAGCTGGTCGAGTCGATCAACAGCGGCCCCGCCGGACGCCTGCCCTGGGCGGAACTGGCGCGGCGCGTGGAGGGGTTGGACGGTTTCGTCCGCTTCGCTGTCACCTTGCGCTTCAGTCGCCGGGCCGACACGGTCAGTCCCTATTTCGCGCCCGCGGGCGGGCATAATGTCTTCCATGTCGACCGGGTATTGGGTGTCTTCCGCCATTGCGGTGGCGTGACGATCGACCGGATCGAGGATGGGCTCGTCACCGGTACGGCCTCGGTCGGCCCCGGCGATCGTGCCCGTATAGCGATCATCGCGGGGGAGGACGAGCCGCTTGTTTGCCAGGATATCGAGCAGATCGATGCGCGGATCGATCTGTCGGATTTCGAATGGCGGCAATGGACCGGCGGGTTGAAGGTGCCGGAGGTGCACCGCGACCGTATCCTGCGCAGCGCGCTGGCGCTCAAGCTGCTGCTCTATTCACCGACCGGCGCGATCACGGCAGCGGCCACGACCTCGCTGCCCGAGGGGATCGGTGGCGCGAAGAACTACGACTATCGCTACGCCTGGGTCCGGGATGCAGGCTATACGATCAAGGCATTCCTGCGCATCGGCGCGCATGGCGAGGCGAAGGCGGCCTTTACCTGGCTGCTCAAGCGCCTGGGCGAAGGGGAGCCGCAGGTCTGCTATACGCTGAACGGCTGCCCCGTGCCCCCGGAACGCGAGATCGCGGTCGCAGGCTATCGCGGATCGAAGCCGGTCCGCGTCGGCAATCTGGCGGGCGGCCAGCACCAGCACGGTATTTACGGCGACATATTCGAAACCGCGAGCCGCTTCGTGGCGTGCGGCAATTTCCTCGACACCGCCAGCGCCGAGACGCTGTCGCATCTGGCCGATGCCTGTGCCGACCGCTGGCGGCTGCCCGACGCAGGCATCTGGGAACTGCCGGAGGAACGCCATTACACCATGTCCAAGATCAGTTGCTGGCAGGCACTGGCACGCGCGGTCGAACTGGCCGACCAGGGTCAGATCCCGACCACCTGTCGCGACCGCTGGGCGCGCGAGCGCGACCGGATCGAGGTCTGGATCGGCGAGCATTGCTGGTCGGAGAAACGCGGCGCCTATCTGATGCATCCGGCCAGCGAGGCACTCGACGCGAGCCTGGCCCTGGCGGTGCGTTTCCGTTTCGACGGGCAGGACCGCCTCGCCCGGACACTGGACGCGCTCGACCGCGAATTGGGGGCGGGCGCATTCCACTATCGCTATTCCGGCGTCGAGAAGGAGGAGGGCTGTTTCCTGGCCTGCACCTTCTGGATGATCGAGGCGCGCGCGATCCTGGGCCAGGAGGAGGCGGCCAAGGCCGCATTCGATGCAGCGACCCAGGCACTGGATAGCCATGGCGCCGGGCTTTACGCCGAGATGATCGATCCCAAGACGGGCCATTATCTCGGCAATATGCCGCAGGGCCTGACCCATCTCGCCGTTATCCAGGCCGCAGCGACCCTGGCAGGGGAGGAACTGTGATGGTGGCGAAAAAAGTCCGGACTTGCTAGCAGCCTAGCCGATGAGTGGTGCGTTTCCCGATCCGCAACTGGCTTTCCTCGAAGGAGGGGGTGAGGCCACGCGCCTGATCCTTGCGCGCGACTGGACCGACCACCCGCTTGGCCCGCCGCAGCAATGGCCGGAAGCGTTTCGCGTCGCCCTCAGCCTGGTCCTTAATTCGCCCGAATCGATGATCCTTGCATGGGGACCGGACCTCCATTTCTTCTTCAACGAAACCTATTTTTCCTTGCTTGGACCGCGCCTGCCCTGGGCCATGGGATCGCGGTTCGATGAGGTATGGGCCGATGCATGGGAACAGGCGCGGCCAATCATCGATGATGCACTGGCCGGGCGGACGCAGCGCTTCGTCGACCTGCCCTGGAAACTCGATACCGATCGGGGTGAGGCGGATACCTTCTGGTCCTTCTCCTATTCGCGTGTCCTGGACGGGCAGGGGGGAGTCGCCGGTCTTTTCATCTTCACCAACGAAACGACCGCGCGCGTCCATGCCGATGCGGCGCTGCGGGACAGCCAGGCGCAATTGTCGGACGCGCTGGAGGAATTGCGCGCGTTGAACGTGACGCTGGAACAGCGGATCGTCGAGCGCACTGCCGAGCGCGACCGGATGTGGGACGTCTCCCCCGATCTGCTGACCGTGCTCGATGCCAAGGGGATCGTCCGGCGCGCCAACCCCGCCTGGCGGGCCCTGCTCGGCTATGAGCCTGCGACGCTGATCGGCTGGTCGGTCATGGATTTCATCCATCCTGACGATTTGGCCGCAGCGGAACGCGCGCTGGCGACGTCACTGACCGGACCGGAGTCCCGGATCGAATTGCGCATGCGCCATGCGCTGGGTCATGATGAATGGATCGCCTGGGTCGGTGCGGCGAGCAGCCATGAAATCTTTGCCGTCGGTCGGCATATCACCCAACAGAAAGCCGCCGAGCAGACGTTGCGCGATACCGAGGAACAGCTTCGTCAGGCACAGAAACTGGAGGCGATCGGGCAACTGACCGGCAGCGTCGCGCATGACTTCAACAATCTGTTGACCGTGATCCGTGGTTCGATCGACCTTCTGCGCCGTCCCGACTTTCCGGTCGCCCGTCGCCCGCGCCAGATCGATGCGATCGCCGATGCCGCCGACCGTGCCGCCAAGCTGACCGCGCAATTGCTAGCCTTTGCCCGTCGCCAGCCGCTGACCCCCGAGGTCGTCGATGTCGGGGCCAGCATCATGACCCTGACCGACATGATGACGACGTTATGCGGGCCGGGCATCATCCTGAACATCGACCTGCCCGAGGCACCATGCCACGCGCATGTCGATCGCAGCCAGCTCGACACCGCGGTCATCAACATGGCGGTAAACGCACGCGATGCGATGGCGGGGCAGGGGCATTTGACGATCCGGGTGCGCGAGGAAAAGGCACCGGACGGGCAGAAGCAAGTCAGGATCGCCATCACCGACACCGGCGAAGGCATTCCGCCCGAACGGCTCGACCAGATTTTCGAACCCTTCTTCACGACCAAGAAGCTGGGGGCAGGCACGGGGCTTGGGCTCAGCCAGGTCTTCGGCTTTGCGCGGCAGTCGGGCGGTGACGTGCATGTGGTCAGCAGACCGGGCGAAGGCGCGACCTTCACGCTCGTCTTGCCGCAGATCGATGGACTGCCACTGCCCGAACATGGCCTCGGTGGGTCGGGCGTCGCGGCCCGAACGGACATTTGCGTCCTGGTGGTCGAGGATAATATCGAGGTCGGCCAATTCGCCGTCGAAGCGCTTCAGACACTGGGATGCCGGACGGTTATCGCCAACAATGCCGCAGTCGCGCTGGAAGAGCTGAAGACGGGGGCCGAGCGGTTCGACCTCGTCTTCTCCGACGTGATGATGCCGGGTCAGTCGGGGATCGACTTCGCCCATGGCATCAGCCGCCTTTACCCGCATCTGCGCATCCTGCTGACCAGCGGCTATAGCCAGGTCATCGCCGACGAGGGCAGCCATGGCTTCGCCCTGCTGCGCAAGCCCTATACCGTGGCGGAACTTGCGCAGCAGATCGATCGACTGTTCGGCGGCTGACCCGCCGATCGTCGATCAGTCGAGGTCGTTCTCGCTGACCACGACCAGCGACTGTTCCATGTCCCGGCCGAGCGCGGTCAGCGCCGCTTCGAGAATGTCGTCCGAATAGCGTTCGAACAATTCGACCGCATCGCCCTCGGGCACGTCGCCGCTAAGGGCTTCGAGCAGGTCATATTGGACCGCGAACTGATATTCCTCGCCGTCCAGTTCCCCGACGAACTCGACCTGCCGATCGGAGACATTGTCTTCGACCGTGCCCTTGACGATGGTCAGCGCTTCTTCCGCCATGGCATTCCTTTCCTGTTGCCGTGCGTCGGGGACGCCGCAAACGCCCATGGGTTCCCTTGTCCCGGCAGCTTATTTGACCCGGCGCCAGCGCTGCTCCCGACAACCGAGGCTGCCGAACAGACACCCCTCGCCGACCAGCGTGCGCGCATCGATCTGGGTGATGGTGCCCTGAACCTCGCGGCCGATATCGGGAACATAGACGGTGCCGGACCAGCGACCCGGCTCTTCCTCTTCGAAATCGCTGAACAACTGGGTGCCGACCAGGCGCGGCGAACCACCACGCGCGGCATCGGCCTTGGCCTGCTCGCTTGCCCAGACGACGGTGCCGCACATCAGTTGCGCATCGCGCCCCCGGCCGCAGGGTGCGAAGCGGACCTGCACCGTGTTCGATGGATTGGCCCAGGTCCCCTGCGGAACCCGCGCCTCCGCTGCACTGGCTGCCAACCCCGCAACCATCATCGCGGCGGCAATGCCCGCGGCGCGCAAAAGAACTTTGCTCATTCGCTGTCCTATCCCGATCCAAGTCCCTGTCATGGCCCGGAATGTAGGAAGCTGCCTGTATGAAAGCAAAACGGCCGACGGGTCGCCCCGCCGGCCACTTCGTTTCGGTCAGCGTGGATCGATCAGGAGGCGCGCTTGGCGAGCTCCTTGTTGATGCCCAGCGCGGCCAGCGTGCAGACCGCACCCGACAGCAGATAGGCACCGACCGCCAACAGCCCGAAATTGCTCGACAGCAGCAGCGCGGCCAGCGGCGCGAAGCCCGCACCGATCAGCCAGGCAAGATCCGAGGTGATCGCGGCACCGGTATAGCGGCGCAGCGGCGAGAAGCCCGAGTTGATGACGCCCGAGGACTGACCGAAGCCCAGGCCCAGCAACAGGAAGCCGAGAACGATATAGATCGTCTCACCGGTGCCGCCCTGATCCAGCAGCTGCGGCGCGAAGCCCGCATAGGCCGCGATCGCGGCAGCCGAGAAGCCCAGCAAGGTGCGGCGGCCGACGCGGTCGGCGATCTTGCCCGAGGCGAGGATCGCGAACACGCCGACGATGCTGCCGATGATCTCGATCATCATGAAGTCCTGCGGCCGCTCCTTGTTGAACAGCACGACCCAGGACAGCGGGAACACGGTGACGATGTGGAACATCGCAAAGCTGGCGAGCGGCGCGAAAGCCCCGAGGATCACGGTGCGGCCCTCGGTGCTCAGCGTTTCGCCCACCGGCGCGGGCTGGAGCTCGCGGGTCTCGAACAGGCGCTGGAACTCCGGCGTCGCGACGATACGCAGACGGGCGAACAGCGCCACCACGTTGATCGCGAACGCCACGAAGAACGGATAGCGCCAACCCCAGTCGAGGAAGTCGGCATTGCTCAGCGTCGTCAGGAAGAAGGCGAACAGACCGTTGGCCACCAGCAGGCCGAGCGGTGCGCCCAGCTGCGGGATCATCGCGTACCAGCCGCGACGACGCTCCGGCGCGTTCAGCGACAGCAGCGACGGCAGACCGTCCCAGGCACCGCCCAGCGCCAGACCCTGCATCACGCGGAAGATGCCGAGCAGCACGGCGGCCGAGTGGCCGATCTGCGCATAGCCGGGCAGGAAGGCGATCGCCATGGTCGAGCCGCCGAGCAGGAACAGCGCGATGGTCAGCTTGACGCCGCGACCCAGGTTACGGTCGACCGCCATGAAGATGAAGGTGCCGATCGGGCGCGCGATGAACGCCAGCGAGAAGAGCGCGAAGGAATAGATCGTGCCCGTCAGCGCGTCGACATAGGGAAAGATCAGCGACGGGAACACCAGCACCGAGGCGATGGCGTATACGAAGAAGTCGAAAAACTCCGACGTACGGCCGATGATGACGCCGATGGCGATATCGCCCGGCGCGACATGGTGCGGATCGCGGGCATTGACCAGCCGCGCGTCCCGCTCAAGGGGCGTCGAGGTCGATGCGGTTAACTCTGCGCTCATCGGCTGCCAGTCCTGACTTCTTCCAAGTTATTGAGGCGACGCATGTACGATGCAAAAAGACCGCACATGACCGCCATTCTGCGTCGCCTATGCGCCTTTCGTGTCCCCACGGGGATTGGACAAACTGTCCAATGTGCGCAGGTGCAGCAAAGGCGTAGCGGCCCATGCCATATGTCTCATTCGTCGAGCCTTGCGCGCCTGCGCCCTCTTCGCTGGGCCGCCTTGCCCCTCCTGGCCATGCTGGGGGGATGCGACGCGGTCGTGCTCAACCCTGCCGGTGACGTCGCCGTGCAGCAACGCGATCTGGTGCTGATCGCGACGGCCCTGATGCTGCTCATCATCATTCCGGTGATGGCGCTGACGGTGCTGTTCGCGTGGCGCTATCGCAAGAGCAACACGGAGGCCGAATATGATCCGGAGTTCGATCACTCCACCATGCTGGAGCTGGTCATCTGGTCGGCACCGCTGCTGATCATCATCTGCCTGGGCGCGGTGACGTGGACCAGCACCCATCTGCTCGACCCCTATCGCCCGATCGAGCGCACCGCTCCGGGGCAGCCCGTCGCGGCGAACGTCAAGCCGCTGGAAATCCAGGTCGTCTCGCTCGACTGGAAGTGGCTGTTCATCTATCCGGAGCAGGGCATCGCCACGGTCAACGAACTGGCGCTGCCGGTCGACCGTCCGGTCGAGTTCCGGCTGAGCAGCACCTCGGTGATGAACGCCTTCTACGTTCCCGCGATGGCCGGCATGATCTACACGATGCCCGGCATGGAGACGAAGCTGCACGCGGTCATGAACCGTGAGGGCACCTTCGAGGGTCTGTCGTCGCACTATAGCGGTGCCGGCTTCTCGGGCATGCATTTCCCGGTCTATGCGCTTCAGGCGAACGGCTTCGACCAGTGGGTCGACAAGGTCCGGTCCGCGCAGGCGGGGCAGGGCAAGGGACGCGGCGAACTGACCCGCGCGCTGTTCCTGAACCTGGAAAAGCCGAGCGAGGACGTGCCCGCCATGTACTTCAACGGCGTCCAGGGCGATCTGTTCGACCGCGTCGTCAACCGCTGCGTCGCCGACAACACGCCGTGCATGTCGCACGTCATGATGCAGGACCGCATGAAGGGCGGCGGCGACCCGCACAAGATGAAGGTCGGCGAGGGCAATCCGCCGGTCAACAACACCGGCCCGATGCACGGGGATCGCACCAAGGGGGCCCTGGAAAAGTCGCCCGAGGAATATGAAGCCTCGCCGCACCAGAGCAAGGAACCGCTGCCGTCCAACGGCGTGCAGGAGCCGGGCGACATCAAGAACCGCCGTATGTCCTTCCTTTCCACCCCGCAGACCCCCGGCCATGCCGGTGTGGGTCGCGGCTGAGGCACGCCATTATGGATCAGACATTACTCAAGACAATTTTCGGGCGCCTGTCGCTCGAATCCCTGCCGATCCACGAGCCGATCCTCGTCTTCACCTTTCTGGGTGTCGCGGTGGGCGGGCTCGCGGTGCTGGCGCTCATCACCAAGTTCAAGCTGTGGGGCTATCTCTGGACGGAGTGGTTCACCAGCGTCGATCACAAGCGGATCGGCGTCATGTACATGGTGCTGGGCATCGTGATGCTGCTGCGCGGCTTTGCCGACGCGCTGATGATGCGTGGTCAGCAGGCCATGTCCTTCGGTGACAATCAGGGGTTCCTGCCCGCGCACCATTACGATCAGGTGTTCACCGCCCACGGCGTCATCATGATCTTTTTCGTGGCGATGCCGATCATCACCGGTCTGATGAACTATGTCGTCCCGCTCCAGATCGGCGCGCGCGACGTGGCCTTCCCGTATCTGAACAATCTTAGCTTCTGGATGACCGTCGGTGGCGTCGTGCTGGTCATGGCTTCGCTGTTCATCGGCGAGTTCGCGCGGACCGGCTGGCTGGCCTTCCCGCCGCTGTCGGAACTGGACTTCAGTCCCGATGTCGGCGTCGACTATTATATCTGGGCATTGCAGGTGGCCGGTGTCGGCACCACCCTGTCGGGCATCAACCTGATCGCGACCATCATCAAGATGCGCGCGCCGGGCATGACCATGATGAAGCTTCCGGTGTTCTGCTGGACCTCGCTGTGCGCGAACGTCCTGATCGTCGCCAGCTTCCCCGTGCTGACCGCAACCCTCGTCCTGCTGTCGCTCGACCGTTATGTCGGCACCAACTTCTTCACGAACAATCTCGGCGGCAACCCGATGATGTACGTGAACCTGATCTGGATCTGGGGTCACCCGGAGGTGTACATCCTGATCCTGCCGTTGTTCGGCGTGTTCTCGGAAGTGACCTCGACCTTCTCGGGCAAGCGGCTGTTCGGCTATACCTCGATGGTCTACGCCACGATCGTCATCACGATCCTGTCGTACCTCGTCTGGCTGCACCACTTCTTCACCATGGGTTCGGGTGCCAGCGTCAACTCGTTCTTCGGCATCACCACCATGGTGATCTCGATCCCGACAGGCGCGAAAATCTTCAACTGGCTGTTCACCATGTACAAGGGGCGCATCCGGTTCGAGCTGCCGATGATGTGGACCATCGCGTTCATGCTGACCTTCACCATCGGTGGCATGACCGGCGTTCTGCTGGCCGTTCCGCCCGCCGATTTCGTGCTCCACAACTCGCTGTTCCTGATCGCGCACTTCCATAACGTGATCATCGGCGGCGTGCTGTTCGGTGCCTTTGCCGCGATCAACTATTGGTGGCCCAAGGCCTTCGGGTTCAAGCTCGACCAGTTCTGGGGCAAGGTGTCGTTCTGGCTGTGGGTCATCGGCTTCTGGGTCGCCTTCACGCCGCTCTATGTCATGGGTCTGATGGGCGTGACCCGTCGCCTGCGTCACTTCGACGATCCGTCGCTGCAGATCTGGTTCATCATCGCCGCCTTCGGTGCGCTGATGATCGCGGGCGGTATCGGGGCCTTCCTGGTTCAGATCGGCGTGTCGATCTGGAAGAAGGAAGAGCTGCGCGACACGACGGGCGATCCCTGGAACGGCCGTACGCTGGAATGGGCGACCTCGTCGCCGCCGCCGCAGTATAACTTCGCCTTCACGCCGGTCATCCATGAACTGGACGCCTGGTACGACATGAAGGAGAAGAAGGCGCAAGAGCCGGCCGAAGGCTATCAGCCGATCCACATGCCGAAGAATACCGGCACGGGCGTCATCATCGCCGCCCTGTCCACGGCCGCCGGCTTCGGGCTGATCTGGTACATGTGGTGGCTTGCCGCGCTTGGCCTGATCGGTGTCGTCGTCGTCGCCATCTGGCACACGTTCAACTATGACCGCGATTACTACATCCCCGTCGATGAAGTCGTGGCAACGGAAAACGAGCGGCGTCGTC
Organism: Sphingomonas fuzhouensis; assembly: GCF_034659795.1. Taxonomy (NCBI): domain Bacteria; kingdom Pseudomonadati; phylum Pseudomonadota; class Alphaproteobacteria; order Sphingomonadales; family Sphingomonadaceae; genus Sphingomonas; species Sphingomonas fuzhouensis. Next base: position 209,947 of record NZ_JAXSQY010000006.1, read on the forward strand.
TGCTCGGTCAGGGGGCCTGATCCATGTCGACCGACGTTCTGAGCGCCGATCCGGCGAAGAATCCGACCTATTATCTGGTCGAGGACGAGGATCATCACCACGAATCCGGTGGCGCGACCGCCATCGGTTTCTGGCTCTATCTGATGAGCGACTGCCTCATCTTCGCGATCCTGTTCGCCACCTATGGCGTGCTGGGCACGAGCTATGCGGGCGGGCCGACCCCGAAGGAGATTTTCGAACTCCCGCTGGTCGCGCTCAACACCTCGATGCTGCTGCTGTCGTCGATCACCTATGGCTTCGCCATGATCGCGATGGAGAAGAACCAGAAGTCGAACACACTCATCTGGCTGGGCATCACCGGCCTGTTCGGTCTCGCCTTCCTGGGCATTGAACTCTACGAATTCTCGAACCTCATCCATGAAGGGTTCGGTCCGCAGCGTTCGGCCTTCCTGTCGTCCTTCTTCACCTTGGTCGGCACCCACGGCCTGCACGTCACCTTCGGTTCGATCTGGCTGGTCACGCTGATGGTGCAGGTCGGTCGCTTCGGCCTGATCGAGGCGAACAAGCGCCGCCTGATGTGCCTGTCGATGTTCTGGCACTTCCTGGACGTCGTCTGGATCGGTGTCTTCACCTTTGTCTATCTGCTGGGAGTTCTCCGTTGAGCGCTCATAACCCCCATGGTCATGGCGACCACGCCGACCACGGCCACGACATTCACGCGCACGGCGACACTCATGGTCATGGCTCGCTGAAGGGCTATATGATCGGGTTCGTCCTGTCGGTGATCCTGACGGCGATCCCGTTCTGGGCGGTCATGACCGGCGCGCTGGGTGATACCCAGACGACCGCGCTGGTCATCATGGGTCTGGCCTTCGTCCAGATCGTCGTCCACATGATCTACTTCCTTCACATGAACACCAAGTCTGAAGGTGGCTGGACGATGATGGCGCTGGTCTTTACCGCCGTGCTGGTCGTCATCACGCTCAGCGGATCGATCTGGGTCATGTATCACATGAACACCAACATGATGCCGGACATGGCCGCCCAGCTGGGCGGCGGCATGTAATGGCCGATGTCGGCGTGAGCGGCGGGCGGCGCGGCCGTTCGCCACTGACGCTGGCGATCCTGACCGCGATCGGCGTGACGCTGGTCGCGGTTTTCCTGTCGCTCGGCGTATGGCAGTTGCAGCGCCGGGTCTGGAAACTGAACCTGATCGCGACGGTGGATGCGCGGCTTCACGCCCCGCCCGTCGCGGCTCCCCCAACAGCCGACACATTCGACGTCTATCGCCGCGTGACTGTCGAAGGCCGGTTCCGCAACGACCGCGAGACCTTCGTCCAGGCGGTGACCGAGCGCGGGCCGGGCTTCTGGGTGCTGACGCCGCTCGTCGGCCCCCGTTTCACGATCTTGGTCAATCGCGGTTTCGTACCGAGCGAAAAGCGTGCCGACCATAGCCGCCCCGACGGACCCGTGCGCATCACCGGGCTGGTTCGGGTGACCGAGCCGGGCGGGGCCTTCCTCCGTTCCAACGATCCTGCCGCCGACCGCTGGTATTCACGCGACGTCGCGGCGATCGCCAAGGCGAAACGCCTCGGCGCAGTTGCCCCCTATTTCATCGACGCCGACGCCACGCCCAATCCCGGCGGCTATCCGGTCGGCGGCTTGACCGTCGTTGCGTTCCGCAACAGCCATTTGTCCTATGCGCTGACCTGGTTTGCGCTCGCCGTCCTGACATGCGTCGGCATCGTCATCCTGTGGCGACGAGGGCGGGAGTGACGCCGGGCGATCCGCCCTTTCTGCCCTTCACCATGCGTCCGCGGGAGCCCGATGTGGCGGCGGGCACTGCCAATATGCGCCAGCTCATCCATCTGCGCTGGATGGCGGTGGCGGGACAGCTGGTGACCATCCTGTTCGTCAACCGTGTCATGCGGGTCGAATTGCCCATTGGCGCGATGATGGGCGTGCTGGTGATGGCGGTGGCGATCAACCTGCTCAGCCATGTCCGACTGCGTTTTCAGCGGATCACCAATACCGAGCTGCTCTTCGCGCTGATGTTCGACGTCGGCACGCTGACGCTCCAACTGTTCCTGGCGGGGGGCGCGACCAATCCGTTCATCTCGCTCTATCTGATCCAGGTCGTGCTGGGCGCGGTGTTGCTGGAAACCTGGTCCGCCTGGGCGCTGGCGGGGATTACCGGGCTGTGTTTCGGGCTGTTGTCGCTCCACCATCGGCCGCTCGCTTTTCCGCCATGGCTGTTCGGCGACATTGCCGGGCTTCATACCCTGGGGAACTGGCTGGGCTTTGCATTGGTGGCGGGATTGCTGATCCTGTTCGTCACCCGCATCAGCGCCAATATGCGCCGAAGCGCGGCATGGCTGGCCGATCTGCGCCAACAGGCGTCGGAGGAGGACCATATCGTCCGCATGGGGCTGCTGGCCTCGGGCGCAGCGCATGAGCTGGGGACGCCGCTCGCCAGCCTGTCGGTGATCCTTAGCGACTGGCGGCGCATGCCCAAGCTGCGCGACGATGCCGAACTGATGGGCGAGATCGCCGAGATGCAGGCGGAGGTTCAGCGGTGCAAGGCGATCGTCACCCGCATCCTGCAATCGGCGGGCGAACCGCGTGGCGAGGCGGCGGAGCTGTCCGAGGTCGGTCGGTTCATCGACGCCATCGTCGAGGAATGGCGCGGGAGCCATGGTCAGGTCGTGCTGGACTATCAGCGGACCGACGATGACGCGGCCATCGTGTCCGACCCGGCGATCAAGCAGGCGGTGTGGAACGTGCTCGACAATGCCGCCGAAGCGTCGCCCGCCTGGGTGGGACTCAGTGTCGCGCGCGAGGGTGGGGCGGTGGCGGTCCGCGTCACCGATCGGGGGCCGGGTTTCACCTCGACGACCCTGTCGCAGGTCGGCCGGCCTCAGCAATCGACCAAGGGCGAGGGGCATGGCGTCGGTCTGTTCCTGGTATCCAGCGTCGTCCGCAAATTGGGCGGCCGGGTGGAGGCCGCCAATAGGCCGGAGGGTGGCGCAGTCGTTACGCTCACCCTACCTTTAAGTATGATCGGCGTATCGGATCAGGAGTAATGATGGACGACGAACGCGCCTTGGTGATCGTCGAGGATGACGAAACCTTTGCCCGCACCCTGCAACGCTCGTTCGAGCGGCGCGGCTACCGCGTATGGGTGGCGCCGAGCCCGGATGCGCTGCGCGACATCCTAGCCGAGACGACGCCGCGCTACGCCGTGGTCGACCTGAAGCTGGGGCAAGCGTCCGGCCTTGCCTGTGTCCAGACGCTTCACGCCCATGATCCGGCGATGCTGATCGTCGTGCTGACCGGTTTTGCGAGCATCGCGACGGCGGTGGAGGCGATCAAGCTGGGCGCGTGCCACTATCTCGCCAAGCCGTCCAACACCGACGATATCGAGGCCGCCTTCCACAAGGCGAGCGGCGACGCGACGACCGCGATCACCGATCGGCCCAGTTCGATCAAGACGCTGGAATGGGAGCGGATCAACGAGACGCTGGCCGAGACGAACTTCAACATCTCGGAAACCGCGCGGCGCCTGGGCATGCACCGCCGCACGCTGGCACGGAAACTGGAGAAGCGCCACGTCCCCTGACGCGGCGCCTACACCCTGATCAGCGGCGCTTTTCGGCCGCGATCCAGTCCGCGATCTTCTTTTCCAACACCGGCATGGGCAGCGCGCCGGTGTCGAGTACCTCGGCATGGAAACGGCGGGGGTCGAACTTCGCGCCCAATTCGGCTTTCGCCTTTGCCTTCAGACGGCTGATCGTCAGCTGCCCGATCTTGTAGGCGAGCGCCTGGCCCGGAATGGCGATATACCGCTCGACCTCGGCAGTCGCATCGGTGCGCGCCATAGGGGAATTGGCGAGCATATAATCGATCGCCTGATCGCGGGTCCAACCCTTGGCATGGATGCCGGTATCGACGACCAGCCGCATCGCCCGCAGCATCTCGTCGTTCAGGCCGCCCATCCGCTGATAGGGATCGGTCTCCATGCCCAGTTCGGGCCACAGCGTCTCGGCATAGAGCGCCCAGCCTTCGGCATAGGCGGTGTTGCCGCCGAAGCGCATGAAGGCGGGAAGGGCGGTGTTCTCCTGCGCCAGGCTGATCTGGAAATGATGCCCCGGCACCGCTTCGTGCAGGTACAGCGTCTCCATCTCCCACATATAGCGCGAGGGGAGGTCATAGGTGTTGTAGTAGAAGACACCCGGCCGCGTGCCATCGGGCGTGCCCCCCTGATAGGAGCCGCCCGCGTCGGTCTTTTCCTTGAACGCCGGGACGGGGCGGATTTCGAGCGGGGTCTTGGGGATCAGCGAGAATTGCTCGCGGATACGCGCGTCGACCCGGCGGCCGATCGCCTCATAGCCTTCGCGAAGCTGCGCCGCACTCTTGGGCTGGAAGCGCGGATCGGTGCGCAGGAAGGTGAAGAATTCCGGCAGGCTGCCCTTGAAGCCGACCGCCTGTTTCTGAACCTCCATCGCCTTCAGGATGCGTGCGACCTCGGACAGGCCCAGTTGGTGTACGTCCTCGGCCTTGAGCGGCAGGGTCGTGTTCTGTTCGATCAGATAGGCATAGAGCTTGTCGCCGCCCGGCATCCCCGACAACCCGACCGTGTCGCGCGCGGCGGGCAGATAGGTGTCGGCCAGGAAATCCCGCATCCGCTTCTCGGCTGGCACGATGACATCGCGGATTTGCGTGGCATAGGCGGCCTTCAGCCGCGCCTGTTCCGTCGCCGGGATCGAGGCGGGGAAGTTCCGAACCGGACCGTAGAAGGTCGATTGCTCGACGGGCACGGCCAGCAGATTGTCGAACTGTGCGATCATGTTTCGGACGACCAGCTTGGGCTGGACGATGCCGGTCGCCATGCCCTGGCGGAAGCGGGTGATCGCCTCGTCGAGCAGATGCGCATATTCGACGTTGCGCTTCAGATTATTCTCGTAATCCAAGACCGTGTTGAAAGGTGCAGCCCCCTGGCCCGAGGCGAATTCGGGGTAGAAGGTCTGGATGCCGTAGAAATGGTCCATCGGTCGCACGATCGTCAGCGCGACGATCGCCGGATCATAGCCCTTCAGCGCGGTTTCGGTCTGCTGCTTGAAGACGTCATAGGCGACCTGATTGGTCGGGGTCAGCTTGGCCCGGTCGATCTGGCTGAGCGCTTTCAGGTCCTTCTGGCCCGCCGCGCGCTCGGCCGCGATCCAGGCGTCGGAGAAGAAATCGCCGATCCGGTCGGCGCGGCGCATGTCGCCGCGAAATATGCCGTTGATCGGATTGCGCGCCAGGCTGGCTTCGTCGCTGTCATGGAATAGCTGCTTCAGGCGCGCATCTTCCTTGCCCTCGCCCGGCTGGGGCGCCGCGATCGGCGTGGCCTGAGCCAATGCTATGGCGGGGGCGCCGATGGTCGACGCGGAAAGGACGATGGCGAGGGAGAGAAGGCGCAAGCGGATATCCCGGTGAGAGCGACGAGGCGATCTTGGTAGAAAGCCCGTGTCCGCCCCGCAAGCCGCTGCTGTCCCGTCCAGGCAAAAGAAACGCCCCGCGATCACCATCGGATCGCGGGGCGTGACGTGCCCGGACGGAGCGCCCCGTCGTCAGGCCGAGGTCTTGTTGGTCGCAGCCTTGGCAGCAGCCGAACCGGCATTGCTCGCGACCTTGACCACATCGTCCAACAGCGACTTGGCGCGATCCTTGGCGGCGTCCTTGGTCAAGCCCGCATTCTCCAGCTCGCGTAGGCCGGTTTCACGCGCCGCCTGCGCCGCCTGGCGGATCGTCTCACCCAGCTTCTTGCCGATCGGGGTCAGCCATTCCTTCTCGCGCGCCGAACGCGGGATCAGCGCACCGGCGATCACGCCGACCACCAGACCGCCGACCAGGATGCCCAGCGGATTGCCCTCGATCGTGCGGGCGGTCTTCTGCGCCAGGTCGCCAGCCTTGTCCTTCGACGTGTGCAACGCTGCGGCGGCCTTGTCCTTGGCGTCGTGATAGACCTGCGACGCGGTTTCGCGCGTATGGTCGATCGTCTCGCGGAGGCGGTCGGTCGGCTGATCCTGGTGGGTTTCGGTGGTCATTGCGAACATCCTTCTGGGCAGTGTCGAGGGGGAAGCGGTCCCCCTGCGAACCAAATCAGCGTTTGCGCTTGAACAGGCGGGCGATCCGCCGACGGTTAAGAAGCAGACCGAGCACCGCGACGCCGCCCGCGACGGCGGCCGGATTGCTCTTTGCGGACTCCAGCCCGCATTTGGCCGCCGACACACCCGCTTCTCGGGCCTGGGCGGCGAGCGCCTGCGGCTCCAATCGCGCCTGGATACGCGCGGCGGTGCCGTTCAGGCGTTCGCGTGCTGCGGCCGCCCGCATTTCGGCTTCGACGACGGTCATGCGTGGTCTCCGGACAGACGGGACTTGCCTATCATCGCCAACACCCCGGCGATCACCAGCACCGCGCCGACCACGATCAATGTCGCGGCGAAAGGCCCGGTCAGCGGAGCGAGCGCGAAGATCAACCCGACGAGCAGGGCGACCAAGGCCGACAGCCCCAGGACCGCTGCGATCCCGAAGAAGATCGCGGCACTGCGATAGCGGCCGATCTTGTCGGTGGCCCGCGCCTTGGCCAGGTCGATCTCGGCGGTGATGAACGAGCGACCGTCATCGACCAGCTGCGTTACGAGCGACGTCAGCGTCTCCGGTTCCGACGTCACGGCCGTCGCCAGGGGTTCGACGATGCGCGTCACGCCGCGGCATCATCCGGTTGGCGGGTTTCGATGCCCGACTGAACCACGCGGGCAAGGGCGAAGCCGACCGCCGCCGCGATGCCGACCGCAACCGCCGGGCTCTTCGTGACGAAGGCGCGGGCGTCGTCGATCAGTTCTTTGACATCCTTGTCCTTGATCGCCCCGGACAGCGACGACACGGTGTCGGCGGCCGAGCGGGCATATTGACCATATTGGCTGCCCAGCTTCTCATCGACCTGACCGGCCGCATCGTTCAGCAACTGCGCGACCTGATCGAGCGCCGACCCGGCCTTCGCCTTGCCGTCACCGGCCAAGGCATAGACCTTGTCCACCGCCTGCTGCTGCACCTTGCTGGCGCCTTCTTTCACCTGCTGCTTGGCATCGGCCAGACCCGGCTTGGCCTTTGCGGCATCGTCCTCGGTGCCGATCGAGGCACTGGGCGCGGCCACTTCGGGGGCAACGCCGGTATTGGCGCCGAAGCCGGGCGTCACGGTATCGCTGGCGGGGAATGTGCTGTCGGTGTCAGCCATCGGAAAACCCTTTCGTATCGGCCCGTGCGAACGGGCGGTTTGCCTGTTAACCCCGACGACGGAAGCACGGTTCCATGCTTTTACCGCAATTGCCCTAACCCCAGTCACAAGGTAGAGCCGCGCCGAGACCTTCAAGGCTGATGTAGGAGCATCGTTACGTGACCGCAATCATCGACATCCACGCGCGTCAAATCCTGGACAGCCGGGGCAACCCCACGGTCGAGGTCGACGTTCTGCTCGAAGACGGCAGCTTCGGCCGCGCTGCCGTGCCATCGGGCGCGTCGACCGGCGCGCATGAGGCGGTCGAGAAGCGCGACGGCGACAAGAGCCGCTGGATGGGCAAGGGCGTCGAGGCGGCGGTCGAAGCGGTCAATGACGAGATCACCGACGCGATCCTGGGCATGGACGCCGAGGATCAGGCCGATCTCGACCGCGTCATGATCGAACTGGACGGCACCGAGAACAAGGGCCGCCTGGGTGCGAACGCGATCCTGGGCGTCAGCCTGGCGGTGGCCAAGGCCGCGTCCGAAGCGCGCGGCCTGCCGCTGTATAAATATGTCGGGGGCGTCTCGGCGCATCTGCTGCCGGTGCCGATGATGAACATCATCAATGGCGGCGAACATGCCGACAACCCGATCGACTTCCAGGAATTCATGATCATGCCGGTCGGCGCGGCAAACATCATGGAAGCGGTCCGCTGCGGTTCGGAAATCTTCCACACGCTGAAGAAGGCACTGCACGAAAAGGGGCTGGCGACCGGCGTGGGCGACGAGGGCGGTTTCGCCCCCAACATCGCCTCGACCACCGAAGCGCTCGACTTCATCATGGCCTCGGTCGAGAAGGCCGGGTACAAGCCGGGTGACGACGTGATGATCGCGCTCGACTGCGCCGCGACCGAGTTCTTCAAGGACGGCAAGTACAATATCTCGGGCGAGGGCAAGATCCTGTCGAGCCATGAGATGGCCGAGTATCTCGCCAACCTGACCCGCCAGTACCCGATCCTGTCGATCGAAGACGGCATGGCCGAGGACGATTGGGAGGGCTGGAAGGCGCTGACCGACATGATCGGCGACAAGGTTCAGCTGGTCGGCGACGATCTGTTCGTCACCAATCCCAAGCGCCTGAAGAAGGGCATCGAGGGCGGCTATGCCAACTCGCTGCTCGTCAAGGTCAACCAGATCGGCACGCTGACCGAGACGCTGGAGGCCGTGTCGCTGGCGCAGCGTTCGCGCTACACCGCCGTCATGTCGCACCGTTCGGGTGAGACCGAGGACGCGACGATCGCCGACCTGGCGGTCGCCACCAATTGCGGTCAGATCAAGACCGGTTCGCTGGCTCGTTCGGACCGGCTCGCCAAGTACAACCAGCTGATCCGCATCGAGGAAGAGCTGGGTGACTCGGCACGCTATGCCGGTCGCGATATTTTGATCCGCGCTTGAAATCGAAAGGCGTCGGTACGATTATGGCCGCTGTGAGCAGGAAACCGTCGCCTTTCATCCGGACCATGCGGCGGGCCGCGCTGCCCGCCCTTGGTCTGACGATCGTTGCGTTCTTCGGCGCCTATGCGGTGTTGGGGCGAAACGGCCTGCTCGCTTATGGCGAGTATCAGCGTCAGCTGGTCAAGCGGGAGCATGATTATGCCGCGCTCGACAAGAAGCGGACTATCCTGAAGAACCGCGTCGCGCTGCTCGATCCCGATCATGCCAATCCGGACATGGTCGATGAGATGGTGCGTAAGGAACTGAACGTCGCGCATCCGGACGAGGTCATCGTCCCGCTGAAATAAGAAGGGCGGCCCCGCGAGGCCGCCCTCTCTCTTTACCGACCCAGGAAGGTCAGCAGGTCGCTGGTCAGGCGATCGCTGTGCGTGACGTTCAGCCCGTGCGGCGCGCCGTCATATTCCACCAGCTGCGATTGCGCGATCCCCTCGGCCGCCGCGCGGCCCGCCGGATCGATCGGCACGGTCTGGTCGCCGGTGCCGTGGATGACGAGCGTCGGCACCCGGAAGGCGGGCAGATCGGGGCGGAAGTCGGTCTGGCTGAACGCCTCGGCACAGGCGAGCGTCGGCTTCAACCCCGCCTGCATCGCCACGCTGGTCGCCCAGTCGAGCACCTCGTCGCTGACTGGGCTGGAGATATAGCCGACCCCGAAGAACTGCTTGAAGAAGGTGTGGCGCAGGAAATGCGCGCGGTCCTCGCGCAGGCCTTGGCCGATCTGGTCGAACACCGACTGATCGGTGCCGTTGGGATTGTCGGCGGTCTTGGGCATGTACGGCACGACCGAGGCGATCAGCCCGGCCGCGAGTACGCCCTTGCCCTCATGGCGGCTCATGTAACGGGCAACTTCGCCGCCGCCCATCGAGAAGCCGATGATCGCCGCGTCCCGTGCGCCCGTCGCCTCCAGCACATCGGCCAGATCGTCGGACAGCGTATCGTAATCATAGCCGGACCAGGGCTGTCCCGACCGTCCGAAGCCGCGCCGGTCATAGGCGATGGCGCGGAACCCCGCCTCGGCCAGCGCCATCATCTGCGCGTCCCACATGTCGGCGGACAGCGGCCAGCCATGGAGCAGCACGACGGGACGGCCTTCGCCCCAATCCTTGACATAGATATCGGTCCCGTCGCGGGTCTTCACATAGGGCATCGTCGGCTCCTGGACATGTCGGTCGGTAGGAGCGGCCTCAACGGGCCGATCGATGGGGCGTTCCGTTTGCACCCCGTCAGCACAAGGTGGTCGGGCACATCGATCCCCATGGCTTGGAATGCGGCCGATCAGGGCGGCAATAAAGTAACAAGGGCCGATTGCCACAGCCACGTGATGAAGTCACATTGCCATCATGCACGATTGAGAGGGAGCGTGACGGAATGCGGGGATGGCGTGGGATGCTGGCGGGGACGATGCTGGCCGGACAACTTGTCGCGGGGCCTGCCATGGCCCAGATGCGCCCGATGACCGAGAATGATCCCTATATCTGGCTGGAAGACAAGGACGGCCCCAAGGCACTGGCCTGGGTCGAGGCGGAAAATGCCAAGACGCTGCCGCGCCTCCAGAACGATCCCCGCTACAAGACCTTCTATTCCGAGGCTCTGGCGATTGCTTCGGCCAAGGACCGTATTCCGATGCCGGGCCAGCTTTACGGCCGTATCGTCAATTTCTGGCGCGATACCGACCATCCGCAGGGGCTGTGGCGTTGGACGACCGAGGCCGATTATGCCTCGGCCAATCCGAAATGGACGACGCTGCTCGACCTGGATGCGCTCAGCAAGGCGGAAGGCAAGAAATGGGTCTGGAAGGGTGTGACCTGCCTCAGCCCCGAAGAGCGGCTCTGCCTGGTCGCGCTGTCCGAGGGGGGCGAGGATGCGATCGAATATCGCGAGTTCGATATGCAGGCGGGCCAGTTCGTGCCGGGCGGCTTCCGCCTGTCGACCTCGAAACAGGACGCCGCATGGCTCGACAAGGACACGCTGCTCGTCAGCCGTGACTGGGGGGCGGGGACGTTGACCAAGTCCGGCTACCCCTTCGTCGTGAAGATGGTGAAGCGCGGCCAGCCGCTCGATCAGGCGCAGGAGATTTATCGCGGCGCGCAGACCGATGAACTCGGCACCTATGCCAGCGTCCTGACCGACGCCCAGGGGCACCGCGCCGTGGTGATCGATCGTCGCAAGACCTTCTTCGGTGGCGACAAGCTGTTCTGGACACCGACCGGCGGAGCCAGGCCGATCGCCATGCCCCCGCGCGCCTTTCCGGTCGGGATGGTCGATGGTCGGGTCATCTTCCAGACCAGCGATCCCTGGGGCGGTCATCCGGCCGGTGCGGTCGTCTGGGCGCCGCTGTCCGAACTGGAAGCGGGCACGATCACCCCACGCACCCTGTTCACGCCAACCGACCGTCAGTCGGTCGAGGGCGTTTCGACGACCAGGGACCGGGTCCTCGTCGATTATATCGACAATGTCCGCGGGCGCGTGAGCGATTTTGCACCCACCGCGACGGGCTGGTCCGCCTCAGCGGTGCAGGTGCCCGACAATATGGCGGTGAATGTCGTCAGCACCAGCGACCGTTCGGACATCGTCTATCTGACGACGTCGGGCTTCACGACCCCGACCATTTTGTCAAGCTTCGACGCCGGGCATCCCGCCGCGCCCCGGATACTTAAGACGCTTCCCGCCCGTTTCGATGCGACCGGCACGACCGTCCATCAATATGAGGCGACGTCGACCGACGGCACCAAAATCCCCTATTTTGTCGTATTGCCCAACGGCGCGAAGCTTGATGGTACGATCCCGACGCTGATGACGGCCTATGGCGGGTTCGACGTCGCGATGACGCCCTATTATCTGGGGTCGACCGGCAAGATCTGGACCGAGCGGGGTGGTGCCTATGTCCTTGCCAATATCCGGGGCGGCGGCGAGTTCGGGCCGAAATGGCATGATGCGGGGCGCAAGACCAAGCGGCAGATCATCTATGACGACTTTGCCGCGGTGGCGAAGGACCTGTTCGCGCGCCACATCACCAATCCACAGAAGCTGGGTATCTATGGCGGCTCCAACGGCGGTTTGCTGATGGGTGTCGAATTGACCCAGCATCCCGATCTGTGGAAGGCGGTGACGATCCAGGTGCCGCTGCTCGACATGGTCCGGTATCAGAAGATCGCGGCGGGCGATTCGTGGACCGACGAATATGGCTCGATCGACGTGCCCGAAGAGGCCGCCTTCCTGCGCAAGATTTCGCCCTATGCCAATATCCGTAAGGGCGTGGCCTATCCCGAGCCCTATATTTGGACGACGACCAAGGACGATCGCGTCGGGCCGCAGCACGCGCGCAAATTCGCCGCGCGCCTGTCGGAATATGGCATACCCTATCTTTTTTACGAGGATACGGCAGGCGGCCACTCCGGCGACGCCGACATTGCACAAGGTGCGCGATTGAATGCGCAGCAGATGGTTTATTTCGCGCAGAAACTGATGGATGCGCCAAAACGGTAATTGCGCAAGCCGGGCGTGACGAGCGCCCGGCTTTTTTCCGAAGGCCGATGGGGCAATAAGGCTCTTGCTGCGTTGCGGCAGGACGGGCAAATGCAGGGGATGACCGATATGACGACGACCGAGCGCCGTCCGGCTGAACCGGCGGCAGGCGCTCCCGCCATCATCTTCGAAGCCATCGTCAAGATGCGGGCGGTGTCCGCCATGTACAATCGCGGCGAAGTGGTGCTGGCACCCCATGTGATCTACACGCGGCACGACGAACTTTATGTCGATGCCACGACGATCGAGCGCGACGGCAAACCGCCGCGCGAAGAGAAGATGGGGACGTTCAAGCTCGCCGGGCTGGGTGCGCTGCGCCTGACTCCGCGCCGCTTCACCCCCAGCGCCCTGCTGGAACGCGACGCCGAGAAATATCAGGGTGCCGCGCTGATGATGATCGATCCGGCCTGAGGGTCATGCCGATCGGAGCGCCGCCCCCTCATGGGCGCGGCGCCGATTGACGATCAGCGGCAGCGAACCTGGTTCTGCTCGATCGAGCGTCCGGCCAGCGCGCCGCCGGCGGCCCCTAGCAGCGTGGCGATGGTGCTGCTGCGCCCGCCGACCAGATTACCGAGAATACCGCCCGCCGCGCCGCCTATGATCAGGCCGGTCGTGCCGTCCGGACGGCGGCAATAATAGCGGCCATCGGTGCCCGCATAGACCCGGTCCTGGGGTTGCAGAACCCGCTCGCGATATTGCGAACCCTCGCGATAGTCGCCGACCGGATCATAATAGGGTTCGGCATTACGGTCATAGCCGTCCGCCGGAACCGGCGGGGCAACCCGGTAACCGCCGGGGCCCGGACCGGGCGGCGGCGGGCCGGGACGATAGCCGCCATCGTCATAACCGCGACCGACCCGCGAGAGGTACAGGTCGACTTCCTGGTGATAGAGCTGATATTCGCGGTTGAAACGCGCCTGCGCCGCCCGGAATCGGGCGTCATCGGCTGCGGTCTGGGCCGCGGCGGGAACGGCCGTCATCGTGACGGCCGTCGTGATTGCCATGATGGTCAGACGGCGAAAGCCCATCGGTCCTGTCCCTCCTAGACCCGGTGATCGGGTGAGGCGACCGATACGGTTGCGCACTGATATGGTTCCTGAACGGCGAGGCGCCTCACCCCTTGGTGACGAAGCTGTCCATCACCCGCTTGCGCCCGGCCTGCTCGAAATCGATCTCCAGCTTGTTGCCTTCGATCGCGGCGATCTCGCCATAGCCGAATTTCTGGTGGAAGACGCGGTCGCCGACGCTCAGGTCATCGCGCCCCTTCTGCCCCAGCCCGACCGAGGGTGAGCGGGACTCGACGATCCGCGCAGGCCGGGCGGGGGCGGCATTCTGCCCCGTTGCCGCCCGCTGCCAGCCCGGCCCCCGGCCGGTGCCCCGCGCGACATTGGCGAAGGGGTCGGCATGTTCGGACCAGTTGGCTCGCCACAGGCTCTCGCCGCCGGTCATGCTGGTCTCGCTCTCGATATGCTCGGGCGGCAATTCGCCGACGAAGCGGCTGGGCAGGCTCGACGTCCACTGGCCGTAGATGCGGCGATTGGCGGCGTGGAGGATGATCGCCTTTCGTCGCGCACGGGTGATGGCGACATAGGCCAAGCGGCGCTCCTCCTCCAGGCTGCGCGTCCCGCCCTCGTCGATCGCGCGTTGCGAGGGGAACAGCCCTTCCTCCCAACCCGCCAGGAACACCGTGTCGAATTCCAGCCCCTTGGCGGCGTGGATGGTCATGATCGTCACTTCGGGTTCCCGCTGGTCGCCGTCACGGTCCATCACCAGCGCGACATGCTCCAGGAACGCGCCCAGCGACTCGTAATCCTCCATCGCGCGGACGAGTTCGGAAAGATTCTCCAGCCTTCCGGCCGCCTCCGCCGACTTTTCGTTCTGGTACATGGCGGTATAGCCGCTCTCGTCGAGCAACTGCCGGGCCAATTCGGGATGCGCCAGATCGCGCGCCATGTCCCGCCAGCGCGCGATGTCGCCGATCAGATTGCCCAGGCTCCGCCGCGCCTGCGGGGTCAGTTCGTCGGTGTCGAGGATGCGCGCGGACGCAATCGTCAGCGGCAGGCCTTCGGCCCGTGCCAATTGATGGATTTTGGACAGCGCCTTGTCGCCCAGCCCGCGCTTGGGGACATTGACGATCCGCTCGAACGCCAGATCGTCCGATGGCTGATTGACGACCCGCAAATAGGCCAGCGCGTCGCGGATTTCGGCACGCTCGTAAAAGCGGAAGCCGCCGACGATGCGATAGGGCAGGCCGATCGCGATGAACCGGTCTTCGAACTCGCGGGTCTGGTGCGAGGCGCGCACCAGAATGGCGATATCGCCATAAGAGGTGCCGGAGCGTTTTGCCGCCTCGATCTCCTCGCCGACGCGGCGGGCTTCCTCGGGGCCGTCCCAGACGCCCAGCACCCGGACCTTTTCGCCCACATCTAGTTCGGTCCACAGCGTCTTGCCCAGCCGTCCGCCATTATTGGCGATCACGCCCGACGCCGCGCCCAGGATATGCGGGGTGGAGCGGTAATTCTGCTCCAGCCGGATCACCTTGGCGCCAGGGAAGTCGCGTTCGAACCGCAGGATATTCTCCACCTGCGCGCCGCGCCACGAATAGATGGACTGGTCGTCATCGCCGACACAGGCGATATTCTTGCGCGCCTGTGCCAGCAGCCGCAGCCAGAGATATTGGACGCTGTTGGTGTCCTGATATTCGTCCACCATGATGTAGCGGAAGCGCTGCTGATAATGCTCAAGCACGTCGCGGTGCGTCTTCAGGATGGTCAGCATATGGAGCAGCAGGTCGCCGAAGTCGCAGGCGTTCACGCTGCGCAGCCGCTCCTGATATTGCCGATAGAGTTCAGCGCCCTGGCCATTGGCATAGCGCTCGGCTTCGCCCGCATCGATATCGGCAGGGACCAGCCCCTTGTTCTTCCACTCGTCGATCAGGCCACCGAGCGCACGCGCCGGAAAGCGCTTCTCGTCGATATCCGCCGCGACGATCAACTGTTTAAGCAGCCGCAATTGGTCGTCGGTGTCGAGGATGCTGAAATTGGACTGCAGCCCGACCAGTTCGGCATGACGGCGCAGCATCTTGGCACCGATCGCGTGGAAGGTGCCCAGCCACGGCATCCCCTCCACCGCATCGCCGACCAGCCGCCCGACCCGTTCGCGCATCTCGCGCGCCGCCTTGTTGGTGAAGGTGACCGACAAGATCTCCGACGGCCAGGCCTTGCGGGTGTAGAGCAGGTGCGCCAGCCGCGCGGTCAGCGCCGCCGTCTTGCCGGTGCCGGCCCCCGCCAGCACCAGGACGGGACCATCGGTCGTCAGTACCGCCTCACGCTGCGCCTCGTTCAGCGATCGCAGATAGGGATAGTCGGCCAGCGAAGCGGCGGGATCGGGGGAAGCGACGGTCATCGCGAACAGTTAGGGAACGTTTGCAATGGGGGCAACCACCCGTCGCGATCCTTTCATCGCCGGGCGCGTCATGGAAACGTCCACGACGCCGATCTCGACCTCTACCGCATCGACGATCGCGCTCGGCTGGATGCGTGTATCCGTCGCGCCGTGTTTGTCGTCATCAAATTGTCACCGGAAGGGCGCAACGCATATCCGTCATGACATCCTATGCGCTCGCCGGTGGCCAATCCGAATCCCGCGCTCGCGGTCCGCGTCTCGACGCCGGACTTCACCCCATGGGGCGCTGGGTCTTTACCGCTTTGCTGGTCGGTGGCCTCGCCTATGCCGGGTATAGCGTCGCGGTGGACACCGCGCGCGTCGGCGAGCCGATGGCGATGGGGGTCTTCGCCTTTCTGGGTCTGGCGCTGCTGATCGCGCTGGGGTTCGAATTCGTCAACGGCTTTCATGACACCGCCAATGCGGTGGCGACCGTCATCTACACCCATTCGATGCCCGCACCGCTGGCCGTGGTCTGGTCGGGCTTCTTCAACTTTCTTGGCGTCGTCACTTCGACCGGGGCGGTGGCCTATTCGATTATCACGCTGTTGCCGATCGACCTGATGCTGCATGTCGGATCGGCGGGTGGATTTGCGATGATCTTCGCCCTGTTGCTGGCGGCGGTTCTTTGGAACCTCGCCACCTGGGCGGTCGGCCTGCCCAATTCGTCGAGCCATGCGCTGATCGGATCGATCCTGGGCGTGGGGCTGGCCAATCAGCTTCTGTCGAATGTCCCTGGCACCTCCGGCGTCGACATGGCGCAGGTCTGGAAAGTGCTGTCGGCGCTGCTGTTCAGTCCGCTGATCGGCTTTGTCGGCGCGCTGATGCTGCTGCTGGTGATGAAGCGCTTCCTGCGCGACAAGCGGCTGTACCGCGAGCCGGAGGGCAATGCACCGCCGCCGCGCGGTATCCGGGCGCTCCTGATCTTCACCTGTACGGCGGTCAGCTTCGCGCATGGCGGCAATGACGGGCAGAAGGGCATGGGGCTGATCATGCTGATCCTGATCGGCTGCGCGCCCACGGCCTATGCCCTCAACCGCACGCTACCCGAAAGCGCGATGCCCGCCTTCGTGCACAGCGCCCAGATCGCCTCAACGGCCTATGCGGCACATGGGGGCCGGGAGACGCTGTCCGTCGACCGGGCGCGCGCGGTCGTGGTCGACGGGGTACGGACCAAGACGATCGACAGTCCCAATGTCTATGCCGGGCTTTCCGTCCTGTCGCGCGACATTGGCGAGCGGATCGCGAATTACGGTGCGCTCAGCCGCGTGCCTGCCGCAATCGTTCCCAATCTTCGCAGCGACATGTACCTCGTCCTAGACACCACGCGACTGGTCGTGAAGGACGAGGGCGCAAAGAGCCGCTTCACCGCCGCCGAGGTCGACTCGCTAAACAGCTATGCCAAGGATTTGGAGCGTGGCACGCGCTACATTCCGCTTTGGGTGAAGATCACGGTCGCACTCGCGCTGGGGCTTGGCACCATGGTCGGCTGGCGGCGCATCGTCGTGACCGTGGGCGAGCGGATCGGCAAGACCCATCTGACCTATGGCATGGGCGCGTCCGCCGAGTTGATGGCGGCCGCCACCATCCTGCTCGCCGACCGTTTCGCCCTTCCGGTGTCGACAACCCATATCCTGTCTTCGGGCGTTGCCGGTGCCTCCGTCGCCAATGGCGCAGGGCTTCAGATGCGGACCATCCGGAACATGGCGCTGGCCTGGATCATGACCCTGCCGATCGCCATGCTGCTGTCGGGCACGCTCTATTGGCTGCTTCTCCAACTGGCCCACGCGCTGGCGGCGTGAGCGGATAGGGCTTTACGACAGGGCTCCGCTTCTGCACGAGCGGGGCATGACCCATGGATCGCCCCCGTCGCACCGCCATATCCTGCTGGCCAGCCTGACCGGCACGGCGGTCGAGTTCTACGATTTCTATATCTACGCCACGGCGGCGGCCCTGGTGTTCGGGCCGCTCTTCTTTCCGGCCTCCTCGGCAACGGCGCAGCTTTTGCTGTCCTATGCCAGCTTCGGTCTGGCCTTCATCGCGCGGCCCGTCGGTGCCATTGCGTTCGGGCATTTCGGCGACCGGGTGGGGCGAAAGTCGACGCTGGTAGTCAGCCTGATGCTGATGGGTGGATCGACCGTCGCCATCGCCTTCCTGCCCACTTATGCCCAGGCCGGATGGATCGCGCCGCTGCTATTGTGCATGGCCAGGCTGGGGCAGGGGCTGGGCCTGGGCGGCGAATGGGGCGGCGCAGCGTTGCTCGCGGTCGAGAATGCCCCGCCTGGCAAGCGCAACACCTGGGGCATGTTCCCGCCGCTCGGCGCACCGGTGGGCTTCATCCTGGCCAATGGTTTCTTCCTGATCCTCGGGCTGATCCTGACCGACGACCAGTTCCGCGCCTGGGGCTGGCGTCTGCCGTTCCTCGCCAGTGCAGTGCTGGTGCTGCTCGGCCTGTGGGTGCGTCTGCGTCTGACCGAGACGGCCGACTTCGCCGAAGCGAAAAAGGCCGAGGCACTGCCGCGTGTGCCCATCGCTACATTGCTCCAAGGCCATAGTCGCGCGCTGTTGGCGGGGACGGGCGGGGTGATTGCGTGCTTCGCCATCTTCTATCTCGCGACCGCCTTTGCGCTGGGCCATGGCACGACGGTTCTCGGCTATCCGCGCGAGGCATTCCTGGGCGTCCAGCTGGTCGCGATCCTGTTCCTGGCGCTGGGCGTCATCGTCTCCAGCGTGATGGCCGACCGGCGCGGCGCACCGATGATGCTCAGGCTCGGCTTTGCCGGATGCGTGCTGGTCGGGATCGCGATGGGGCCGATGCTGGGATCTGGGTCGCTGGCCATCGTCTTCGTCTGGCTGGCGCTGGCGTTGTTCGTGATGGGTTTTGCCTATGGGCCGCTGGGCGGCTGGCTGCCCGCGCTGTTTCCGGCGGGCGTGCGCTATACCGGGGTGTCGATGACCTTCAATCTGGGCGGCATTATCGGCGGCGCGCTTGCCCCCATCGCCGCCCAGGCGCTGACCGAGCGCGGCGGGCTGAACTTCGTCGGCGGCTATCTGGTCGCCGCCGGTCTGCTCAGCCTCGCCGGGCTGTCGCTGATGCGGGGAAGGGCCGTCGCTCAGCCCTGACGCAACAGGGTCAGTCGTGCCTTGCCATGGACGCGTGAGGCATCGACGGTAAAGCCCGCGAGTGCGACCTCCTCCTGCTTGGCGGTCTCGATGCTGATCCAGGTGCCGGCGCCGACCCAGCCCAGCCGCGCGAGCTTGTCGAGCGCGACGCTGCCCGCGCCCGTTCCATAAGGCGGGTCCATCAGGATCAGGTCTAGTGGCGCACGGGCAGGTCCCAGCGCCATCACCGACGTCGCGCGAACATCACCCTGCGCCTCCAGCTTGGCGAGATTGGCCCGCAGGGCATCGAGCGCGGCACGGTCCTGCTCGACGAACAGGCACGACGCCGCGCCCCGTGACAGCGCCTCGATCCCGAGCGCGCCCGAGCCCGCGAAGAAATCGCCGACCGCCAGCCCGTCGAAATCTCCCAGACGCGCGGTCAGCATCGAGAACAGCGCCTCACGCGTACGGTCCGCGGTGGGGCGGGTCACATCGCCCTTGGGCGCGACGAGCGGACGCCCCCGCCACTGTCCGGCAATGACGCGCATCAGCGCCGCCCTCCCGGCCGACCGGGACGCGAGCCGCCCCCGTCGGGCCGCCCCGACCTCGTGGGTCGACCCGCCGCCCCCTGCGGGCCACGCGAAGGACGAGCAGGGCGCTCGCCGCGACCATCGGCCCGTGCTGGCCGCTGTCCACCGGGAGCGGACCGATCGCCTGAGGGGGATTTGGCATAGGGCTTGGCATCCTGACGCGGACGGTCGGAGCGGGCACCGTCACGGGCGGGCCGCTTCGACCGATCGTTATAGCGGGGCACACCCTCGACCATCGGAGATTTGGCATAGGGCTTGGCACCCTGGCGCGGGCGGTCGGAGCGTGCACCATCGCGGGCGGGCCGCTCCGCACGGTCATCATAGCGTGACGTCCGCTGGCCACCGGCACCGGAACGATCGCCGGTCGGAGATTTGGCATAGGGATTGGCATCCCGACGCGGCCGGTCGGACCGAACGCCATCACGGGCAGGGCGATCGCCCCCACCATAGGACGAGGAGGGCCGCCCATCGTCACGACGGGGCCGCTCACTCGTCCCCCTGCGTTCCTGCGTCCTTGGGCGCTCGCCGATTCCATCACGCGCCGCTGGCGCGGCGTTCCGCGTCGGACGCTCGCTCGGGGCGCGGGTCGGCGGGGTGCGGAAGCCGGGCTTGGGCTTGGTCGGCCGGATCGCATCGGCGGGAATGCCGCCCTCCAGCGACCGGCGAAACTCAACGATGTCGGCGCCCCTGACCTCGCCGATCTCCCCGACCGGCAATTCGTCCAGTACGAACGGGCCGTAGCGAAGCCGGATCAACCGGCTGACCTGAAGTCCCAGATGTTCGAGCACCCGGCGGACCTCGCGGTTCTTGCCCTCGCGCAGCGTCATCTCGATCCAGACATTGGCGCCGGTCCGCCGTTCGAGATTGGCGTCGATCTGGCCATAACGGATGCCGTCGATCTCGATCCCGTGGATCAGGTCTTCCAGCTGTGCCTGGCTGATCTCGCCATAGGCGCGGACGCGATAGGTCCGCTCGACGCCGGTGGCGGGCAGTTCGAGCTGACGCTTGAACCCGCCATCCGTCGTCATCAGCAACAGACCCTCGGTATTGAGGTCGAGCCGCCCTACCGGAACCAGCCGCGGCAGTCCCTCGGGCAGACGGTCATAGATGGTCGGCCGCCCGGCGGGATCATGCTCGGTGACGAGCAGGCCGGTGGGCTTGTGATAGAGGAACAGCCGCGTGGGTTCAGGCGCGGCGACCGGTTCGCCGTCCACGGTCACGCCGTCGAGCGTCGAGAGAAGGGTCGCAGGCGTGTCGATCGTCACGCCGTTCAGCGCGATCCGGCCCTCGGCGATCATGCGCTCGACCTCGCGGCGGGATGCTACTCCGGCCCGCGCGAGCAATTTGGCAATACGTTGATCAGGTGTCATGATCGACGCTGATACAGAGGGTATCGGCCAAAGGAAATTAATTGCGTCGTTTCCGGGGACAAAGCGTTACGCCAGCGAGTGGGGCAGCAGGAACAGGCCGAGAGCGCGATGAGATTCTTCGGGCGTAAGAAGCGACAACTGGTCAAGCTGCTCGTGGTCGAGGACGAACCGTTGGTCGCGTTCGACAACGAGCATGTCCTGACCGACGCCGATTACGAGGTGGTGGCGACCGTCGACCGGGTCAGCAAGGCCGTTACCTTGATCGAAAGCGGCGCGGCGATCGACCTGGTCCTGGCCGATGTCCGGCTGGCGGATGGCAGCGGGCTGGACGTTGCGCGCGCCGCTCACGCCCGCGACATCCCCGTCCTGTTCATCACCGGCACACCCCCCGATGGCGCCGAGGATCTGGCGGAGGGCATATTGATGAAGCCCTACGGCCCGCGCGAACTGCTGGGTGCGATCGACGTCATCGAGGAACGGCGGGCTGGCAAGCCACCCAGCCGATTGCCGAGCGGATTTCGCCTGTTCGCCCGCGCGTGACGCCTCACCTGCCACCAAGCGCCCGTTGCCCCTGGTCGCCAAGCCCTATACGGTCCGTGCTTTACAATAAGGCGGGCGGTTAACGGATGGCGAGTGCGCGTTGGGTGGATGGAGTGCGGCCCTATGTCGAACGCGCACCGCTGGCCTCGCTCGCGCTCGGCATATCCTCGGCCTTCCCGCTGACCATGATCAACGCCACGCTGGCCAGCCGGTTGGCGGAGGCGGGGATCGAAAAGAAGAGTGTTACCGCCTTCGCGCTGGTGATCCTGGCCTATAATCTGAAATGGCTTTGGGCCTGGATCGTCGAGGGCGTGAAAATCCCCGTCCTCCATCGCCTGGGTCAGCGCGTGTCCTGGCTGCTGGTGGTGGCGGTGCTGGTCTGCGCCGCTGCGATCGGCCTGGGCCTGTCCGATCCGCGTGTATCGCTGGCGCAGACGGCGATGGCCGCGATCGCGCTGGGCGTGGCTGGCGCCACCTTCGACATCGTGATCGACGCCTATCGCATCGAGTTGCTCGAACCGCGCCAGCTGGGCGTCGGGGCCGGGATGAGCCAATATGGCTGGCGGATCGGATCGGCGCTCGTCGCCTCGCTCTCGCTCGTCATCGCGACGCGCGCGGGCTGGAGCGTCGCCTATATGGTCAGCTGTGCCTTCGCCTTGCCCGCCGTGCTGACCGCGCTGGTGATGGGCGAGCCCGCCCGCCATCACGAAATCACCGCCAAGCGGCCAACCGAAGGGCTCGTCCGCGCCGTGGTGGGCCCGTTCGCCGAATTCTTCCGCCGTCAGGGCGCGGTCATCATCCTCGCCTTCATCCTGGTCCACAAGATCGGCGACACGCTCGCCAACCTGACCTTCCGGTTGCTGTTCAACGATCTGGGGTTCAGCAAGGACGAGATCGCGCTCTATGACGTCGGGGTCGGATTCTGGGCCCTGCTGATCGGGGTGTTCGTCGGCGGTGTGCTCTATGCCCGGCTGGGCATGAAGCGATCGGTGCTCATCAGCCTCGTCCTGATGGCGGTGTCGAACCTGTCCTTTGCCGGGCTGGCGGCGCTCGGCCATTCAAACTGGGGCATGGCGGGTGCGATCGGGTTCGAGAATTTCTCCAGTGGGATCGGCGGCGTCACCGTGGTCGCCTATTTCTCGGCGCTGACCGATCTGCGCTTCACCGCTGCGCAATATGCCCTGATCTCGGCGGCGGCGAGCGTGGTCGGGCGTATCCTGAGTGGAACGACGGCGGGCGCATTGGTCGAGACCTTCGGCTATGTCGATTTCTATCTGCTGACCACCGTCGTCGCGGTGCCCGGCGTCGTCCTGTTCTGGTGGATGGCGCGATCGGGGCTGGTCGACCGCTCGATCGGCAGCGCGGGTGTCGAGGGCGACGGCGACACCCGCCGCGACCCTGCACCTCAATAGGCGATCGGCCGCCCCTCATCGGCAAAGGCGGCACTGACGGCAGCGGCGCTCGCCAGCACGCTGTCGACCCGACGGATGCCGAGTAGATCGGCCATCAGGAAGCGGGCCTTTTCCGGCGCAATCTCCATCTGCGCCAGGACGGTGACCAATGCCGCCTCCGCCGCCGTCATCCGCCCGCAGCAGCAGGGCGCGATCGCGATCTGGCCCGACGCATGGGCGGCCAGATCGGCCATCAACGTCCGCATCAGGATCAGCGGCCGCCGAAAATCCTGTCCGAACACGGTGAACAGCGTATGCGCCGCCCGCGCATCCGCCAGCCCATGTGCGCCCATCCGGCGGATCGCGAACAGCGCGATCCGGGCATGAGGGCAGGCCGGCAGCATATGGGGCAGGGCGGTTGCGAGGGTGGTGGTTTCGGCCATCGGCTGGGACTCCGTGATTACGGGTCCCATGCTAATCAGCCGCTATTGATAGTCAATCGCAAATAATGAGGATGCGATGATCTGTTTGTCGCGTCAGCGCGGCGGCTCGCCGTTCTGCGCCAGCACCTGTCCGGCGAGGTAGAGGGACCCGGCAATCAGGACATGGGCTGGCTTGTCCAAGCGCTCGGAGACGATGGCCAGCGCCTGGGCCGGATCACCGGCCGCGACCGCCGTCATGCCCAACGCGTGGGCCTGCTCGGCCAAATGCTCGGGCGCATGACAGCCATGGTCAGGCACCGGCACCGTGACGATCAGGTCGACCATGCGGCCCAGCTTCTCCAATACCGGACCAGCCTCCTTGTTCGCCAGCATCCCCAAGACGAGCGCGGTCGGCCCCTCTTCACGCCACCCCGCCATGGCGCGCGCGACCGGCGTCGCGGCGGAGGGGTTGTGCGCCCCATCGAGCCAGCATTGTGTCGTCGGGGCCAGTCGTTCGGTCAGTGGGCCCCGACCCAGTCGCTGCATCCGGGCAGGCCAAGACGCGCATGTGGCGGCCTCCCGCAACGCATCCTCAGGCACGACAATGGCCTGCTGATGGCGCAGCATCGCAATTGCCAGAGCCAGGTTGCGCGACTGGTGAGCGCCTGCCAGACTCGGTCGGGGCAGGGTGAGGCGGCCGTTACGGTCTTCATAGGTGACGCCGCCACGAATCGAATTGCTCGACCATGCTTGCCCCCGTGCGAATACAGGTGCGCCAGCCGCCGCCGCGACCTCCGCGACCGCCTCACGCACGGGACGGGGATAATCCATGGTGACGAGCGGCGTGCCCGGCTTGGCGATCCCGGCCTTCTCGCGCGCGATGCCGGTCAATCGGCGGCCCAGAAATGCCTCATGATCGATGCCAAGCGCCGCGATGCCGCAGACCGCCGGTTGCGGCAGGACGTTGGTGGCGTCCAGCCGACCGCCCAACCCGACCTCGATAATCGCCGCCGATGCGGGCGTGCGGGCAAACATCAGGAAGGCTGCCGCCGTCGTCACCTCAAAGAAGCTTGCCCCGATCCCCTCGGCATGGTCCAGCACGTCGTCGAGCACCGCCGCCAACGCATCGTCGTCGATCAACTGGCCGTTCAGCCGGATGCGCTCGTTGAAACGAACGAGATGCGGGCTGGAATAGACATGGACGCTCTGCTCGGAGGCCTCGATCGCGGCGCGCAGAAAGGCGCAGGTTGACCCCTTGCCGTTAGTGCCAGCGACATGAAACACCGGGGGTAGATGCCTTTGCGGATCGCCCAGCCGCGCGAGCAGGGTCGTGATCCGGCCCAGCCCCAGAATATCGGCCCCCGGCGACAATTTCCATAACCGGTCGAGTTGCGCCTGGACGGCCGGGTGATCGGAACGGGCATGGTCGGGCATCGGGCCGGTCTCTAATGGGCGTATATGAAAAGAGGCGGACCTCTCGGCCCGCCCCTCTAATGCGATCGATCGGAAAAGGCGACGGCTCACGCCGCGTGGCGCGATCCCGTCAGATAGCCGATGACCGTCGCCAGCCGCTCGCGCAGGTCGCGGCGATGGACCACCATGTCGAGCATTCCATGGTTGAGATAATATTCCGAAGTCTGGAAATCGTCTGGCAGCTTTTCACGGATGGTGTTCTCGATCACACGGCGGCCGGTAAAGGCCAGCATTGCCTTGGGTTCGGCGATCTGAACATCGCCCAGCATCGCATAGGCCGCCATCACGCCGCCCGAAGTCGGATCAGTCAGCACGACGATATAGGGCAGGCCCGCATCGTGCAGCATCTGGATCGCAACCGTGGTGCGCGGCATCTGCATCAGGCTGAGAATACCTTCCTGCATCCGCGCGCCGCCCGAAGCGGTGAAGATGACATAGGGGCAATTGTCCGCAATCGCCGCCTCGACCCCGCGCACGAACGCCTCGCCGACCGCCAGGCCCATCGAGCCGCCCATGAAGGCGAAGTCCTGCACGCCGACCACGACCTTGTGGCCATGGATGGTGCCGCGCGCATTGACCAGCGCGTCCGTCTCGGCGGCGCTCGTGCGGGCCGCCTTCAGGCGATCGGCATAACGCTTGGAGTCGCGGAACTTGAGCGGGTCCTCCGGCACCTTGGGTGCGGGCAGCTCGTTGCAGCTGCCCTCGTCGAGCAGGTGACGGAAGCGCACCTTGGGCCCGATACGGTCATGATGATCGCATTTCGGGCAGACGTTCAGATTGTCCTCCAGCTCCTTGGTGAAGACCATCTGACCGCATCCCTTGCACTTGTGCCAGAGATGATCGGGCGTCTCCTTCTTGACGACGAAGGGGATGACGTTGCGGACGCTGTTAAGCCAGCTCATGCGAGTTCCTTGCGTGCATCGGCCAGCGCCGACGACAGAGTTTGGATATAGGCGCGGACCGGGGCGGGGGCATCGGCCCCATGTTCGCCGACCAGGTCGACGATCGCCGAGCCCACGACGACGCCGTCCGCGACCCGGCCGATCGCCGCCGCCTGCTCCGGCGTACGGACGCCGAAACCGACCGCGACCGGCAGATGCGTGGCCGCCTTCAACCGTGCGACCGCGTCCTCGATCGAGGACTGCGCCGCCTGCTGCTGCCCGGTAATGCCCGCGACCGAGACATAATAGAGGAAACCGTCCGCCCCCGTCAAAATGGTCGACAGGCGTGCGGCATCGCTGGTCGGCGTGGCGAGCCGGATCGACGCCACGCTTTTGGCGCGCAGCGCGACGCCCAGCGCATCGTCTTCCTCGGCAGGCACGTCGACGCAGATGACGCCGTCCACCCCGGCCTCGCTGGCGGCTTCCGCGAACCATTCGGGACCGCGCACCGTCATGGGGTTGGCATAGCCCATCAGGACCAGCGGCACGTCCGGATGACGCGCGCGAAACGCCTGGGCGATGGCAAGCACATCCGCCGTGCGGGTGCCTGCCCCCAGGCTGCGGATATTGGCCTTCTGGATTGCGGGGCCATCGGCCATCGGATCGGTGAAGGGCATCCCCAACTCGATCAGATCGGCACCCCCCTCGACCAGCGCGTCGAGGATCGCGGCGGTGTCGCCCGGCGTCGGGTCGCCCGCCGTCACGAAGGTCACGAGCGCGGCGCGCTTCGCCTGGGCGCAGGCCGCGAAGGTGTCGGCGATCCGGCTCACATCTTCACTCCCATGGCGTCGGCGACGGTGAAGATGTCCTTGTCACCGCGACCCGAAATATTGACGAGCGCGATCTGATCGCGGTCCATCGTCGGCGCACGCTTGATAAGGCCCGCCAGCGCGTGGCTGCTCTCCAGCGCCGGGATGATACCCTCGATCTTGCAGCAAAGCTGAAAGGCCTCAAGCGCCTCGGTATCGGTGATGCCCTCATAGACGACACGGCCGGTGTCGTTCAGCCAGCTATGCTCGGGGCCGATGCCCGGATAGTCGAGACCGGCCGAGATCGAGTGCGCCTCGGTGATCTGGCCATCCTCGTCCTGGAGGAGATAGGTCTTGTTGCCGTGGAGGATGCCGGGCTTGCCGCCGGTCAGGCTAGCGGCATGCTGGGTGGTGGCGAGGCCATGGCCCGCCGCCTCGATACCCAGCATCTTGACGTCCGGATCGTCAAGGAACGGATGGAACAGGCCGATGGCGTTCGACCCGCCACCGACCGCCGCGACCAGCAGGTCGGGCAGGCGGCCCTCAGCCTCCATGATCTGCGCCCGCGATTCGGTGCCGATGACCGACTGGAAGTCACGGACCATCTCCGGATAGGGGTGGGGCCCGGCCGCGGTGCCGATAATGTAGAAGGTGTCGTGGACATTGGCGACCCAGTCGCGCAGCGCCTCGTTCATCGCATCCTTCAGCGTCTGCGCACCCGATGTCACCGGGCGCACCTCCGCCCCGAGCAACTTCATGCGGAAGACGTTCGGCGCCTGCCGCTCGATATCGCGCGCGCCCATGAAGATGGTGCAGGGCAGGCCGAAGCGCGCCGCCACCGTCGCGGTCGCCACGCCATGCTGGCCCGCGCCCGTCTCGGCGATGATCCGCGTCTTGCCCATCCGCTTGGCGAGCAGGATCTGGCCGATGCAGTTGTTGATCTTGTGCGCGCCGGTGTGGTTCAGTTCCTCGCGCTTGAAATAGACCTTCGGCCCCTTGCCTTGCGGAGCCTGCTCGCGGAGCATTTCCGTCAACCGCTCGGCATAGTACATCGGGCTGGGACGGCCGACATAATGGGTCATCAAGCCGTCGAACTCGGCCTTGAAGGCCGGATCGACCTGCGATGCGCGATATTCGCGCTCCAGGTCGAGGATGAGCGGCATCAGCGTCTCGGCGACGTAACGGCCGCCATAATCACCGAAATGGCCGCGCTCGTCAGGCTGGGCGCGAAAGGAGTTGGGGGCGTTCATCGTCTATTCCTTGGGCGTTGGCGGGGCGACCCCTGCAAACGATCCTGTCACTGATTTGTCGCAACGGCTTTAAGGAAGCGTGCGATCTTGTCCATATCCTTGACGCCCGGCGCGCTTTCGACACCCGACGACACATCGACCAGCGGCGCACCGGTCCGGCGAATGGCTTCGGCCACATTGCCCGCGTCCAGGCCACCCGACAATGCCCAGCGCAACGGATGGCGCACGCCGTCGAGCAGGCTCCAGTCGAAACGCAGGCCCATGCCGCCGGGCAGCGAGGCCTCGTCGGGGGTCTTGGCATCATAGAGGATCAGGGTGGCGGCGCCGGCATAGTCACGGGCCTTCTCGACATCACCACGCGCCTTGATCGCGACCGCCGCCCAGACCTCTAGACCGAACTTCGCCCGGATCGCTGCGACGCGCGCGGGCGCGGTGCGATGAAGCTGGATCGCGTCGAGCATTCCGGCGCGTACCGCCGCTTCCAGCAACTGGTCGTCGGGATCGACGAACACGCCGACCCGCTGGACATTATCGGGCACGCGCCCCGCCAACCCCGCCGCCATATCGAAGGTCAAATGGCGGGGCGAGGCGGGAAAGAATACGAAACCGACATGGCTGGCCCCGCCGCCCAGCGCGGCGTCGAGCGTGGCAGGCGTCGTCAGTCCGCAGATCTTGGCAGTGGTGGTCATGATCGTTTCCCCGAATGGGAGGGTCCGAGAAAAACGGGTCAGAGCGTGGCGGCGATCGCGCGTGCCGCGGCATCGGGGTCGTCCGCCTGGGTGATCGGGCGACCGATGACCAGGATCGAGGCCCCGGCATCAACCGCCGCACGCGGCGTGACGACCCGCTTCTGGTCGCCGATCACACCGTCTGCCGGACGGACGCCGGGGACGACGAAGAAGCCCTTGGGCCACGCCTTCTTCACCGCCGCCACCTCTGCGCCCGAGCAGACGATGCCGTCCACGCCCGACTCCGCCGCCAGATCGGCCAGGCGACGGACATGGTCGGCGGGCGATCCGGTGACGCCGGTGTCGGTCAGATCGCTGGCGTCCAGGCTGGTCAGCATGGTGACGGCGACGACCTTGGTGCCGGTCGGCGCCGCCGCCTTGGCATCCTCCAGCATCGCGCGGCCGCCGCTGGCATGGACGGTCAGGATGGCGGGGGCCAACGGTCCGAGCGACTGCACCGCCTTGGCGACGGTGTTGGGGATGTCGTGCAGCTTCAGGTCGAGGAAGACGGGCAGGCCGATCTGCGCCATCTCGCGCACGCCGCCCGCACCATGGGCGCAGAAGAACTCCAGACCGAGCTTCAGTCCCCCGACATGATGGCGGACCTTCTGCGCCATGGCATGGGCGCGGGCCAGATCGGGCGTATCGATGGCGACGTAGATGCGGTTGCTCATGAAGGGATCAGACCAGGGGCTGGGAGGGAACGATGGCGGGCGTGGTCGACGGAAGGACCGCCGGTTCGACCGTGGCGGCGGCCAGTGCGCTTTCCGCCGCGCTCAGCCGCTGACGCAACCGCCAGCGTGCGGCGTGCTGCCAGATCAGCGTCGGCACCAGCCCGAGCAGGAAGGTCAGGAACAGCAGCAGCGGCAGATTCACATCCGCCACCAATCCGCCGACCAGCCGGATCGGTACGGTCGTCCAGTTCCCCAGCGTGAAGGCCGCGGCCAGAAAGGCCAGCAGGCACCAGAATAGCATTTTCAGGAACTGCATGGGTTTCTCCGCATCACCGGTTCGCCACCCACCTGACGGGACGGCGGACCTCGCTTGGCGATGCGGTCTAGCCGCGTTGACCGGGCATGACCAGCCTTCAGCCGATCTCCCGGCGAAGCGAGGCGATCAGGGGCGCGATGGCGGTCAGCCGTTCCTCCTCTTCGTCGAGGATCGCCAGGAATGCGCGGCGCTTGAACGCGGCGACCGCACCGGGCTTCAAACGAATGGTGGCGGGCAGGGTGGACACGGCGATGTCGATCATCCGCTCCGCCCCGTGCAGCCGCCCCCAGAGATAATCATTCTCGCGGTAGCTGCGGCTGAAGAATGCGCCGAAGGTCAGGAACTGGATGCCCTTCAATGTCGCCTCTGCACCCCCGGCACGGATCGCCGTGGCGTCGTCCGGCGAGATGCGGTCGACCTTGATCGGATCGAATTCGTCCAACCCCTCACCCTGAAGCAGCGGCAGCGTCGCCACGTCGAAATACGGAAATCCCAGATAGGTGAGCAGCAGGGATCGCCGCGCCGCGCGGGGGAGCCCGGCAAAAGCGGCGGCCAGCCGCGCATCCGTCTCTCCATCCAGCCGGATCAGGTCGAGGCGCGCTTCGAGCTGATCGAGCACCGGCCCGCCATCATCGCGGATCGCGCCGATATCCTTGGCGAGTTCGCCGTGTGCGCCGCCGCTCTGGCGTTCGAGAAACTCGGCCAGCGATTCGTAGATCGCGTCGCGAACCGGTGCGAGTTCGGCCTCGCTATGATCCGCCTCCAACTCGGTCAGACGCCGGGCGAGCAGCCGCAGCCGACGGATGCGATAGCCGAGATCGAAGGCGCGCAGGAAGGTGCGGGCGCCGTTGCTCGATCCGCCCGTAAAGCTGATCGCCTCGCCCCCGACGCACCGGGCCGCGATCGTCCGTTCCACCATCGCGCGCAGCCGGTTGCGGCGCGGATGGCCGTCCTCGCCCATCGCCTCGCCCAGGATCGTGACCATGCCGTCGATGACATTGGCCAGCTTCAAGTGGCCATAGGCGGCATAGCTGAACCCAGCCTTGGATGCCGCCGCAGCCTGCGCACGCACCCGCCAGGAGGCCAGGCGCGCGGCGGTCGGACGGTCGAGGAAGAAGGTGCCGCCGAAGAGCTGCTCGATTTCCTGCTCCACTTCCTCCCGGATTGCGGCAACGATCGCCTGCATCCGGTCGATCCGGCCCGACCGCGCGGCGATCGCTTCCAGATTGTCGCGGATCGGCTGCTGGCGAGGTAGTTCGCTGATGGCGCCGATGATCGTCTGGAAGAAGCCGGGATGACCGCCGCCACCGGGCAGGCGGAAATGCATGCCGGGAAAGGGATCGATATAGACGAAGCGGCGATCGACCTGCCGCCGCGCCGGGCGACGGCCGAGCGCGTCGATCGCGGGGCGGAAGGGCGCGTTGACCAGCACCGATCCGTCGATCAGCACCGCCTTGTCCGCCGCGCCCGCCGCATGATGGCGGGGCAGCACACGGCGCAGGAAGTCATCGCGCTCGGGCCACGCCTGGTCGCGGGCCGCCAGCACCCGGTCGAGCTCGGCGACGGTGAAGGGCGGGAAAGCGCCAGGAAAACTCGACGTCGCGCGCGCGGCGAATACCAGTTCGGGGATCGCCGCCAGCTTGCCGCCGCCGCTGTCGGTGAAGTCGACGACCATGCGATGCTCGGTTTCCACCACTTCGCTCGGCGAATGGAGGCGAAGCCGCTGCGGCTGGCCGGTGAAATCGGTGACGGTGACGAACAGGTCGAGCGGTTGGCCCGGCGGCAACAGGCGTTTGCCGGCCGGAGCCTGCGCCATGCGGTCGAATGCATCGAGCAAGCGCCCGGTGAAATCGTCGGCGGCGAAAGGCGGCTCGAACCAGCGCGATCGGATCAGATGGCCGAGCTTGGTCCGCACCTCCTCGCGGGTATCCTCGTCCAGTGCCGCGACCTTCTCACCGCTGCGTCCGGCCGCCATCCAGGCGATGGGTAGCGCCCACATCTTGGAAAAGCGCGAGGTCGGCGCCGCCTCCGGAGCGATCAGCGACTCGATGTCGGCGGCCTCCAGCCACAGATCGGTCAGCGGGTCGAGCGACTGGCCGGTCGACAGGGCATGGCCCAGAAAGATGCCGTTGATCCCGCCTGCACTCGCACCCGCGATGATGTCGGCGAGGATACGGACACGGACTCCGCCGCGTGCCGCCATCTCGTCCAACAACTCGTGATAGACGGCATCGACCGCCGAGGCGGGCGGATCGCCCTCATGCGAGGCACGACTGGCGCGCACGACCCGCCAGATTTCCTTGGTGATGCCGTGCATGTATACGGCCAGACTGATCCCGCCATAGCAGACCAGCGCCAGTCGCAGTTCCTTTTCGCGCATCAACGAGGACCGACCATGGCCCAAATGGGTAGATGATCCGATGCCCGCCGTGAAGCCGGTGTCGCATGCACGCCGCATTCCCCGATGCGCAATTCCGGCGACACCATGATCCGGTCGAGCCGCCCGAGGGGACGCATCGCATGGAAGCTCGGCCCCGTCTCCGCCACGGCGAAATCGCGCGTGAAGTCCTTCAGGCATCCCGCCGCGCGCGTCCACTCATTGAGGTCGCCCATCATCACGGTCGGATGCCGGTGCAGACAACTCGCCAGATGCGCGAGGATCGCCGCCGCCTGCCGCCGCCGCCACAGGCCGGACAGGTCCAGATGCATACCCACCACCCGGATCACGCCCGCCTTGGTGCGAAGATCGGCCATGACCGCGCCGCGCGGCTCAAGGGAGGGGAGGTGGATCGCCTCGAAGTCCAGGACCTGGGTCGCCTTGCGCACCAATATGGTGTTGCCGTGCCAGCCCATCGAGCGGGCTTTCATGCCATAGACGATGGGCTTCCAGTCGCTATGGTCGTCGAGCAGGTGGAGCGGGATGACGCCTTCGCGCTCACCGAAGCGCCGGTCGGCCTCCTGAAGCGCGATTACATCCGCGTCGACCTCGCGTAGCACATCCAGAATGCGGTCGGGATTGCGCCGCCGGTCCGCGCCGATGCCTTTTCGGATATTATAACTGGCGACCTTGATCATTCCGCCACTGTAACGCAGCGGCGGGCTTTTGGTGCCAATTCCAAAACGGCAACGGAATGGGAAATGGTGCCGGATGAGGGGATCGAACCCCCGACCTTCGGTTTACAAAACCGCTGCACTACCGCTGTGCTAATCCGGCGTTGTGATCCCCCTAGCGTCAAGACACGCCGAAGGTCCAGCCCTCCGTTTGCGCGATCAGCGGGGTCAGGCCCGCCGGATGCCAAAGATCGTCGCGCCCCGCCACCTGGCGGAGCCAAGCGGCGGTCAGGATCGCATCGGTCGTGTGATCGTCGTACCGATGAAGCGGATCGTGCGGTTCGCTGCCCAGCGTGACCAAGGCCTCGTCCAGCGCCTCGGCACTGCGCATCTTGCTCCGCCCACGCGGACGCCCGGCATCGCGCGCGGCAACGGATGTGTAGATTTCGACGACCAGCGCACCCGATAGCGGCACCGGATCGAAGGGCCAGATCGCGATCCGGCCGTCCAGCCGCCGCAAGAGCCGCATGCCCGCAAAACTTGCCTTTGCCACCTGCGACGCGCCGATCGCGTCATAGACGGTCGACGGCTTGCGCGTGCCGTCCGTCGCGATCTCGCAGGTGCGCCAGTGGAGGAAATCGGCTTTCCGTCCATCCGCTGCGCCGAAGTAGAAATGCTGCCCGCGCCGGGCCTCAAGAAAGCTGCGTGCGCCGAGATCGGGATCGTCGCTATTCTCGTCGACATAGGCCCAGAGCGCGCGCGCATCCGCCGTCGCGGGATCGCCGGGCAGATGCGCGCCCCGCGCGACGAAGGGGGCCGAGAAGCTGAAGTCGAACCCGACCAGCAGGGGCTCGTTCGCCTGCGCCAGCAGCCATTCGCCCACCGCTTCGCGCGACCAGGCACGGCCCGGCGGCGCGACGATCGTCGGCGCGGCCCGGCCCGTCGCGCAGCGTGCGATCCGGATGCCGTCATGCGCGGTGCCGTGCGCGCCCGACCAGTCGATCGCGACGAACTGGGTAAAGCGATCAGCCGTGATGGTCGCCATCCGCCTGCGCCAGAGCCCGCCGCCGCTCGTCCCACCACGCCATGCGTTCGGCGATCCGCTTTTCCAACCCCCGCCCGGACGGTTCGTAAAAGCTCTGCGGCGGCAGTTCGTCCGGCCAGTAATTCGCGCCGGAAAAGCCGCCATCAGCGTCATGGTCATATTGATAGCCCGCGCCGTAACCGATCTGCTTCATCAGCTTGGTCGGCGCATTCAGGATATTGGCGGGCGGCATCAGCGACCCGGTTTCCTTCGCGGTGCGCCACGCCTGTTTCTGCGCCTTGTACGCCGCGTTGGATTTGGGCGCGGTCGCCAAGTACAGACATGCCTGCACGATCGCCAATTCTCCCTCGGGCGAGCCGAGAAACTCATAGGCATCCTTGGCGGCCAGACACTGGGTCAGCGCCTGCGGATCGGCCAGCCCGATATCCTCGATCGCGGTCCGGGTCAGGCGTCGGAGAACGTAAAGCGGCTCCTCGCCCGCCGTCAGCATCCGGGCGAGATAATAGAGCGCCGCCTGCGGGTCCGATCCGCGGATCGACTTATGCAACGCCGAGATCAGGTTGTAATGCCCCTCGCGATCCTTGTCATAGACCGCGACCCGGCGTTGCAGGAATGCCGACAGCCCGGCGGCGTCGAGCGGTTCGGGCAGGTCGACTGCGAACAAGGTCTCGGCCTGGTTGAGCAGGAAGCGTCCGTCGCCGTCGGCACTGGCGATCAGAGCATCGCGCGCGGCCGGTTGCAGGGGCAGGGGGCGCTCCATCAACGACTCGGCCCGCTCCAGCAGTTGTTCGAGCGCTGGCTGGCCCAGCCGATGGAGAATCAAGACCTGCGCCCGGCTGAGCAACGCCGCGTTGAGTTCGAAGGACGGGTTCTCCGTCGTCGCGCCGACCAGGGTGACGGTGCCGTCCTCGACAAAAGGCAGGAAGCCATCCTGCTGCGCGCGATTGAACCGGTGGATCTCATCCACGAACAACAGGGTCCGCTGGCCCAGCCGGGCATGATCGCGCGCCTCGGCAAAGACCTTCTTCAAATCCGCCACGCCCGAAAATACCGCCGAGATCGCGGCATAACGCAGCCCGACTTCCGCCGCGAGCAGTCGCGCGATCGTCGTCTTGCCGGTGCCCGGCGGTCCCCAGAGGATCATGGAGGACAGTCGTCCGGCCGCTACCATCCGCCCGATCGCGCCCTCCGGCCCGGTCAGGTGGTCCTGCCCCACGACCTCCGCCAGCTTCATCGGGCGCAACCGGTCGGCGAGCGGCGCGTCGGCCGACAGAGAGGGCTGGGTAGGGGCGGGGTCCATACCCGCGAACAGATCGGCCATATCCGACATGTAGGGACCGCCCGGCCTGCCGTCATCCCGGATTACAAGATATATCGCAAAACATCTTGACTCCGACTGCTCTCGATATATCTTGATCGCATCACGATAGTTTGAAAGGTTCTAGAATGTTTCGTTTCTCTCACGGCGGCGGTGGCCGTCATCATCGGGCGGGCGGGCGTGGTCCTGCACCTGAACTCGATGTCGAACGCTTCTTCCATTGGATCGAACGACTGAACGATGGCGAGCATCGCCGCCGGCCCAGCGGCGGCGGACGCAGCAAGCGGATGTTCGATGGCGGTGAACTCCGCCTCGTCCTCCTCAAGCTGATCGCCGACGAGCCGCGTCACGGCTATGACCTGATCCGCGAGATCGAGGCGATGACCGGCGGCGCCTATGCCCCCAGTCCGGGCGTCATCTATCCGACGATCACCCTGCTCGACGAAATGGGCTTTATCGAGGAACAGCGCTCCGAGGGTGCCAAGAAGCGCTTCGCCGCGACCGATAGCGGCCGCACCCATCTGGCGGAGAATGCCGAACAGGTCGAAGCATTGCTCGCCCGTCTCCAGGCGCTGGGCGAACATCGCCAGCGGGTCGATGCCGCGCCGATCCGCCGGGCCATGGGCGGCCTGAAGATGGCCGTGATGGAACGCTTCGGCGGCGGCGACGCCCCGCAGGAGATGGTCCATGAGGTCGCCGCGATGATCGACGAACTTGCCCAGAAGGTGGAACGCCTGAAATGAGCATTTCGGTCGCCCGCGTGCCGACCCAGTCGGCCAGCCGTTATCTCCAACAGCTTGCCAAGCATTGGAGCCACAAGATGGACGTGTCGTTCACGGCCGAAGAGGGCACGATCCAGTTCCCCAACGGATCGAAGCTCGACATGCGCGCCGACAGCGAGACGCTCGATATCGTTCTGACCGTGCCCGAGGACGGGGAGGTCGCCCGGATGCGGGAGGTCGTCGCCAGCCATCTCGACCGCTTCGCCTTTCGCGAGGCCCCGCTGACCTTCGACTGGCGCGACGGTTAAGCGAACAGGGCCTGATAGGCGTCGATCACCGCCTCGTTGACCTTGTCCCACCGGTAATCGGCGACGCGGGCTTGCCCGGCCTCGCTGAACCGGTGGCGCAGGGCCTTGTCGATCGCGATCCGCTCCAGCGCGTCGGCATAGCCCGTGATGTCGCGCGCGCCGACCAGATAGCCGGTGTCGCCATCGGCCACCAAATCCATCGCGCCGGTGGCATTGGCGGCCACCACGGGCACGCCCGCCGCCATTGCCTCGGTCGTCACGTTACCGAAGGTTTCGGTCACGCTGGGGTTGAAGAAGATGTCCATCGACGCGACCGCCCGGCCCAGATCGTCGCCAGTCTGATAGCCTGCGAAGATCGCATCAGGTGTCGCCTTTGCGAACCAGTCCTCCGCCGGGCCCTTGCCGACGACCAGCACCTTGTGCGGCACCCCGCGCCGCCGCAGCTCGGCCAGCGCCTCGGCAAAGACGTCGAGGCCCTTTTCCTTGACCAGGCGCCCCAGGAAACCGATCGCCACATCGTCGTCCGCAATGCCCAGTGAACGCCGCCACTCCAGGCTGCGTCGCGAGGGACGGAAACGGTCATGGTCGATCCCGCGCGACCAGATGCCCATCGGCGGGGTCACGCCCCATCCGCGCAGCAGGTCGATCATGCTGGGGCTGGGCGCGACGATCCGGTCGAACTTGTTGTAGAAGCGGGTCAGCAATTTGATGATCGCCGGTTCCAGGAACCCCAGGCCATAATAGGCCGGATAGGTTTCGAACCGCGTATGGACCGAAGCGATCGACCCCACACCCTTTTCCCGTGCCCAGCGGACCGCCGCGTGCCCCAGAAACTCCGGGGCTGAGACATGGACGATATTGGGTGCGAACGCCTCCAGATCGGCGCGCACCTTCGCCGGAAGCCCCCGTGCCAGCTTGTAATCGGCACGGAACGGCAAAGGTATGGCGGGCACGTCGACCAGATCGCCGACCGGCGGAAAGGCCGGGGTCGAAGAGGTCGGCGAATAGACCCGCACGGCCACGCCCCGCGCCAGCAAATGGCCGACCAGCAGGTTCAGGCTCTGGTTCGCGCCGTCGCGCGTGTAATTGTAATTGCCGCTGAACAGTGCGACACGAAACTTGTCTGGGGTCATGGAGCCCGCCCCATAGCGGGGCAGGGGCACAAAGACCACTCCTGCCCCCTCATCAAATCCGTTCCATTTTCGTTCCAGCGCCATTATGTCGGGCGCATGGCCAAAATTCAGAAGCGCTATGTCTGCCAATCCTGCGGATCGGTGTCGTCCCGCTGGCAGGGGCAATGCCCCGATTGTTCCGAATGGAACACCATGTTGGAAGAGGCCCCGGTGCAGCTGACGCCCTTCGCCGCCAAGCATCATCTGCAGGGCGGGGGGCGAGCGATCCAGCTGGTCGGGCTGGACGCCGATATTCCGCTGCCCGATCGGATGGCGACCGGTATCGCCGAGCTGGACCGTGCCCTGGGCGGTGGTTTCGTCGAGGGGTCGGCGACGCTGATCGGTGGCGATCCGGGCATCGGCAAATCGACGCTGCTGCTGCAGGCGGCGGCCAAGCTGGCCCTGGCGGGCAAGCCGGTCGCCTATGTCTCGGGCGAAGAGGCGGCCGATCAGGTGCGGCTGCGCGCGCGGCGACTGGGGCTCGGGCAGGCGCCGGTGCGACTGGCAGCGGCAACCTCGGTGCGCGACATCCTGACGACGCTGTCGATCGGCACGCCGCCTGCGCTCCTCATCATCGACTCGATCCAGACGATGCACTCTGACCTGATCGAGGGCGCCCCCGGCACGGTCAGCCAAGTCCGCGCCTCGGGCCAGGAGCTGATCCGCTTCGCCAAGGAACGCGGGACTGCCGTCGTGCTGGTCGGCCATGTCACCAAGGACGGTTCGATCGCGGGCCCGCGCGTGCTGGAGCATATGGTCGACACCGTCCTCGCCTTCGAAGGCGAGCGGAGCCACCAATACCGCATCCTGCGCGCGATCAAGAACCGCTTCGGCGGCACCGACGAGATCGGCGTTTTCGCCATGCAGACCGAGGGGTTGACCGAGGTCGGCAATCCCTCGTCGCTGTTCCTGACCAATCGCGACGAAGGCGTGACCGGCGCGACCGTCTTTCCGGCTTTGGAGGGCACGCGGCCCGTGCTGGTCGAAATCCAGGCGCTGACCGTTAGGCTCGCCTCGGGTGCCACCCCCAGGCGTGCGGTCGTCGGTTGGGACAATGGACGGCTCGCGATGATCCTGGCCGTGTTGGAGGCGCGGTGCGGGCTGAGCTTCTCGTCGGCGGAAGTCTATCTGAACATCGCGGGCGGCTACCGGGTACAGGACCCGGCTGCCGATCTGGCGGTGGCGGCGGCGCTGATCTCCGCTTTGTCCGAGCGGCCGGTGCCTGCCGATGCAGTCGTCTTCGGCGAGATCGCGCTGTCGGGTGAAATCCGCTCGGTCGCGCACGGTGCGCTGCGGTTGAAGGAAGCGGGCAAGCTCGGTTTCGAAAAGGCCATGGTGCCCCGTTCGATGATCGGCGACGAGGGCGGTCTGCGCATGACCGGCTTTCGCACGCTGGCCGAGTTCGTTGACCATATGCTGGGGCGCGGGTAGCGAGGGAGCGAAGACGCCGCCATGCCCGTTTCTTGCCCCATAACGGACGCGGCGATACGGTCGGGGTGCCCGACCGGCGTCGTTCATGGGCGGGCTGAGATATGGGATAGAGCGCGTTGACGGCCCTAGATATTCTTGTCCTGATCGCGGTGTTCGGCGCGGCGGTCCAGGGCTTCATGCGGGGCTTCGTAACCGAAGTGCTGGCCCTGTTCGCCTGGGTTGCGATCGTCGCCGCTCTGAAGATGTTCCACATCTCGCTGGCCCAGGCCCTGACCGGTGTGGTCGGGACGGTATCGGGTGCGGCGGTGCTGGCCTTCGCGCTGATCGTCGGCGTGACCTATCTGGGTGGGCGGATGATCGCGCGTGCGGTCGGGCACCGGACGCGGACATCAGTGCTAGGACCCGTCGACCGCGCATTGGGCTTCGGCTTCGGCGCGCTGAAAGGTCTGATCCTCGCCAGCCTGATCTTCCTCGTCGTCGCCCTCCTGGTCGATACGGTCAGCGGCGGTCCCGCCCGGCGGCCCGAATGGATGGTCAAGAGCCGTACCTACAAGCTGCTCAACGCCACGAGCGCAGGCATCGCCGATTTCGTCGACCGACGCCGTCGCGGTCTGCCTGTATTCGGCGCCCCCACGTCCTCGGGCAATAGCGGCCCGACCAACAGCAGCGAGACTCCGTGATGAACGCGCCCCTCTACAATGCGGAAATCCTGCGGCTGACCACGGCCATCCCGCACGACCGGCGTCTGACCGACCCGATGGCGAGTGTCGAGCGACGCTCGCCCATTTGCGGCAGCCGGGTGACGGTCGACGTCAATCTCGATGAAGACGGGCGCGTGGCGGAGGTCGGTATGCTCGTCCGTGCTTGTGCCCTGGGACAGGCCTCGGCCGCGTTGTTATCCGCCCATGTCGTTGGGCGCAGCGTGACCGAGCTAGCCGAAGCGCGTGACGACCTGACCCGCTGGCTGGCGGACGGGCAGGGGGAGGCCCCCCAATGGCCCGGCCTCGATATCTTCACGCCAGCGCTGTCCTATACCGCGCGCCACCCCTCGATCCGCCTGGCGTTCGAAGCGGCGGCGCAGGCGGCCGAGGACGCGGCGATCGCCGGAGGGCAGCGCTGATGCATGGCGAGATATCACTACTCCGCGACGGCGCCATTCTGCTCGGGTTCGGGCTGGCCTTTGTTCTCGTTTTCCGACGGCTGGGACTGGGCGCGACGCTGGGCTATCTGATCGCGGGCGCGGTGGTCGGCCCGCATGTGTTGGGGTTGGTGGGCGACGCCGAGTCCAAATTGGGCATCGCCGAAATCGGCATCACGCTTCTTCTCTTCATCGTCGGGCTGGAACTGAACCCCGCGCGGCTGTGGCGGATGAAGCACGAAATTTTCGGGCTGGGGCTGCTTCAGGTCGCGGCGTGCGGTCTGGCGATCACCGGCATCGTCCTGCTCGCCCATTTCTCGATGGAGGCGGCGCTGGCGCTCGGCCTGCCGCTCGCCCTGTCGTCGACGGCGCAGGTGCTGCCGATGCTGCAATCTTCGGGGCGGTTGCGGACCCCCTTTGGCGAGCGGGCCTTCTCCATCCTGTTGTTCCAGGACCTGTCGATCGTCCCGCTCATCACTATCGTTGCGGCCATGTCGCGCAATCCGGCCGATCATGCCGGACCACCGGGCTGGATTCTTGCGCTGGAGACGGTTGGCGCGATCATCGGGTTGATCGTGGCCGGGCGCTTCCTGTTGCGGCCGCTCTTCCGCCTGATCGGCAATATGGGCGAGCGCGAGATGTTCGTCTTCGCTGGTCTCTTCACCGTGATCGCCAGCGCAGCCGTGATGGAGCTGCTCGGCCTGTCGACCGCGCTTGGGGCGTTCATCGCGGGCGTCATGCTGGCCGACAGCCCGTACCGGCATGAGCTGGAAGCCGATGTCGAGCCGTTCCGCTCGATCCTGCTCGGCCTGTTCTTCCTGGCGGTCGGCATGATGCTCGACCTGCCCGCCATTGCCGAGCGGCCTTTGTTCGTCGCGGTGATGGCCTTGGCGCTGATCGCGACCAAGACGCTGGTCATTTCGCTGATCGGCCTGGCGTTCAAGATGAACTGGCGATCGGCCTTGGCGCTGGGCTTGCTGATGAGCCAGGGGGGCGAGTTCGGCTTCGTCCTGTTCGCCCAGGCCCAGCAGGGCTATCTGATCGCCCCCGAAGCGGCCAGCCTGTTCGGCGCGATCATCACCCTGTCGATGGCGACGACGCCGTTCCTGATGGCCGCGACCCGCCGCATCCGCGAGGAGCCGGTCATCACCCGTGGTGGCCAGCGCGAAGGTCCGGTGACCGACGGCGCCAATGCACTGATCGTCGGCTATGGCCGCTTCGGCCAGACCGTCGCGCAGATGCTGATCGCCAGCGACATTCCCGTCACGCTGATCGACCGCGATATCGAAATGATCGACATCGCCGCCTCCTTCGGAGCCAAGGTCTATTATGGCGACGGCACCCGGCTCGACCTGTTGCGACAGGCGGGTGCGGCGGAGGCGGAGTTGATCCTCTTCTGTCTGGACGACGATCAGATCACGCTAGAATTGCTCGAAAGCGTTCATGCGGCCTTCCCCAATGCC
This sequence comes from Sphingomonas fuzhouensis, assembly GCF_034659795.1. Classification (NCBI taxonomy): domain Bacteria; kingdom Pseudomonadati; phylum Pseudomonadota; class Alphaproteobacteria; order Sphingomonadales; family Sphingomonadaceae; genus Sphingomonas; species Sphingomonas fuzhouensis. The sequence continues at coordinate 250,885 of NZ_JAXSQY010000006.1, forward strand.
TCGATCTTCGTCCGCGCCTATGACCGGCGCGCGGTCCTTCGCCTGAAGGGCGGGCCCGCCGCCTATGTCGTGCGCGAAGTGCTCGAATCGGCGGTGAAGATGGCGCGACTGGCGCTGGGCAGCCTGAAGATCGACCATGCCGAGATCGACCGGGTCGAAACCATGTACCGGGCCCGCGACAAGGAACGGCTCGCCGCGCAGGCGGCCGCGGGCGATCTACGCGCCGCCAACGACCGGATCATCACGCAGGACGAGAGGAACGGCTGACCATGGGACTTGTGGCGATTCTGGCGGCATTGTCCGGGGCGGTCGCGATCGCGGCCGGGGCGTTCGGCGCACACCGGGCCGAGGGTGTCGCGGTCGAGTGGCTGCGCACCGGCGGGCAGTATCAGTTGATCCACGCCGTCGCCGCGCTCGTCGCGTTGCGGATGGAGGCGAAGGGAGTCGCCTGGACCTTCGTCATCGGTGCGGCGATCTTTGCCGGTACGCTCTATGCGATGGCCTTTGGCGCGCCACGCTGGCTAGGCGCGATCACGCCGATCGGGGGCACGCTGCTCATCATTGGCTGGCTCTGGCTGGGTTGGTCGCTTCGCGGCTGAAGACACATGGCAGGCTTCACCTGCGCCTGGGGATGTTCTAGGGACCGGCCATGGCCGATCCATTCTATATCACCACCGCCATCCACTATCCCAATGGCCGCCCGCATATCGGCCATGCTTATGAGATGGTGGTGGCCGACGTCATCGCCCGGTTCCAGCGTCAGACGGGCCGCGACGTCCTGTTTCAAACCGGTACGGACGAACATGGCCTGAAAATGGCCCAGGCAGCGCGCGCGCGAGGCATTTCCACGCGCGCGTTCGCCGACGAAATGTCCAGCCATTTCCATGTGATGGCTGATCGTCTTGATATCTCGTACGACCGCTTCATCCGCACGGTCGACGCGGATCACTATGCCGCGAGTCAGGCCATCTGGAAGGCGATGCAGGCCAAGGGCGACCTGTATCTGGATCGCTACGAAGGCTGGTACTCCGTCCGCGACGAAGCCTTTTACGACGAGAGCGAACTGACGGTCGCCGACGATGGCACCAAGCTGTCCCCGCAGGGCACGCCGGTCGAATGGACCGCCGAAGAAACCTGGTTCTTCCGCCTGTCCAAATATCAGCAGCCGCTGCTCAACCTGTACCGCGACAATCCCGATTTCATCCGCCCCGAAAGCCGCCGCAACGAGGTGATGCGCTTCGTCGAGGGTGGGCTGTCCGACCTGTCCGTATCGCGGACCAGCTTCGACTGGGGGGTGCCGGTGCCCGACAGCCCCGGCCACGTCATGTATGTCTGGGTCGACGCACTGACCAACTATCTGACCGGCACCGGTTACCCGAACGAGGACAGCGATCTGGCGCGCTTCTGGCCCGCCAATCTGCACCTGATCGGCAAGGATATCGTGCGGTTCCACACCGTCTATTGGCCCGCCTTCCTGATGTCGGCGGACCTGCCGCTGCCCCGGTCGGTGTTCGGGCATGGCTTTCTGCTCCACCGGGGCGAGAAAATGTCCAAGTCGGTCGGCAATGTCGTCGATCCGATGGGGCTGGCCGATGCGTTCGGCGTCGATGCGCTGCGCTATTTCTTCCTGCGGGAGGTCAGCTTCGGCCAGGACGGCTCCTATTCCGCCGAGGCGATCGTCACCCGCGTCAATGCCGAGCTGGCGAACAGCTTCGGCAATCTGGCCCAGCGCACTCTGTCGTTCATCGCCAAGAATCTGGGCGGCGCGCTGCCCGAAGCCGGACGGAGCGATCCTGCCGACGCGACCCTTATCGAGGAAGTCGTCGTCGCCTGCGCCGGGTTGAAGACCGCGTTCGACGATCTGATGCTCAGCCAGGGGATCGAGGCTTGGATGCGCGGCGTCTATGCCTGCAATCAGTATATCGACGTGCAGGCGCCCTGGTCGCTGCGCAAGACCGATCCGGAGCGGATGCATGCCGTGCTCGGCACGCTGGTCCGCGCGATCCGGATGCTGGCGATCGCGATCCTTCCGGTCGTGCCGCGCGGGGCGGCCTTGGTCCTGGATACGCTGGGAGCCGAAGAGCGCGATCATGCCGCGATCGACGATGACGGCTGGTATGCCCGCCGCGCCGCAAATGGCGTACCGCTGGCCGCACCGACCCCGGCCTTTCCCCGTCTGGAAATTCCGGCGGAGGCAGAAGGCTGATGCTCGCCGACAGCCATTGTCATCTGAATTACAAGGGGCTGGCGGAGGATCAGGCCGCGATCCTCGGCCGCGCGCGCGATCGCGGCGTCACCGCGATGCTCAACATCTCGACGCGCGAGAGCGAGTGGGATGCCGTGATCGCCACCGCCGAGCGGGAGCCCGATGTCTGGGCGACCGTCGGCATCCATCCGAACGAGGCGGATGCGCATCCCCATATCGATACCGCCAAGCTGATCGAGCGTGCCCGGCACCCGCGCGTCGTCGGCATCGGCGAAAGCGGGCTCGATTATCATTACGACCATAGCGCCCCCGAACGCCAGCAGGCGAGCTTCCGCGCGCATATCGCCGCCTGTCGCGAAACCGGCTTACCGCTCATCGTGCACACGCGCGATGCGGAAGAGGATACCGCCGCAATCCTGGCGGATGAGATGGGGAAGGGGGCCTATCCCGGCGTCATCCACTGCTTCACAGCAAGTGGAGATTTTGCCGATAAGGCATTGGCGTTAGGCTTTTATATATCCATTTCGGGTATCGTGACCTTCAAGAACGCCAAGGATTTGCAGGAAATCGCCGCGCGTCTGCCGCTCGACCGGCTGTTGATCGAAACCGATGCACCGTTCCTTGCGCCTGTACCGCATCGGGGCAAGACCGGCGAGCCAGCCTTCGTGGCCGACACGGCCAAGTTCCTCGCCGAACTGCGTGGAGAAACGGTCGAGCAACTGACCCGCGCGACCGCCGAGAATTTCCACCGGCTGTTTGCAAAGACTCGCGCGTGAAAATTCGCATCCTCGGTTGCGGCACGTCATCGGGCGTGCCCCGGATCGGCAATGACTGGGGTGCATGTGATCCTGCCGAGCCACGCAACCGGCGGATGCGCTGTTCGGCGCTGGTCGAGCATGACGGCACCCGCATCCTGATCGATACCGGCCCCGACATGCGTGAGCAATTGCTGGCCGCTGAAGTCGGTACGGTCGATGCGGTGATCTGGACCCACGATCATGCCGATCACTGCCATGGCATCGACGATGTTCGGCAGATATTCCATGCTCTCGGCGCTCCCGTTTCCGGCTATGCCCGACCTACGACTGCCGCTTCGCTAGAGGGGCGCTTTGGCTATGTCTTTCGCGGCAAGACGGGCTATCCGCCCACCGCAACGATGACGCTGCTGGAGGACGAGGTCGCGATCGGGCCGATCCGGGTGCGAACGGTCGATCAACCCCATGGTCGTATCCTGTCGGCGGGCCTGCGTTTCGAATGCGATGGCAAGAGCATCGGTTATGCTACGGACTTTCATGAACTGACGCCGGAGATGGCCGCGCTGTACGGCGACCTCGATCTTTGGGTCGTCGATGCGCTGCGGCGGCATCCGCATCCCGCCCATGCCGATCTGCCGTCCGTTCTGCATTGGGTCGAGCAGTTGCGGCCCCGCCGCAGCGTCCTGATCCATATGGACCAGTCGATGGATTATGCGACGCTCTGCCGCGAACTGCCGGACGGCGTCGAACCTGCCTTTGACGGCATGGAGTTGATCCCGTGAGCACGGATCGGGCCATGGACATCGTCTATTATGGCCTGATCCTTCTATTGCCGCTCAGCGCCTTGATGGCCCGCCGTATTCCGATCGGCCAGACCTTCCGCATGGCGTTGATGTGGATCGCGATCTTTGGAGCCGCCTTTCTGGTCGTCGCACAACGCGACCGGCTGACGGGGCTATGGCCGCATGAGGCAGCACCAGAGGGCGTCGTCCGCATTCCAATGGCGCAGAATGGGCATTTCTATGCCGATGTCCACATCAACGGGGTGGCACGGCGGATGCTGATCGACAGCGGTGCGACGACCACCGCCTTGTCCGAAGCCACCGCACGGGCGGCTGGCCTGAACCTGGGCGAGAGTCCGTTCGGCACGATGATCGAAACCGCCAATGGCCGGGTCGTGGCTTCGCATACCACCGTGGCCAAGATGGCGATCGGCCCGATCCAGCTCACCGATGTCGGCGCGGATGTATCGCCCAGCTTCGGTGATCAGGACATCATCGGCATGAACGTCCTGCGCCGTTTGCGCTCATGGCGGGTCGAGCGGGGGGTGCTGGTTCTCAACGCCGCCGACTGAACTCTTTTTACATAATACATATTATCGATCTTTCAGCATGTAAGCGGGTGCATTCTAGATCGAAGTGCGAAAACCCGGCTTAAGTGCGGGTTCAACCCGGCTGAGGGCTGCACATGGGCAGTTACACGCATCTCGATCTCGACGAACGTCGTAAGCTATATCAGCTCATCGGCGCCGGCAGAAGTCCGCGCCAAGCTGCAGCCGAGCTCGGGCGCCACCCGTCAACGATCTATCGCGAGCTGAAGCGCAATCACCGGTTTGACGAAGAACCAATGTTCCGGGGTTACTTTCCGGTGACGGCGCAATCCATGGCGGCCGGACGACGGTTGAGAGGCGCGAAGATCAGCCGATATCCCGAACTGGCCAATTATGTCGTTGACCGCCTCAAGGCAGCTTGGTCGCCCGAACAGATCGCAGGCTACCTTCGGTACCGGGCAACCGGTCGACTGCGGGTCAGTCACGAGACGATCTACCAGTTCGTGTATGGACCAGACGGTCAGGCCGCCAAGCTGGCACGCCTGCTACCCACCGGCAGACGGAAGCGGCGCCGGCGCTACGCTCGCAAGCCACGCGGTCTGAATATCCCGCCTTCTCACACCATCGCGGCTCGCCCTCCAGAGGTCGCCGAGCGCGCGGCGTTCGGTCACTGGGAGGGCGACCTTATCGCGTTCAAGTTACACAATGGTAAGGCGAACCTCACCTCGTTGGTTGAGCGCCGAAGCCGCTACATCGTGCTCACGCCCAACGGCAGCCGTCACTCTGCGGGCATCATGGACGGCATCGAGCGTCATCTCCGTGCCCTACCCCCTTCCCTCCGTCGCACCATCACGTTTGACCGTGGCACCGAGTTCGCCGGGTATGGACGCCTTCAGGAAAGCCTCGGAATGATCGCCTATTTCTGTCAGCCATCGGCTCCCTGGCAAAAGGGCAGCGTGGAGAACAGCAACGGAAGGGTGCGCCGCTTCTTGCCCCTCGAGACCGACATTGCGTGTGTACCGACGGTCGAGATTGAGCAGTTGGTCGATCGGCTCAATCGAACGCCACGGAAGTGCCTCTCCTACCGGACGCCGAGCGAGGTACTGGCCGAGCAGGTGAGCCTTGCGATTGCAACGCGATCATGACTGACCTCATGGTCAGCGCGACGGTGCGTCCCATGCCGACCAACTCAAGACATTTGGCGTCATTGATGCGACCGACAGCTTTTGCCAGGATCCGCCATGCCATGGCTGCTGCCAATGTAAAGTCGCCGCCCACCATGGGGAGCTTTGCCATCTGAGCGACATACCCAGAACGGGATGTAGCGCGCGTTGCGTCGGCCTTGCCATTTGGCCAAGCCAGAGCGCGCCGATCCAGAAAATCCCGAAGTGCCGCTTGCAACGTCGAGGCCACCACTCCAAATCCTGTGGAGGAGCCGATCGCCCGGGCTGCAAGCGACCCTAAAGGCGGCATACGACCAAACGACACCACGACAACGGCGACTTCTTTCGCCGGCGCTTGGTGGTCATGAAGCGCTTGTGATCACCAGAAAGCCGCCGGCCTGGAGGAAGGATCGAATGACCATTCACAAAGATTGCGCGGATCATCTGCGCACGCACTATGCAGCGCTTACCGGCGGCAAGCTGTCGTCCGGCCACGCACATGAGCTCGTCGCTGCCTTTTTCGGCTATGGAACTGGCTCGGCGCTCAGGGCAGAGACCCAGCGTCCGCTCGATTTTCTGTCGCAGGCGGACATCATGGTCCCCGATCTGCCGCTGCTCGACAGTCGACGTGCCGCGCTTTCCGGCCTGCCGGAGGATCTGCCGGCCAACGACGTCATCGTCGACTTGCTAGTCGAACATCTCGAGGCGTCCGGACAGTTCACGGGAACCGTCTGGCTGACACGCGATCTGGTTGATCACATCGGTGCCGAATTCATTCAGGACAATGCCTTCACGATCGAGGATGCGTTGTCAGGGGAGATCGCATCGACCAACGCCTTTTTCGATGAGCTCTACCCTGAAGAGGTGACCGTCGAGCACGGCGACGATGCCCTGATCGCTACCGTTAACGGCCATCTGAACGGCGAAAACGACCAAGACCGCGCTTTCCACGGCGACTCGATTGCGTTTGAATCCGTGATCACCTTCGACCGGGCCGCCGGCCGGACTGGTTATTCGAACCCCAGCTTCGCCACGACCGGCGAGGTGGACGATTCTCGCTATTACGACGACTAAGGTTCCTGGGGCGGCCGACCCTAGGGTTGGCCGCCCCACGTTCGAAGTCAAAGATGCAGCCGGGGCCTTGAACCTGATGACGACGTTGATGTCCTGGATTTCGTACTCGGATAACGGTGAAGCGACGCACCTGCCGCGAGCCGTCTATTTGGTGTCGGACAGCAAGATTACCTGGGGTTCTGCCGAGAAGCGCTGGGAAGCTGGGCGCAAAATATTCGCAGCGAAAACCGAACCCCACCTTTTTGGTTTCTGCGGAGATGTCGTGCTCCCCGCATTGATCCTGGGACAGATCGTGAGCGCGATCGACGCCGGGATATTGTTCGAGCCGATCGCAACCGCGCAGGAGCGACAGGCGCTGATCTTCGAGACCGTGAAGCGAGCCATCGCGAGCGCGATCAACACCCCGACGTTGGATTTCACGATCCATCATCTGTTCCGGGACCAATCCTGGCCAAACACGTCGTTCCGCGCTTGGAATATCCAGTTCGACGCCACCGCTCGCACGACGCAAGCTCACGAGGTGCCGATACCCACCAACACCGACATCATCGGTTCATTCGGTTCGGGGAAGTCGGCGGCGAAGGCTCACCGAGATCGATGGGAGCAATCGGATGCTGCGGGACGGAGCAGAGCGCTCCTCGCATCGTTCTGCGATGCGATCAGATCTGGAGATGACCCTCTTTCCGGAGGCCCCCCGCAGCTCGCCGCCCTGTATACGCGCGATACCCCGCGCCAGATCGGAATGGTGTTCGACCAAGGCCGCTACTTCAACGGCCTCCCTGTCGAGATGACACCGACGCTTGAAAGAATCGAATGGCGAAATGAACTCGGCGAGGTCGCTGATCCGGCGACGGGAAAAGCTACACGAGGTGCCCGACGGTTCGGGCGCCCGAACGCCCTTGCAATCGAATGACCGGCCTGTTGTGGAGCCCAAATGACGTTCGATGAAACGATAGCGGCCTTCCGCCGCGGCGAGTTTGAGATCGATATGCCGCGCATCGAGATGGTCGCGGGCGATCACCGGATGCAGGGGCCAGGAAGCCTTAGTCAGAATGCGAGAGGCGACATCGAACTCAAATGCCATGTCGCCTTCGACGAGCTTCAGCCCATGGTCGATATGATCAACCGATCGATGCGTTCAGAAGCCGGCGCCCTCGTGCCAGAAGACAATTACCATCTCGCCACGGCAACCGATCACACCAACGCTGCTTGGGATCTCGGCCGGATCTTGACCAACCATTCGATCTCGCTGCCGGCGGCCTCAGGGACGATCCGTGCGGTTCCCAAAACGCTGCGCAGGCAAGAGCCCACGCGGAGTACAGCGTCGATCCTGGCGCTATATTTTTTCGAACAGAACAAGCGAGACTGGGAAGGTCTGATCGGCGAGCCGCACACGATCAAGATCAATGATACTGATCTGCACCTTACGTTCGAGGATCTCACGGGCGAGCAGATTAAGGTCGTAGCGAAGTGCGATTTGCCGTTCCCGCCGGCATTCGAACGGCGTTTGATCGAGGCGATGCAGTTCGTGGTTGGTCAGTCGCTTAACCCGGCTATCGTTGATGAGGTCGTGTCGTCGTGCCGAACGCTTTCGCTTAGCGGGGCCCGGCCCGACATCCGTCGCGTACCAGCCTACCCGCCGCTGGCAACGAACACCGGCCTGTACAGCAAGCAACTGGTCGAACTATTGCGGTGTTACCTGCAATATCTGGCAGACGCTCCTGACGAAGGCATCTGGAGCGCGCCGTCGAGCTTTCTCTCGCTGGTACGTCGATCAAGCGAGAGCTCGATCGACGGGTGGCTCATCGGGATTTGCGTCGCAGTGGAGGGCCTGGCCGGCCTGATAGAATTGGCACCGTCAGCGTTGACCGCCGAGTTGGCAGATTTTCAGAAGGCCGCGACGGTCTGGATGGACGACAAGGGCATATCCGCAGGCAATCGGCAACGTATCGTGGGTCTTATCGGTCAGCTGAGCGCTATCCGACCGAGAGATCGCATGATGAGCCTGGTGCCGGGTGGCTGGCTCATCGAGGATGACATCAAGACGTGGACAAAGGCACGGAACTCAGCCGTGCACACCCGAAAATCAAGCGCGGCAGACGTCGAACGGGACAGCTTTCAGAAGCGCGTCGACCAGCTTCATCGTATCTACAGATTGCTCCACACCATCATCTTCCACGTTATCGGCTATACTGGGCAATATACCGACTACGGCGAACGTGGGTTTCCCGACCGCTTGTACCCCTAGGCGCTGTCTGCATTTAGCGTAGCCAGATCATGGCGCAGGCGAGGTGGACGAAGCCCATGAAGGCGGGGAGTGTCTTTTCGCAGCGCAGGGCGATGCGGCGGAACCGCCTGAGCTTGTTGAAGAAGCATTCGACCTGATGGCGTTCCTTGTAGAGGCACCAATCGATCGGCGGCTTGCTGGTACGGCTTGGATTGGTCTTGATCTGCACGGCGGCCTTGAGGTCGTCGGCGATGAAGGCGCGTAGCGGATCGGCGTCGTAAGCGGCATCGGCAATGACGTGGCCGACGCCCAGAAGGCCGGTCAGGAGAGCTTTGGCCTGTGGGCTGTCGCCATGCTGCCCGGGCGTGGGGTGGATGCGGATCGGCAGGCCGATCGCGTCAACGGCTGCATGCAGCTTGGTCGTCAGGCCACCACGGGAGCGACCGATCGCGGCAGCTTCAGCCCCCCTTTTGCACCGGTCGCATCGGCGTGCACCTTTGAGATAGTGCTGTCGATCAGGACATATTCGAAGTCAGGCGTGTCGGCCATGGCATGGAACAACCGTTCGCGGCGTGAGATAAAAGGGCGGCTCTCGACTGCTAAGCCGACATTTTACTCGACGCCTGAGCGAGCAGGTTAATATCGCAACATGAACACGCCCTACGATAATTCCGTGCTCGTCTAATAGGTCTGCAATGCCCTTGAATGCGATCGGCACGACGTAAGGGATTTGATCGGCGCGATCGAGGACGAGCGCACCACGCCCAACCGCTTCCTCCACGATGGCTAGTTGCTGTTTCTCAGGCAGCACATAGATGAATACCGGAACGCTTTGCGAACATACCAGTGATCCAGTATGATGCAGGCATGTCCGACCTAGCTCAGTCTCGCCCTTATTACAGCGCACGTCGCGGCGGCAGCCGAGCGATGCGGCTCGACCTAGACACCCTGAAAACGCTTTTTGATAGCGTCTACTCGCACCTGCAAACCAACGGCTTCTTCGATGAGGCATTCGGCTCGTATTGCGTCGATGCAGGTGACATTGAGGGCACGATCGGCAGCAACGTCGAAGCGTATGTACTCTTCACGCTGATGAAGAAGAATATTTGGCCGATCCGTGAAAAACTGGAAGCCTATGAGGAAGCCGATCTATTCGACGTCATCGAGTTCCTGTTCGATCACGTCAGCGAGCCTCAGCAGAAGGATTATCACGACTGGAGCGGCTGTGGGTATCATTATAGCGACTTCGACAAGGCGAAGGGCCAGCAAGAATATCGCAACCGGGTCAATCCGCTGCTCGTGCGGTATGGTGAGGGCTATGAGCTAACCGACAAGGGCGAACTGATGGTGGTGGCGCCAGAGGGCGTTCAGCACCTTCTGAGAGCGCAGCTGCCAACCCGGGACGCAACGGTCAATGACAAGGTGAGTATCGCGGTCGAGAAGTTCCGTCGCTACGGTAGCAGCATGGACGAGCGGCAAAGCGCAGTTCGCGACCTTGCCGATGTGCTGGAGTGGCTGCGCCCACAGATCAAGGAAACGCTGCTAAGGGCGGATGAGCAGGAGTTGTTTAAGCTGGCTAACAACTTTGGTATCAGGCACCTCAGGCAGGATCAGAAGTTGGATTATGATCGAGCCGTCTGGCTGAGCTGGATGTTCTATCACTATCTGGCGACGATCAACGCTTGCCTGCATTTGATTGAGCGGCAGAAGCGCACGCGAGCTGCGTCCCCGGCTCCGAAGGAAGCGCTAGTCAAATAGAGCCGCGCTTGAGCCGGTCCATGAAATAGTCGGCAGTGAGCAATGACATGGCATAGCGATAGGTGGCCGTGCCCTGCGTGCTCACTCCGGCGTGGACGCCTTCGGTGCCCATCAGACCGCTAAGTTTGAACACGAACTCTGCCTCCGGCGAGCCGCGCTTTTCCTGCCGTGAAGGTGCAAAGAAGCCGGACTCCTCCAGCTTCTTCCGGGCATCGCTTTCCTCGCGGGGTTGGCTGGCCCGCTCAGCGACTTGGCAGATTGCCACAAAGAGAGAACCCAGGAAGCCTCTTCCGATACCATTGGCAGCTTCCCAACTCCCGGCATCAAGTGCCGTCTCATATTGCTCGAGACGGCTCAACGCCTCGTTGAACATGGGATCCGCTAGGTTCTGACGGAGGCGGGATCGCTGATCCTGCAAGGGGAGCGGCGCGGTGGGCAACAGGGTGCCCTCTTCGATTGCCCAACCATCGACAGCGAGGCTGTTTCTCAGCGCCGCGAAGATCGGCAGCTCTTCGGCAGGTTCGTCGCTAAACAGGCTTTTGCGTCGAGTGGGCACTTGCCTCGTGGCATCGCGGATGAGAACGTCGAATATTAGGTCGCCCTCGGTGTCCCTGCGCTCCATGTTGCGTCGGATGGTAGCCGTCAGGAGGTTGCGGAGTTTGGGCGTGGTTAGGCTATATCCTGCCGCCGCGTCTAGATCTTCGCCCAAGCCGTGCTCTTCAAAGAGCCGGATGAACTCGGCATTGGTGCAGCATTTTTCGAGAACGTCGAGTGCGCGGCAGAAGGTGATCCAGCGAAATCGAGCCATGATGTCAGCCTAAATCTCAATCTTGTCGAGCGCGCGAATGGCCTTGTCCGCCAGTTCGTAAAAGCGCAGCGCATCGGTGGTTGTCACCTCTTGCTGATGCGCGGCGGCATTTCGGATACTTCGCAAATCTCTCAGCATTTCAAACACGGCAGGGGTGATGCGCTTCTGATGAAGGAGGTTGTTGCCAATGACGATCGGGTTCCGCATCTCTTTGGGGGCGAGGTTCATGTCCTTGCCAAGCTGGTAGAGCAGCCGTTCGATCGTGCCCCAGCTATCTAGGATTGCTGCGCTCGGTGAAATCGCGATTAGCTGTTGGAAGCGCACGTCAGGCAAAGTCAGGTCCACAGCCGGATCGTCAGGGACCTCGCGGCTTTTGTCCTCGACCCTATCCAGCTGCTCAGACAATTCCACGGAAGCGCCGCCCCAATTCAGCTTGCGTATCTTGGCGAGCAAGCTGGCGATCTGCTTGTGGAAGATGGCCGCGATGATGACGGCAGCGACTGGCCACGCCAGCGAACCAATAGCCGACGCGAAAAATTCTAGGCCGCCCATGCCTTCATCGGCCTTCTCCGGCTTGCCGATAACCAGCTGAATTACCTGAGGTGTCTCCACCTTCCCGGGCGGCAACGCTACCGGCTTGACCGGCGCAGGCGCGGCAACGGGTGCCGCTAGTTGGTGATTAGCCATATCTTCCCCCGCGTGCTGATGCGGACCTAGCACAAGGACGGCTGATTGGAAGTCAGTCCTTGCTGTTATCGATGTCGCAAGTTCCCCACTTGGCGAGCAACGCGTCTAGCCAAAGCACTAAACTTCATGCCCTGGAACCGCTCATGAGCGGTTCTCGGCCATTTCGCGCGGCGCTGCCCGGCGGCTTTTTTGGTGGGAATGGCCGCTTTATGCGCACTCGGCCATTCCACTGTCAGCATAGTACCGACAGCTTTGTCCCACCCTCAGACATTCGCCCGGGCTGACCAAGCCCGCTGCTGGCGCAGCGGGTCCGGGGTCAGGAGCCGATAAGTTATCGCATCAGCGGGGGCAGCGCTGCGCTGCTTGAGGGGCTCCACGCTGCCCCCGCTGCCACGAGGCGTGTCGCACTTCGGCTTGAAACTGCAGCGCCAAATACAAATGACACCACTCTGCTAGATAGAAATGGCACTGCCGGTGCTGTCAGCGGGTCGCCGGTGTCATAGCCTTCCTCGGCAACGAGGACGCGCATGGTATGACGGTGCTGACGATGAGTGCTGCAGAGATCACCCGGTTCGACACGTTGATGCGGGTCGACCGCGGCGAGATCCAGATCCCGGACGCGATGGAACTGCTGGGCCTCCAGCGGCGGCAAAATTTACCGGCTGCTCCGCCGTCTTCGGCAGGAAGGCGCTGCGGGCCTCGTCTCGCGCAAGCGCGGGCGGCCGAGCAATCGGCGCTTTAGCGATGCCTTCCGCGCCGAGGTGGTCGCGCTGGTGCGCGAACACTATGCCGACTTTGGCCCGACGCTCGCGCGCGAGTACCTCGCCGAGCGCCATGGTCTGGGACTGTCGTGTGAAACGCTGCGACAGATCATGATGGAAGCCGGCCTCTGGAAAGACCGCGCAGCTAGGCGCCCTCGCCCCTATCAGCCCCGCTACCGGCGCGACTGTCGCGGCGAGCTGGTCCAGGTCGACGGCTCAAAACACTGGTGGTTCGAGGACCGCGGCCCGCAATGCACGCTGCTGGTGTTCATCGACGACGCAACGAGCGAGCTGATGCACCTCGAGATGGTCGAGAGCGAGAGCACGTTTTCCTACATGCGCGCGACGCGGACGTACCTTGAGCGGCACGGCAAGCCGGTCGCCTTCTACACGGACAAGCACAGCGCCTTTCGCAACAACACGGCCTCGGCAAACGGCGACGGGATGACCCATCTTGGGCGCGCGCTGGACCGGCTGAACATCGAGCTGATCTGCGCAAACTCGCCGCAGGCGAAGGGCCGTGTGGAGCGCGCCAATGCCACACTGCAGGACCGGCTCGTCAAGGCGATGCGGCTCCACCGCATCAACACCATCGACGAAGCCAACGCCTTCCTCCCCTCCTACATGGCGCAGCACAATCAACGGTTCGCCAAGGCGCCCTTCGACCCGCGCGATCTGCACCGGCCGCTCGCCATCCACGAGAACCTCGAAGCCGAGATGGTCTGGCGCGAGCAGCGCACAGTCACGGGCGCCCTCACCCTCCATTACAACAAGGCGATGTTCATCCTGGAGCCGTCCCCGGTCGCACAGGGCCTCGCCCGCAAGAAGGTGGATGTGTGCGAGTATCCGGATGGCCGGCTCGAGATCCAGCACGACGGCGAAGTCCTGCCCTATCGCGTCTTCGACAAGATGCGCCGGGTGAACCAGGCGCCGGTGGTCGACAATAAGCACCTCGACGCGGCACTCGCCCTCGCTCACGCCATCCAGCAAGTGCAGCCGCACCACGCCAAGCGCAACAACAACGAGCCTGCGCGTACCGCCCAGCCCGGCGGCATGTTCAAGACCCCCTCGCCCGTACCCCCTGGGCCGAAGCTGGATCGCCGCAAACTGGGCAATCAGCGCCTCAAGCGAGGTCCCCGCCTTTCCAACGATGAACTCGTTGGGCGTGGCTTGGGAGAGTACGTCCACCAGCAGACAGGATGACCGGATACCGCGCCTGCCGGTGTCTCAAAAACGATCGAATTTTGGGAAAGCCCGACCTCGATTGATTAAAGGTGTAATCCGAGGAATGAAGCGCCGGGAACGGGATTGAAAGAGATGGGCTCGGCCGCGACAAAGCCAAGGTTCGCATACAGGGTGCGGGCTGGAACAAACTTCCCATGCACGTCGAGCCGCATTTCGCGGTAGCCAGCGGCACGAGCCTCCTCAATTAGCCGCTCCGCCAACGCGCGGCCTAGCTGCCGACCACGCGCCTGGGGGCGGACGTACAGTCGCTTCATTTCGCATATAGTGGGAGTGACCTGTCGCATGGCGACGCACCCCTCGATCGCGCCATCCGCCTCCGCGAGCAGCACGCAGCCCTTAGGAGCGGTATACTTCTCGGTGAAGGTCGCGAACTCGACCTCGTTGTCCTGATAATCGAGATTCACTGGGGAGTTGGCGATGAACTCCCGCCAGATGCCGAGAACAGCCACGCTGTCCGCCGGAAACTCTGCATGCCTGATGACCGACATAACCCCGTCCCGCCTTTCCTGCTTCCCATCTGACCTATCCAGTATATAACGCGGTATATATCAGGCAATGGGGTTTTTATGAGCGATGTGATCCGCGAAATGGGGGCGGGCTTCCTGGGAAGTCGGCTGAAGAGGTTGGGAGAACGGATGCAGGCTGGCGCGGCACGGGTTATCACCAGTGCCGGCCTGGAAGTGCAGCCCGCCCATATGCCCCTGCTCGTCGCCTTGGACGGCCGCGCCCTGACGATCGGCCAGCTCGTGCAAGCGGTAGGCATAAGTCAGCCCGGCGTGACGCGGGGCGTCGGCCAGCTCGTGGACATGGGGCTGGTGCAGGCGGAGACAGGCAGCGATCAGCGACACCGAACCATATCGCTCACTGACGATGGTGCTGCCGCGATCGCCCGCGCCAAACTCTTCGTCTGGCCGCAGGTCACCGAGGCCGTCGATCGGCTTTTGGGCGGACGCTCCGAAGAACTTCTGGCGATTCTCGCGCAAGTGGAAGATGCGCTCGCGTCAACCCCGCTCGATCAACTGGCGGCGCAGGCCCGGCCCGAGGTGCTGTCCATTCGCGACTATTCCGACGATCTCGCCCGAGAGTTTCACGACATCAACGCCGAATGGATCTCCGACATGTTCCGCATGGAAGAGACGGACCGAAAAACGCTGGAAAATCCGCGCGCCAGCATCATCGACGCTGGCGGTGCCATCCTGTTCGTGGAGGCGGTAGGGATGGGGATCATCGGAACGTGCGCGCTACAGAAGACCGGCACGACGGGCTTCGAGCTGACCAAGATGGGAGTCCGCAAGGCCGCACGAGGGCTCAAGGCCGGCGAGTTTCTGTTGAACGCCGTCATCGACAAGGCGCAGGAACTGGGCGCCGATCCCCTCTACCTGTTGACGAACGGTCGCTGTGCCGCGGCGATCCACCTCTATGAGAAGCTGGGCTTCCAGCACGATCCCGGCATCATGGCAGACTATGGCGCGCGCTATGCCAGGTGCGACGTTGCCATGCGCTACAATCGGGCGAGCGCATAGAACTGTGCCAGCCAAGGGCCGCTATGTTCCCATAAACGAACGGCCAGTGAGGCGACCATCTCATTCCCGATTGCCGTGGAGGTTCTGGATGCGAGAAAAGGCAGGCCGGTTCAGTTTGTCGGTCGCTGGCCACCGGGGCAGTGACGGTAGAACGTCGATAAGCCCACCTGGAGCAGTTTCGCGATCTTGGCTGGCTTGTCGCCCGCAGCGAGCAGTTTGCGCGCCGTATCGATCTTGTCAGGTGTCATCGCTGCCTTCCGTCCTCCACCACTGCCACCCTTCGCTCGAACGGCGGCCAAGCCAGCGATGGTGCGCTCCTTGATGAGTTCGCGCTCCATTTCAGCAACCGAGGCGAGGATGTGAAAAAGCAGCCGTCCGGACGATGTTGCGGTATCGAAGCCGTCAGTCAGCGATCGGAAATCGACATTGCGCGCTGATAGGCCCGCCGCCAGTTCGATGAGGCCTCGGATGGATCGACCGAGCCGATCCAACTTCCAGATGACGACCGCATCGCCGGCTCGCGCGAACTCGAGAGCGTCGGCAAGCCCGGGGCGGTCGGATTTTGCACCGCTTGCCTTGTCGGTGAAGATCCTTTCACAACCCGCCTTGGTCAGCGCATCGATTTGCAGGGCCAGATCCTGATCGGCTGTCGAGACACGCGCGTAACCTATCAGCATTTTGTGTCCCCTTGCTGTCAGTTCGCGGGGAGTGCGGCGTGGTTGATCGCCGCACTCGAGGTTCCGCCGAAGGGCTGGCTCATTGGGTCGCACGTTCCCCTACGATCCCGCTGTCGGTAGCGTCGTGAAATCGAATTGTTCCGGCTGTCGCCGTGGTGTCGAACCCAGATTGTAGGTCAGGCCGATCAACACCGAGCGCAACTTCAAATGCTGCCCGGACTGGTCGCGGAACTGGGGCGTGTCATAGGCGCTTCGAATCCTGAAGCTGTTCAGCAGGTCGCGCCCGGTCAGGTTGAGGGAGAAGCGGCTATCGAGCTTCCGGCGGTAACCGAAATTGAGCATCCCGCCCACCTCACGCTCGCCCTGGGCCAGCAGCGTATCGCCCACCCAGAAGCCCGACAGCTGGACGAAATCCGCCTTGGTGGGTTGCCAGTCGAGGCTGAACCGGCCGCTGGCGAGCAAAGCCTCTCGATGCGCGCCGCCTGGAATGCCGTCCGCGCGAACCGATTGATGGAACAGATTGGTCCCGGCGCTGTAGCGTAGCGTCGGCAGCAACGGGCCGTTCAGCGACAGCTCCATGCCGATGTCGCGTCGCGCGCCCAGGTTCTCGGGTCGGGTAAGCAGCAGCCCATTGCCGATATCCTGGGCAATATCGGTGAACGACCGGTTCGTATCGCGGAGGTATAGCGTCGCCTGGTAGAACCCCTGACCTTGGCGTCGCTGCCAGGTCATTTCCGCCGCATTTGTCTCCTGCGGCCGCAATCCGGCATTGCCTGACCGGCGGTTGAGGGGGTCGACGAAAATGATGGCGGAATTGAGCTGACCTGGCTGCGGCCGCTGGATGCGCCGGGAAAAGCTGGCGCGCAGCGTCTCGGTCGGGGACAGCCGATATTCGACATGCGCGGTTGGAAAGGCGCGGAAATAGTGCGGCCCCTCCGGCGCGCTGCCGTTCAGATCGTCGATGTGGATTTCCGTGTGTTCGAGCCGCAGTCCGGCTTGCGCGGACAGGTCGGCGCTCAACGGCCATTCGTATGTGGAATAGAGGGCATTGACGGTCTGGCGCCCGCGAAAGGCGTTGGTCAGCGCGTCGACGACCGCGAGTTGATCCACTGCCGCACCACGCCGGAACCCGAACCGCTGCTCGGGGCGCTGGTCGGTCAGTTCGTACCCGAGGCGGAGCTTTCCACCACTGGCGAGAGGCCGGACGTAGGCGCTGGTGAAACCGAGCGTCGCCAGGCCGATGTGCTGGTCGGATCGCTCGAACAGATCCGGCCCCGCCGGCAGGTCGTAGCGGGTCGTGACACGGAACAGGTTATCCGTGTCGTTGGTGTCATACCGCAACTCGTTGGTCCATTCATGACCGGCGTTGTCGAAGCGGCGGAGCATGCGCAGCGTGCCGCCCCAGTTGGTGACGTCGAACGCTGCCGAACCATCTCGCGCGAAGGCGCCCGTCTGATTGCTTGATGCATCGCGGATGTCGAACACGTCGAGGCCCGTACCGAATGTCCGGATCGACGTGCCGCGTGCCTCAGCCGTCAATTGGGTGCGGCTGTCTAGCCGATATTCGGCGGTCAGTCGACCGACCGTGCCCCGCTGGCTCGACGTGATCTCCTGATCGTCGCGGGTCGTCGACGTCACGGCCCCGGTACTGGGGTCCAGCAATTCCCGCACCCGGAACAAGCTGAGCGTGACGGGATCGTACCGGCTGCTGATGTCACCCGACAAGGTCCAGCGTCCGCGCTGCCATGATCCGCTGGCCGCGCCCGTCCAGCGGCCACGATCGCCGACTGCGCCGCGGATCGAGCCGGTCGCCGTCGTACCGGCGCGGGGCGCGGTCGGCTTGGTGATGAGGTTGATGACGCCGCCCGATCCTTCCGGACTATAGGCGGCGGAGGGATTGGTCATCACCTCGACCCGTGCGTAGCGATCCGCCGGGAGTTGCAGGATCGTCTGGCCGCGGGACGGGCCGGTGAGCAGCCCGGATGGCTGACCATCGACCAGGATGGTGACGCTCGGATCTCCGCGGAGCGATACGTTTCCCTCAGGATCGACGTCGACGGACGGCACGCCGCGCAGCGCATCCGCCAGCGTGCCATTGGTCGCCTGGAGGTTCTTCGACAGGCTATAACTGGTCGCGTCGATCGATGTCTGAACGCCATCGCGGGACCCCGTCACCGTTATCGTGCCATCCTTCTCCTTCTGTCCGTCAGGAACCGTGGTTGCGGGTGGCGCTGGGCGTGAGGGAGCCACCGTTGCCGGCGTCTTCTGGGCCGAGGTCGGTACGGGCAGAGCGGCACCCAGCAGCGAGGCGACCCGTATTGCGGCCCGGAGTGAAGCGGTTCGATGAGGCATGTGCTTCGGCTTCCCAAAGGTGTCTGGTCGAGCCGGGCTATGGTTTTTCAGTGGCTTGTTGCGGAAAATGCCGTGAACGAACACGTCCAACGACGAACGGACAGGCCATTTGAGGCGAACTGCTGTGTTGCTCGGCGAACGGTCATCTTCGTCCGCCGAGTGGCAGGTCAGACCACGAAGCTGCGGAGGAGTTGCGCGCCGGATCGGCTGACCTCGACCTGCGGGCCGCTCGTGAGATGCGCGATCATCCGGCCGTTGCCGGCGGGTTCCAGTCGCTCGAGATGGTCGAGATTGATGATGCTCGACCGATGGACCCGGACGAACCGATGCGGGTCAAGCCGCTGCTGGAACTCGCCAAGGCTCATTCGGACGAGGTGGCACTTGCCCGTCGACGTCGTCACTTCGCTATAATCCTGCGCGCCGACGATCGAGACGATGTTCGCCACCTGCACCGGCACGAACTCGTCGTCGGTGCGGATCAGATAGCGTTCAAGCGGTGGGGCGGCCTCTACGAACGACACCGGCGACGCCTCTCGCCCGCCGCGCACGGCATAGCAGATGGCCGCGACGAGGGCGTAGAGGACCAACCCCTGGAATGCCTGCCACACCTGCGCGACCGGCGGGAAACTGTAGATGCGGATGCCGCCATTATGCGTCGCAGCCCCCAGTGCCTGCAGCAGCAGCACGGCCCAGTACCATATCACGGCGAACGATGGCGCCATAACGATATGCGCAAGATACTGCACCGCTACGCCTTGCGGCATGACGTAGGTCTTCAGGACCGCCTGGGTCAGTGCTGCCAGCAAGGCAAGCGGCCCGACATTCGATGCCGCCATCAGCAACGCGACAAGCGGCGTCACATTCGGCCAGAAATTGTAGAAGACGACCCAATACAGCGCAGTCAGCAGCAGTGCGCCGACCGTCCAGAGAACGAGCAGGCTCGGTGGCCGTAACGGCATCGCCGACAGCCGGGCGAGAGGAGATGGTTGCGGAACCGACATTCCCGGTTGGTACGCGAAACGAGACGGGGTTAGTCAACGGTTCAAATAACCCTCGGCGCGGGGCGTGGGGCTTCTTTTCTCGCGATCTCGCCACGGGTCGCTCGAGTGCGGCTCGAAACGAGGGGCCCCTTCTCTCAACGGATCAATTTCGGGAAAGCCCGGACGCTAACGACCAACTCAAACGATCGTGCCGAACTCCATGCTCACTGGATCGATCATGGAGAGGAAATGCTCACAATCCACGTTGCCGATCCAACCGGCGCAGATCGCTTCGGCATGATCCTGGTCACTGGCAAAGGCCAGATCGATGAACGTGCCATCCTGTAGCTTCACAAGATGCTGGCGCCGCCATCCAGCCTGGTGCCCCAGATGACGGGACACCATCACCGCATAGGCGGCTCGCATCGCGCTTTCCTCGACACCGGGTTTCAGTTTGAAGCGACCAAGCTCGATGCCATTTCCCGCCACGACCGGCTGCGGTTCGAGTGATGGCGCGATATAGTGAGCCATGCTCGTGACCGTCGCGACCGAGCCGCGAAAGTCCGCAAATTCAGCGGCGTTCCCGACCACTTGAGCGGCGACGCGGGCGCTATGATGATCGGTCCAGGCGACCAGATCGACCCGCGCGTTCGCATCGTCCACACCTTTGAAGGACGTCCAGGCGACGAAGCCTGGTTGGTGGGCAAGCAGCGCCCGTGCGTCGTCGCGAATCCTGTCCGCCTGATCCGCATCGTTGGTCCTGTAGGTGACGATCTCATAGCAAATGGCGGTCATGGCGTTTCCTGACGATGACGTTCGTGAAGCCGCGAGATACACATCGCCCCTGACAGTTTCGGTCAGGATGGAACGACAACCTTCCCATGCGCCCACTGCGGCTTTTTGCGCTTCTCGATCACCTGCGCGGACGGTCCGTCCCGATCTCGGCAGACACGCTGGCCGAGATGCTCGGCGTGTCGGTGCGGACGATCTATCGCGACATGGTGACATTGCAGGCCATGGGGGCGCCGGTTCGCGGTGAACCGGGCATCGGATATCAATTGGAGCAGGGCTATTTCCTGCCGCCGCTGCATCTGGATCATGATGAAATGGATGCGGTCATGCTGGGGATGCGGCTGATCGCGGCGCGTAGCGACGAACCGCTGGCGGCCGCCGCGCGACGGGCATCGGCGAAGTTTGCCGCCTCGATGGAACCCGACAGGCAAGCAGCCTATTCGAACCTGCCGCTGCGCGCAGTGTCGAAGCAGACATCGGAGAACGAGGGCGCCAAGGCCCACCTGTCCCTACTGCGCGATGCCATACGCCAGCGCCTGATCCTCCGGATCATCTATGTGGGCCTTTCGGATAACGAGAGCGAGCGGACCATAAGGCCGCTTGGGCTGACGCTGTTCGATTCAGCCTGGCTCCTTACCGCTTGGTGTGAAGTCAGGAACGCCTTTCGCAACTTCCGCGCCGACCGAATTGCTGCCGTCAGCGGCACGGGCACCACATTCAGACACGAGAAGGGTCGGCGTTTCGAGGACTATCTGAAGACGCTCTGACGGCCCAAACCCGTCAGAGTTCGCTTCCCGATTGCGAACGGCCTGCGAGACGATCCGGGCCTTCCCAGAAGGATCAAATTTGGGAACGGTGAAGGCTTCCCGAAACCTGTTGAGGCCGATCATTTGGGAACGCCATTTTCCGACCTGACCTTTGCGACAAGCCTCTCCACTTGGTCGCCCACTAATCCGGGATTTTCCTCTGCAATAGGATGATGATTGCCCCTCGCGATGACCGTTTCGGTGTCCCTCGACAGGGTCGCCAGCTTGGCTTGAGCGGCAGGCCATTCGGGTTCGTACTTCTCGGGAACACCCATGCCACCGGGACGGCCATGCTGGATGACGATCAAGGGGCGTGATCCTAGTGCGCCCGCCACGACCTTCGGTCGCATGGCCACCGGGGTTCGCTCCCAACGGTCTATCGTATCCAGCGCGTAGCTTGGCATAGGCTTCGACCAGACGGCATCGAACTGCCCACGCAGGTTCGCCGGAAGGGCGTCCACCCATTCCGGCACGGAGAAGGGAAGCAACAGCCGGACAGCGCCGACGCGCCATCCCGCCTGCCAGATGGGGTCCATCATCCGCATGGAGGAGAACTCGTCCGGGCTGCCGCGAAACCACAGATCGGGTTCCGAGCCATCCACCATCACCATGCCCGCCACGCTGGATGGGAACTGATCGAAGAATGACAGGGCGATCACATTGCCCCCGGATTCCGGCACGAGGACAAGCGGGGTCGCAAGATGCGCTCTTTGCACGATCTCCTTCAGATCGCGAACCTGATCGGCAAGCCCCATCGGCTTTGCGGGGGGATCGCTCCACCCAAGGCCCGCCCGATCATAGCTGCATACCGTGGTGAACTTCGCAATCCTGCTCTGCGCGGCATACATCGTCACGGATGGGGTGCCGTCACCCGACAGAAGAAGGACGGTCGGACTTCCTCGACCCGCGCACCATAGATGCAGGCGATGGTCGCCTACCGATACCAATGCGCCGGGGGGCGGGAAACGCGCAGCGTCACAATGCTCGGCCCATTGCTGATATAGAAAACCAAACACCAACAGGACGCCTATGACGATCCCGATCCGCTTCAAAATTTTCACTGCCGCCCCCCGTCAGCCGATCGCCATCAGAGTTGAAGGCTGAAGCGGCTGCATGATCGGGGATCGTGGCGGCAATGGGGACTTGCCGGGGCATAGTGAGACTTTCCCATTTAGGAACGACAACCGAGACGGCCGGGGCATTCTCGATCGCGATGGGCAGAAGAGAAAGCACCAGCGTTCTCGCAACCGGCTCAGGCATCCATCGTCATTCGCCGCGGGCTAACTCATCAGGATCTGGGACGGGGTCGTTCCAAAGAGCTGCTTGAATGCCGCGATGAACGACGACACGTCGGCATATCCGACCGCGAAGGCGGCTTCGGTAACGCTCGCCCCGGCCGACAGATGCTCTAGGGCCGCCTGCAACTTCAGGTGCTGACGCCATCGACCGAACGTCAACCCCGTCTCCTTCACGAACGACCGCGCGGCCGTCCGCTCGGTCAGCGCGGCGTTGGCGGACAAGGTAGCCAGTGTGTCGTTGCACGCTGGCGCTGCAAGAAGTCGTTCGGTTATCCGACGCAGTCGGGTGTCCTGAGGCTGGGGCAGGTAGATGTTCGCAGGCGCCAGGACGGGTAGCCGATCGAGCAGTACCGCGATCAACCGCGCCTCGGGTCCATCCGGCGGATAGTCGCCTCCGAAGCGGGCCGCGGCGATCAGCAGTTGGTCAGTCAGATGATCGACGCTGACGGCCTGTACCCCATCCGGCACCATGACTAGCTCCGGCTCGATATAGCAGGTCGTGAGCCAGAAGGGCGATCGGCTGATGATGCGGTGTTCCATGCCGGGGCCGATCCAGACCGCCCTTTGCGGCGGGATGACGATCCTGACGCGGTGCGCCTCGACGAAGGGCGCTCCCGCGCTGACATGCAGAAGTTGCGCGCGCCGGTGGTGGTGCCACGGACCCTCTGCACGGTCGTGCCGATCGGCCAGCACGAACACCGGGCGCACGGTGGAGTCCGGGTCCACGCAGTCAACGGAATGTGTCCGGTTCGCCCTATTCATTGTCGCTCTACGGCAAGGATACCGCATCCCGCGTGATTATGTCTCGGCCATTCCAGCGAGAAAGGAGAAATCCATGAACATCGTAATCCTTGGCAAGGGGAACATGGGAGCCCCGATCGCAGCGCTCGCGGCAAAGGCCGGGCATGACGTCCAATCCTTCGGCCGGGAGGGCGCACCCATCGAGGCGCTGGAGAGCGCGGACCTCGTCGTGATCGCGACCAAGTACCAGCAGGCCCTTGACCTGGCCGCGGTGCCAGACACTGCCAGCGCGCTATCGGGCAAGATCGTCGTCGACGTCACCAATCCGCTCGCCGACGACTTCATGAGCCTTATGGTCGGCCACACCACGTCAGCGGCCGAAGAGATCGCTAGGCTGCTGCCTGGCGCGCGCGTGGTCAAGGCATTCAGCACCGTCTTCGCGGCCGTCCTGAAGCGGCGCGCCGAAGGTGCCGAAACAGCTGTTCCCGTCTTCATCGCGGGCGATAACGAGGATGCCGTGGGAACCGTCGCCTCGCTTGCGCAGGCATTCGGCTTCGAAGCCATTGCTGTCGGCCCCTTGAAGAATGCCCGCTATCTCGAACCGATGACCGAACTCATGATCCAACTCGGCTACGGCTTGGGTCGTGGTGACCAGATCGGCTTTGGCCTGGTCACCGGTAGGTAAGCGACATGAGAACCTGCGCCTCGCCAGACCGCCGGCTAACGGATCTGGCGAGGCGAGCAGGGCTGTCACGAAGGGAACGGCCAGCGAGACGGCCGGGGCTTTCCCATTGGGATTGTTGATCGGGAACATCACCGCCGTCCCAAACTTGGCCGAGCGAGACGAATGGGAATCCGTCGCGTTATCGCCTTCTACTCGGGCGGATGGATAATCGCAGCAACTACACCGTCTCCTTCGGATGCATAAAAGGTGACGGGAGCCTGCCTCGGCTGAACCACGTCGATCCGCTGCGCTATGTAACCTAGAGGGGGTGGCCCAGTGTCCTTAGGCGTGAGGGCCGATCGATCGATCGAACAACGCCGTGAGATTGCGTCATCAAGTTCTCGAGCCTTGTCCTTGTCGAGAACCCATTCGATCCGTTTCATAGGGGTGTACGGCGCATCTTTTATCCAGATCTGCCTGCGCCCAACTGCCGTCCCTCGCCACACATCATCGGCTCCCCGCGCCAGGATAACGCTATATTCTTCTGTCGAGAGATGCCCCCCGCGACCATACATCATGACCATCGTTGACGCTCCAGGCATTGGCTCACCAAGCGCTTTTGAGCTGGCCCCCGTTTTGACCGGACGGATTCAAGCCTAAGAAGGAGGCTTGGGGCTATCCCCTGAGCATAGGCTTATGTCCGTGTCCGAGATCATCACCGACGGCGGTCGGCGTCGTCACTGGGGTTCCACCGAGAAGCTGAGGATCGTTGAGGAAACGCTCGATGGTCGCGAGAGCATATCGGTGGTGGCGCGCCGCAATGGCGTGGCCCCGAACCTGCTGTACCGCTGGCGGCGGCTGATGCTGGAAGGCGGAAGCGTCGCGATCGTCGGCGACGATGACGTAACCAGCAACCGTCAGGTCCGTGAGATGGAAGCCCGCATCCGCGAACTGGAGCGCCAGCTCGGCCGCAAGACGCTGGAGGTCGAGATACTGAAGGAGGCGCTGGAGCGCTCGCGCCCAAAAAAAGCGAGCTTGCTCATGCACTCGCCGCTGCCGGAGACTATCCGGTGAGCCTGGTCGCCAGCACGCTCGGCGTCGGACGCTCGACGGTGTACGACCGCCTGACCGGCAGCACCAAGACGCGCGGGCCATACACGAAGGCCGACGACGCGGACCTGTTGCCCCGCATTCGCCAGATCGCCGCGCAGCGGCCAACATACGGCTACCGCCGCATCGCGGCGGTCCTCAATCGACAGCAGCGCGCCGAAGGACTGGTGCCGGTCAACCACAAACGCGTCTACCGCATCATGGCAGCCAACCGCCTGCTGCTGGCGCGGCGCTATACCGAGCGAACCGATTACGGTCATGACGGCGTCGTGGTGGCGATCCGCTCGAACCTGCGCTGGTGCTCGGACGGGTTCGAGTTCACCTGCTGGAACGGCGAGGTCGTGCGCGGCGCCTTTATCATCGACGCCCACGACCGCGAGATCATCGCCTGGCACGCCGTCACCAATGCCGGCATCAGCGGTTCGGACGTGCGCGACATCATGCTGGAAGCCGTGGAGGCCCGCTTCGGCGGTATGCGCACGGTCGCGCCGGTTGAGATGCTGTCCGATAACGGCTCGGCCTATACCGCCCGCGAAACGCGGACCTTTGCCCGGCAACTCGGGCTCAAACCCTGCTTCACCCCTGTCCGCAGCCCGCAATCCAACGGCATCTCCGAAGCCTTCGTGCATACCCTCAAACGCGATTACGTCCGCGTCTCGTCGCTACCCGATGCACTCACCGCGTTGACATCGCTTGCCGGATGGATCGAAGACTACAACGACAACCACCCTCATTCAGGGCTCAAAATGCGTTCCCCGCGCGAGCATCGCGCAATGGTTTCTGCAACCGCTTGAATCCGTCCGGCCAAACGGGGGCCAGATCA
>NZ_JAXSQY010000007.1:0-262474 GCF_034659795.1 Sphingomonas fuzhouensis
TGATCTGGCCCCCGTTTGGCCGGACGGATTCAAGCGGTTGCAGAAACCATTGCGCGATGCTCGCGCGGGGAACGCATTTTGAGCCCTGAATGAGGGTGGTTGTCGTTGTAGTCTTCGATCCATCCGGCAAGCGATGTCAACGCGGTGAGTGCATCGGGTAGCGACGAGACGCGGACGTAATCGCGTTTGAGGGTATGCACGAAGGCTTCGGAGATGCCGTTGGATTGCGGGCTGCGGACAGGGGTGAAGCAGGGTTTGAGCCCGAGTTGCCGGGCAAAGGTCCGCGTTTCGCGGGCGGTATAGGCCGAGCCGTTATCGGACAGCATCTCAACCGGCGCGACCGTGCGCATACCGCCGAAGCGGGCCTCCACGGCTTCCAGCATGATGTCGCGCACGTCCGAACCGCTGATGCCGGCATTGGTGACGGCGTGCCAGGCGATGATCTCGCGGTCGTGGGCGTCGATGATAAAGGCGCCGCGCACGACCTCGCCGTTCCAGCAGGTGAACTCGAACCCGTCCGAGCACCAGCGCAGGTTCGAGCGGATCGCCACCACGACGCCGTCATGACCGTAATCGGTTCGCTCGGTATAGCGCCGCGCCAGCAGCAGGCGGTTGGCTGCCATGATGCGGTAGACGCGTTTGTGGTTGACCGGCACCAGTCCTTCGGCGCGCTGCTGTCGATTGAGGACCGCCGCGATGCGGCGGTAGCCGTATGTTGGCCGCTGCGCGGCGATCTGGCGAATGCGGGGCAACAGGTCCGCGTCGTCGGCCTTCGTGTATGGCCCGCGCGTCTTGGTGCTGCCGGTCAGGCGGTCGTACACCGTCGAGCGTCCGACGCCGAGCGTGCTGGCGACCAGGCTCACCGGATAGTCTCCGGCAGCGGCGAGTGCATGAGCAAGCTCGCTTTTTTTGGGCGCGAGCGCTCCAGCGCCTCCTTCAGTATCTCGACCTCCAGCGTCTTGCGGCCGAGCTGGCGCTCCAGTTCGCGGATGCGGGCTTCCATCTCACGGACCTGACGGTTGCTGGTTACGTCATCGTCGCCGACGATCGCGACGCTTCCGCCTTCCAGCATCAGCCGCCGCCAGCGGTACAGCAGGTTCGGGGCCACGCCATTGCGGCGCGCCACCACCGATATGCTCTCGCGACCATCGAGCGTTTCCTCAACGATCCTCAGCTTCTCGGTGGAACCCCAGTGACGACGCCGACCGCCGTCGGTGATGATCTCGGACACGGACATAAGCCTATGCTCAGGGGATAGCCCCAAGCCTCCTTCTTAGGCTTGAATCCGTCCGGTCAAAACGGGGGCCAGCTCACGGCCTGCTGCCGAAGTTGCGCACTGCCCATCGTCGTTCGACTTCGCTCACTGGACAGCCTTGTGACCGCCCGTGACATGGAACTGGGCTTGGGTCAGATGGCACAGAATGGGCAAGATCTGGAGATCGGGCCTATAGAGCGTCTTAGTGTATGGCCCGAAGGCACGGCAGCCCTGATCCCAGAACATCTCCCGGCCGACGTAGACCGAGCGTTCCGCCAAGCCGAGGCGAATTTTGCAGCGACTGACTGTGAGGAGGCCGCAGCGTTGATGTACCGCCGATCGCTGGAGCTTGCGCTAAAGATTGCCTTCCCGGACCTTAGGGGGTCGCTCGCTGCGCGTATTCGCACCTTGGTTGACGATCACGACTTACCCACAACTATTGGCGCTTGGCTGACGCAGGTACGGTTGATCGGGAATGACGGAGCGCACGAGGTTGATGGCGTCTCACGCCCCGATCTGGAGGATGCGCGGGGGTTTGTCGACATGGCCCTTCGATACATATTCACGCTGCCAGCGCAGGTCGCGGCCCGGCGCGGCCCGTAGCGGCCTATCGCCGGACACGAAGCTTATTTTTACGTACATACGAGAAAATGCTTGAACACGAATAAATAGTACGTACAAGAAATCCATGGACATCGAGTTCGACCCCGCCAAGGACGAGGCCAACGTCGCAAAGCACGGCCTATCGTTGGCGGATGCCGTCGAGTTCGACCTGACTGCCGCCGTGGTCGTCGCCGACGATCGGCATGATTACGGCGAGGCTCGCTATCGTGCATTCGGTCGGGTGGACGGTGAGGCGCGCTGTCTGGTCTTCGCGGTCCGTGGTTTGGTGGTGCGGATCATCAGTTATCGCCGCGCCCATGAAAAGGAGATGCGTCGTTATGGCGTCTGATAAGCCCCCCGTTCGCTTCGACAGCGACAACCCGGAATGGACGGAAGAGGATTTCGCGAAGTCCCGCCCGGCGGTTGATGTGCTGTCCGCCGATGTGCTGGCGGCGTTCGGCCGGAAGCGCGGCCGACCGAAGGGCGCGACCAGTTCAACCAAATCCCCGGTCACGATCCGGGTCGACAACGACGTTCTCGATCGGTTCCGATCCAGTGGGCGGGGCTGGCAATCACGAATGAATGAGACGCTTCGCGGGGCGGTGGCGACCGATCACAGCTTGATCGCCGCCGCCCGTGGGCAAGGCATTGGCGCGCGGTTCTCGCAGGTCCAGGCATAGGGGTACGGTCATGGCGATGGACAAGGAAGAACAGGCGCTGTTGCTGCTGACGAACCGCCTGCTGATGGATTGGATCAGCATTGCTGTCGACACGGGACAGATGTCGCGCGAAGCGGTGGAGCGGCTGATTGAGTTTTCGGCGGGGCAGGTAATCCAGGGCGCGCCTTGGCTGGAGGCTGAAACACAAGCGTATGCGGAAATGACGAAGAGCCGACTGCCAGGGAGCGTAAGCAACGCTGGGAAAGGTTGACGAGAGGGGACCGAAAGATGTCTATTTATTTTCCTAAGAACCACCTGCAAACCACCACGCTGGGCAGACTGGCAGCGGGCGCGCTAGCGTATTCTCCTACAGACTCGGCATGGCTCATCGCCGTTCAGGCGGATGACGAGGTGAGCCACTGGGTGTCCCTCTCGGGGGAAAGGCCGTTCCGCCTTCACACTCTGCCGGAAAACGATCAGCGCATGGTCCTATTGCTGACCGAAGAGTGGCGGATGGAGGTCGCACCTGAAACCTGCGTCGACGGAACCAGCCAGCCGCTGGCACGGAGCCAAGCCTTTCGTTCAGGGGAGTTGACTGGATTCGGCGCGACCGTCGGGCAGGCAAGCGACTATCATGCGGCGACGATCATCGGCGACGACGGGGAGGTTAAAAATTGGGGCCATCGAACGATGGTCGCATATTTTTCGAAATGGCGGATCGTCACCGGGGATCAAAAGGACCCGTTCGTGATATGTGAGGTCGATAGCCCAGGCTGGGGAAGCTAGGGCAGGATCACGGGAGCCGCGCCGCAGATGTTGAAGATTGCCCTCATGTCGCTGGCGCTGCTCGCTCCGGTGGCCAACCCCGCCCGAGCGGCTGATGCGGTCGGAAAAGAGTTCCGGGGTGCATGCAACTATGACCGGAGCCGCCCGCCGACATTCGATTTCTACGCGCCATGTAGCGGCGTCGGCATCTACGATATAGGCGATGGGCGAGTGATGATCTCGTTCATCGACCCGGCGCATAAGGAAACCAGATTCGCGGGCGATGCCGATTTGGCGGCGACAAATGGCGTATTCCAAGTCGATACTGTTCAGCCCCCTGGGAGCAAGCCAGAAACGGTTGGGCACGGGCAATGCGCCATCACCCGTGATAGCCAAGCAGTCCGCAAAGTGCGGTGCTATGCGTATGCGGGCGTCGGTCGATATCTGGGCCAATGGTACGCCGCAAAGAGGTAGGCGCGGGTTATCGTTTGTCGGCGGAGTAGGCGTGACTGATTGATGGCGAGCCGCCTCTACCAGTCCGAGTGGTGACGGTGGCGCCTGACCGCTTGTCATCAACGGTCACGCGGACGTCGACCGGGATAGACACGCCGAAATCACCGGGTCTACTGTTCTGCAACTCCCGAACCGTCCCGTGGCGATGGACTGAATGCCCGCTGCCGCGCACCATCGGCAGCGCATCTATCCAGGGGCGGTTTTTCCTGTCCGAATAGTACGGGTTGGCATAGTTCAGATTGTCTCCGACGCTCGACGGTGCGCCATCGGCGCGGCGGCGAAGCCATTCGCTGACCAGTCGGTTCGTTCGCGCCGTCACGCGCGACATGGGTATCTGGTCGACCGAGTGACGGCCCTTTTTCCAGGCCACCGGGCCATTGATGTCGGAGAATTGCGACCGCGAGTTCACCACCGAATGCGCGTTCTTCCCCCAGCGTCCCGCCGCGATCCGGTTCAGAATGGTGTCGATGATGCCTCGCCCCTGTTGGGTGTCGCGCCCATCCCACTCCGTTTGGGTGGTCTTCATGATGTCTTCGACGTCGTGCGATGTCAGCGAGACCATCTTCCCGTTGCGGGCGCGGCCGATCCGGCGCGTGGTCGTCCCGGACGCCTCCGGCTGGCGAGGTTCGGACGCAGGAGCGGGGCGCGGCTTCGTGATCGCCTCATATCCCGTGATGATCGCATCGCCCGCGCCCTTCACGACCGTCGCGTTCGCGCGGTTCGCCGCCAGGACGCCTTTCTCGACATATTGGGTCGCCACGGCGTCACGGTGGACGATGCCGCGCGACAGCTTCACATCGTCATCGCTGACAACCGCGCCGTTCTTGCCATAATCGGCCATGTCCGCCGTCAGGGCCTTCGAGCCTTGGGTGAAGGCGGGGAGGGCCGCGAGGGAGATGCCCAGCGCGTTCGCCGCCGTCTGCTGGCCCGATGAATTTTGCCGCGAGATGGCCGCCGCGATGTCGGGCAGCATCGCCATCGTGTCGGCGGTGCCGTCTTCCTTCGTCCGGAGCTTCACGCCCATTTTCGTCAGGACGGCCAGCGCGCCGGTGTTGCGCCCATATCGCGCATCATTCAGCGTTTTGGACAGGCCACCGATCGCGCCCATGGCCGTGTTCTTGTCGACGCCGACGCGTTCGGCCGCCCCCGCAAATTCCTGTAGGCCCTTGGTGCTGACCCCGGCGAGCTTCGCCATGTTGCCCAGTTCGGTGGAGCCCTTGGCCCAGCTGTCTGCGAGCTTCGCCATCCCGGCCGCCAGGCCGACAATGATCGCGCCCGTCGCCATCGCCGCGCCGCCGACCCCGATCAGGCCCGCTTCCATCGCCGCGCCGCCTGCCGCGACCTCTCCCATGCCGCCGCCGAGCAGGGACGCCGCCGATCGCATCGCACCCAATCGGCCGATGATGCTCCCGCCGCCGCTGCCCAGCGGGCCGCCGCCGAGCAGGCGGGAGCCGACCTGTTCGACCTGGGTGAAAGATCGGATGACGCCCCGGCTCCAGCCGCCGATGCCGCGCAGTCCGCCGCCGCCGAGATTGCCGTCCGTGGCCTTGCCGATGCGCTTGGTCGCGCCCGAGAAGCGCTTTTCCGCCGACGCGATGCCGCGCGCCGTTTTGTCATTGGCGGTGATGTCGATCCCGACCCGTGGTGCGGACATACCCTATTCCTTATCGCTGGCCTCGGGCGCGCAGCCGGAGGCGAAAGGGGCGGGCAGCACCATGCCGCCCGCCGCCGGTCATCAGGCGTCGCTATCGCCTTGCGTTTCGATCCCGGCCCACTGACACCACCGCCAGAGTTCGGACCATCGATGCCCGGCGATCGTCGCGGGCATCTGCCCGTACCGCGTCGCCAGGGCGTCGAGCAGCGGACCCCAGCCTACAGGCCGGGCGCGAGAAAATTTGCGAGGTACGATCCCGCGCGAACGAGGTCGCGGGCGCGCAGCTTGTCGAGCGCGATCAGCGGCACGCCCGACACGGCGCTGATGATCGTCAGGTCAGCCTCGATGCCGTCTACGCGGTCCCATTCGATCAGCTGCCCGGCGGTCGGCTCGTGCAGGACGATCTGGGCATAGCGCTGGTCCGCGTGTTCGATCGGGTGGATAAGGTCGATCGTCAATTCGGACGGGGGTTCATCGAAAGCCTCGGCACCGATCAGCCCGAATGAGTTTATGAACGTGGCAGCGGCGAAGAGGTCGCGTGAGACGATTTCGCCGATGACCGACTCCGGCAGCCCGGCAACCGTCGACACGGCGGCGATGTTGGCGGCCATGCCCGAGAGGGACGCCCACTGTTTCATCTGACCGGCGGTGGGTTCGCGCAACTCCAGCGCCATGACCGGCTGACCGGCGAAGGTGACAGGCTTGCGAAGCGTCAGCGACATCGTGTCGGGCAGCGCCCCACCCGACAAAGGAGGCGACCCGTCGGTGATCGGCGGGGATGGCTGGCGGTCGTCGCTGACGTCGATAGCCATGCTGATGCCGCTGTTATCGTCGCGGCGGTCGTCGCGGACGGTGAGCGCGATGCTCGCGTTTTCGGATGGGGTATCCATGATCGTCTCCAGAATGAGAAGCGCAGGCGCGCGGATGGCCCACGGCGAACGCCGCGGGGATTTCGTGGGGTTGGGAGCAGCGCCGCGACGGGCGCCGATAAATCAGGCGGTCAGCCAGGCGCGCAGGCGGTCGAGGGTCAGGCCGCGCAGGCCCGCGCCCTGCTGGACAGCGATGCAGTCCCCATCGGCGAGATTGTCGACCGGGGGCATCCCGAACCCGGCCCCATTGGTGGGGAGGGCGAAGGCCAGGACGAACGCAGTCTTCGACCACATGACCAGTTGTTCAAGAGTGGCCACGCGACAGCCGCCGGTCGCGCCGTTCATGATGATGCACTGTTCGGTGCCGGTGATGGCGGTGATCGCGGGCATTCCGACCGGCGGGTTCGGCGCGCCGCTGCCGATCGGCTGACCGCGCACCGCCTGTTGCAGTTGGGTCAGGGTGACGGTGCCGCCGCGACCCGCGACGTTGAGCGCAATCGTCTCGGTTCCGTCGAGCGCAAAGGCTGGAGGGGTAATGGTGGGCATAAGGTGGCCTTTCGGTTGGTGGGATGATCCTGGTCGTCCGGCCGGGGGGGAGGGCTTTACTTCCCGCCGCGATCACGCAGACTGTGGTCATGACGATCGATGTGACGAAGATGATTGAGCCGGTTCAGACCGCGCTGGCCCCCGTCGGTGGAATGCTGAGCGAGGCATGGGCAGCGGTCATTGGGGATCGCATCGCCGCGTGGCGGCTCACAAACGCCGCCGCGTTACAGGTGAAGGTGAAGGAGAAATGCGCGGCATTGGGGCTGAAGGTCGACCGCGCGAAGATCCCGGAGCGCTACGCAATCGCCTGGTTCGAGGAAGCGACGAAACAGGACGAGCCGGAGATACAGGAGTTGTTCGCTTGTCTCCTGGCGCGCGCGGTTGCCGGCGATGCCGACGCAGCCGATCGCCGCCTCCTCGAAATCGTTGGCCGGCTGACGCCCCTTGATGCCCAAGTGATGGAATGGCTGTTTGCAACGGCCGGCCCGCCGCCCAAGCATCCGAATATCAACGAATGGGACGCCATGAGTTCGGCCCAACACAAATTCGGGGAACAGGGCGGATTATCAATCGAACACCTCGTAGTGCTTGGCGTCTTCGAGAGGCAGTTTCACCTAAAGCGAGAGGGGAGTGTCATGACCTGGCAGACACTCGATGCCGGCTACCCCATCCATCGCCTCGCGGACGATATCCAGAATGAGCTCATCATCATGCCCGAACTGTCAGCCTCATGGCTAGGAATGCGTCTGTATTCCGCATGTTTAAAGGACTTGGAGCCGGGCGCGCCGAAAGCATAGACGCGCATCGTTTTAATAATGCAATCTGCGAACCACTACCCCTATGATTGTCCTGCAACTGAAGAAGGAATAATCATGGGACTTATACAGACTATCGCCGCACTGAAGGCTTCAATCGACAAATCGGCTGAGGAAGAAACCGACAGCGCTTGGAATTCGGCCGTGCAAACCGCCGGTTTGCAGTCGCAGGGCGACAAAGGCGACATGGGAATCGATGAGACGTTCGTCGGCACGGCCGACGGGCTGACGATCCGCGTGCGGCATACCTGCCGTGATACCAGCCGGCCGTTCGCAATGGGGCCCGACCGAACGCGGGTCCGATTGGAGGTCGTCGACGGCGACAAGGTCCTCGACAGCTACACCAACGGCTACGAATCCTGATCGCACTACCGGGGAATGAGGCGGGGGTCCTGCAGATCGTCCTCGAAAATCTCCAGCGAGGCGAAGCGGGCGCGGACTTGCCGGTGTAGAACCGCTTGCACGGCGCCCGCCCGCTCGGGGATGCCCAGATCAGCTGCGACCGCCGCTGCTATGCTTGCTGGCCATTGGTCCCACCCCGCATCCTTACACGCTTCGTCCCAGGCTGCGTGATCTGCGGCATCGAGGGCTTCCGCCTGATCTTTTTCGTCGCCGCTCTCGATCCACGCCCGCAGGTGCCCCGACAGCGTGTTGGGGTTGTCGAACCTATGCCAGCCCACCCAGGGAAGGGGCACCGGTGAGGCCGCGACGCGTTTTCCTGCGACATACCCCATACCCGGACGATCGATCAGGCCGCGCTCCCCCTCAACACGACGACCGCCATGCGCCTTGGTGCGGAAACGCCCCTTTCCAGCGGCTTGCATCTTGGCGTCTGATGCTTCGCCATCGACCTGTTCGCCCCGCATCACGAGGTATCCACGGTCCTGCCATTTCTTGGCGGCCTGTCGGCTTGCGTTATGGGTGGCGGCATAGGCGGTCAGAGACATGAGGGTCATTGCTCGCTCCAAAGATTGCGTGCGGAGGGTGTGAGGTTGCCCCCGCAACCGCGCAACTGGTTGCCCCCGCAACCGGGGGCTGGTTGCGGGGGCAACCAGTTGCGCGGTTGCGGGGTGGTTGCGGGGCGCTATTGGTCCCGACCTTTGCGGGGAAAAGCCTAGGATTTCTGCGGGGTTCGGCGTGGAACTGCGTGCAGCCGAAGGAGGCAACCACCCCGCAACCGACTGACAACTGGTTGCGGGGTGGTTGCGGGGGGAGGCGCAACCGAAAACTGGCAGATTTCTGCGGCTTTTTGCGCCAATTTGGAGCGCGTCCGCAACTGGTTGCCCCCGCAACCAAGTTTTGGGGTTTGTAGCTGGGGTTACGTCGGGTGCGCAATTACCCCCGATGCAGAAGGGGCCAGGAGGGACCCATTTGCATCGGGGGCGTGGCGTCAGCCGCGCGGGTCGGCGGGGCACAAGATCGCGGCGACGGCGTTCACCGTCCGATGGACGAACCGATGATCTACACGCCCGCCAGAGGATGGTGGCAGGCCAAGGCGGAACGCGAACGGGTGCAAGCGGAGGTCGTACGGTGCGGGTACGACCCGGCACGGGTGGGCGAACCTACGATCGTGCACCGGAAGGGCCGGAAGGTCTTCGCATTCCCGCTGGATTTGCCTCGTGGACAAGCTGCGCACGTCAAAGTGTCGCTGCCCGACTGACGGGCGGGAGTCAGCGCTTGGGCTTGATGTCTGCCAACGCCGCACGGAAAGTCGACATGACCTCAGAGAGGTCGGCCGATGGCGGCGAAGGGTAAAGCTGCACGTCGAGCTTGAGCCCTACCGACGCGGGGCTCCCGATGGCCAGTGAGCTTTCGCCAAGGATACAGCGGCGCGGCCCCGCATAGACCGGCTCGCTCGAATAGAGGCGGCGGGCATGGTTAAGCGCGTCAATCGGCCCCATGATCTGGGCATAGAAATCAGGCCAGCGCGCCTCCAACTCCACCAGCATCGCGTCACGGGCAGCGTTGACGAACCCGGCCCATGCCAGTTCGTGCGCGCGCTTGGCAGCCGTCAGGGCCTCCCGCCGTTCGGTCAGTTCACCGGCCACACGGTCGAGCGCCTGCATGATGATGGTGCGCTTGCCCTTCCATGCGGTGATCGCGGCGGCGGTCACGTCCTGGGCTTCGCGGAGGCGGCCTTCCCAATCCGCCGATGCCGCAGCCGCCGGGTTGGCGGCGAGCATTTGGCTCAATTCGTCGGTCAGGTCGGGGTTCGGAGCAGGCTCGGCGCGATCATGATTGGCCAGTGTCGTGCGCAGGTCGCGGTCACGCGTCGCGGCTTCATTCACCGATGCTTGCGCCTCCTGAACGGCGGCGGCGGCTTTGTCGACGGCGGCGCTAAGACCGGCGATCCGCTTCAGGGTTTCCTGGTTCGTAATGGGAGGCATGTGCGGTTCCTTCGGGGCTAGTGAGGTGGTTGAATTGGCGCGATCATTCCGCGCGGCCAGCGAGTCGCGACAGGGAGGCGACAGGCATGGATGAGGTGTCGGGGGATCGTTTGGGGTCAGTGTTGGCGCAGAAGCGGGTGCCCGTTTTGATCCGTCGCGGAGAAGGAGACAGGCCGCGCCTCCAGCTTCCTTTCGCGGAGGGCAATCGTGGGTGGCTGCGAGCGACAGGCATGACGAACCCGAAGTGGATCGCCGCCGACAAGCAATGGGAGGTGCCACAGGCGCGTTTCACGGAATTGGTGAACCGTTGCCTTGAGCGGTTCGGCAAGGTGTGGGTCGTCCAGCCTCACAACGAACAGGAGAAGTGCGCTCCGGCGTGCTGGGACGCTGAACGCGAGGAATGCCAATGTTCGTGCATGGGCGTGAACCATGGGTCGCGCGGCCCGGCGGGACGATGGAAGATCATCTCGGACAGTTTCGCCACCCGCTGGCTGGGTGCCCGTATGGCTGCCCGGCTGATCCAGCGCCGATCGTAAGGTTAGCAGCGGCGGGCTATGGCACGATCCCGGCTGATGCGCCCGCATCCCCATCGTGCGTCGGTGACACCGTTTCGCTGGCTGGCGCAGGATCGGGGCGGGGTGAAGGTCGATACGGCTGACGCGGCGGCCCGTGATAAAGCGCTCGGCTGACCATGCTGCCATCAGCGAGCCGTCGCATCACGCCCTGTTCGACTGCGATCCGCATCCACTGTTCAGGCGGGTTGCCGATCGGGCCGCCGCCGCGAACGGCGTCCAGCCAGGCCGGAAACTGCGCATCGGTGAACCGCTGCACCTCGATCAGCGCCGCCGCCTGGGGTGTATCCGGTGGATGATACCCTTTCAGGATCTCGAGGCACTGGCTCGGCGAGGGAAACCATTCCAGCGTCTCAGCGGCGCGGCGCGCCATGTACGCCAAGGCCTCGTTGCTCTTTCCCGTCAACAGGCTGGCATACACGGCGAAGCGCCGCTTGCCGGTTTCCAGGTCGTTCGCGCGCGATGGCAGGGCGGCGTGCAGAAACTCAAGGTGGCGGGCCAATTGCTCGGGCGAGGCGGCGGCGGCCGGTGTCGCGGTTGCCGTCGTCAGCGCCCATTCGCGCAACTGGTCAGCCTCGTCCATCGTGGTCAGCGCGCCCACCGGACGCAACGATGTTGAGGGCGGCTGCGAAACCGTCGACGGGCCGCCCTCGATAACCGCCAGCGCCCGATGCGCCGCCGCGCCCAGGCTGGTTGCGTTCGCCATGTCGATCATCCTTCACGGGGAATAGGCCCTGCCAGGTGTTGAGCACCGACTGATCCAGCACCGCGCCGGGGTCGCTGCCTTCCGCCGCCAGGGCGTGCAGTTTCTGGATTGCCTTCCGTGCGACCGTCGGCGTCCATTGACTGCGCTGCCGCCGATCGGTCTTCGCCATCTCACGGCGCATCTCGGCATAGTCCGCCCACTGCCCATCAGAGGCGCCAACAGGCAACGCGGGCAGCGCGTCCCACTCGGCTTGATCCGCGCCCGCAGAGGGAGAAGACGAAGTCTTCTTCCTCCTATTGGTGCTTTGTGGTGCTTTGGGTGCCAATATGACGGGTGTGGCCGCCAATATGTCGGGCGTCATATTGTCGCCCGTCAAATTGTCGGACGTCAGAATGACGGGTGTGGATGCCGCGCCGCCGGGATGAACGGTATAGATGACCCCATGGCGCAGCTGCCGCCGGGTGACGTGACCGCCGCCGATCAGCATCTTCATGGCTCGCTGCACTGACCGTTCCGAAAGGCAGGTCCAATCACACAGGCCCACGCCGCCGTTCTGACCCCGCATCGGCGGCCATGCCTGGGATGGCCTATCCGGGTCGTCCGGGTCCCGCGCCATGTCGCATAAGGCCATCAGCACCGCCTTGGCGCTGGGGTCCATGACCAGCGGACGCGCCGCCGTGGTGAGGTGATAGCTCATGCATCGGGCACCGCCGCGAGCAGTTGCTGAACCGCCGCCACGGTCAGGGTCGAGCGATCCGGCACGCTGATGCCCGCCATGCGCGGCACGTCGACGCCCGGCCGCTCGATCACCACCGCCCTGGGGGACCCATGCGCCAGATGCCATGCGACGATAGCTGCGGCGCGATCCGCCATAGACCATTCGGTGCGCCAGTCGGCGGCGAACCGCCCGCGTACCCCGTCCATCAGCAGCTGGTCGCGGGCGTCATACGGGGCACGCGATGCGGTGCAGACGATCACCGCCCCCAGCCGCTCGCAGAGGTGATTGATCGCCTGGGCCGGGTGCTGGTTCATGTCGACGTTCCCCGTGACCGGCTGGACAAGGCCCACGCGAACGGCGCGCGCACTGTCCACCACGATGCCGGGATGGAGGAAGACGACGGGGGGATGGGATGACGACATAGGGGATGATCCTTGATGATGACCCGCGATCAGCGGCGGGCGCTGGGAAGCGTTTTCTGCCAGGCGCGCAGCCGCTCCGACGCCTCCGGGGTGTTCAGGTGCCGAAAAGTCTCGACTGTTGCTGACGGGCGCTCGATCCGGTCAGCGGGCTTGTCGGTCGCCGGGCGCGTGGTCGGCGCGGTGGCCGATGGTGCGACGGCGATCGGTGCGGCCAGGGCACGGCGGATCAGCGCGCGGCGGGCTTGGCGCATGGGATAGGGAAGCATCGGATCTACTTCCGCCCGAGCTTGCGCTTAGCCGCCCGTAGCTTGTCGAGCAGGCCGCCGGAGCGCGCGCCAAGCGTCGTGGGCGGCGGCGGCGCGGTCGTACCGGCATTCGCTGTCCCGCGCCCGAGGTTTGCCCGTGCCGATGCCAGCTTGTCCGAGAACGTCGCGGCGCGCTTGGGCTTGGCGGCCGGAGTCGGGGCCGCTGACGCGCCGCCGGTCGGGCGCAGATGCCCGAACGATCCCGAACTGAGGCTCTTTGCGGTGGTAGCGCCGGGGGTGCGATGCTTGCCCTTCGATGCGACCGCGCCGGGCTTCGTCTCGGCAGCACCCGGCGCAGTCTTCGCCTTGCCCGTTTTCTTCCCGGCGTTCGCTTTCGCCAGCGCGACAGCGCCAGCCAGCACCCGAGCGAAGGAATGCGCGCCGGGCTTCCGGGCGCGCGTCGTGTCCGCCGCCGGATCAGCTGGCCCACGGCGCGGGGTTTTCGTCGTCATGATTATCTCCAAGGTTTGGGAGGGGATTCGACACCAAGCTGCACTGTCGGCATGGAGCCGCCGAACGAGAGGATGTGCCGATGAATGCAATCGTGGCCCCTATGGCCGCCGTTTTGGATCTGACCGTCGATGAAGCGATGCAGCTGAAAAACCCGTTGCTGGTTCAGCTGACGTCGTATTCCGTCGAAGGACGTGAGCCGCCGACACCCGGCGTCTACATGACGAAGATGATGTTCGCCGGTCAGGACGGGACCGGCGGCTTCTCTTTAAAATGGCGCAACCTTTTGGGGCTCAACCCCATGAACCCCCGATCAATCAGGGAAGCGATCACCGCCGCAGGACTGGCGGGTGGCGCTGTAGCGTTGACGGCCAGCGGTCTTGGGGCGTTCCTGCTCGCTGTGACTGTGCTGGCCGTTCGCCCGATCTCTCGGGACGAAGCTCTGGTCATGCATATGGCGCATCGGATCGCACGCGCCGACGGGACATTTACCCTTGTCGACATGCTCGATGTCGCAGACGAACTGCGGGAGGGTTACCTCATGGACAAGGTGGGTGAGGCCGATCTTCGCTCCCACCTCAACAATTTGGAGAGGGCTGGCGCGCTGTACCCAACTCCGACTGGCTACCGATTGGCCGAGCGGATCATTATGCGCGATCCGTCGGGACAATGACGCCAGCCGAGGTTTCTGCAGAGTAATTGCGCGGGAATGCCCACCCAGCGGGCCATGGCGTGCCCGATACCCAGCGGACGCGGGCGGCGGCGCGGAGGACGCGCAATCGGCGGCCGATGGCGGCGCGGGTCAGCCCGGTCATCGTGGCAAGGTCAACGGTGCTGATCGGGAGCTTGGCGGATGCCATCGCGGTGATGATCGCCTCGTCGGTCGCCTCGTGGCGCAGGTTCTGTTCGACTCGTGCGGCCTCTGCCCGGGCACGGGCGATCCGGGCTGCGGGGCGCAGGCGGACACGGGAGCGCATCAATCGGTTCCATTCGCGGCCCGCGCCGCCGCTTCCTGGGCCGCGAAATGCTTGGCCAGCGTCGAGCGTCGGGCGCAGACCGTGCGACCCATTTTGAAGGTGGGGATTTCACCCTTCTCGTGCAGATGAAGCGCCTGTCGCTTGGTTATCGCGAGATGGGCGGCCACCGCATCCATCCCGTATAGCAGGTCACTATGAGCGTCATTCTGTGCGTCAGCCATGCGTCACTCCATGCGTCACGGGCAGGCCGTGACGTCGGCAAAAGTGGCGGATTCCCGCCGTTTATTATGTTTCGTTGCGTATCTCGTTTAGGCATGAGAGAGGGCGCCGAAGCGCCCCCTAAAGTGGCGGAAAACCGCCGTTTTTTTGGCCGTTCAGGCTAAGAAGATACTCAAGTAGTCGGCCTCCGCCCGTTTGCGGACGTTCGCCCGGTAGTCTAGCATCCGGCATTCAACGTGGAGACCGTATGTCAGGTTTTGCAAACAGCGGAGACATACCCTTCTTGTTGGTCTTCGCCGTAGTGATAGCCGCTCTTACCGGAGGCATCGCATTTGCCGTATGCCGCTTGCGACCAAAAGCCCGCAATGTTGCGATCGCAATCGGTTCGGGGCTGGTAGTCCCCGCTTTTATCTTCGGCTTGGGCTTCGCAGCCTTCATGTTGATCCCTGCCGGAAACTCGCCCGACGGACCCGGCATGCTGCTGGCTGGTATTATCGGTCTAACAATCGTTTCGCTGCCAATCAGCCTGCTGACGTCTGCTCTGGTGGTTTCCATGCGTCCTCGTTGAGCATCCGCTTTCACCCAACCCGGCTATCCTTGTGGGCGACTGCGCAGGCTCCCACTTATCCAAATCGCTCGAGTCTAAACGGCGCTGTTTGGATCATCGTCTTCCCTCCATCCAACATCCCCGCCACCAACTCCCCCGTGATCGGCGCCAGGGTCAGCCCCAGGTGGTTGTGCCCGAACGCATAGGATAGCCCTCGCGTCCCCGGCACCCGGCCGATCGCAGGCAGGTAATCCGGCAGGGTCGGTCGCGCGCCCATCCACGGCTTGGCGTCCTCGCCGATCGGCAGGCCGAGCGCGGCGATGTGGTGGCGTAAGCGGTTCCACTTGGCGGGGTCGGGCTTGGCCTGGGCGCGCGCGAACTCGACGATGCTGGCGGCGCGCAGGCCTCCGGCAAAGCGGGTGACGATCATCGAGCGGTCCTCGAACACCACCGGGGGTAGGTCGGCGGCCCAGTCGACGTCCGGGCCGGTCTGGAGGTGATAGCCGCGCTCGGCGATGATCGGGGCTTTGAGGCCGAAGGGGCGGAGCAGCGCCGCACTCGCCACGCCCGCCGTCACGACGATCTGGTCGGCGGTCAGGCGGCGGTCGTCGGTCAGGCGGACCTCTCCGTCGCCGACCGCTGCGACCTGCGCGACGAGGCGGGTGCCGCCGTCTGCCATGAAGCGTGCGGTCGTGGTTTCGGCCAGTCGCGTCGGGTCGGCGATCTGGCCGCTGCCCTCGAAGCGGATGCCGCCCGCGAGGGGCGCGCGGACGCGGGTGCGCCAGTCGTCCAGTTCCGCCTCGGTCAAGGCACGGAAGCGCGCGGTGCCGGTGTCCGCCGCCTGCCAGTTGGCGAGGCCGCGCGCGGCGCTCTCCGGTGTCTCCCACAGGACGACATGGCCGTTGGGGCGGAGCAGATCGGGGGCACCCAGCGCGGCGACATGCCGCTGCCACGCAGGCATCGCGTGGGCGAGCAGTCCTGCCAACGCCGCGTGCGCACGCTCGTACCGGGCGGGGCGGGCGGCCTTCAGCAGGCGGAGCGAAAAGGGCAGCCAGGTCGCGATTTCACGCGGTGGCAGCGCCAGCGCACCGCCGCGACAGAATAGCCGCTTGGCAAAGCCGCGCACCATCGCGGGCGAGGCGATCGGTTCGGCCTGTTCGGTCGCGATATGACCCGCATTGCCCCAGGATGCGGCACGCGGGCTGTCCTCCGCCTCGATCAGCGTGACGGCCCAACCGGCGCGTTGCAGCGCCAGCGCAGTAGTCGTGCCGATGACCCCGCCGCCCACGACGATGGCGCTGCGACAGTTTGATGGATTGGCGTGATTTTCCGGCTTGGGCATAAGCCTCGTCATATCGTATACGGATTTTACAGCAAGGGAATCCCGATGACGTCACCCACGATCCGCCATACCTTTTTCTGCATCGACGGCCATACGGCGGGCAATCCCGTCCGGCTGGTGGCGGGCGGCGCGCCGCTGCTGCGCGGGTCCAGCATGGCCGAGCGGCGGCTGAATTTCCTGGAGCGGTTCGACTGGATCCGCACCGGGCTTTGCTTCGAGCCGCGCGGGCATGACATGATGTCGGGCGGCTTCCTCTATCCGCCGTGCGAGCCCGACAGCGACGCCGCGATCCTGTTCATCGAGACGAGTGGCTGCCTGCCGATGTGCGGGCATGGCACGATCGGGATGATTACCTTCGGCCTGGAAAACGGCCTTATCACCCCGCGCGAACCGGGCAAGCTGAAGGTCGAGGTGCCCGCGGGTACGATCCATATCGAATATGAGAAGGAAGGCGCGAAAGTCACCGCCGTCCGTATCCGCAACGTCCCCGCCTATCTGGCGGCCGAGGGCATTGAGATCGACGTGCCGGGCTTCGGCCCGTTGACGCTGGATGTCGCTTATGGCGGCAATTACTATGCGATCATCGAGCCGCAGGGGGCCTATACCGGCCTCGACGATCTGGGTGCGTCGAAGCTGGTCGAACTCAGCCGCACGATCCGTGAGCTAGTGCGCGAGAAGTTCGAGCCGGTCCACCCGCTCGAACCCTCGATCCGGGGGGTCAGCCATGTGCTGTGGGCCGACAAGCCCTCGGCCGAGGATGCGGACGGGCGCAATGCGGTCTTCTATGGCGAGCGGGCGATCGACCGTTCCCCATGCGGCACGGGCACCTCGGCGCGCCTTGCGCATCTGGCGGCCAAGGGGCGGTTGCGCGTCGGCGACCGCTTCGTCCACGAAAGCTATATCCGCAGCCGCTTCATCGGCCGGGTCGAGGAAGCTACCGAGCTGGGCGGTCAGGCGGCGATCGTGCCGTCGATCCAAGGCTCGGCGATCGCAACCGGCTATAACACGATCTGGATCGATCGCGAGGACCCGTTCTGGGCCGGGTTTACCGTCGTCTGATGATAAGGCGTGGCGGCTGTAGGGAGCCGCCACGCCGTTCGATCAATAGTCGATGAACTGAATCCAGTCATACACGGCCCGCCCCGACGCGCCGCTATAGCGTTTGGGGAAGTAATTCACCGAGTCCGCGTTCGAATTGTTGCCGTGCCAGTAATTGGCGAAGATGCGCGCCGGATTGGACGGCCAGGCGCTGGCGGGAATGCAGTCGCAATTGGTCTGGTCGCTCTTGGTGATCGTGCGGATATAGATCTTGTTGCCGCTGCTGTTGATGACATACCAGGCGATCTTGCTGGCGGTCCAGTCGAAGCCCGCCGTCACCGGCCCGTTCATCGGGTTGATGCCATAACTGTCGAGCGAGATATATTTCTCCCACTGGCGGTAGGTGCCGGTCTGGCTGGCCTGGAAGATGACGTTGGTGTGCAGCGTGTTGCCATAGGATGGCAGATATTCGATGTCGATTTCGGTCCACGGCTTGCCGGGGCTGTCATACCAGCTGTTATAGGTGAACAGGCTGGCGACCGTGCCGGGTATGTTGCTGAGTTGCAGGCGGGCCTGGACGGTGCCGTACTGATACAGCGCCTTGCTCTTCAGCTCGGAGCACGCGCCATTGTGCAGCGTCAGCGCGACATTGCCGCCCTGGCCGTTCACCACCATGTCGGGATAGAAGGTGCAGCC
This sequence comes from Sphingomonas fuzhouensis, assembly GCF_034659795.1. Classification (NCBI taxonomy): domain Bacteria; kingdom Pseudomonadati; phylum Pseudomonadota; class Alphaproteobacteria; order Sphingomonadales; family Sphingomonadaceae; genus Sphingomonas; species Sphingomonas fuzhouensis. The sequence continues at coordinate 18,059 of NZ_JAXSQY010000007.1, forward strand.
GAACGGGTCGCCATTCTTGCCGCTCTCCGCGATCCACAGATTGCGGTTGTAGCTGTTGTTGTCGAAGCCGTCCCAGAAGGACTGGGCCATTGCGGTTCCTGGCGCCAGTTGCGGCGCGACCATCAGCGCCGCCGCCGCGAGCGCCCGGTATAGTGTCATCAACTTCCTCTCCTGTCGTTGTTATCGTTGGTCTTCAGAACATCATGTCGATCAGATAGCCGCTTCGATCCGGGCGTTCGTAGGACGAGACCGCGACCGACCGCGCCCCGGCTGCGCGGGTCAGCGCGGTGAAATCGTCGGACTCGTAGAATTTGCGACCCCGCTGGACGTAATCGGCGGTCTGATAGACCGCGACGCGGCACCGCGACCCCGTGCAGGACGAACCTTCGATCGCAAGCGGGGCGGAAGCATGGGCGACGAAGCTCGTGATGATCGACTCCGCCTGTCTGGTCGTGGGAGCGGTCGCGGCTGGCGTAGCGACGATGGCGGGGTTCGCAGCGGGTGGTGCCACATCGCGGGGGTGAGAGCCGTCCCCGGCGACGACCGTAATGGGGGAAGGTCGCGCCATGTCCGGCGACCTGCCATGCCAGAGCGTGGCTGCGGCCAGCGCCAAACAGCCCGCTGCCGCAAGAAGGATGATCCCCGGCCTCATCGTACGGCGGATGCGGCGGTCGCCGATGACGGCCGCGATGTCGCGTTCGTTCGCCCTGCTTTCACAGCGCCTCTCCCTTGGACGGTATCGTTGACCGTCTCTGAGAGGCATTTGAAGTCGATCGCCGGGCAAGCGTCAACTTATAATAGGTAAGTTGTTTTATTTAATATTGTTTCCAACGGCGGACGGAGCGACGACTCCGCCCGCACTGCTGGCCTCAGCCCAGATCGTCGATGGCGGGCTGCGGCTCGGTGAACCAGGCGGCACCCGTCTCGGTGACGTGGAAATGATCCTCCAGCCGCACGCCGAAGCGATCCGGCACGACGATCATCGGTTCGTTGGAGAAGCACATGCCCGGCGTCAGCGGCGTCCGGTCGCCGCGCACCAGATAGGCGGGTTCATGGATGGACAGGCCGATGCCATGCCCGGTGCGGTGCGGCAGGCCGGGCAGGCGGTAATCGGGGCCGAGCCCCGAACGCTCCAGCACCGCGCGCGCGGCGTAATCGACCGCCTCGCAGGGCGCGCCGGGCCGGACGGCGGCGAAGGCGGCGGCCTGCGCTTCCTTCTCGATGTCCCAGATGCGGCGAACTTCGTCGCCGACCTCGCCGAACGCATAGGTGCGGGTGATATCGCTATGATAGCCGTCGATCAGCGTGCCGGTATCCACCAGCACCACGTCGCCGTCGCGCAGCACATCGTCCTGCGGCAGGCCATGCGGGAAGGCGGTCGAGCGGCCGAACTGCACCGCGCAGAAATAATTGCCGGTCGATGCGCCCAGCGCGCGGTGGGCAGCGTCGATGAAGCGGATCACCTCCGACGCGCGGATGCCCTCGTGCAGGATGCGCGCGGCGCGGCGCTGGACCTCCAGCGTGATGTCCATCGCCTGTTGCATCAGCGCGATTTCGGCAGGCGACTTGATCCGGCGGCAGCCATCGACCACCGGCCCGCCATCGACCAGCGCGACGCCGGGTGCGGCGGCGCGGATACGCTCGACGAACAGGAAGGCTATGGCGGGGTCGATCGCCAGCGTCCTGGCCCCTGCCGCCTTCAGCGCATCGGCGACCAGCGCGGAGGGGCTTTCATCCTCCTCCCACAGACGGATGTCGGTGGCGGGGATGGACAGGCTCGCCTCGAACGATCCCAGTTCGAAGCCGGGGCAGATGAAGATCGGCTCGCCCGCAATCGGCAGCAGCATCGCCACCAGCCGCTCGGTCGCACCCCAGGCGACGCCGGTGAAATAGCGCAAGCTGGCGCCCGCGCCGATCAGCAGCGCATCCGCGCCCATCTGCGCCATCAATGCGCGGGCGCGGGTCAGACGCTGGGCCCGCTCACCGGCGGTGATGACCGGCGCGGGGTTCGCCCAAGGCGAAAGGTTCGCCAGTTCGTGCTCCGCCGTCGATCCGCCGATCATGCCCGCCATGCCATAAGCTCCATTTCGTATACGGTTCGGCCTGTAGCGTGGGTGGGAGCGCTGCGCCAGTCAGCGCGGCGCTCCGTCATGCTCAACCGCCGTACATCGCCATCGCATCGCGCCGGAACGCCGCGCCGCTGTCGGTGCGGCTGTAGAACATGTGCCCGCCCGGATAGACGTTCAGCTTCACCCGCTGCGCCACGCCGTAACTCGGCATCTGGTCGACGATCAGCCGCGACGCGAAATAGGGGCAGGACAGGTCGTCCCAGCCATGGACGATCATCACCTTCATCTTTGGGTCGTTGGCGATCGCCTTGCGCAGGTCGGTGACGGGGGTGTCGTCGGGCTTGCCGCGATCCCAGGCGCTGTTCACCGCATAGGACAGCGCGTGATAGGGCGCGTCGGTCTTCCAACCCACTTCGCGCGTCACGAAATCGACCATCGCACTGGTCGTCGGCGCGATCAGCGAGTCGAGCAGCGGGTCGTTGGACCGCTGCTGCGACGACCAGGGGAAGGGGTCGAAGGCGGTGACGTTCGAGTCGTAGATGCTGCCGATCGTCGAGTCGTTACGGTGAATCTCGCGCAGATAGGTGCGCGTGTCGATTCGCCCGCCCAGCCTGCGGACAAGGGCGGGGTCCAGCCCGGTCAGCTCGGTCACGCGCGTCACCATCCGGTCGACCGCCTGGGTGTCCGACCGCCCGCGCATCAGGTCGCGCAGGTAATCGCCGCGTGCATAGGCTTCGACCCCCGCCATCGCCTCCGGGGTCAGCTTGCCCTGCCGCTCCAACTGCGCGGCGGCCATCGAGGGCAGGTCGATCATCCAGGGCAAGGGCGACAGCGCGGTGGCATCGTCGCCCGAGGCCGGGTCGAGATAGGGCGATACCATCACCAGCCCGTTCACCCCGACGCCGATCTGCGACTGAAGCTCATAGGCGATGCGCGGTGCGCGGTAGCCGCCATAGCTTTCGCCCATGATGTACTTTGGCGAGCGCAGCCGGCCTTCCTTGACCAGCCAGTCATAGACGACCTTGGACAGATATTTGATGTCCGGGTCGTTGGCGTAGAAATCCTTCTTCGTCTCCGCCTCGTCCACCAGGCTGCGGCTGAAGCCGGTGCCGATGGGGTCGATGAAGACCAGGTCGGTGAAGTCCAGCCAGCTATTGGGATTGTCGGTCGTGATCGGCGCGTCGGACGGCGCATCGCCCTGCGCGCCGAAGGGCACGCGCTTGGGGCCGACCGCGCCCATGTTGAGATAGACCGACGACGCACCCGGCCCGCCGTTGAACGCGAAGGTGACCGGGCGCCGGACATCGCCGCCGGGCACGGTATAGGCGGTATAGACGACCTGCCCGATCTCCTTGCCCTTGTCGTCACGCACCGCGATCTTGCCGATGGTCGCCTTGTAGTTGACGATCCGGCCGCCGATCCGTGCGCTCTGGCTGATCGTCTTGTCGGCGGGCAAGGGCGGGCGCTTGCTGTCGTCGTCCTTGGTCTCGGTGGTGGTCTTGGTCTCGGTCTTCTCGGCCTTTTGCGCGGCGGCCGGGCTGGCGGCGGTTCCCGCGGCGAGCAGCAGCAATGCGGACAGGTGCAGGGTCTTCGACAAGATGGAACGTCTCCATACGAGCAATGCGATACTATATCACATGGAGCGTTCGAGATGTACAATCCTGGCGCCCCGCACGGATCATGGGCGAAGGTCGCACGTTACCGCAAGCCCGCCCCCTCGAAACCCGGGACGCCGCACCCTATCTCGCCTCTGGCATTCCTCCCGGAACAGAAGTAGAACCTGCCTCATGCTGACCAAGATTTCCGTCCGCGGCGCGCGCGAGCATAATCTCAAGGATGTCGATATCGACATTCCCCGTGACACGCTGACGGTCATCACCGGCCTGTCGGGGTCGGGCAAGTCTTCGCTGGCGTTCGACACCATCTATGCCGAGGGGCAGCGACGCTACGTCGAGTCGCTGTCGGCCTATGCGCGCCAGTTCCTGGAGATGATGCAGAAGCCGGACGTCGACCATATCGAGGGGCTGTCGCCCGCCATCTCGATCGAGCAGAAGACGACCAGCCGCAATCCACGCTCGACCGTGGCGACGGTCACCGAAGTCTACGACTATATGCGCCTGCTCTGGGCGCGCGTCGGTATCCCCTATTCGCCCGCGACCGGCGAGCCGATCGCGGCGCAGACGGTCAGCCAGATGGTCGACCGGGTGATGACGCTGCCCGAGGGCACGCGCCTCTATCTGCTCGCCCCCGTCGTGCGCGGCCGCAAGGGCGAGTATCGCAAGGAAATGGCCGAATGGCAGAAGGCGGGCTTCACCCGCGTCCGCATCGATGGCCAGCTCTACGAAATCGACGAGGCGCCCGCGCTCGACAAGAAGTTCAAGCATGACATCGAGGTGGTGGTCGACCGTCTGGTCGTGCGCGAGGATATCGCCACACGTCTGGCCGACAGTTTCGAGACGGCGCTGAAGCTGGCGGACGGTCTGGCCTATGTCGACCCCGCCGATCCGGTCGAACCCGCGACGCCCAAATCGGCGGTGCTGGGCAACAATGCGCCCGACGGCCGGATCGTATTTTCGGAAAAGTTCGCCTGCCCGATCTCCGGCTTCACCATTTCGGAGATCGAGCCGCGCCTGTTCTCGTTCAACGCGCCGCAGGGGGCGTGTCCGGCCTGTGACGGTCTCGGCGAGAAGCTGATCTTCGACGAGGATCTGGTCGTCCCCAATCACGAGCTGTCGATCAAGAAGGGCGCGGTCGTCCCCTGGGCCAAGTCCAACCCGCCCAGCCCCTATTATATGCAGGTGCTGGGGAGTCTCGCGCGCGAGTTCGGCTTCTCGCTGGAGACGCCGTGGAAGGACCTCGACCCCAAGGCGCAGGAGGCGATCCTGCACGGGACCAAGGGCAAGGCGGTGACGCTGACCTTCATCGACGGCAAGAAGTCCTATGACGTGAAGAAGCCGTTCGAGGGTGTGATCGGCAATCTCAACCGCCGGATGCTGCAGACCGAGAGCGCCTGGATGCGCGAGGAACTGTCCAACTATCAGTCGCCGCAGCCCTGCGAAGTCTGCCACGGCGCGCGGTTGAAGCCCGAGGCACGGGCGGTGAAGATCGCGATGCAGGACATCAGCCACGCGACGCGCCTGTCGGTGATCGATGCGCTGGCCTTCTTCACCGGTCTGCCGGAGCATCTGACCGACCAGCAGCGCGCCATCGCGCAGCCGATCCTGAAGGAGATCGTCGAGCGGCTGGGCTTCCTCAACAATGTCGGGCTGGATTACCTGAATCTCGACCGGACCTCGGGCACGTTGTCGGGTGGCGAGAGCCAGCGGATTCGCCTGGCATCGCAGATCGGCTCGGGCCTGTCGGGCGTGCTCTACGTGCTCGACGAACCGTCGATTGGCTTGCACCAGCGCGACAACGACATGCTGCTGGCGACGCTGCGGCGGTTGCGCGACCTGGGCAACACGGTGCTGGTGGTCGAGCATGACGAGGATGCGATCCGTACCGCCGACTATGTCATCGACATGGGGCCGGGGGCGGGCGTGCATGGCGGCCAAATCGTTGCGCACGGCACGCTCAAGCAGCTGCTCAAGTCCAAGACCAGCGTCACCGCCGACTATCTGAACGGCACACGCGAGATCGCGGTGCCCGCCAAGCGCCGCAAGGGATCGGGCAAGAAGCTGACCGTGCACAAGGCGACCGCCAACAATTTGCAGGGCGTCACCGCCAGCATCCCGCTCGGCACCTTCACCTGCATCACCGGCGTCTCGGGCTCGGGCAAGTCGAGCTTCACCATCGACACGCTCTACGCCGCCGCCGCGCGCACGCTGAACGGCGCGCGCATATTGGCGGGCAAGCATGAGAAGATCACCGGGCTCGAGCATCTCGACAAGGTGATCGACATCGATCAGTCGCCGATCGGCCGCACCCCGCGTTCCAACCCGGCGACCTATACCGGCGCCTTCACCCAGATCCGCGACTGGTTCGCCGGACTGCCCGAGGCGCAGGCGCGCGGCTACAAGCCGGGCCGGTTCAGCTTCAACGTCAAGGGCGGTCGGTGCGAGGCATGTCAGGGCGACGGCGTGCTCAAGATCGAGATGCACTTCCTTCCGGACGTCTATGTGACCTGCGACGTGTGCCACGGCGCGCGCTATAATCGCGAGACGCTGGAGGTGAAGTTCAAGGGCCACTCGATCGCCGATGTGCTCGACATGACCGTCGAGGACGCCGCCGAGTTCTTTCAGGCGGTGCCGCCGATCCGCGACAAGATGGCGATGCTGGTCGAGGTGGGGCTGGGTTACGTCAAGGTCGGTCAGCAGGCGACCACCCTGTCGGGCGGCGAGGCGCAGCGGGTGAAGCTGGCCAAGGAACTGTCGCGCCGGGCGACGGGCAACACGCTTTACATCCTCGACGAGCCGACCACGGGTCTGCACTTCGAGGATGTGCGCAAACTGCTCGAAGTGCTGCACGCGCTGGTCGAGCAGGGCAATACGGTGGTGGTGATCGAGCATAATCTCGACGTCATCAAAACCGCCGACTGGATCGTCGATCTGGGCCCCGAAGGCGGCGTGAAGGGCGGCGAGATCGTCGCAGTCGGCACGCCCGAAGTGGTCGCGGCCGAGCCGCGCAGCTTCACCGGCAAGTATCTGAAACCCTTGCTCGACAAGGGACAGGCGCAGGCGGCCGAGTAAGAGGGAAACGGTCGTCGTCCGGCGATGACGGCCGTGGCCGCCCGACTGCGATCATATTTGATCCGGCTGCTTGGTTCGAAATCAAGCCGCCAGATGGCGAAGAGATGAACTTAACCTAACGCAACTTTTGTCCGCGTCGTGCGATTTTGCCGCATCATCCATGAGGGAGGACATGATGCGTGCACTGACTCTCGGCCTCGTTGCGACGGCGACGCTGCTTTCGGGCTGCGCCACCTACGGTGAGGGTGGCTATACCTCGCCGGGCTATGCCTATGACTGGAACCGGCCGGACCCCGCTTATGGCGGCTATTATGCTGACCGTTATTATGTCGATGCGCCGCGCTATCGCGAACGCCGCCTGGGCTATAACGACCGCATCTATGCCGGGCAGGACGGCCGCTATTATTGCCGTCGCCAGGATGGCACGACGGGCTTGATCGTCGGTGGTCTGGCGGGCGGCGCGCTCGGTGCGGCACTGACCGCCGGTGGATCGCAGACCGTCGGCACGCTGCTGGGCGCTGCGGGTGGTGCGCTGGCCGGGCAGGCGATCGGGCGCAATCTGCGCTGCCGCTGACGACCCCAGGCTAAGCGAACGGGCCGGTCCACTCCGCCTTCTTATAAGGCTGGGGACCGGCCCTTTTCATGGCGCTGGATGACGGCGCCATGACGATGAACGAACGTCCCGCCCTTGCGGCACTTGGCGACACATTCGCTAAGTGATTGGGATAGCTGTGCGATTGCCGCTCCCCATATTTCGGATCGGGCCAGTATTCGCCCGCTTGTTTATGGGAGTGTTATCATGAAGGCCATGATCCTTGCAGCTCTGGGGTTCGCCACCCTCGCCGTTCCGACCATCGCCGAGGCGCAGCGCTGGACGCCGATCGCGCAGCGCCAGGGCCAGTTGCAGCAGCGGATCGACCAGGGCGTTCGATCCGGCGCGCTGAACCGGCGGGAGGCGGTGCGCCTCCAATCCGAGCTGCGCAACCTCAACCAGCTGGAATATCGCTATCGCCGGTCCGGCGGCGGCCTGAGCGTCTCGGAGCGCAATGATCTGGATCGTCGCTATGCGATGCTGAGCCGTCAGGTCCGCGTCGAAAAGCACGACCGCCATTATCGCCGCTGATCGGTGACGGCCGCCGCGCTCGGACTATTCGGGCGCGGTGTGTCGGGCCGCTCGATCGGGCGGCCGCTATCCTTCCACTTGTCGAGTATCTGGCCCGATGTGGCCAATCGGTCGCTGATCCCCGTATCGCGTGGCGGTACAGGGGGCGGCGTTTCGCGCGTGGGGGCAGGACGCGCCGGTACGGGCGTCGCGCCGGGCGGGGGCGGCACCGGCAGGCTCGCCGGGACGGGTGGGAGAATGTCCCTGCTGGCCGTTTCGGGGGCAGGGGGCGGCGTCAGCAGGGGCAGAACTTCTCCACCCGCATAGGTCCGGTTCATCGCCGCCGCCGTGCCCCAATAGCCCTTCCAGCGGTGAAACAGGTGCGCGCCGACCATGTCGGTCATCACCATCGCCCGGTTCCAGGCGGGGGCGACGGCGAAGCTATGGTAATGCGTCGCCAGCCCGACCGGCGCATAGACGCTGCCCGACAGCGCCGCCGCTGCGATCCGTGCGGCACGTGCCCAGCCCGCCATGGCCGGGGGGCGTGACAGGGCACCGTCGCATGCGAAGCTGAACTGGCAATGCGCGCGCTCCACCCCCTGATAGACGACGCCGCATATCGTCGCGGGAAAGGCCGGATGGCGCGCACGGTTCAACACGACCTGCGCCACCGCGCGCTGGCCGTCGATACTCTCGCCATTGGCTTCGTAATAGATGGCGGCGGTCAGGCACTGCATCGCACGCGCGCGGTCGATCGCGGTCGCGCGGCCCCAGCGAAAGGGCGGGGCGGCGACCACGCCGCGATCGGCAATGCTGGCCCCCGGCGGGATGGGCAAGGCGGGCAGGGCGACGGTACCGGTACTGCCGTCGATGGCGGGAAAGGCATCGGCGACAGGTGCGGGGGACGCCGCCACCGAGCGGGGCGGCGATGGCGCGACCACCGCGGGCCGGGTGGCCCGCCGCCATGCGCCGTGCGCGGCCAGCATCAGGCCGAATGTCAGCATCAGGCCGAGCATCCCCAGCCAGACCTGTATCATTCGCCTTACGGTCCGCTTCGCCACCCGCAATGTGGGCTATCCTCCAGTCTTGCGCGTCTCCCGCTACACCGGAGAGGGTTAAGGATTTTGCGTAGCCTCGGCTTTGCCCCTCCACCATCCTTCGGATGGTCCCCCTCCCCAAGCAAAGCTTGGGGAGGAATTGGGGCTGGTGCCGTCCCAAACGCGCTGGAAGCGAGTTTCCAGGCGGGCGCTTAGCGTAGCTTGGGCGTGTCGAGGTTGACCGACCCGGCCGGGATCACCTCGACATTCGGATGGGCCTGACGCAGCGCGGGCAGGAACTGCTTGGCGTCGCCGACCACCACGATGCTGGCTGCCTTGGGATCGAGCAGCGTGGCGGACACCGATTCCACTGCGGCCGAATCGACCGCCTGGACGCGCGGGATGTAGCGGCTCAGTTCCTCCAGCGGCACGCCCTGCAGCGTATAGTTGGCGAGGATATCGGCCACGCCGTCGGTCGTCTCGATCGACCGGCCGAAGCTGCCGACCAGCACCGCCTGGCGCGTTGCCAGTTCGTCCTGTGGTACGGGCGCGGTGCCCAGCTGGTGCATCTGTTCGTCGATCAGCCCGACGACCTCGGCGGCCGAGGGGTTCTTGGTCTGGGTGCGCGCCGAGATCAGGCCGATGTCGCGGCCCGCCTGCACCGAACTGCCCGCGCCGTACGCCAGCCCGCGCTTGATGCGGATTTCCTGGTTGAGCCGCGACGAGAAGCCGCCGCCCAGCACCGTATTGGCGACCGCCAGCGGATAATAGCGGTCATCGGCACGGCGGATGCCCGAACGGGCGACGACTACGCCCGCCTGTCCCGCATCGGGCATATCGACCACGATGACGCGCGGCGCGGGGAAGGCGGGTTCGGGGGCCCTGGTCGCGGTCGTCGCAGCCCCGGCGACCCGCCAGTTGCCCAGATGCCGCTCGGCGATCTGCCGCGCCTGGGCGGGCGTGACGTCACCGACCAGCAGCAGCGTCGCCTGCCCCGGTTTCCAGCTGCGGGCGTAGGCGGCGGTCAGGTCGGCACGGGTCAGGCCTTTCAGCGAATCCGGCGTGCCGGACAGCGGCTGGCCATAGGCGCGATTGCCATAGACGACCCGGTCGGCGACCATCGCCGACAGCTGCGCCGGGTTCTTCATCGCGACGTTCAGGCTGTCGATCGACTGGGTCCGGGCGCGGTCGATCTCCTCCTGCTTGAACGCAGGATGGGTCGCGACATCGGCGAGGATGGTCATCGCGGTATCGACCTGCGCGGAGGGGACCGTCATGTCGATGGTCGCGCCATCGTCCGAGGCGCCCGCCGCGATCGACCCGCCCAGGCTTTCGACCGCGCGCGCGATCTCGGTCGCCGAGCGGGTCGTAGTGCCCTTTGTCATCAGTTCGGCGGACAGGCTGCTCGCGCCCGCCTTGCCCGCCGGGTCGGTCGCGGCCCCGCCCAGCGCGACCAGCGAAGCCGTGACCAGCGGCAGTTCGTGCCGCTCCACCGTCACGACGCGCAGGCCGTTGGGCAGGGTCGTCACCACCGGCTGCGGCAGGGTGGGTGCGATCGGTGCGCCGGGGGCGGGGGGCAGGATGCGCTGGCCCTCTGGGGCGGGCGTTACCACCTCGATCTGGGCGGGCGGGGTCAGCGCCGCCGTCTGGACCGTAGGCGCAATCTCGATCGGCATTTCGCGGACATTCGCGGGCCGCTCGCTGTCGGGCAGATAGCGGATGGTCGCGCTCTGCCGGTCGTTCAGATATTCGCGCGCGACGCGCTGGATATCGGCGGCGGTCACCGTCTGTACCGCGGCGATCTGGCGGTCGGCGGCCTTGGGATCGCCATCGACGATGACGCTGTTGGCGATCAGGCTGGCCTTGCCCTCGGCCGTTTCGCGCTGCTTGAGCGCGGCGGTGAGCAGCTCGTTCTTCGCCTCGGCCAGTTCTGCGGCGGAAACCGGCACGTCGCGCAGGCGGGCGACCTCCTTCTTCAGGGCCGCTTCGCCCTCGGCCACCGGCTTGCCGCTCGCCATCATCGCATAGAGAACGAGGTTGCCGGTCGATTGCTTGGTGTCGAGGAAGCTCGAAGCCGACTGCGCCAGCTGGTCGCGGTAGACCAGATCCTCGTACAGCCGCGAGCTTTCGCCCGCCGACAGGATGGCATTCAGCACCATCAGCGCAGGCGTGTCGGCGCTGCGCTCGGGGGGTATGTGATAGCTGATGAGCACGGCCGGAAGCGGCGTGTTGGGCTCATAGACGGTCCGGGACACCGCCTGCGTCCGCGCCGGTTCCTGCACGGTGACGCGTGGGATCGCGGTCGAGGGGCGTTTGATGTTCGCGAAATACTCGTCGACCCAGCGGTTCAGCTGCGCGGGATCGAAATTGCCCGACACCACCAGCACCGCATTGTCGGGCCGGTAATAGGTGGCGTGGAAGGCGCGGACATCGTCGATGCCCGCCGACTCCAGCTCCGCCAGGCTGCCGATGCCCGGCCGCGCATAGGGGTGCACCGAATAGGCGAGCTTGGGGTAATAGATGGAGAACAGCTTGCCATAGGGCCGGGCGAGGGTGCGCTGGCGCAGTTCCTCCTTCACCACGTCGCGTTCGCTGGCGAAGCTCTTGGGCTCGACGACCAAAGCGGCCATGCGATCCGCCTCGGCGAACAGCAGGCGCTGCAGATGGTTGGCGGGCACCACCTCGAAATAATTGGTATAGTCGTCGGCGGTGGAGGCGTTGTTATAGCCGCCGACATCCTCGGTCAGGCGATCCATCTGTTCGGGGACGAGGTTGCGCGTCGCCTTGAACATCAGATGCTCGAACATGTGCGCAAAGCCCGAGCGGCCCTTGGGATCGTCCTTCGACCCGACATCATACCAGACCTGGACCGAGACATTGGGCGTCGTCGTGTCGCGAATGGCATAGACGCGCAACCCGTTGGGCAGGGTGCGCGTCGTGAAATCGATGGGCTTCACGCTCTCCGTGCGCGCCGGTGTCGGCGCGGTCTGCGCCCCGGCCAGCGTGGGAAGGGCGGCAACGCCGAGCAGAAGCGCGGCACGGAAAAGGCGCATGAAAACCCTCTTGGTTGGACGTGTTACTTGGACTTGTTGCGCGTGCCGTAGAGCACGGCGGCGGCGATCGCGGCCGAACCGATGCCGACGCCCAGACCGATCTTGCCCATCGGCCAGTTGCGCGTCTTGTCCTTCACCGAGGCGGCGGTCGCTTCGGCGGCGGCGACGGCGTGGTCCTTGGCCTCCTTCGCGGCGGCAAGGATTTCGTTGGGGGTGTCTTCGGTACGATCGGTCATGGTTACTCTCCTACTGGCTACCAGCGTAGCGCGCCCGGAAGTCGTCCGCAAAGGCCGTGAGGCGCCCCTCGGCGATGGCGGCGCGCAGATCGGCCATCATCTGCTGATAGAACCAGATATTATGCTCGGTCATCAGCATCGCGCCCAGGATTTCGCCCGCGCGGACCAGATGATGCAAGTAAGCGCGGCTCCAGGTCGCGCAGACCGGGCAGCCGCAGGCAGGGTCGAGCGGCCCCTGATCCTCGGCGAAGCGCGCATTGCGGATGTTGATCGGGCCTTGTCGGGTAAAGGCTTGGCCCGTGCGCCCCGAGCGGGTCGGCAGCACGCAGTCGAACATGTCGACGCCGCGCTCGACCGCGCCAACGATGTCGGTCGGCTTGCCCACGCCCATCAGATAGCGCGGCTTTTCGACCGGCAACTGGCCCGGCGCGAAGTCGAGGCAGCCGAACATCGCCTCCTGCCCCTCACCGACCGCCAGGCCGCCGATGGCGTAACCGTCAAAGCCAATATCGATCAGCGCGTCGGCGGAGGATTTGCGGAAGCCCTCGTCCAGAGCACCCTGCTGGATGCCGAAGATCGCATTGTCCTCGGCATGTTGGCCGCCCGCGTCGAAGGCATCGCGGCTGCGCTTGGCCCAGCGCATCGAGCGTTCCATGGCGCTGGCCTGCACTTCGCGGGTCGAGGTGGTCGGGACCAGCTCGTCAAAGGCCATGACGATGTTGGAGCCGAGCAGCCGCTGGATTTCGATCGAGCGTTCGGGGCTGAGCAGGTGGCGGGTGCCGTCGAGATGACTCTTGAACGCCACGCCATCCTCCGACCGCTTGGTCAGTTCGGCCAGGCTCATCACCTGATAGCCGCCCGAATCGGTCAGGATCGGCCGGTCCCAGCCCATGAAGTCGTGCAGCCCGCCCAGCCGGGCGACCCGCTCCGCGCCGGGGCGCAGCATCAGGTGATAGGTATTGCCTAAGATGATGTCCGCGCCGCTCGCGCGCACATCGCCGGGCTTCATCGCCTTGACGGTGGCGGCGGTGCCGACGGGCATGAAGGCGGGGGTACGGATTTCGCCCCGCTTCATGGTGATGGTGCCGGTGCGGGCGCGGCCGTCGGTGGCGTGGATGGCGAAGGAGAAGCGGGCGGTCATTTGCGGTCTCGGGGCCGAAGCGGGCCGGTCGGGCCATTGGCATCGGCGGGGATGGTACGGATGGTCAGCGCTTCGGCCCGGCTGATCGCGCCGTCATGGTCGCGGTCGAAGCGCGAGAACAGGCGCGAGAAATGCGCCTGTAGCTCGGCCAAGGTGATGCGGTTGTCGCTGTCCTTGTCGACATCGAACGGACTGGGCAGCGCGTTGCGGTCGCCCAGCCAGCGCTCGGCCCAGTCGGCGAACTGGAGATAGCCGATCGACCCCTGATGGGTGGTGTCGATCGCGTCATAGCTACGCTTGACCCCCGCCTCCATTTCAGCGCGCGTGGTCTTGCCGTCGCCGTCAGCGTCGAGCGTCGCGATCATCATCGCCACCGGCTCGACCACCATGGTCGCGGGCGTCTGCGCGAACGGCTTGGGGCGCGCGGTGACGACGACGGTGTTGTCCGGCTCCTGCGCGGTGGGCGCGGCTTGCATCAGGAGCAGCGCGAGCAGCATCATGCGCCGCGTTCCGGCAGCAGCAGCGAGGCGTCGCCGTACGAGTAGAAGCGATAGTCGTTCGCGATCGCATGCGCATAGGCCGCCTGCATCCGGTCCAGCCCCATCAGCGCGGACACCAGCATGAACAGGGTCGATCGCGGCAGGTGGAAATTGGTCATCAGTCCGTCGATCCCGCGAAAGCGATAGCCCGGCGTGATGAAGATCGCGGTATCGCCCTCGAACGGACGGATCACGCCGTCCTCGCCGGCCGCGCTCTCGATCAGACGTAGCGAGGTGGTGCCGACCGCGATGACCCGGCCGCCGCGTGCCTTCACCGCGTTCAGCCGGTCGGCGGTCGCGGCATCGATGCGGCCCCATTCGGCGTGCATCTTGTGGTCGACGGTATCCTCGGCCTTGACCGGCAGGAAGGTGCCCGCGCCGACATGTAGGGTCAGCGTCGCATGCTCGATCCCCGCCGCCGCCAGCGAGTCCAGCAGACCTGGGGTGAAGTGCAGCGCCGCCGTGGGCGCGGCGACCGCGCCCGGTTCCTGCGCGAACATCGTCTGATAGTCGGCGGCGTCCTGCTCGGTCACTCCACGCTTCTGCGCGATATAGGGGGGCAGGGGCATGGTGCCCGCCCGCTCCAGCAGCAGTTCGACCGGCTCGTCCCCGGCGAAGTCCAGCGCGAAGCTGCCATCCTCGGCCCGGTCGCGCGCGGTGGCGCTGACGCCCGCGCCGAAGTCGATCACGTCGCCGTCGCGCAACCGCTTGGCGTTGCGGATGAACGCGCGCCAGCGCCGCGTCCCCTCGCGCTTGTGCAGCGTCGCGCCGATCCGCGCCTCGCCCCGCACGCCTTCCAGCTGGGCGGGGATGACGCGGGTGTCGTTGAACACCAGCAGGTCACCCGCACGAAGGCAGGCGGGCAGGTCGCTGACCCGCTGGTCACGGGTGGCGTCGCCGTCCAGGACCAGCATCCGCGCCGAGTCACGCGGCGCGGCCGGATAGAGCGCGATCCGCTCGGGCGGCAGGGTGAAATCGAAAAGGTCGACGTTCACTTGGTCGCCGTGGCCGCCTTCTTGGCCGCAGGACGGCGCGCAGGAGTGGTCGCAGCGGGCTTGGGCGCGGCACCCGGCAGGGTCACCGGCGCGCCAAGCGAAGGCGCGGCGCTGGGGGCGGGCGGCACATAGGCCGGAGGATTGTCCGCCGCGACATAGGCATGGAGGATGCGGCTGGGGTTGGCGGGCGGCTCGCCCCGTTCGATCTTGTCGACATATTGCATGCCGTCGATCACCCGGCCGAACACCGTGTACTTCTTGTCGAGCGCGAAGCGCGGCTGGAAGACGATGTAGAACTGGCTGTTCGCGCTGTTGGGATCGTCGGCGCGCGCGGCGGCCACCGATCCGCGCACATGCGGCAGATAGTTGAACTCGGCGGGCACGTTGGGCAGGTCCGAGCCGCCGGTGCCGTCGCCCTTGGGATCGCCGCCCTGCGCCATGAAGCCGTCGATGACGCGGTGGAAGGTCAGGCCGTCATAGAAGTGACGCCGGGTCAGAACCTTGATCCGCTCCACCATCTTGGGCGCGACGTCGGGCCGCAGCCAGATCGTCACCCGGCCGCCGGTCGACAGGTCGAGCAGCCAGAGATTCTCCTTGTCGGTGACGGGCGGCGGGGTCGCGCGACCGGTGACATTGTCCTCCAGAACCTGCGCGGCCTTGGCGGGGGAGGTGAATTTGGGCGGGGTCTGGGACTGTTTCTGCGCCTGTGCCGGAACGGCGACCAGGCTGGCCATCATCATGGCAAGAGCGGCGAGAACGCGCATCATATCTCTACGACAAGGGAAGGAATGGGGGCTTTAGAGCAAATCGCCCCTTGCGCCAATCTGAACCTTTGGGGGGCGAGCGGAAGCATTTTCCTCCCCTGCAAGGGGAGGTGGCAGGGCGAAGCCCTGACGGAGGGGTGTCCCGCTATCGAGAGGGTGGCCCCCCTCCACCAGCTTCGCTGGTCCCCCTCCCCTTGCAGGGGAGGACTTGGGTCAGGCCCCCTTCCGCCCGATCGCCTCGACGCGGGCGACGACATCCTCGCAGACCGAAGGCGTCACGAACTTGGCGATATTGCCGCCGTACATCGCGATTTCCTTGACCAACCGGCTGGCGATCGGCTGCAGCGCGACATCGGCCATCAGGAAGACGGTTTCGACCCGCGGATTGATCTGCTGGTTCATGCCCGCCATCTGATACTCATATTCGAAGTCGGCGACGGCACGCAGACCCCGGACGATGACCTTGGCACCCTCGCGCTCGGCGAAATCCATCAGCAGCGAATCGAAGGCGACGACATGAATCTCGCCCGCGACGTCCGCCACCTCGCGCCGGACCATCTCCATCCGCTCGTCCAGCGTGAACATGGGCGACTTGGACGGATTGGTGGTGACGCCGATCACCAGCCGGTCGACCAGCTTCGCGCCGCGCCGGATGATATCCATATGACCCAGCGTGACGGGATCGAAGGTGCCGGGATAGACGCCGATCCGGGTCATCGGTCGCGCTCCACCACATAAGCCGCGATGGCGCGGAGCAGATCGGCCTCGGGACCATAATCGCGCAAATGCGCAATCGCCTGGTCGACCAGCATCCGGCATTGTTCGCGCGCCCGCTCGACACCCAACAGGCTGAGGAAGGTCGCCTTACCCGCGTCCTGATCCTTGCGCAGCTTCTTGCCCGCCGCCGCCTCGTCGCCCTCGGCATCGAGCAGGTCGTCGGCGATCTGGAAGGCGAGGCCCAGATCATGCGCATAGCCGCGCAAATGGGTGCGCCCCTCGGGCGGCACACGGCCCAGGATCGCGCCCGCCTCGACCGCCGCACAGATCAGCGCGCCGGTCTTCATCTGCTGAAGCCGGGTGACGGTGGCGAGGTCGAACACCTGCCGTTCCGCCTCCAGGTCCATCTGCTGCCCGCCTGCCATGCCGCTGGGGCCGGAGGCGCGCGCGAGGTCGAGGATCAGCTCGGACCGGACAAAGGGATCGGCATGGGTCGCCGGATCGGCCAGAATCTCGAAGGCCAGCGCATGGAGGCAGTCGCCCGCCAGGATCGCGGTCGCCTCGTCGAACGCCTTGTGCACGGTCGGCTTGCCGCGCCGCATATCGTCATCGTCCATCGCGGGCAGATCATCATGGATCAGCGAATAGACGTGGATCGCCTCCAAGGCGGTCGCGACCCAGCCCGCGCAGTCGCGGTCGACCGCAAACAGATGCGCGGTGGCGAAGACCAGCAGCGGGCGCAGCCGCTTGCCGCCGCCGATCGCGGCATGGCGCATCGCGGCATAGAGCGAGGCGCGCGGATCGCCCGGATCGGCGAGCAGCTCGGCAAAGCGACGGTCGATATCCTCTGCGACCTCGGCCAAGGCCTCAGGCAGGGTCGTGGCAGCGAGTGTCACCCTCAGCCCGCCTGGAACGGGCGGGTGCCCGCGGCCTTGCCCTCGGCGTCGAGGCGGATCGCCTCGATCCGGGCCTGGGCGGCGTCGAGCCGCTCGGCGCAGCGCTGGCGCAGACGATCGCCGCGCTCATAGAGGCGGATCGATTCGTCGAGCGTCGCTTCGCCGCTTTCCAGTCGGCCGACGATCCTCTCCAATTCCTTGAGGGCGTCCTCGAACGTCAGTTCTTCGATGGGCGTATCCATGACGCCGCTATGCGTCACATGGCGGATAGGCGCAAGCAGCCGTCCGCTTCAGCGCAGGCGGTTGACCGTCCAGGTGTAGAGAAACGAGACGCCGAACAGCCCCAGATCGACCGCCGCCTGCACCCGGCGCGGCGAACGGTCGGTCAGGTCATGGGTGATGAGGCGGACATCGGCGGTCGGGTGGCGCCAGGCCAGCACGACCAGCGCCAGCATCAGCTCCGCCGTGATGATCCGCCGTTCACGCAAAGTCCCGTCCCCCTGCCTAACCTCTTACGATGGGGGCGGATCACGGGCAATAGGCCGCCCGGCAGCGGCGCAGGCGCGATGGGCACGCCCCAGCAGGCGCGGTCGCGTCCAGCGCCCTTGGCCGCGAACAGGGCCTGGTCGGCCTCCCGGTACAGGCGGCGCCAGTCGGCTTCATCAGCGATCGGGCCGGTGCACAGGCCCAGGCTGGCGGTGACCGTCAGGCCGGAGGGATAGCTGGTGGCGCGCAGCCGGGCGAGCAGCAGCTCGGGGTCGGGCGCGCGGTCGGCATCGGCGAGCAGCGCGAACTCCTCGCCGCCGATCCGGGCGACCAGCATGTCGAGGCCGACCGCCTCGCCCAGCGTCCGGGTGAAGATGCGCAGCACCTCATCGCCCTCGTCATGGCCCAGCGTGTCGTTGATCCGCTTGAAATGGTCGATGTCCGCCAGGATCAGCGTCTGCGGCCCGCTGCGCCCGATTGCCTGTTCCAGGAAGGCGCGGCGGTTGAACAGCCCGGTCAGCGGATCGGTATCGGCCAGACGGCGCGCCACCCGTTCGTCGGCGCGCGCCAGATCGCGCTCGCGGCTGAGCAGATAGATTCGATAGGCGACGCCAAGGCTGGCGATCAGCGCCTCGGCCCCCATCGACAACACGGTCGACTGGTCGATCCAGGGCCGCCACGCGATCAGATGCTCGGCATGGAGCACGCGGAACATCGCCAATGCGATCGGCGCGCCCCAGGCAATGGCGAAGGCCCAGAGGAAATTGCTCCGCAGCCGCCACGCGCGGACCAGCACGGTTATCAGGAAGATGAGCAGGACAAGGAAGCCCAGCACCACCGCCTGATCGAGCGGCAAGATCCAGCGCGGCGCCAGCAGCGCGAAGGCGACATTGGGGATGGCG
The DNA here is from genome assembly GCF_034659795.1 of Sphingomonas fuzhouensis. Lineage (NCBI taxonomy): Bacteria > Pseudomonadati > Pseudomonadota > Alphaproteobacteria > Sphingomonadales > Sphingomonadaceae > Sphingomonas > Sphingomonas fuzhouensis. The sequence goes on from NZ_JAXSQY010000007.1 coordinate 36,684, forward strand.
ATCAGCACGAAGCAGATGACCGCCATCCGGTCCAGCCACCCCTCGAACACCTTGCGCTCGAAGAAGTGGCGGGAGAAGACGACCAGGGTCAAGGCGACACCGCCCAGCATGATCGCGTTCCATCGATGCCGCTCGTTATTGTCGAGCCAGGGCAGCCATTGGCCGATCAGCCCCGACGAGGACAGCGCATAGCCGGTGATGAAGAACAGTAGCAGGCAATAGACCGGCTGAAGCGGCTGGCGCAGCGCGGGCCATAGCGCGAGATTGTACACGCCCAAGCCGACGACCACGCCGATGATGATGCCATAGATCAGCCCGAGCGACGACTCGACCGCCAGCATGTCGGCATAATGGCCGATCCGCGCGCCCCGTACGACGCCCCGCATATTGGCCGCGCCATGCGCTTCCCACAAAATCCGCACCGGCCGCGTCCCTTGATGGTGCAGGGGGACGGCGATCGTCGCACCCAGCAGCAGATAGGGGGCGGTCGTCGCGCTGGTGAAGGCAATGGTGCGTATCTGTCCATCGGCATAGAGGATGTGGAGCGTCGTCGCATTCTGCCAGGTGCTGGCAAAGCTGACGGCCAGCCGGTCGCGCGGGTCGCCCGCGACCATGGGCAGCGGTTGCGACAGGACCCAATAGTCGCCGACGCCGTAGGAGGATTGGTCGTGCGTACAGTCGAACGCCTGGGGGTGGGTCAGCAGAGTGCGGGGATCGTCACCGGGATGGATCGGGCGGATACAGCTGGTCAGGCTCGTCCCGACCTGGGCGCGCGCCTCCGATAGCGGCCATAAGACCGCCAGCAGCGTCAATAGCAACGCACCTATCGTGATCGGCCCCGCGCCCCTCATGAATTCCATCTGACTGTGAAAGGGCGAAAATCAGGTTAACGGCGTCGTAACACAGATTACGCATTCCCACCAAAGCTCGGCGGTAAGACATGAAAAAAGGCCGGGTGTCGCCACCCGGCCCTGTCCAATCGTCTCCGATCCGGTGCGATCGATCAGCTCACATCGACCGAGGCAGGCTTGCCGCCCTTCTTGCGCGGCTTCTTGGGCGCGGCGGGTTCGATCGCGAAGGACAAAGCGCCGTCCTTCATCCGCACCGTCACCTCGCCGCCATGCACCAGCTTGCCGAACAGCAGTTCCTCGGCCAGCGGCTGCTTGATCTTCTCCTGGATCAGGCGGCCCATCGGACGTGCGCCGTACAGGCGATCATAGCCCTTCTCGGTGAGCCAGCTCTTCGCCGCCTCGTCCAGGCTGATATGGACGTTGCGGTCCGCCAGCTGGAGTTCGAGCTGGAGGATGAACTTGTCCACCACCCGCGCCACGACTTCCGGCGGCAGGTAACCGAAGGGCACGATCGCATCCAGGCGGTTGCGGAATTCCGGCGTGAACATCTTCTGCACCGCCTGCTCATCCTCGCCCTCGCGGGTGAGGGTGCCGAACCCGACCGTCTCGCGCGCCATGTCGGCGGCGCCCGCATTGGTCGTCATGATCAGGATCGTGTTGCGGAAGTCGACCGTCTTGCCGTGGTGATCGGTCAGCTTCCCATTGTCCATCACCTGGAGGAGGATGTTGAACAGATCGGGATGCGCCTTCTCGATCTCGTCGAGCAGCAGCACCGAATGCGGGTTCTGATCGACCGCATCGGTCAGCAGACCGCCCTGGTCATAGCCGACATAGCCCGGAGGCGCACCGATCAGACGGCTGACCGAGTGGCGTTCCATATATTCGGACATGTCGAACCGCTGGAGCGGAATGCCCAGGATCGTCGCCAGCTGGCGCGCCACTTCGGTCTTGCCGACGCCGGTGGGACCGGTGAACAGATAGTTGCCGATCGGCTTGTCCGGATCGCGAAGCCCCGCCCGGCTCAGCTTGATCGCCGAGGACAGATTCTCGATCGCGGCATTCTGGCCGAACACCACGCGCTTGAGGTCGGTTTCCAGCGTTTCCAGCTGCTGGCGGTCGTCGGTCGACACGCTCTTCGGTGGGATGCGCGCCATGGTGGCGATCACGGCCTCGATCTCCTTGGGCGTGATCGTCTTCTTGCGCTTGCTGACCGGCACCAGCATCTGCATCGCGCCGACCTCGTCGATCACGTCGATCGCCTTGTCGGGCAGCTTGCGGTCGTTGATATAGCGCGCCGACAGTTCGACCGCCGACTTGATCGCATCGGGCGTGTACTTGACCTGATGGTGATCCTCGAACGCCGAGCGGAGACCAGCGAGGATCTTGATCGTGTCTTCGATCGTCGGCTCGTTCACGTCGATCTTCTGGAACCGGCGCAGCAGCGCGCGATCCTTTTCGAAGTGGTTGCGGAACTCCTTGTACGTGGTCGAGCCGATGCAGCGGATCGTGCCGCCCGACAAAGCGGGCTTGAGCAGGTTCGACGCATCCATCGCCCCGCCGCTGGTCGCGCCCGCGCCGATGACGGTGTGGATCTCGTCGATGAAGAGCACCGCGTGGGGCAGCTTCTCCAGCTCGTTGACGACCGCCTTCAGCCGCTCCTCGAAATCGCCGCGATAGCGGGTGCCCGCCAGAAGCGCGCCCATGTCGAGCGAGTAGATGACGGCTTGGCGGAGGACTTCGGGCACGTCGCCCTCGACGATCTTGCGCGCCAGCCCTTCGGCGATGGCGGTCTTGCCGACGCCGGGATCGCCCACATAGAGCGGGTTGTTCTTCGACCGGCGGCACAGGATCTGGACGGTGCGGTCCACCTCGGGGCCACGCCCGATCAGCGGATCGACCTTGCCCGCCTTGGCCTTTTCATTGAGGTCGACGGTGAACTGCTTGAGCGCGCTCTCGCCCTTGCCCTTCTCAGGTGCTTTGGCGGGCTTTTCCTCTTCGACGCCCTTGGGCGGGGTCGATTCGGTCGCGGCACCGCCCTTGCCGACGCCGTGGCTGATAAAGCTGACGGCATCCAGGCGGCTCATATCCTGCTGCTGCAGGAAATAGACGGCATAGGATTCACGTTCGGAGAACAGCGCGACCAGCACGTTCGCGCCGGTCACTTCGTCGCGGCCCGAGGACTGGACGTGCAGGATCGCGCGCTGGACCACGCGCTGGAACCCGCTGGTGGGGGAGGGGTCGGTCGCCGCCTCGACCTTCAGCGCGTCGAGTTCGGTGTCGAGATACTGGGCGACCGTCGCCTTCAGCTCGCCCAGGTCGACATGGCATGCTTCCATCACCTTGGAGGCATGTTCGTCGTCGATCAGCGCGAGGAGGAGGTGCTCCAGCGTGGCATATTCATGGCGCCGCACGGTCGCGGCTTCGAGCGCCTTGTGAAGCGTGGTCTCAAGCGCGGGGGCGAAAGATGGCATCTACGATACTCCTGGCGAAGCGCAGGGGACGGGCGCTTCGTTGCGACCAATGTCGGGATGGGAAGCCCCGGCATCAAGCGGGTATGGCACGCCCGATCTGAACAAACCGTGTTCGGCGGCCTGAGCATGTGTGGTGGGCCGGGCATGTTCTACGAAAGCGGCGGCGCGGGCGGACCGGCGGAAGAGGCTGAGCCCGGCCGGTTCCCTTGCCGTCACCGCTTGAACAGGGCGTCGGCGCTGGCGCGGTGGGTGGCGGCGCGTTCCATGTGGCGGCGGGTGCGGGCGATCTCGCCCTCCAGCGCCGCGATCCGCGTCTCCAGCTCGGCCACCGAGAGCGGATCGAGGTCCTGTTTCGTCACCGCGGCGAGCGCGTCGGGCAGGCGGAGGGGGGAATCGTCCTGGTCCATCACGGGATGCAGCGTTGACCCCAACGCCTCCGATGTCAATAACGGTACGGAAAGAGCCAACGGACGGGGGGGCGGTAATCGGTGCACGCGGATAGCGAAGGGATGGCGGTTGCAGATATCCCCGCCATGATGACCGCGATCGACCCCGAGGATGCGGGCGGTCCCGAAGTGCTGGTTCCCGTCCAGCGCCCGACGCCGACACCGGGCGAGGGCGAGGTCTTGATCCGCGTCGCCGCCGCCGGGGTGAACCGCCCGGACGTCATGCAGCGCCAGGGCCTGTATCCGCCGCCGCCAGGCGCGCCCTCCATTCCGGGGCTGGAGATTGCGGGCCATATCGTCGCGGTCGGCGCGGGCGTGGGGCCGGAAATGCTCGGCCAGCCGGTCTGCGCGCTGATCGGCGGCGGAGGCTATGCCGAATATGCGGTGGCGGTCGTCGATCACTGCCTGACCGTGCCGCACGGCTTGTCGATGGTCCAGGCCGCCGCCATCCCCGAGACGCTGTTCACCGTGTGGACCAACGTGTTCGAACGCGCCTATGCCGATGAGGGCGACACCCTGCTGGTGCATGGCGGGACCAGCGGCATCGGCACCATGGCGATCCTGCTGGGCCGCCTCTTCGGGCTGACGGTGATCGTCACGGCAGGCTCGGATGAGAAATGCGCGGCGGCTGAAAAGCTCGGCGCGGCCAAGGCGATCAATTACAAGGCGGTCGATTTCGTCGAGGCGGTGAAGGACTTCACCGACGGGCGCGGTGTCGACATCGTGCTCGACATGGTGGGCGGCGATTATGTGCCGCGCAACGTCAAGTGCCTGGCCGAGGATGGCCGCCACGTCTCGATCGCGGTGCAGCGCGGGGCCAAGGCGGAAATCCCGATCTGGGAGATCATGCGGCGCCGCCTGACCCTGACCGGCTCGACGCTGCGCGGGCGCGACCGGGATTTCAAGGCGATGGTCGCCGACGAGCTGTCGCGGCTGGTCTGGCCGCATGTCGAGGAGGGGCGATTGCGCCCCGTCATCGACCGCAGCTTTCCGCTGGCCGATGCTGCCGAGGCGCATCGCCGGATGGAGGGGGGCGACCATATGGGCAAGATCGTGCTGACGATGGACGACTGACGCGGCACCTTCCACACAGATAGTCTTGATCGTGATGCAAAAGATTGCAACGGATCGAAGGACCGGATCGGCCGTTCTCCCGCGCTGAATCCAAGGGGGGATGTGGATGTTGCAGCGTCATGGTCGGATCGCCCTTATAGGGGCGGCGCTGACGATCGGTTTGATGACGGTTTCGGCTCCGGCGCAGGCGCAATCGGCGCGCGAGTTGCTGACCCAGGCGTCCTTCGGCGATTCCGACGAGGCCAGCGCGCTCAAGCGGGTGTCGGGTGCCTATAACGCTGCCGTCAATGCGCTGCGCCGCAATCCCGACGATCACGAAGCGCTGCTGATGCGCGCGACCGCGCTCGGATATCGCGCCAAGCTGACCGGCAACCGCACCGATGCGATCGCGGCGCGGCACCAGTTCGAGGCGCTGGTCGTGCAGAACCCGCGCGATGCCGAGGCGCAACTGGCGCTGGGCGCCTGGCATATCGGCGCGATCAAGAAACTGGGCGCGATCATGGGACGCGCGGCCTTGGGCGCGCAGCGCGGCGTCGGCTTTGCCGCGCTCGACCGGGCGATCGCGCTGGGCGGCGACCGTGCGCTGTTTCCGGGGCTGGCGGCGTTGTTGCGGCTTGAACTCGATCCCCGCGATCCGCGCGGCCGTGCCCTTGCCGAGGCGGCGGCGCATGCTGAGGTTGCCACGCCGATCGACCGGATCATGCAGCGCGCGGCGACCAATGTGCTGGCGCCGGTGCGGGCCGGGGATGTCCAGAAGACGCGGGCGCTCGCCTCGCAATCGCTGCCCTTCGGCCGGTTCGACGACGATAACTGACCGGCTGGACGTGGCGGCGGCCAGCGTCTATCGCGCCCTGTCCCGACAGTTTGTGGCAGCGCACCTTGCTCTCGGGGACGGCTTTCATTAGATTTGTCGCAGCTACGGCCGCTCCGGTGAGGGGCGGCCCTTTTATTTTCCGACTGGAGTGATCCCCGTGGCCCAGCCGCTCATGCCCCATGCGACCGCTTCCTGGCTGGTCGACAACACGTCGCTCTCGTTCGAGCAGATCGCGGATTTCTGCGGCCTTCACATCCTGGAAGTGCAGGCGATCGCCGACGACACGGCGGCGACCAAGCTGACCGGCCGCGATCCCGTCCGCGCCCACGAACTGACCCAGAGCGAGATCGAGAAGGCGCAGGCCAATCCCGATTACCGCATGAAGATGACCAAGGGCCCCGAGCAGGTCCGCCGTACCAAGGGCCCGCGCTACACGCCGGTCAGCAAGCGGCAGGACAAGCCGGACGGCATCGCCTGGATCATCCGCAATCATCCGGAAATCTCGGACGGCGCGATCTCGAACCTGATCGGCACGACCCGCACGACGATCGCCGCGATCCGCGACCGCAGCCACTGGAACATCGCCAACATCACGCCCAAGGACCCGGTGACGCTGGGTTTGACCACCCAGCGCGAACTCGACTCGGCGGTGGCCAAGGCGGCGAAGGCGACCGGCGGCAATGCCGATGCGCAGCCGACCGACACCCGCCTGGAAGGCGACCGCGAAGCCCTGCTCGCCTCGCTGCGCGCCGAGCGCGATCAGCAGAGCCGCGACATCGACTCGGTCGGCCATCATGACGACGTGATCGACCCGCACTCGCTGTTCCGCAGCTGAGCGCGTCGATCCGATCGGAAAAAGGGGCGTCCACCTTGGGGGTGGGCGCCCCTTTTTGCATGTGGGAACGGCGTCTGATCTGTCCCGTTGAAGAGGCCGAGGAGATTTCTCATGGCCGACAACGACAAGCGCCCGCCCCAGCCCTTCGGCCGTGACGGCGGTTATTCCGGGCAGGATTATCACCGTGACGACGAAGGCGCGATGGGACGGGCCGAGCCCTCCGGCACCGTGACGACCCGCAAAGCGCCTGATGGGGATGCGGGGGCGGACGACGATCTGTCCCCCGACAATGGTCGTCGCGCCTCGGTTGATCCGAAGACCGGGGAAGTCCATGGCAGCGGGGCAGGGGCCGGTGGCGGCCATCGGGGTGACGAGATCGACGAGGTGGACCCTGCGACTCCGCCGGGGGTGGGGCCGCGACCGGTGAACTAACCCCTATTCCTTCCCTGCAAGAGGAGGTGGCAGGCCGGAGGCCTGACGGAGGGGTGTCGGCGGTGGTCGGGTAAGGCTGTCATCACAGCTGGTTACACCCCTCCACCAGCTTCGCTGGTCCCCCGCCCCTTGCAGGGGAGCAAAGCGCGCATGGAACAAAGCTCACCGCGAAAGCGGCGTCACACATTCGGCGATGTCGGGAAAAGTGGCAGGAGTGCACGGACTCGAACCGTGGGCCCTCGGTTTTGGAGACCGATGCTCTACCAACTGAGCTACACTCCTGCGAGGCGGCCGCCATTAGCCCGGCTGGCGGGGCGGGACAAGACCAAAATCGCGATTTTCGCAAATCGGGTCGAAAGGCTGCTCGCCAGTCCTCCCGCGCCAACATTGACCATGACCCGACTCCCGCGTATAGGCCGCCGCTGCACGAAGGGGATTTCTCGGGAATCGGGACATGTCCGTCGGGCAAGCTTGAACATTGCTGGATGCGAATAGGGCCGGGCGAAAGCCATGATGGCCCCTTTTTGTATTCCGAAGTGCTGTGATGGCTCCAGCAAAGTAACCTCATGGAAAGGTGAAGGCTTCAATGCCGACGATCAACCAGCTGGTCCGCAAGGGCCGCGAACTGCAGAAGGCCAAGTCCAAGGTCCCTGCAATGGAGCAGAACCCGCAGAAGCGCGGCGTTTGCACCCGTGTCTACACGACGACCCCGAAGAAGCCGAACTCGGCACTTCGCAAGGTGGCCAAGGTCCGTCTGACCAACAGCCGCGAAGTCATCTCGTACATTCCGGGCGAAGGCCACAACCTGCAGGAGCACTCGGTGGTGCTCATCCGCGGCGGCCGTGTGCGCGACCTTCCCGGCGTGCGCTACCACGTGCTGCGCGGCGTCCTCGACACGCAGGGCGTGAAGGATCGCAAGCAGTCCCGCTCGAAGTACGGCGCCAAGCGTCCGAAGTAAGCCGGTCGGGCCTGTCATCAGGCTCCTCGACCATCAAAGGCTGAAGTTTTGTAAGGAAATACGAGAATGGCTCGTCGTCGTCGTCCCGAAAAGCGGGAAATCCTGCCCGACCCCAAGTTCGGGGATGTGGTCCTGTCGAAGTTCATGAACTCGGTCATGCTGGACGGTAAGAAGTCCGTGGCCGAAGCTATCGTGTACGGTGCCCTGGAAACCGTCGAGACGCGCGCCAAGCGCGATCCGATCGGCGTGTTCCACGATGCGCTGAACAACATCAAGCCGGGCATCGAAGTCCGTTCGCGCCGCGTCGGCGGTGCGACCTACCAGGTTCCGGTCGAAGTCCGTCCGGAGCGTGCCCAGGCTCTGGCCATCCGTTGGCTGATCGGCGCGTCGCGCGCCCGTTCGGAGAACACGATGGCCGCCCGTCTGTCGGGTGAGCTGATGGACGCCGCGAACAACCGCGGCAACGCGGTCAAGAAGCGCGAAGATACGCACCGCATGGCGGAAGCGAATCGCGCCTTCTCGCACTACCGCTGGTAAGGGCCTTGCGGCGGACCGGAATTATTTCCGGTCTGCCGCAACCTTTTCAGGGTGCGGTGCCGGCGGTCTTCCGCTGGTCACGCAAACAGCCTATATAAGGGGGAGCCGGGCCAACCGGCTCCCCCCTACGCTTGAGGAAGATCGATCATGGCCCGCAGCCATCCGCTCGAGAAGTATCGCAACATCGGCATCATGGCGCACATCGATGCCGGCAAGACGACCACGACCGAGCGCATTCTTTATTACACCGGCAAGTCCTACAAGATCGGCGAAGTGCACGAAGGCACCGCCACCATGGACTGGATGGAGCAGGAGCAGGAGCGCGGCATCACCATCACGTCGGCCGCGACGACCTGTTTCTGGAACGACAACCGCATCAACATCATCGACACCCCCGGGCACGTCGACTTCACCATCGAAGTGGAGCGTTCGCTCCGCGTGCTCGACGGCGCGGTCGCCTGCTTCGACGGCGTGGCGGGTGTTGAGCCGCAGTCGGAAACCGTGTGGCGTCAGGCCGACAAGTACGGCGTGCCGCGCATGTGCTTCGTCAACAAGCTCGACCGCACCGGCGCCGACTTCTATTTCTGCGTGAACTCGATCATCGAGCGTCTGGGCGCGCGTCCGGCGGTCCTGTATCTGCCGATCGGCATCGAGGGCGGCTTCAAGGGTCTCGTCGACCTGGTCGAGAACCGCGCGATCATCTGGCTCGAAGAGTCGCTGGGCGCCAAGTTCGAATATCAGGACATCCCCGATGACCTGAAGGAAAAGGCCGCCAAGTATCGCAGCGACCTGATCGAAATGGCCGTCGAGCAGGACGATGCCGCGATGGAATCGTACCTGGAAGGCAACGAGCCGTCGGTCGAGGAGCTGAAGAAGCTGATCCGCAAGGGCACGCTGGACATGGCGTTCGTGCCTGTGGTCTGCGGTTCGGCGTTCAAGAACAAGGGCGTGCAGCCCCTGCTCGACGCGGTCATCGACTATCTGCCGTCGCCGCTCGACGTTCCGGCCATCAAGGGCGTGAAGCTCGACGGCGAGACGCCGGACGAGCGTCCTTCGTCGGACACCGAGCCCTTCTCGGCGCTGGCGTTCAAGATCATGAACGACCCGTTCGTCGGTTCGCTGACCTTCGCCCGCATCTATTCGGGCAAGCTCGAGACCTCTTCGCAGGTCCTGAACTCGGTCAAGGACAAGAAGGAAAAGATCGGCCGCATGCTGCTCATGCATGCGAACAGCCGTGAGGACATCCAGGAAGCCTATGCGGGCGACATCGTCGCTCTGGCGGGCCTCAAGGACACCACCACGGGTGACACGCTCTGCGCGCAGAACGCCCCGATCATCCTCGAGCGTATGGAATTCCCCGAGCCCGTGATCGAGCTGTCGGTGGAGCCGAAGACCAAGGCCGACCAGGAGAAGATGGGCGTCGCGCTCAATCGTCTCGCACGCGAGGACCCCTCGTTCCGCGTGACCTCGGACGCCGAGTCGGGCCAGACCATCATCAAGGGCATGGGCGAGCTCCATCTCGAGATCCTGGTCGACCGCATGAAGCGCGAGTTCAAGGTCGAGGCGAACGTCGGTGCGCCGCAGGTGGCGTATCGCGAATACCTCAAGAAGCCGGTCGACATCGACTACACGCACAAGAAGCAGTCGGGCGGCACCGGCCAGTTCGGCCGCGTCAAGGTCAAGCTGACCCCGGGCGAGCGTGGTTCGGGCTTCGTCTTCAAGGACGAGATCAAGGGCGGTAACATTCCGAAGGAATATATCCCCGCGATCGAGAAGGGCTTCCGTGAGACCGCGGAAACCGGTTCGCTGGTCGGCTTCCCGATCATCGACTTCGAAGTCCTGCTGTATGACGGCGCGTATCACGACGTCGACTCGTCGGCGCTGGCGTTCGAAATCTGTGCCCGTGGCGCGATGCGCGAAGCGGCTCAGAAGTCGGGCATCACGCTGCTCGAGCCGGTCATGAAGGTCGAAGTCGTGACCCCGGAAGACTATCTGGGCGACGTCATCGGCGACATGAACAGCCGTCGTGGCCAGATCCAGGGCACCGACACGCGCGGCAACGCGCAGACGGTCGAGGCGATGGTCCCGCTGGCCAACATGTTCGGCTATGTGAACGCGCTCCGCTCGTTCACCCAGGGCCGTGCGCAGTACTCGATGCAGTTCTCGCACTATGACGAAGTGCCGCAGAATGTTGCGGACGAGGTCAAGGCGAAGATGGCCTAATCGCGTCCGTCGCGCCCTCGGGGCAACTGGGGGCGCGACAACGCTAGGGGCTGGCAATCGCTTCCAACACCCGCTATGGGGCCGCGTTCGCGTGGCCTCGGATGCGGCACCGAATTCGATTCAGAAGGTAGGAAAATGGCAAAGGCAAAATTCGAGCGGAACAAGCCGCACCTCAACATCGGCACCATCGGCCACGTCGACCATGGCAAGACCTCGCTGACCGCAGCGATCACCAAGGTTCTGGCTGACAACGTCGCTGGCAACGCGGCGGTGGACTTCGCGAACATCGACAAGGCGCCGGAAGAGCGTGAGCGCGGCATCACCATCTCGACCGCGCACGTCGAGTATGAGACCGAAGCGCGCCACTATGCGCACGTCGACTGCCCGGGCCACGCCGACTATGTGAAGAACATGATCACCGGCGCGGCGCAGATGGACGGCGCGATCCTGGTCGTGTCGTCGACCGACGGCCCGATGCCGCAGACCCGCGAGCACATCCTGCTCGCCCGCCAGGTCGGCGTGCCCGCGATGGTCGTGTTCATGAACAAGGTCGACCTGGTCGACGACGAGGAAATCCTCGAGCTGGTCGAGCTGGAAATCCGCGAGCTGCTCAGCTCGTACGAATTCCCGGGCGACGACATCCCCGTCGTCAAGGGTTCGGCGACCTGCGCGCTGTCGGGTTCGAACGACAAGTTCGGCAAGGATGCCGTTCTCGAGCTGATGAAGCAGGTCGACGAATACATCCCGCAGCCGGAGCGTCCGCTCGACAAGCCGTTCATGATGCCGATCGAAGACGTGTTCTCGATCTCGGGTCGCGGCACCGTCGTCACCGGCCGTGTCGAAACCGGCATCATCAAGGTTGGTGAAGAAGTCGAGATCGTCGGCATCAACGACACCCGCAAGACCACCGTCACCGGCGTCGAAATGTTCCGCAAGCTGCTCGACTCGGGCCAGGCCGGCGACAACATCGGCGCGCTGATCCGTGGCGTTGCCCGTGACGAAGTCGAGCGTGGTCAGGTTCTGGCCAAGCCGGGTTCGATCACCCCGCACACCGACTTCCAGTCGGAAGTGTACGTCCTGTCGAAGGAAGAAGGCGGCCGTCACACCCCGTTCTTCGCGAACTATCGTCCGCAGTTCTACTTCCGCACGACCGACGTCACCGGCACCGTCGAGCTGCCTGAGGGCACCGAGATGGTCATGCCGGGCGACAATGTCGCTCTGGGCGTGAAGCTGATCGCTCCGATCGCTATGGACATCGGTCAGCGCTTCACGATCCGTGAAGGCGGCCGTACCGTCGGCGCGGGCGTCGTCAGCTCGATCGACAAGTAAGTCTCGGGCGAAAGCCTGAAACTTTTCGAGGAAGGCCGGCCCCGGCGACGGGGGCGGCCTTTTTCGTTTGTGGGTGTTTGGCGGCCCTCACCCTTCCGGCGCTAAAGCGCCTCCCTCCCTCTCCCGCCGGGAGAGGGAAGGGGCCCGCCCGCGATAGCGGGTGGGAAGGGTGAGGGCGGCTTGCTCCCCACCCGCCGTTCACACTGAGCGAAGTCGAAGTGCGCGCCCTGCAGCCACCGTCTCGCGTGGCCTTCGACTTCGCTCAGACTGAACAGCGGGTGAGATTCGGGGCGTTCCGGGGCGGGTTCCATCCCTTCCAACAAAAACCCGCACCCACCCCTTGCGGCCCCCGGCCCATATGCGTATAGGCACACGCCTTGAGGGAATCGGCTGGCACCGGGCACACCGGAGTCGGCCGTTTCCTTTTAGTGAGGGCAGGGGCGGTTGGCCGTCCTTGTCGTAACCCAGAGTTTGTTTCGGCCCAAGGTCGCCTTCACGGCGGACGGTCGAGTGCCTGGTCGGATAGACCGATCGCACTTGCCATCCATCGTGATCGCAACCGGAAAGCCCGCTCTTTCGCATCGGTAGGGATCATGGACAGCAATATCCGCATTCGTCTGAAGGCGTTCGACCATCGCGTGCTCGATCAGGCGACCGGCGACATCGCCGACACCGCGCGCCGCACCGGCGCTCTTATCCGCGGTCCGATCCCGCTTCCGACGCGCATCGAGAAGTTCACGGTCAACCGTGGTCCGCACATCGATAAGAAGTCGCGCGAGCAGTTCGAGGTCCGCACCTACAAGCGGATGCTGGACATCGTGCAGCCGACCCCGCAGACCGTCGATGCGCTGATGAAGCTCGACCTCGCCGCAGGTGTTGATGTCGAGATCAAGCTGGCGTAAGAGGGCCAGCGTTCCCGTGGTCGACGATTCCGTCCCACGGGATTTTGGCGTTTCCTGGTTCTAAAGCTGCCAGTCAACGCGCCGAGGTCGCTCCCGCGATCCGGCACTCTTAAGGGATACCGCCCGGTGGTTTCGCGCAAGCGAGATGGTGCCGGGGCAGCGTCCCCCGTCTGACCGGTTCGCCGGTCGCCAGCCCGGGACGGGGGCTCGTTTCGCTTTAATCGGGCTGGATATGCCCCCCTTGAATGGTTCTTGGGGGCCTCTGTCGAGGAAGGAACAGGATCATGCGTACCGGCGTGATCGCGAAGAAGCTGGGGATGACCCGCCTGTTCCAGGACGATGGTCGGCACGTGCCGGTCACCGTCCTGGCGCTTGAAGGCGTACAGGTCGTCGCTCGCCGCGAGATGGATCGTGACGGCTACACCGCCGTCCAGCTTGGTGCAGGTGTCGCCAAGACCAAGAATGTTGCCAAGCCGCAGCGTGGCCACTTCGGCAAGGCCGAAGTCGAGCCCAAGCAGGTGCTGGTCGAGTTCCGCGTGAACGAAGACGGCCTGCTGGACGTCGGCGCGGAAATCTCCGCCGACCATTTCGTCCCCGGCCAGTATGTCGATATCCAGGGTCGTACCCAGGGTAAGGGCTTTGCCGGTGCGATGAAGCGCTGGAACTTCGGTGGTCTTCGTGCGACCCACGGCGTCTCGGTCTCGCACCGTTCGCATGGTTCGACCGGTAACCGTCAGGACCCGGGCCGCGTCTTCAAGAACAAGAAGATGGCCGGCCACATGGGCGACAAGAACCGCACGCAGCAGAACCTCGAAATCGTGTCGACCGACGTCGAGCGCGGCCTGATCTTCGTCAAGGGCTCGGTGCCCGGCTCGAAGGGCGGCTGGCTGATCGTCAAGGACGCGGTCAAGGTTTCGCGCCACGCGGACGCCCCGTTCCCCGCCAGCATCAAGGCGGCCGCCAACAACAACGCTTCTGCCGAGCCTGCTCCGGAAGCCACCGAGAGCCAGGAGGGCTAAGTCGTGAAGGTCAAGGTTCAATCCTTCGCCGGCACCGACGCCGCGGACATCGAGCTCAACGACGAGGTCTTCGGCCTCGATCCGCGCGCCGACATCCTGCACCGCGTTGTGACCTGGCAGCTGGAAAAGCGTCGCGCCACCGCGCGCGGCACCCGTGAGCGCGCCGATGTCGCGCGTTCGGGCAAGAAGCTCGGTCGCCAGAAGGGCGGCGGTGTCGCTCGTCACGGCGATCGTCGGGCCCCCGTCTTCATCGGCGGTGGTAAGGCGCACGGCGCCCGCGTCCGCGACTTCAACCCGGGTCTGAACAAGAAGGTTCGCGCCCTGGGTCTGAAGATGGCGCTGTCGAGCCATGCCAAGGCGGGTTCGCTGATCGTGATGAACGATCTGGCGGTCGCTGGTAACAAGACGAAGACGCTGCAGGGCGATCTGGCGAAGCTCGGCTTCGGCAAGACCGCGCTGGTCATCGATGGCGACGCCGTCGAGACGTCGTTCGCACTGGCCGCAGGCAACCTGAAGGAAATCAACGTCCTTCCGGCCGCTGGCGCCAATGTCTACGACATTCTGAAGCATGACACCCTGGTGCTGACGCGCTCGGCTGTCGAAAAGCTGGAGGCCCGTTTCAATGGCTAAGCAGCAGAAGGCGATCGATCCGCGTCATTACGACGTGATCGTTGCGCCGCACATCACCGAGAAGGCGACGCTCCTCAGCGAGCACAACGCCGTGGTGTTCAAGGTCGCCCCCGGTGCTACCAAGCCCGAGATCAAGGCGGCGGTGGAAGCGCTGTTCGACGTGAACGTCACCGGCGTGAACACCATCGTCCAGAAGGGCAAGACCAAGAAGTGGAAGGGCGCTCCGTACCAGCGCTCGGACATGAAGAAGGCGATCGTCACCCTCAAGGACGGTCAGTCCATTGACGTGACGACGGGGATCTGAGCCGATGGCACTCAAGCATTATAACCCGACGAGCCCGGCCCGCCGCGGCCTGATCCTCGTCGACCGCTCGGCGCTGTGGAAGGGCGCGCCCGTCAAGGCGCTCACCGAAGGCAAGCGCAAGACCGGCGGCCGCAACAACAAGGGCCATGTGACCAGCCGCGGTATCGCGGGCGGCCACAAGCAGCGCTATCGCTTCATCGACTTCAAGCGTCGTCAGTGGGACGTTGAGGGCACCGTGGAGCGGATCGAATATGATCCCAACCGCACCGCCTTCATCGCGCTGATCAACTACGGTGCCGATGCCGAGGGCAAGGACAACGTTGCCTATATCATCGCGCCGCAGCGTCTGGCCGTCGGTGACAAGGTCATCGCGGGCAAGAAGACCGACGTGAAGCCGGGCAACGCGATGGAGCTGGGCCAGATGCCGGTCGGCACCATCGTCCACAACGTCGAGATGAAGCCCGGCAAGGGCGGTCAGATCGCACGTTCGGCCGGCACCTATGTGCAGGTCGTGGGCCGCGACAAGGGCATGGTCATCGTCCGTCTGAACTCGGGCGAGCAGCGCTACATCCATGCGAACTGCATGGCGACCGTCGGCGCGGTGTCGAACCCCGACAACGGCAACACCAACCTGGCGAAGGCTGGTCGCAACCGTTGGAAGGGCCATCGCCCGCTGACCCGCGGTGTTGCGAAGAACCCGGTCGACCACCCGCACGGCGGTGGTGAAGGCCGGACCTCGGGCGGCCGTCATCCGGTCACCCCGTGGGGCAAGCCGACCAAGGGTGCGCGCACTCGTCACAACAAGGCGACGGACAAGATGATCATCCGTAGCCGTCACGCCAAGAAGAAGGGCTAACACGCAATGGCTCGTTCCGTTTGGAAGGGTCCTTTCGTGGACCTCCATCTCCTGAAGAAGGCCGAAGTGGCGCAGGATGCTGGCAACCGCGCAGGTCCGATCAAGACCTGGTCGCGTCGCTCGACCATCCTGCCGTCGTTCGTCGGTCTGACCTTCAACGTCTACAATGGTCGCAAGTTCGTTCCCGTCTCGGTGAACGAGGACATGGTCGGCATGAAGCTCGGTGAATTCGCGCCCACGCGCTACTTCCCCGGCCACGCTGCCGACAAGAAGGGTAAGCGCTGATGTCGAAGCCCGCATCCCCCCGCAAGGTCGGTGACAAGGAAGCGCTGTCGGTCGGCACGCAGATCCGCGGTTCGGCGCAGAAGCTGAACCTGGTCGCAGGGCTCATCCGCGGCAAGAAGGTCGGCGACGCGATGAACATCCTCGCCTTCTCGACGAAGGCGATGGCCGTCGACGCGCGCAAGGTCCTGGCCTCCGCGATCGCCAATGCCGAGAACAACCACAACCTCGACGTCGACGCGCTCGTCGTCGCCGAGGCGTCGGTCGGCAAGTCGATCACCATGAAGCGTTTCGCGACGCGCGGCCGTGGCAAGTCCACCCGCATCCTGAAGCCGTTTTCGCGGCTCCGCATCGTCGTCCGCGAGCAGGAAGAAGCATAATGGGTCAGAAGAGCAATCCGATCGGCCTGCGTCTCCAGATCAACCGTACCTGGGACAGCCGCTGGTTCGCCGAAGGCCATGACTATGGCCGCCTGCTGCTGGAAGATCTGAAGATCCGCCAGTTCATCATGAAGACGCTGCCCCAGGCCGCGATCTCGAAGGTCGTCATCGAGCGTCCGGCCAAGCTGTGCCGCATCTCGATCTTCGCGGCGCGTCCGGGTGTCATCATCGGCAAGAAGGGCGCCGACATCGAAAAGCTTCGCAAGAAGCTGGGTTCGATGACCTCGTCCGACGTGTCGCTGAACATCGTCGAAATCCGCAAGCCCGAGATCGACGCCAAGCTCGTCGCCCAGGGCGTGGCCGACCAGCTGGAGCGCCGTATCGCGTTCCGTCGCGCCATGAAGCGTGCGGTGCAGTCCGCGCTCCGTCTGGGCGCCGAAGGCATCCGTATCACCTGCGGCGGCCGTCTGGGCGGCGCGGAAATCGCGCGTACCGAATGGTATCGTGAAGGCCGCGTTCCGCTGCACACGCTGCGTGCGAACGTCGACTATGCCGAAGCGCAGGCCCACACCGCTTATGGCGTGTGCGGCGTGAAGGTGTGGATCTTCAAGGGCGAGATCCTGGGCCATGACCCCATGGCGCAGGACCGGCTGATGATGGAGGCTCAGACCTCCGGCGTGCGCCCGGCGCGCGACGATCATCGCCGCTAAGGAACATAAACCATGCTGCAACCAAAGCGCACCAAGTTCCGCAAGGCCTTCAAGGGCCGCATCCACGGCGATGCGAAGGGCGGCACCAGCCTGAACTTCGGTTCCTATGGCCTGAAGGCCATGGAGCCGGAGCGTATCACGGCTCGCCAGATCGAGGCGGCTCGCCGGGCGATCACGCGTCACATCAAGCGCCAGGGTCGTCTCTGGATTCGCATCTTCCCGGACGTGCCCGTCTCGTCGAAGCCTGCCGAAGTCCGCATGGGCTCGGGTAAGGGTTCGCCGGAATTCTGGGCCGCCCGCGTGAAGCCGGGTCGCATCCTGTTCGAACTCGACGGTGTCGACGGCCCGCTGGCCGCTGAGGCATTCGAGCGCGCGGCGATGAAGCTGCCCATCAAGACCAAGGTCGTTGCCCGCCTGGGCGACACCTCGCACCTCGGAGGCGAGTAATGGCCAAGACTGAATATACCGGCCAGAGCGACGACCAGCTCGTCGAGGCGCTGGGCAACCTGAAGCGCGAGCAGTTCAACCTGCGCTTCCAGGCGGCCACGAGCCAGCTCGAAAAGCCCAGCCGGGTCAAGGAAGTCCGTCGCGACATCGCGCGGATCAAGACCATCCAGGCGCAGCGCTCCGCTGCGGCTGCCAAGTAAGGACCGAGACACATGCCGAAGCGCGTGCTGACCGGGGTGATTGTCTCGGACAAGACCGATAAGACGGTCGTCGTCAATGTGGAGCGGAAGGTTAAGCACCCCCTCTACGGCAAGATCATCCGTCGGTCGAAGAAGTACCACGCCCATGACGAGGCGAACGAGTACAAGGCCGGAGAGACGGTGCGGATCGAAGAGACCGCCCCGATCTCGAAGCTGAAGACCTGGAAGGTCGTCGAGCGGGTTGATACCCACATGACGCCGGAACGGGCCTCGGCCGAGGGCTGAACCCTTTGACGTCGGGCCCCGCTTCTCCGGATCGGAGGGGCGGGGTTCGGATGTGAAGGCGCCCTTCGGGGCAAAGAGCGGATTGGTCGAAAGGGGCGGGGCGACTCGCTTGCCTTTCGAACCAGGAGTGGCTATGGGGCCTCTCCCCCTGGCGCGGGTCACCCTGCGCCGGGGGTCGTTTTTTAAGGCGGGGTAGGGTCGGTATCCTCCCCAGATAGAGAGAAGGAAGCGGATCTATGATCCAGATGCAGTCCAATCTCGACGTCGCTGACAACAGCGGCGCGAAGCGGGTGCAGTGCATCAAGGTGCTGGGCGGCTCGAAGCGCCGCACGGCATCGGTCGGCGACATCATCGTCGTCAGCGTCAAGGAAGCGCAGCCGCGTGGCCGCGTGAAGAAGGGCGACGTTCACCGCGCGGTGATCGTGCGTACCGCCAAGGACATCCGTCGCGCCGACGGTTCGGTGATCCGTTTCGACGGTAACGCCGCCGTGCTGGTCAACAAGAACGAGGAGCCGATCGGCACCCGTATCTTTGGCCCGGTCGTGCGTGAGCTTCGCGGCAAGAAGCACATGAAGATCATCTCGCTGGCGCCGGAGGTTCTGTAATGGCCGCTGCACGCATCAAGAAGGGCGACAAGGTCATCGTCCTGTCCGGCAAGGACAAGGGCAAGACCGGCACCGTGTCGCTGGCGATGCCGAAGGACGGCAAGGTCGTCGTGGACGGCGTCAACATCGCCACCCGTCACCGCAAGCCGACCCAGGCGAACCCGCAGGGTGGCCTGGAGCGCGTTGCTGCTCCGCTGCACATCTCGAAGGTTGCGCACGTGACCGCCGATGGCAAGCCGACCCGCGTCCGTTTCGAGACGCAGGATGGCAAGAAGGTCCGCGTGGCCGTCAAGACCGGGGAGAAGATCGATGGCTGATTACAAGCCCCGCATGAAGGCTATCTATGACGATAGCATCATCAAGGCGATGACCGACAAGTTCGGTTACAAGAACGTCAACGAGATCCCCCGGATCGAGAAGATCGTGCTCAACATGGGCGTGGGCGAAGCGACGCAGGACAAGAAGCGCGTCGACCAGGCCGCCTCCGAGATGGAGCTGATCGCGGGTCAGAAGCCCGTCATCACCAAGGCGAAGAAGTCGATCGCGCAGTTCAAGCTGCGTGAAGGCATGCCGATCGGTGTGAAGGTCACGCTGCGTCGCGAGCGCATGTACGAATTCCTGGACCGCTTCATCACGATCGCGCTGCCGCGCGTTCGCGACTTCCGCGGCCTGAATCCGAAGTCCTTCGACGGTCGCGGCAACTATGCCTGCGGCATCAAGGAACAGATCATCTTCCCCGAAATCAACTATGACCGCATCGACAAGGTGCGCGGCATGGATGTGATCGTGACCACCTCGGCGAAGACCGACGACGAAGCGCGCGAGCTGCTGCGTCTGTTCGGCTTCCCGTTCCCCAAGGAAGACGCTGCCGACGAGAAGAAGGCGGCGTAACCGGACTGCCCCCTCTCCACGCCGGGGAGGGGGTCCTTACAGAAAGAGCTTAAGTCCATGGCGAAACTGAGTTCAATCAATAAGAACGAGAAGCGTCGCGCTCTCGTCAAGAAGTATGCGGGCAAGTACGCGAAGCTGAAGGCGATCGCGAACGACCAGAGCCTCGATGAGACCGAGCGTCTGATCGCGCGCCTGAAGATGGCCGAGATCCCCCGCAACGGCAACCCGACCCGTATCCGCAATCGCTGCGAGATCACCGGTCGTCCGCGTGCGTATTACCGCAAGTTCCGTCTCGCTCGCGTCATGCTGCGTGAACTGGCCAACAAGGGCCAGATCCCCGGCGTCACCAAGTCGAGCTGGTAAGGACCATTTGAGATGGCAGTGACCGATCCCCTGGGTGACTTGCTCACCCGCATCCGCAACGGCCAGCGCGCGCGCAAGGACTCCGTCCTGACGCCTGCGTCGAAGCTGCGGGCCCGCGTGCTCGACGTGCTTCAGCGCGAGGGCTATATCCGTGGCTACAGCGAAGAGCAGATGGGCCCCGCGGCCGGCATCCGCATCGAGCTGAAGTATTTCGAAGGCCAGCCCGCGATCAAGCATGTCGCGCGCGTGTCGAAGCCCGGCCGCCGTATCTATTCGGGCGCGCAGGATCTTCCCCGCGTTCGCAACGGCCTGGGCATCACCATCGTGTCGACGCCGCGTGGCGTTCTGTCGGACGCCGAAGCGCGTGAGCAGAATGTCGGTGGCGAAGTCCTGGCGGAGGTGTTCTGATGAGCCGCATCGGTAAGAAGGCGGTCCCGGTTCCGGCCGGCGTCACCGCGACCATCGCCGACAAGGTGCTGAGCGTGAAGGGTCCCAAGGGCACCCTCTCCATGCCGCTCGCCGACGAGATCACCTATGACGTCCAGGCGGACGCCATCGCGGTGCAGCCTGCCAACGCCACGAAGCGCGCCCGCGCCTTCTGGGGCATGCAGCGCACCATGGTGCAGAACCTCGTCACCGGCGTGACCGCTGGCTTCTCGAAGAAGCTGGTCATCACCGGCGTCGGCTACCGCGCCGCCGCGCAGGGCAAGACCCTGAAGCTGCAGCTCGGCTACAGCCACGACGTCAACATCGACGTGCCGGAAGGCCTCGAAGTGAAGACGCCGGACGCCACCACCGTCGAAATCAGCGGTGCGGACAAGCAGAAGGTCGGCCAGCTGGCCGCCGAGATCCGCCGCTGGCGCAAGCCCGAGCCGTATAAGGGCAAGGGCATCAAGTACGACGGCGAGTTCATCTTCCGCAAGGAAGGGAAGAAGAAGTAATGACCAAGGGTCTCTCTCTTTTCGAGAAGCGCCGTCGGCGCAACCGTACCGCGCTGCGTGCGCGTGCGGGCACCCGTCCGCGCCTGTCGGTGCATCGCTCGGGCAAGCATATCTATGCCCAGGTGATCGACGACGAGGCCGGTCGTACCGTGGCTTCGGCTTCGACGCTGGAAAAGGACGCACGCGGCCAGTCGGGCGCGAACGTCGCAGCGGCGAGCGAAGTCGGCAAGCGCGTGGCCGAGAAGGCCAAGGCCGCCGGCGTCACGCAGGTCGTTTTCGACCGTGGCGGCTTCCTGTTCCACGGTCGCGTCAAGGCGCTGGCCGAGGCGGCACGCGAAGCGGGATTGGAGTTCTAATATGGCTGACGAGAACAACGTGGCCGTTGCCGGTGCCGAAGGCGCCGCGCAGGACGCGACCCAGGGTCGTGGTCCCCGGGGCGGCCGTGGCCGTGGTCCGGGCGGCGGTGACCGCGGCCGTGGTGGCCGTGACGGCAACCGTGGTCGTCGCGACGATCGTCGTGGTGGACCTGAGGAGCAGGGCGAAGAGTTGATCGAAAAGCTCGTCCACATCAACCGCGTCTCGAAGACCGTGAAGGGCGGTAAGCGTTTCGGCTTCGCCGCGCTCGTCGTGGTCGGCGATGGCAAGGGACGTGCGGGCTTCGGTCATGGCAAGGCGCGCGAAGTGCCGGAAGCCATTTCGAAGGCGACGGCTGCCGCCAAGAAGGCGATGGTCCGCGTTCCGCTGAAGGACGGTCGCACGCTGCATCATGATGGCAACGGCCATTTCGGTGCGGGCCGCGTGACGGTGCGTTCGGCCCCGCAGGGGACCGGCATCATCGCCGGTGGTCCGATGCGCGCCATCTTCGAATCGCTCGGCGTCGCTGACGTGGTGACGAAGTCGGTCGGTACGTCGAACCCGTACAACATGATCCGTGCCACCTTCGAAGCGCTGGGCGACCAGACTTCGCCGAAGGCGGTGGCGCAGCGTCGTGGCAAGAAGATCGCCGACCTGCTGGGTCGCGGTCACGGTGCCACCCAGCAGACTGCCGAGGCGGAAGCCGCGGCCGTCGTGGAGTAAGCGACCATGGCTACCATCAAGATCAAGCAGACCGGTTCGCCGATCCGCCGCACCAAGGACCAGCGCGCGACCCTCGTCGGCCTGGGCCTGAACAAGATGCACAAGGTCTCCGAGCTTCAGGACAGCCCTGAAGTCCGCGGCATGATCCGCAAGGTGCAGCACATGGTTCAGGTGGTGGACTGAGCCCTGTCGTCACGACAGACTCATATCCGTCACATTGAACAGTGACAAACACGGGGAAGGGGGCTATGCGGCCCCCTTCCTTTTATCCAGCGACCGTGATTCTTCCCGAATGACGGCCATGCGCGAAACAAGCGAAAGCGAGTGCAAATCATGAAGCTGAACGAACTTTTCGACAACCAGGGTGCCCGCAAGTCCAAGATCCGCGTCGGTCGCGGTATCGGCTCGGGTAAGGGCAAGACCGGTGGTCGCGGCGTCAAGGGTCAGAAGAGCCGTGAGGGCGTGTCCATCGCGGGCTTCGAGGGCGGTCAGATGCCGCTCCACATGCGTCTGCCGAAGCGCGGCTTCAACAACATCTTCGCCAAGGATTATGCCGAGGTGAACCTGGGCGCGATCCAGAAGGCGGTCGATTCGGGCAAGCTGAAGACCGACGGCACGATCGATCACGCCGCGCTGAAGGCCGCTGGCCTGGCCCGTGGCGGCAAGGACGGTGTGCGTCTGCTCGGCAAGGGCGAGCTGACCACCAAGCTGTCGTTCGTCGTGCAGGGCGTGTCGGCCTCGGCGCGTGAAGCCGTCGAGAAGGCCGGTGGTTCGGTCGACGTGCCGCACGTCGTGCCCGCCGCCGAAAAGGCTGCCGCGAAGAAGGGCCAGACCCGCGCCGCGAAGCTCGCCGCCAAGGCCTGAACCGGATAAGATCCGCCGCTGTCACAGGGCCCTGGCTCACGATGACAGCGGCGGATTTTGCATCCGGGTTAGACAAGCGCGTCTTCGCGCCTATATGAGCGGCGGGGCGGTTCAAAACGCATCCCGCCGTTTTTCGTTTCCAGGATAACGCAACAGCTATGGCATCCGCAGCCGACCAGATGGCGCAAAGCATCAGCCTGGCGAAATTCGCCAAGGCCACCGACCTCAAGAAGCGGCTGTGGTTCACGATCGGCGCGCTGATCGTCTTCCGCCTGCTCAGCTATGTTCCGCTGCCGGGCGTCGACCCGACCGCGCTGGGCCTGCTGAGCCAGAAGACCACGGGCGGCGTGCTCGACTTCTTCAACACCTTTTCGGGCGGTTCGCTCAGCCGCATGTCGCTGATCGCGCTGGGCGTGATGCCGTACATCACGGCGTCGATCGTCGTGCAGCTCGCGACCTCGCTGTCACCGCAGCTCGCCGCCATCAAGAAGGAAGGCGAGAGCGGCCGCAAGAAGCTGAACCAGTATACCCGCTACGGTACGGTGCTACTGACCGCGATCCAGGGCTATTTCATTGCCGTGGGTCTGGAGACGCTGGGTGCCAGCCAGGGCATCCAGGCGGTGATCGAGCCGGGCATGACCTTCCGCATCGCAGCGGTCATCTCGCTGATCGGCGGTACGATGTTCCTGATGTGGCTGGGTGAGCAGATCACCAGCCGTGGCATCGGCAATGGCGTGTCGCTCATCATCATGGCGGGCATCGTCGCCCATCTGCCGACCACGCTGGTCAACCTGCTCGAAGGCGGCCGCACCGGCAGCATCGATCCGGTCCGTCTGATCGGCATCGTCGTTGCGGTCATCGTCCTCGTCCTGTTCATCTGCTTCATGGAGCGCGCGCAGCGCCGCATCCTGATCCAGTATCCGAAGCGCGCGACGCAGCGGGGCATGCAGGCCGATCGCAGCCACCTGCCGCTGAAGATCAACACGGCGGGCGTGATCCCTCCGATCTTTGCCTCGTCGCTGCTGCTGATGCCGCTGACCATCTCGCAATTTGCGGGCCAGCGCGTCGCGGGTGAGAGCCGCTGGGGCGACTTCATCATCAGCCTGAACCAGTATCTGCAGCACGGCAGCCCTGTGTACATGCTGCTCTATGGTGCGGGCATCGTCTTCTTCTCGTTCTTCTACACCGCGGTTGTGTTCAACCCGGAGGAGACGGCCGACAATCTGAAGCGCTATGGCGGGTTCATCCCCGGCATCCGTCCGGGCAAAAACACCGAGACCTATCTCGACTATGTTCTGACCCGCATCACCGTGATCGGCGCGGCCTATCTGACGATCATCTGTCTGCTGCCCGAATATCTGGTCTCGGCGTTGCAAATTCCCTTCTATCTGGGTGGCACCAGCCTGCTCATCGTCGTCAACGTGACGATGGACACGGTGACCCAGATTCAGAGCCACTTGCTGGCGCATCAATATGGCGATCTGATCAAAAAGGCCAAGCTGAAGGGTGGCCGTCTGCGCTAAGCGCGCGGGCGGATCGCAGGGACAAGAGGGGAGAGTGACGTGAGCGTGAACATCATCCTGCTGGGTCCGCCGGGCGCGGGCAAGGGGACCCAGGCGCAGCGGCTGGTGGCCAAGCGCGGCATGGTGCAGCTGTCGACCGGCGACATGCTGCGCGCGGCGGTCAAGGCGGGCACCCCCGTCGGCCTCCAGGCCAAGGCGGTGATGGACGCGGGCGAGCTGGTGTCGGACGCGATCGTCTCGGCGCTGATCGGCGAGCGGCTGGACCAGGCCGAGGCCGAAGGCGGCGCGATCTTCGACGGCTATCCGCGTACCGAGGCGCAGGCCGAGGCGCTGGACGTGCTGCTCGCCGAGCGTGGCAAGTCGCTCGATCATGTCATCGAGCTGGCGGTCGACGAGGATGCGCTGGTCGAGCGCATCACCGGCCGCTTCACCTGCGCCTCGTGCGGGGCGGGTTATCACGACAGCTTCAAGACGCCCCAGGTCGAAGGTGTATGCGACGTGTGCGGCTCGACCGAGTTCAAGCGCCGCCCCGACGACAATGCCGAGACCGTGCGGACCCGCATGGCCGAGTACCGCGCCAAGACCGCACCGATCCTGCCGATCTACGAAGCGCGCGGTATCGTGACGCGGGTCGACGGCATGGCGGCGATGGAGGAAGTCGGCGCGGCCATAGACGCGATCCTCGATCGCGACTGAGCCTTTTTACGATTCATGAAAAGGGGGCGCTTTCATAGGAAGGTGCCCCCTTTTTTGTGTCTTCCGTGCGGTCGCTCAGGCTTTCGGGTTATTGCTACCCTGGAAGCTGCTCTCGAATACCTGCCAGGATAGGGCCATGTCGATCAATTCGCCATGGCGCCGATCGGTGGCGGGATTTCCACCGATCGCGCTTCGAACCTCGTTGATGATGGCGGTGGCCCGCTGATCGGGCGAGCCCGGACCAGTGGCGATCTTCGTCGTCTTGGCGAGGAGGCCTTGGTCGATGGTCTTTGCGGTGGTCGCCATGTCATACATTTTGTCGAAGATGGCGCTCGCCGCCTTGCGATTCTCGGGGGCGATCAATCGGTCGGTGATCGTGGCGAACTTCACGCGCATCAACGCGAAGTCGGCAGCTCGTGTCGTATCGCTGCCTTGTCCGTCCCGAGGCAGGGTGTTGACGAGCGCGTTTGCCAGATCCTGACTTCCATAGGGGGTGTCCCGGAGCATCTTGAAAAGCGGCTCGGCATCGGCGGCAAACGGGGCGGTATCGGGATTGTCGAAGAGCGGAGCGGCGGGGGCAGCGATGTCGGGTGCGGTCTCACGCTCGATCACCTCCTGACGGGCGGCAAGCAGCGCTTTGACCTTCTTGTCATAGGTCACCGGGTCTTCGGGTTCCGCGACATACCCCTTCTCCAGAGCCTTCAGGGCCTCGAACGCCTCGCGGGAGATCGAGATGGTGGTCGGTCCGATCGGCTTGTCGAACGGCGATGGCGATGCCGCCGACGCCGACGCCGACGCGTCTCGGCTCGACTGCGGATCGAAGCGGATCGGAGAGGCGGAGGAAATGGGCGTAATCATGGACTTTATGACGGCCGTTTCATCTGAATCCTAACCGATTTATCTTTGCCGCCAAGCCGCCGCCTGCCATCGTTTCGCAGCCATGACCGTGCTGATCGCCGATTATTACCGCCATCTGACCGTGGACCTGCGCCGGTCCGACCATACGGTACGCGCCTATGTCGCCACTGCCGAGCGGCTGTGCGGTTTCCTTCGCGAGCATTGGGGCGAGGTCATCGACGGCGCGGCGCTCGCCCGCCTGACGGCTGCCGATCTGCGCGCCTTTCTCGCCGCACGGCGGGGGGATGGGCTGACCGCCGCGTCCACGGCACGCGAATTGTCGGCGGTGCGGACCTTCCTGCACTGGGCCGGGGTCGCGCCGCCCGCCCTCAAGGGGCCGCGTCGCAAACGGAGCATCCCGCGTCCCCAGGCGCCCGCCGATATCATGGCACTGGGCGAGGATATCGCCGAGAATGCCGCCGAGCCCTGGATCGCGGCACGTGACTGGGCGGTGTTGCTGCTGCTCTATGGTGCGGGCCTGCGCATCGGCGAGGCGATGGCGCTGCCCGCCAGCATCCTGCCGCTGGGCGAGACGATCCGGGTGACCGGCAAGCGGGGCAAGACCCGCATCGTGCCGCTGCTGCCCGAATTGCGGGTGGCGATCGAGACCTATGCTGCCCAGAGCCCCTATCCGCTGTCGCCGAACGAACCGCTGTTCCGGGGGGCGAAGGGCGGGCCGCTATCGCCCGCGATCATCCGTCGCTCGGTCCAGGCGGCGCGCGAGCGGCTGGGGCTGGGCGCACGAACCACGCCGCACGCGCTGCGCCACAGCTTTGCCACGCATCTGCTGGGGCGCGGGGCGGACTTGCGCCAGCTTCAGGAACTGCTCGGCCATGCCAGCCTCAGCTCGACGCAAATCTATACGGCGGTCGATGCCGCGCATCTGCTCGACATCTATCGGACGGCGCATCCGCGCGCCTGACTAGCGTTCCCCGCGCGGTTTCCAGGTAAACACCCGCCACAGATAGCCGCCGATCATCACCACCGTCATGACGATCGCGGCGGGGCCGACATAGCGGTTGATCGCCTCGAAATTGGCACCCAGCCACAGTCCGGCATAGGCCAGGATCGCGTTCCAGATCGTGCTGCCCGCAAAGGTCCAGAGCAGGAACTTGCCCAGCGGCATCCGCGTGATCCCGGCGGGCAGCGAGATCATCGTGCGAAAGGCGGGCATGAAGCGGAACACGAACACCACCCACCCGCCATGCCGCACGAAGAACAGGTGCAGCCGCTCGACATCGCGCCACTCCATGGTCAGCCAGCGGCCATATTGGTCGACGAAGGGCCGGAACCGCTCGTAACCGATATAGCGGCCGACCGCATACCAGGCATAATTGCCGATCGTCGTGCCTGCGGTTCCCCACAGGATCAGTGGGATCATTGCCATGTCGCCACGCGCAACCGCCATGCCGCCCAGGCCCATGATGACCTCGGACGGGATAGGGGGCACGATATTTTCCAGCGCCATCAACAGGAAGATGCCGAAATAGCCGCCCCAGGCGATGAGGTTGAGGATGAAATCGGTCATGCGTGCAGGGATGTACCGATGAGGACAGGGGCGGTTCCCCTAGCCGCGACCGAAGCGGCACGAAAGGGGGCGGGCCGCTCGACGGCGCTACTTGACGTAAAGGACGGCTTGCGCGAACCCGCTGGCCATGGCCGACACTCCTCCGACATCGCCGCAAAAGTCCGAGGCGAAGGATACGCTGCGTTTCTTTCTGAAACTGGCGTTGTTCGTCTTCATCCTGCGCAGCTTCATCGTGACGTCGTTCGTCATTCCATCGGAATCGATGCTGCCGCGACTGCTGATCGGCGACTATCTGTTCGTGACGAAGTGGAATTACGGCTATTCGCGCTGGTCCTTTCCCTTCGGCCTGCCGCTGCTGCCCGGCCGTATCCTGGGCCGCGATCCGGCGCGGGGCGACGTGGTGGTGTTCCGCTCGCCGGAGCCCGACGATCATGACGTCATTAAGCGGGTGATCGGCCTGCCGGGCGATACCATTCAGGTTACGAACGGCCAGGTCATCCTGAACGGCCGCCCGGTGCCGAAGCAGCGGATCGCCGACTTCATCCTGCCGCTGACCCCGAATTTCACCGCCGACAAATGCGGGGCGTTCCTCGACACGATCGCGGGCAAGCCGGTCTGCCGCTATCCGCAGTTTCGCGAGACGCTGCCCGATGGCAAGAGCTACAATGTGCTCGACCAGGGCAATTTCCCCGAGGCCGATGATACCGGCGTGTACCGGGTCCCGGCCGACCATGTCTTCCTGATGGGCGACAATCGCGACGACTCGGCGGACAGCCGCTTCGCGCCGCCGCGTGGCATGGGCATGATCCCGATGAACCGGCTGGAGGGGCGTGCCGCCGTCGTCTTCTTCTCGACCGATGGTTCGGCCGAATGGATCAAGCCCTGGACCTGGGTGTCGGCCGCCCGCTGGGATCGGATCGGAGGCGGGTTTTGAGCAGCGTGGATGACTGGCTGGCGCAGATCCTCGGCCGCGCGCCCGGCGACACCGCGCCCTTCCACCGTGCACTGACCCATGGCAGCCAGGCGGCGGAAAATTACGAGCGGCTGGAGTTCCTGGGCGACCGGGTGCTCGGCCTCATCATGGCGGAATGGTTGTGGGAGCAATTCCCCGCCGAGCCCGAGGGGCAGCTGTCGCGGCGTCTCAACTCGCTGGTGACGGGGGCGGTCTGTGCCGATGTCGCCCGCGATCTGGGCGTGCGCGAGCATTTGCGGCTGGGCAAGCAGGCGCGTGACGATGGCGCTTCGGACAGCGACAATGTGCTGGGCGACGTGATGGAGGCGCTGATCGGGGCCTGGTATCGCGAGGCGGGGCTGGAGGCGGCGCGTATCTTTGTCCGCAAGGCCTGGGGCGACCGGGTGCATGCGCAGGGCAAGGCGCCGCAGCATCCCAAGTCCGCGCTTCAGGAATGGGCCGCCGCGCACAACCGCAAGGCACCCGAATATGTCGTGACCGACCGGTCGGGGCCGCATCACGCGCCGCGCTTCACCGTGACGGTGCGGATCGGCCGCACCGCCGAGGCGAGCGCGTCGGGGGCCAACAAGCAGGAGGCCGAAACGGCCGCTGCCAAGGCGCTGCTGGCGAAGCTGAAGGCGTAAGGCGGGTTCGATAGAGAGGCCCGAGTCTTGCGCTCAGGCCTCTCGCGACAGGCGGTGGCTTAGCGCCCCTTGGCGGCGGCCGCCTGCTTCTTGGCCTGAACCTTTGCGCGGTGATGGCCGATCGCGCAGCCTGCCGCCGCGCCCAGCACCGCATGGCCCTTGCCGACGAAATGGCCACCGACGCCGCCCACGGCCGCGCCCTTCAGGCAGCCCTTGGCCGAAGCCGGGCCAGCGACCGTCAACAGGGCAGCAGCCGACAGGGCGGTGAGAAGGGTCTTCATGGCGTCTCTCCTGACGTTGAAATCGTGGCCGAAAAAATGCGCGACGGGCGGTGGCCGTTCCGTGATGCGGCCATTACATTCTGTCCATGTGGGCGGACCGTTGCGGGAAGGGGGCGGGACCTGTACCGCTGGCGGTCATGACTGAACAACGTTGCGGCCTCGTTGCCGTCGTCGGCGCGCCCAATGCCGGCAAATCCACCCTCGTCAATGCGCTGGTCGGCCAGAAGGTCGCGATCGTCAGCCCCAAGGCGCAGACGACCCGTGCCAAGCTGCTGGGCGTCGCGATCGAGGGCGATGCGCAGATTCTGCTGGTCGACACGCCCGGCATCTTCGAGCCCAAGCGCCGTCTGGACCGGGCGATGGTCGCCGCCGCCTGGGAAGGCGCGGAGGGCGCCGACATCCTGGCGCTGGTCGTCGACGGCAAGGGCGGCATTGGCCCGAAGATTCACGCCATCGCCGAGTCGATCGCGCACCGGCCCGAGCCCAAGCATCTGATCCTCAACAAGGTCGACATCGCCGACAAGGCGCGGTTGCTGACCCATGCCGAAAAGCTGAACGATGTCGTGAAGTTCGACGAGACCTGGTTCATCTCGGCCCAGACCGGCGACGGCCTGCCTCAGTTGAAGACCCGGCTGGCCTCGCTGATGCCCGAGGGGCCGTGGCATTATCCCGAGGATCAGGTGTCCGACGCGACCGAGCGCGCGCTGGCCGCCGAAGTGACGCGCGAGCAGCTCTATCTCCAGCTCCACGCCGAACTGCCTTACGCCAGCGCGGTCGAGACCGAGGCGTATAAGGAACGCGAGGACGGATCGGTCGAGATCCACCAGCAGATCCTGGTCGAACGCCCGACCCAGCGCGCGATCGTGCTGGGCAAGAACGGCGTGCGGATCAAGGAGATCGGCGCGCGGGCGCGGGCGCAGCTGTCCGAACTACTGGGGCAGAAGGTGCACCTGTACCTGCATGTGAAGGTCAAGCCGGGCTGGGACGAGGATCGCTCGGTCTACAAGGATATCGGGCTCGACTGGGTGGATTGACGCCCCCTCCGTCATTGCGAGCGGAACGAAGCAATCCAGGGCGTCTTGCCCGGACATCTGGATTGCTTCGCTCCGCTCGCAATGACGAGGGTTATGCGTTCAACCGCCCCAAGGCCCATTCCGCGGCCTCCACCACCACCGGATCGGCATCGCCCAACAACCGCTGCAACACCGGCACCAGGTCCGCCGCGCCGCTATTGCCCGCCGCGATGGCCGCATTGCGGATCATCCGATTGCGCCCGATCCGCTTGATCGGCGACCCCGAAAACACCTGCCGAAATTCCGCATCGTCCAGCGACAGCAAATCCCCCAGCTCCGGCGCGGTCAGCTCGGCGCGGGGATGGAAGGCCATGTTCGCCTGCGCGGCGGCCGCGAACTTGTTCCACGGGCAGACCGCCAGACAGTCGTCGCAGCCATAGATACGGTTGCCGATCGCTTCCCGGAATTCCTCCGGGATCGGCCCGGCATGTTCGATGGTGAGATAGGAGATGCAGCGCCGCGCATCGAGTTGATAGGGCGCGGGAAACGCATCGGTCGGGCAGGCGCGCTGACACGCATCGCAGCGTCCGCACGTATCGCGCGCGACCGCATCGGGCTCCAGCGCCAGCGTGGTGTAGATCGCGCCCAGGAACAGCCAGCTGCCATGTTCCCGGCTGACGAGATTGGTATGCTTCCCCTGCCAGCCCAGCCCCGCCGCCTCGGCCAGCGGCTTTTCCATCACCGGCGCGGTGTCGACGAAGACCTTCAGGTCGCAGGCCCCCTCCTGCGCCAGCCAGCGGCCCAGCGCCTTCAACTGGCGCTTCACGACATCGTGATAGTCTGCCCCCTGCGCATAGACCGAGATGCGCCCGATCCGCCCCCGATCCGCCAGCCGCATCGGGTCTTCGGCAGGGGCGTAGCTGACGCCGAGCGAGATGATGCTCTTCACCTCGGGCCACAGGCTTGCGGGGCTTTGCCGCTGGTGCGCGCGGTCGGCCATCCAGATCATCGATCCGTGCCGCCCCTCCGCCAGCCATTGGCGCAGCCGTTCGACGGTCCGGGGCGCGGCATCGGCATGGGTGATGCCGACCGCGGCAAAGCCCAGTTCGGCCGCCTTTGCCTTGATCCGGGTTTCCAGCTTGTCTTGCGCCACATACGCCCGCTACCACAGGGGATCAGGGAGGGACAATCGCGTGGATAATCAGGGGCGCGTGGATAATCAGTGGGCGGTCAGCGCCTCGGGCCTCGCCAAACGCTTCGGTGACCGGCGGGTCGTCGACGGCGTCGACATCGCGGTCCCGACCGGCGCGGTATATGGGGTGCTCGGCCCCAACGGCGCGGGCAAGACGACCACGCTGCGCATGCTGCTCGGCATCATCGAACCCGATGAGGGGGAGCGCCGCCTGCTCGGTCAGGCCCATCCGCGCGATGCCAGCGATCTGGTCGGCTATCTGCCCGAAGAACGCGGTCTGTATCCGGCGATGAAGGCCCGCGAGGCGATCGCCTTCATGGGCGCGCTGCGCGGGTTGGACTGGAAGACGGGCCGTGCGCGGGCTGTCGAACTGCTCGAACAGGCCGGGCTCGGCCATGCCGCAGACAGCAAGATCCGCAAATTGTCCAAGGGGATGGCGCAGCTGGTCCAACTGCTCGGCTCGGTGGTGCATCGCCCGAAGCTGCTGGTGCTGGACGAGCCCTTTTCGGGGTTGGACCCGGTCAACCAGGAACGGTTGGAGGCGCTGATCCTGGGCGAGCGCGACCGGGGCGCGACGATCCTGTTCTCCACCCATGTCATGGCCCATGCCGAGCGGCTGTGCGACCGCCTTGCCATCATCGCGGGCGGACGTCGCCGGTTCGAGGGGACGGTGGACGAGGCGCGCAGCACCCTGACCGCGCGGGTCCGCTACCGCCCGCGTGACCCGGATCGGGTGACGCCCGCGCTGCTGCCCACCGATGCGGTACGCGAAGGCGCGGACTGGCGTTTCCCGCTGCCCGAAGACGGGATCGAGCCGATACTGGGCCAGCTGCTGGCGGCGGGGGCGGGCATCCTGAACCTGTCGATCGAGCGTCCCAGCCTTCACGAAGCCTTTGTCCGGATCGTCGGCGAATCCGTTGAGGAGAAAGCGGCATGAGCCCGACCCGCCGATTGATCCGCCAGACCATGACCATCGCGCGGCGCGATTTCATCGCGACCGTCTACACGCCGATCTTCCTGTTGTTCCTGTTCGCACCGCTCATCATGGTGGCGTTCAGCACCATCGGCGCGATGGGCGCGGCGCAGGCGGCGGACCATGGCACCGACCGGGTGCGCATCGTCGCGATCGTGCCCGATACGGTCGCCAAGGCCTTTGCCGCGGCCGATCGCCAGTCGCGCACCGTCTTCCGCCGCGACGAGGAGCCGCCCGAGCTGGTGACGCTGCCCCCCGCGCGCGACCCGGCGGCCCAGGCACGCGCCGCATTCGAGTCGCCCGACTATGACGCGACCGCCGTGCTATACGGTCCGCTCGATCGGCCGACGATCCTCTATGGCGCGCGGGGTACGCGGGCGGCGGACTATCTGGCGGTGCTGGCCAGCGGCGCGCTGTCGGCCGAGCGGTTGGGCGGCGAATTGCCCAAGGTCACAGCCCGAAAACTGCCCTTCTCGCGTCAGCGCGCGACACTGGGCGGGCAGAACCAGACCGCGTTCCTGGCGGTCTTCGGCGTGTTCTTCCTGACCCTGTTCCTCGCGGGGCAGGTCGTCGGCACCATGGCCGAGGAACGCTCCAACAAGGTGATCGAGGTGCTGGCCGCCGCCGTGCCGCTGGAGGCGGTGTTCCTGGGCAAGCTGCTCGGCATGTTCGGCGTGGCGGTGCTGTTCATCACCTTCTGGGGCACGGTGCTGGGTCAGGTGACGAGCATGCTGCCACCCGCTTTTGCCGGGATGGTCGGCGAATTGTCGCCCGCCGTTGGCCTGCCGATGTTCACGCTGCTGTTCGTCACCTATTTCACCATGGCCTATCTGCTGCTCGGCTCGGTGTTCCTGACGATCGGGGCGCAGGCATCCACCATGCGCGAGATCCAGATGCTCTCGCTGCCGATCACCATCGTGCAGGTCGGCATGTTCACCCTGACGCTGAGCGGCTTGTCGCAGCCCGGCAGCTGGCTGGCGCTGGTCGCGGAAGTGTTTCCGCTGTCCTCGCCCTTCGCCATGGCGGGCGTCGCGGCGGCGAGCGATTCGCTCTGGCCGCACGCGGTGGCGCTGGCGTGGCAGGCGCTGTGGGTCGCGCTGTTCGTGACGCTGGGCGCGCGGCTGTTCCGGCGGGGCGTACTGCAATCGGGGAGCACGCGGCCTTTCTGGCGGCGCAAGGGGGCCTGATCCTCCCCAAGCTATGCTTAGGGAGGGGGAGCATCGCGCCAGCGATGGTGGAGGGGCAAGGGGACGCCGACCCGCCCCTCCACCACCGGGCTGACGCCCGGCGGTCCCCCTCCCCATCGGAGATGGGGAGGATTGAGGGTGGGGCCTTATCGTGCTGGTCTGTCCGCCCTATCTTGCCACCATGACCGTATCCTTTTCCGATCGCCGCCATTTCCTCTCGCTGGTCGGGCTGGGTGCCTTGGGCGTGGGCCTGTCCGCCTGTGGCCATGAGGCCGAGGCGGCGGAGCACTTTCCCGTCAGGATGAGCGATGCGGCGTGGAAGCAGAAGCTGGGACCGGCGGCCTATCACGTCCTGCGCCAAGAGGGGACCGAGCGACCCTATAGCAGTCCGCTCAACGACGAGCATCGCAGCGGCATCTTCGCCTGCAAGGGCTGCGCGCAGCCGTTATTCTCGTCCAAGACGAAATTCGATAGCGGCACCGGCTGGCCGAGCTTCTGGGCGCCTTTGCCCCATGCGGTGGGGACGGACTCCGACCGGTCGCTGATGATGGAGCGGGTCGAGGTGCATTGCAGCCGCTGCGGCGGGCATCTGGGCCATGTCTTTGACGATGGGCCCAAGCCGACGGGCAAGCGCTACTGCATGAACGGCGTGGCGATGACGTTCCGGGCGGCCTGATGCGGCCTGCCGCTTAGATCAGACTGTTCTTACTCGGTCGGGGCGGCGAAGGTCAGGATACCGCTGACCCGGCCGCTGTCGTTCGAAGCGATCTGGGTGGCGGGCAGGTCGGCGACGCCATCCTTGTTGTGGCTGGCATAGATGAAGCCCTTGGTCGGATAGGCCGAGGTGCCCAGGCCGCCATTGGGGCCGTACCAGACCTTGACCATCGACCAGTCATTGTTCGGCGAAACGTCGACCGCGCGGACATCGCGCTCGATACCGCCGCGGCGCGACCAGTTGGCGTGGGTGAGCAGGACCTCGCGGTCGCTGACGACCTTGCTGACCATGGCGACATGGCCGACGCGCATCCGGCGGGTGGCTTCGAAGGCGAGGACGGCGCCTTCCTGCGGGGTGTGACCGCGATCATAGTGACCGGCGGCCTGGCTCCACCAAGTGTTGGCGTTACCGTGAAGGTCGATGCCCGAAACTTCGCGGGCATAAGTCGCACACTGCCAGAACTGCGCGGCAGCGGGGGTGGCCATCATCAGGCCGCACGATGCCATCAGCGCGAATCGCACTGCGAATGCCTTGAACTTCACTGGACCCCCCGGTCGGAATGTCGGTGTGAGTGTCGATTAACCGGGGCTAAACCGATTGGAAAGCGCCGCCGGAACCATATCCGGTGAACGGTGTTGCGGCGGCGGTGACTTGAAAATTCGGCGGCGAAACGAGTTTTTCGTTCCTCGTTTCGCCGCTCAAGAGGCTCGGCTTATCGTCCGAGCAGGCGATCGACCGTCACCTGCGTTACCGAATGATAGCCGGGACGCGCTTTGTCGTAGATTCGCTTGGCCAGCGCCTGGCCCCATTCACCCTGTCCCTGAAGCTGCTGGAACAGCGGCGCGACGAACTTGCGGCGGCCCTGTGCGGTCAGGAACTGCTCGGCCGAGGCGGTGGCAGGCGGATAGCGGTTGGCGAGCGCCAGGCGAAGCCAGGCGAAGCGGATTTCGCTATTGCCTGTCTCGTTCCAGTGGAACCGGCCGTCCAGCGCCGCCAGGCGTTCGGCGGGCAATGTGCGCGGCAGTTGGTCGAGGAAGCGGACATATTCCTGGGTCGTGACCGTGTCCGGCACCGCCGATACCGGGCCGCCCTTCGCAAAGGCCTTGGCCGCCGCGTCGATCGCAGGGAAGGCGTCGGAGCGGACATGGACCGCATTGGCGGGGATGCCGGGCTGATAGACCCATTGGTCGAGGCCGATCTTCTCCGCTTCGCCGGGCTTGAGCAGGTTCTTGCGCAGATCGGCGAGGAAACCGGCGCTCGTCTGCGGCTGGAAGGCGTGGCGGTCGAAATAGCTGCGCAAATACGCGTCCCAGCGCGCGCGGCCGACGACCGACTCGATGGTGCGCAGGAAGGTCGCGCCCTTGTCATAGGCGATCTGGGTCATGCCGTCGTCGGGATCGCGCTTGGCGTCGAGATCGAGGTGCAGCTTGGTGTCGGGCGACTGCGGCCCGCCCGCTTCCCGGACCGCGTTCATCATGTCGGTCCAGGCGAGGTCGGCCTCCATGTCGGCGCGGCGCTTGCCGTACATCGACTCCATGATCCGGTTCTCGAAATAGCTGGTAAAGCCTTCGTTGAGCCAGAAATCGTCCCAGGTGGCGTTGGTGACCAGATTGCCCGACCAGCTATGCGCCAGTTCGTGGGCGATCAGGCTGACGAGGCTGCGGTCGCCCGCCAACACCGTCGGCGTGGCGAAGGTCAGCATGGGGTTTTCCATGCCACCGAACGGGAAGCTGGGTGGCAGGACCAGCACGTCGTACCGGCCCCAGCGATAAGGGCCGTACAGCCCCTCGGCGGCGGTTACGAACTTGTCGAGCCCGGCAAACTCCCAGGCCGATTTGTCGAGCTTCGCGGGCTCAGTCCAGATGCCGGTATTCTTGCTGAGCGGCTTGAACTTCAAGTCGCCGATCGCCAGCGCGATCAGATAGGGGGAGACCGGCTTGTCCATGCGATAGCTGGCGGTGTGGCGGCCATCGGCGCAGGGCGTCTCGCCGGTCCGCTCGCCGCTCATCACCACGGTCAGGGCGCAGGGGGCGTTGATGGTCGCGTCCCAGGTCTGGCGGATGCCGGGCGAATCCTGGGTCGGAATCCAGCTGCGGTTGAGGATCGCCTCGCCCTGGCTGAACAGATAGGGCTGTTTCTTGCCCGCCGTCTGTTCGGGGGACAGCCATTGCAGCGCCTTGGCACCGGGCGTCGAGGCATAGGCGATCTTGACGGTACGATTGCCGTTCAGCGTGATGGTCAGCGGCGCGCCATGGACCTTGTCGGCCTGGCCCACGCTATAGGGCAGGGGACGATTCTGCGCGTCGGTGACGGTGACGATGCGCAGGCCGTTATCGTCGACGACCAGTTGCCTGGCATCAGGCTTGGCATCGACCGAGAGGGTCGCGATGCCCCGCATCACATGGGTGTCGAAATCGGCATAGAGGTTCAGCGAGACATGGGTGACCCGCGCCTCGAGCGGCCGGGCATGGCTGTGCACGTCGCGGGCATCGGGGCTGGTCAGCACCGGCGCGACGGCGGGGGCAGGTGCGGGGGATTGGGCGGCGAGCAGCATCGCCAGGGCGGCAACGGTCATGGACACTCCGAATGGGACAGGATGATTGCACCATAGCCGGATTGCCGATGAATGGGAGGGCTCTGGACGTCGCGGTGTCGCGTAACCAGTTAAGCGACATGGATGAAATGACGCTGGCGGTGGTCGGGATCGACTTTCCCAACGAGGACAAGGCGCGGAGCAACCGGCGGTTCGAACTGCTGGCCTCGGCGGCGGGCGATCCGGTCACGTTACGGCCTGAACCGCGCAATCGGCACGATCCGAACGCGGTGGCGGTGTTCAGCGCGCGCGGCGTCCAGGTCGGCTATCTCTCCGCCGAGCGAGCGCCCTTGGTGGGCGCGCGGATGCGACGCGGCGAAGAGGTACAGGCGATCCTTCAGGGGATCAGGGGATCGGTCGCCTATATCCGGGTCCGCTTCGGGGGCGGTGCGCCGACCCTGCCGCAGCTGGCCGAGCCGTTGCCTGAGCGGACCGAGGATGATTTCTTTCCCGATCCCGAAGGCCCCGACTGGGGCGCGTAAACCGGGCAACAAAAAAGGGAGCCGAAACCGGCTCCCTTTCCGTCCGCCGGAGCGGTGATGGTCCGGGCGGGGTAATCCCCGCCCGCGACGATCAGTTGCTGTCCGCGCTGTCGTCCTTGACGATCGCGACAACGCCGATGGCGACGACGCCAGCAGCGATCAGGGCAGCGAGGATGCCGCCGCCAGCGAGCTTGTTGCCCTTGGCGGTCGGAGCCGAGGCGCGGACCGACTTCGAAACCGACAGGCTGGCAGCCGGGTTGGTCGGCGCAGCGGCGACCGGAGCAGCAACCAGGGCCGTAGCGGCGACGGCAGACAGGAACTTCATCATATATTTTCTCCCATGGCGAACGACCGCCAAGACGCGGTGGTGTTCATCGTCCCGATAGCGCAAAAGCATGGCCGCGTAAATTTGTTCCCGCAGCGCATCATTTTTTGTAGCGAAGCGTGGAACAAATGTCGCAATGGGCTCGCAAGGCCCCATCGTTTCTGTGCCTAAATGATTGAAATCATCTGGATCAGCGACGGATCGCCGCCGTGGCCAGCCCGGCGAAAATTAATGCGCCGCCGCCCGCCCGCTGCGCCCAGATCTGGGCGCGGGGGGACCGCAGCAGTCCGCCCGCGCTGGAGGCCGCCCAGGCATAGCCGGAATCGGTCAGCGCGAGGGTAAGGACGAAGGTCACCACCAGCACCGGCACCTGCGCCCAATAGGGACGCTGCGGATCGATGAACTGGGGCGCGAAGGCGGCCAGGAACAGGATGGTCTTGGGATGAAAGGTGCCGACGCCCAGATTGCCAAGAAAGGCGGCGCGGGCGGAGATCATGCGCGGGCGGATCGCCACCGCATCCGCATGGCGCGCCCGCCACAGCCCGATGACCCCGATTGCAATCAGATAGGCGGCACCTGCCCATTTGAGTAATCCGAACAGGAAGGACGATGCCGCCAGCACCGCCCCCATGCCGAGCAGGCTGGCGGTGGAGGCGGCCAGATTGCCCAGCATCAGGCCTGCGACCGAGGCGAAGGCGGTTCGCCGCCCCGACCCGATCGCATAGCCGAGGATCGCCGCGACGCCGGGGCCGGGGATCAGCCCGATGACCAGGGTCGCCGCGACAAAGGCGAACCACAGGTCGGGCCGCATCAGCGTCCGCCGTCGCGCCGGGTCAGCGCCGCGACGCAGCTCGCCCGGTCGATCGAACTGCCGTCGGGCTCGCGCGCGTCGAGATAGGTCACGCGGGGTTCGGCCCCGTCCTTGGGATAGAGATAGGCGTCGAGGACGCAGAACCGTCCCTGAAACTGCAACTTGCGCGCCGTCCCTTCGCGGACATCGGCATCGGGGGCGCCGAACAACTTGGTCAGCCCGGCGGCGTCCTGCCCGATCACCCGCTCCAGCCCGACGCTGGTATAGGGCACCGGAACCGGCGCCATGCCGCCGCTGCGAACGGGCGCGGCGGTCTGTGGCACGGTACAGCCTGCCAGCACGACCAGGGCGAGCAGCGGCAGTGCAGAGATGCGGGTCAAGCCGGACGTCTCCTATGGAAGAAATGGGTCGCCATGCTCGCCCCCAGGACGGGGGCGAGCAGATTGAGACCCGGAACCACGAACAGGGTGGCGACGGCAAGCCCCAACAGGAAGCGTCCAGGCCCGGTCGCCTTGCGCCAGCGACGCATGGCGGATCGGTCCATATGCCGCGCCGCGACCATGTCGCCCAGGTCGCGCGACAAGAGCCAGCCATTGACCAGCAGGAACGCCGCCGCCGTCCCGATGCCGGTCGCCAGCAGGACGATATAGAGCGGCAGCAGGATCAGGTTGACCGCGATGACACGCGCGGCAGAGCCCAGCCCCATGGCGAGTCCGCGCGCGAAGGGCACGGGTCTGCCGCTGGCCAGCGCATCCGGATAATGCCGCGCCTCGACGGCGGCGACGATATCGTCGGCAAAGACGCCCACCACGGCGACCGCGACCGCGCGAAAGGCGAGCCAGAGCGCCAGCAGCTCGACGACCAGCGTGAAGGCCACCGACCAGCCGCCTGCCTGCGCGCCCAGCCAGTCGGTCAGCGCCGCGCGTACGCCCCACCACAGGCCGATCCCCGCCAGCGCGAAAATCGCCAGCGTCATGCCCAGCGAACGGATCAGCACCCGGCGGATCGCCGGATCGCCAAGCTGGGCCAGCGACAGGAAAAAGGCGCGGAACATGGCCCCTCGATGGCGCGGGCTGGGTTGCGAAGTCAATGCGCCGGGGGGCATGGCGGGCGGCTCCCTTGCGCGGGGATAGCGTGCTGACTAGGGCGGCGGCATCACAGCTATTTTCCCGGAGCCTCTTCCTTGACCAACCCCACTTATGACGTGGTGGCGATCGGCAATGCGATCGTCGACATCCTGGCCTCTGCCGAGGATGATTTCATCGCCGAGAACGGCATGACCAAGGGGGCGATGCAGCTCGTCTTCTCGCCCGAGGAAGCCGATGCGCTTTATGCCAAGATGGGCCCGGGTCGCGAGATTTCGGGTGGGTCGGCCGCAAACACGCTGGCGGGCATGGCGGCGCTGGGCGGCAAGACTGCCTTTATCGGCCAGGTCGCCGACGATCAGCTGGGCGAGGTGTTCAGCCATGACATCCGTTCCGCCGGCGTC
Source organism: Sphingomonas fuzhouensis (assembly GCF_034659795.1). NCBI lineage: Bacteria > Pseudomonadati > Pseudomonadota > Alphaproteobacteria > Sphingomonadales > Sphingomonadaceae > Sphingomonas > Sphingomonas fuzhouensis. The sequence goes on from NZ_JAXSQY010000007.1 coordinate 76,711, forward strand.
CGGTTCGACACGCCCGCCCGCGCTGGCCAGCCGACCACCGCGCGCTGCATGATCTTCGTCAGCCCCGATGGGCAGCGCACGATGAACACCTTCCTGGGCGCGTCGCACTATTTGCCCGCCGAAGCGCTCGACAAGGCGCTGATCGCGGATGCGGCGTATCTGTATATCGAGGGCTATCTCTGGGACCCTGAAGAGCCGCGCGCCGCGATGCGCGCCGCGATCGAGGTCGCGCGCGAAGCGGGTCGCAAGATCGCCTTTACTGCCTCGGCCGAGTTCGTGATCGACCGTCACCGCGCCGACTTCCACGCGCTGATCGACGGCGGCATGATCGACGTGATCTTCGCCAATGAAACCGAGATCGTCGCACTGACCGAGACGGCGGATGTCGAGGCCGCCATCGCCGCGCTGAAGGACAAGGTCGAGACGCTGGTCGTCACCCTCGCCGAAAAGGGCGCCCTGGCGCAGCGCGGGGACGAGCGCGTGACCGTCCCTGCCCATCCGGTCGACAAGGTGGTCGACACCACGGGCGCGGGCGATCTGTTCGCCTCGGGCTTCCTGTACGGCCAGACCCATGGCCAGGACCTGAAGGCCTCGCTGACACTGGGCGCGGCCTGTGCCGCCGAGATCATCAGCCATTTCGGCGCGCGGCCCCAGGTCGACCTGAAGGCGCTGGCCGCCAGCCTCTGACCGCGCAATCCTCCCCAAGCTGTGCTTGGGGAGGGGGACCATCCGAAGGATGGTGGAGGGGCGAAGACCCCAAAATAAAAGGGCCGGGGGATCGCTCCCCCGGCCCTTTTTCACGTCTTGGCCGAACCGATCAGCGATCGAGCGGCTTGGCGACTTCCGGCTGCATTGCGGGATCGTCGACCACGTCGATGACGCCGCGCCCGACATGGCTGCGCTTGCGGCTGTACAGGAAGTAGATCGCCAGACCCACCGCACCCCAGCCCGGCAGGACCAGGATCGCGACCAGCGGCAGCGAGAAATACAGATAGGCGCAACCGAGCATCGCGGCGGGCGCCACGATATACACGGCGGGGGTGCGGAACGGACGCTTGCGGGTCGGGTCCGTCTTGCGCAGCACCATCACCGACAACGCCACCATGAAGAAGGCGAACAGCGTGCCCGAGTTGGAATAGTCCGCCAGCTTGCCCACCGGCAGGAAGGCCGAGGCGATGGTCGCGGCGATGCCGGTCACGATCGTCACGACATGCGGCGTGCGATAACGCGGATGCACCGAGGCGAGCTTTTCGGGCAGCAGGCCGTCACGTGCCATGGTGAAGAACACGCGGGTCTGGCCGAACATCATCATGAGGACGACGGAGGGCAGCGCCAGCGTCGCGGCCAGGCCGATCAGATTGCCGATCTTTTCCCAGCCCAGGGTGCGCAGGACGTGCGCCAGCGCCTCGCGCGAGCAGGACAGCGGCTCGGGCGCGCCGCTGGCGACGATCGCCTTGCACTGCGCGGCCAGTTCGGACGTGCCCGGCGACAGGACGACACCGGCGGCGTCGCGCACCGGCTGCGCGCCCAGCGGCGAGCCGATGGCACCCGCCGACACCAGCAGATAGAAGACGGTGCAGAACAGCAGCGACGCGATCAGGCCGATCGGCACGTTGCGCTGCGGGTTCTTGGTCTCCTCGGCCGCGGTCGAAACGGCGTCGAAGCCGACATAGGCGAAGAAGATCGAGGCGGCGGCCCCCGCGACGCCGGTCAGGCCGGTGGGCATGAACGGCTCGAAATGCGCACCGTTCATCACCGGCACCGACAGCGCGATGAACAGGGTGAGGGCGGCGACCTTGATGCCGACCAGGATCGCGTTGACGCGCGCGCTCTCGGTCGTGCCGACGACGAGCAGCCAGGTGACCAGCAGCGAGATGATGACGGCGGGCAGGTTGATATAGCCACCCGAGGAGGGGCCGTTGACCCATTCCATCGGTATGTCGATGCCCAGCAGATTGCGGATCTGCCCGACGACATAGCCCGACCAGCCGACCGCGACGGCCGACGCGCCGACCGCATATTCCAGGATCAGCGCCCAGCCGACCATCCAGGCGAGCAGCTCGCCCATGACCGCATAGGTATAGGTATAGGCCGACCCCGCGACCGGCACCATCGACGCCAGTTCGGAATAGCACAGCGCCGCGACCGCGCAGACGAAGCCCGCCAGCACGAAGGACAGCATCATCCCCGGCCCCGCCTTTTGCGCGGCTTCGGAGGTGAGAACGAAGATGCCCGTGCCGATGACGGCGCCGATACCCAGCATGGTGAGCTGGAACGCGCCTAGCGATCGTTGCAGCCCCTTCTTCTCGGCGGTCGCCAAAATGGCGTCCAGAGGCTTAACGCGCCCGAAAATCATGAATGTCCAATCCCCCCGAGGGAAGGCGGGCCCGATCAAGGGCGCGCCCGGTGTTTGGTGAATGGTCGGGGAAGTTAGCTGCAATTTTATTACGCGCAATCCCTAAGGTGCGCGGGATGCGGTATGGGGAGGGGAAAGGGGAGATTCCTCGCTCTTCTTTAAGCCCCTCCCGCAGGCGGAAGGGGCGCGCTTGGCCGCTATGTCAGCGCGCGAGCATCGGGCCGAGCGGCCTGCCCGCCAGGATATGGACGTGGAGATGCGGCACTTCCTGTCCTGCATCCGGTCCGATATTCGCCAGCAGTCGGTATCCCGGCTCGACCGCGCCCGCCTCGCGCGCGACATGGCCGATCGCGCGGACGAACCCGGCAATCTCCGCCTCGCTGGCGCGGGCCGAGAAATCGTCCCACGACACATAGGGTCCGCGCGGGATCACCAGGATATGGGTCGGCGCGTGGGGAGCGATGTCGTGGAAGGCGATCGCCCAGTCATCCTCATACACCCGCTTCGACGGGATTTCGTCGCGCAGGATCTTCGCGAAGATATTCTGGTCGTCATAGGGCAGCGTGGCGTCGATCGGCATCGAAACTCTCCGTCAGTTTAGCGGGGCCGCGCGGCCTTTTCCTCATGCCCCGACACGCCTTCGCGCCGGGCCAGTTCGGCGCGAACATCGTCCAGCGTGTGGCCGCTATCGGTCAGCAGCACGATCAGGTGGAACATCAGGTCGGCGGCCTCGGACACGATCTTGTCGGGCTGCGCCATGGCGGCGATCACGGTTTCCACCGCTTCCTCGCCCAGCTTCTGCGCGATTTTGGGGCGGCCCTTGGCGAACAGGCTGGCGGCATAGGAGGTGGCGGCGTCGCCTTCGTCCCGGCGCGCGCGGATCGTGGCTTCGAGGCGGTCGAGCATGTCCATGACGGCGTGGGTGGCGCAGGCGGCGGGCGGCGTCAATCCTTGCGGTTACGACGGCGCATCAGGTTGCGCAGCAGCCAGATCGCCGCGATCGCAAAGACGAACAGCGCGATGTCCGACAGCTCCGGATGGGTGCGCGGGGTGATGACATCGGTGTGGCCATTGGCGGCGGTCATGACGGCGAGGGGCATGAGGGGAGTTTAGCAGCGGTCCGGGCGTGGGTCATCCGGGGGATTTGGTTCACGCGAAGACACGAGGACGCGAAGATTTTTTGATTCGCGCGGAGGCGCGGAGAGTTTTGTTTTCGGGCGGGCGCTGGCCTTCACCATCAGGCGGTGAGCGTCTTCCGATCGATGGGGCAGACTATTCAACCCCCCGTTCAGCCTGGGCGAAGTCGAAGGCCAAGGGATAACCCCGCCAACTGGCAGAGCGCCAGGCGTGCGCTTCGACTTCGCTCGGCGTGAATGGAAGGCAGGGCGGGTGGCGAGCGGAAGACCTGCGAAGGCCGTGTGGAAGGCCAATCGCCAACCCCACAACCAGAATCTCCGCGCCTCCGCGCGAACAAAAAATCTTTGCGGCTTAGCGGCTTCGCGCGAAAATCAATGCGCCCGAACCGGCACCCCCGCTGCCGCCAGCGCGCGATGCGCATCCGCGATCGACGCATCGCCGAAGTGGAAGATCGACGCCGCCAGCACCGCCGAAGCATGGCCGTCGCGAACCCCCGCGACCAGATCGTCCAGCCCGCCGACGCCGCCCGACGCCACCACCGGCACGCTGGTCCGGTCGGCGATGGTGCGGATCAGGTCGAGGTCATAGCCGCCCCGTGTCCCGTCGCGGTCCATCGAGGTGACCAGCAACTCGCCCGCGCCCAGGTCCGCCAGCCGCAGCGCGTGTTCGACCGCGTCGATCCCGGTCGCGCGCCGCCCGCCATGGGTGAACACCTCCCAGCCACCGCTAGTGCGCCGCGCGTCGACGCTGGCGACGCAGCACTGGCTGCCGAATCGCTCGGCGATGTCGGAGACGACCTCCGGGCGGCTGACGGCGGCGGAGTTGACCGCGACCTTGTCCGCCCCCGCCAGCAGCAGCGCGCGCGCATCCTCCGCCGTGCGCACCCCGCCGCCCACGGTCAGCGGCATGAAGCATACCGCCGCCGTCCGCCGCACCACGTCCAGGATGGTCCCGCGCGCCTCATGGCTGGCGGTGATGTCGAGGAAACAGAGTTCGTCCGCGCCCGCCGCGTCATAGGCGCGCGCCTGTTCGACCGGATCGCCCGCATCGATCAGGTCGACGAAGTTGACGCCCTTGACCACCCGGCCATTGGCAACGTCGAGGCAGGGGATGACGCGCGCGCGGACGGTCATGCGGCCGCCGCCACCGACAGCGCCGCCGCCAGATCCAGCCGCCCGTCATAGAGCGCCCGGCCGGTGATGACGCCTTCGACCCCGTCCTGATGATGGAGCGCCAGCATATGGATGTCGCCGATCCCCGCGACGCCGCCGCTGGCGATGACCGGAATCCGCACCGCCCGCGCCAGATCGACGGTCGCGGGCACATTGCAGCCCTTCAGCATCCCGTCGCGGCCCACGTCGGTAAAGAGCAGTGAGGCCACGCCCGCATCCTCAAACCGGCGCGCCAGGTCCTCGACCGACACGGTCGACACATCGGCCCAGCCGCGCGTGGCGACCATGCCGTCCTTGGCATCGACCGCGACGACGATGCCGCCGGGATAGGCCTTCGCCATGTCGCGCACGAAGTCGGGATTTTCCAGCGCCGCCGTGCCGATCACGACGCGCGACACGCCCAGGTCTAACCAGCGCTCGACATTCTCTGCTTTACGGATGCCGCCGCCCAGCTGGACATGGCCGGGAAAGGCTTTGACGATGGCCTGCACCGCCTCGCCATTGACCGACTCGCCCGCGAACGCGCCGTCGAGGTCGACGACGTGCAAATGCTGCGCCCCCGCTTCGGCAAAGAGCATCGCCTGATGGGTGGGATCGTCACCGTACACGGTGGCGCGGTCCATATCGCCCTCGGCGAGACGCACGACCTGACCGCCCTTGAGGTCGATGGCGGGGAAGACGATCAGGCTCACGGGTGCCACTCCAGGAAACGGGTGAGGAAGGAGAGGCCATAACGCTGGCTCTTCTCGGGATGGAATTGCGCGCCGACCACCGTGTCGCGGCCGATCGCGGCGGTGACGGGACCGGCATGGTCGGTGGTCGCCAGCACATGCTCGCCGGTAAAGGCGTAGCTGTGCAGGAAATAGGCTTCGCCCGGCACGATCAACGGATGCTCGCGCGTCGGGCGGACATCGTTCCAACCCATATGCGGCACCTTCGCCGAAAGATCGTTGGGGGTTAGCCGCGCGACTCGGCCGGGAATCCAGCCCAGCCCGCGATGCTCGCCCATTTCCTCGCTTGTCTCGGCGAGCAGCTGCATGCCGACGCAAATGCCCAGGAAGGGCCGCGCACGGGTGAGGGCGGCGTCGCGCAGCGCCTCTTCCAGCCCGTCGACCGCGCGCAGATTCGCCGCGCACGCCCCGAAGGCGCCGACGCCCGGCAACACGATCCGGTCGGCCTTGGCGATAACGTCCGGGTCGGCGGTGATGACGACATCGCTCGCCCCCGCCGCACGCAGGGCATTGTCGACCGAGTGGAGATTGCCCGACTCGATGTCGATCAGCGCCAGCGTCACAACATGCCCTTGGTCGAAGGGATCGCGTCCGCCTTGCGCGGGTCGATCTCGACCGCCATGCGAAGGGCGCGGGCGAGGCCCTTGAAGATGCTCTCGGCGATGTGATGGTTGTTGTGGCCGTGCAGCAGCTCGACATGGAGCGTGATCCCCGCTTCCTGCGCGAAGCTGTGGAACCAGTGCTCGATCATCTCGGTCTGGAGCGTGCCCAGCATGGGATTGGTGAACGGCACCTTCCACACCAGCCAGGGTCGCCCCGAAATGTCGAGCGCGGTACGGGTCAGCACCTCGTCCATCGGCGACAGCGCTTCGCCGTAGCGGCGGATGCCGCGCTTGTCGCCCAGCGCCTTGGCAAAGGCCTGTCCGATCGCCAGCGCGCTGTCCTCGGTGGTGTGATGCCCGTCGATATGCAGGTCGCCCTGAACCTTGACCGACAGGTCGATCAGCGAATGCCGCGACAGCTGGTCGAGCATATGGTCGAGAAACCCGATGCCGGTGGCGTTCTGATAGACGCCGGTGCCGTCGAGATTGACGGTGACGTCGATGACGGTTTCCGCGGTGGCGCGGTGGACGGTGGCGGTGCGCATGGCATCCCCATAAACACCTATCCGTCCCATGCAATCTTGACCCGCGATCAAAGGCCGCTAGTCCATGGCGCATGACCGAAGGATTGCCCGACAGCCTCATCCCCTATGACGACATCGTGCAGGAGGCCCTGCGCGCCGTGGTGGGGCGTGTGCTCGGCCCGGTGGCGGAGACGGGGCACCTGCCCGGCACGCACCATTTCTACATCACGTTCAAGACACAGGCGCCGGGTGTCGACATCCCGCAGCGGCTGGTCGAGCGATTCCCGGACGAGATGACCATCGTCCTGCAGAATCGCTTCTGGGACCTGACGGTGGACGAGAATCGCTTCTCGGTCGGCCTCAGCTTCAACCAGGTGCCGTCCAAGCTGGTGATTCCCTATTCGGCAATCACCCGCTTCCAGGACCCGGAAGTGCAGTTCGAGCTGGGCTTCCACGTCGCCGACGATCCCCAGAGCGATCCCGATCCGCACGGCTCGGCCGAAAATGACGAACCGGTGGCAAAGCCGGTCGAGGACGGCAGCAATGTCGTCGCGGTGGATTTCAAGCGGAAGAAGTAAGGGGTTCCCATAATTCCTCCCCTGCAAGGGGAGGTGGCAGGCCGAAGGCCTGACGGAGGGGTGTCACCCTATCGAGAGCGGGACACCCCACCACCATGCTGCGCATGGTCCCCCTCCCCTTACAGGGGAGGAATGAGTGTTGACCTACTCCTCCCCGCGCAACGCCTTCAGGAAAAAGGCATATTGCCGCCGCATGGCATAGGCCACCGGCCCGGTGCTGCGGCCTGCCGTATGCTCCCCGCCGGGAATGACCAGCAGGTCGAAATCCTTGTCCGCCTTGATGAGCGCATCGACCACCTGAGTCGTGCTGGCGGGGTCGACATTGGAATCCTGTTCGCCGACGACCAGCATCAGCTTGCCCTGGAGCTGGTGCGCATGGACCACGCCCGAGGCATCGAGATAGCTCTGGTCGACCGGATAGCCGAGCCACTGTTCGTTCCAGTCGATCTTGTCCATGCGGTTGTCGAAACACCCGGCATAGGCGACCCCGGCCTTGTAGAAATCGGGGTGGAAGAGCAGCGCGTTCAGCGTGCTCTGCCCGCCCGCCGAGCCGCCATAGATGCCGACGCGGGAGATATCGACGCCGGGGTCCTTGGCCGCCAGTGCCTTCATCCAGGCGATTCGGTCGGGAAAGCCGCTATCGGCCAGATTCTTCCAGGCGACGTCGTGAAAGGCTTTCGAGCGGTTGGCGGTGCCCATGCCGTCGATCATCACGACGACGAAGCCGAGATCGGCAAGCTGCTGCATGCCCATGACCTTGTCGCCGCCGGAGAAAGCGCCGAACGGCCAGAAGGCCTTGGGCACGAAACTGTCGTGCGGTCCGGCGTAGATATTCTCGATCACCGGATAGCGCTTGGCGGGATCGTAATCGCGCGGGCGGACGACCAGGCCGTAAATGTCGGTCTTGCCGTCGCGGCCCTTGGCGGTGAAGCGTTCGGGCGGGCGGAATCCGGCGGCGGTCAGCGCCGTGATGTCGCCCTTTTCCAGCGTCTGGATCAGATGGCCGTCGCGCGCGTCGTGCAGTTCCATGGTTTCGGGCAGGTCGGTGCGCGAGAAGACGTCGACATAGGTCGTCATATCGGGGGAGAAGCGGACCTCGTGCGTCGCATTCTCGCGCGTCAGCCGGGTCAGGTTGCGGCCGTCGAAATCGACCCGGAACCACTGCTTGTAATAGGGGTCTTCGCCCGGCACGAAGCCGCTGGCCGAGAACCAGATCTGCCGCTTGTCGTCGTCGACCTTGGCAATGTCGCGGACCAGCCAGTTGCCCTTGGTGATCTGGCGCACGATCCGGCCGGTCGCGCCGTCGATCAGATAGAGATGCCGCCAGCCGTCGCGCTCCGATGCCCAGAGGATTTCGCGGCCCAACCCCTTCACGTCATGCGACCAGATACGGTCGCGAAAGACGAAGGTCTTCGTCGTCTCGGTGACGGCGGCGTGGGCTTGGCCGGTATCGGCATCGACCGCGATGATCTTCGTCTCGCCGAAACCGCGCTTCAGGTCGTTGAAGGCGAAGCTTTTGCCGTCGGCACGCCATTCGGGGGCGGAGAGCGTATAGGCGCCCGCGAAAAGGCTCGGGTCGATCTCGGTTCGCTGGCCGTCCGAAATGCGGAACAGGACGGGCGCTTCCTGGTCCACCGCATCGCCCGGCTTGGGGTAGAGTTGCTGGACGACCTCTGGCTGGACCTTGCCCGGCGGCGCGGCGAGGACGCGGGTGACCATGCGGGCATAGCCGGGACGGACGCGCTGGAGCGCGATATGCTGGCCGTCCGGGCTCCAGGCGATGGTTTCGGGATCGTAGAAATTGGCGGGGCTGCCGTCCTGAGAGCGCCAGACCTCCTTGCCGTCCTTCGCCGCCCGCACGACCAGATTGTCGTCGAGGACCAGCGCCTCCAGCCTGCCGTCGGGTGACAGTCGCGGGTGATTGTCGGCAGGCACGCGCAGGTCGCGCACCACGCCGAAACCGCGCGGGCGGCTGGGGTTTTCCGGCGGGATGATCGCGCAGACCGGCTGAACCAGGGTGCAGCGATAGACGGTGTCGTCATAGCCGATCGAGAAGCGGATCGCCGAACGGTCGGGCGTGTAGCTGAAATGCTCGAAGGGCAGGCGCATCGGCGCGACGGCCTGGCCCGTCACCTTGGCCAGCGCGGGCGCCAGTGCGGCGGCGTCGAAGGCGGCGGCTTTCGTGCGGGTTGCGGCGTCGACATCGATGAAGGCGAAGCCGCCCGCCACCGTCTTGCGATAATGGAAATGCCACCCATCGGCGTCCCACTCGGCCGGAAAGGCAATATCGCGGGTCAGCCATTGCCATTGCTCGCGAAGCGCCAGCGACTGGGCGATCCGGTCGGGCACCGACTGCGCCGCGACCGGGGTGGTGGTCAGCAACAGGGCAAGGGTGAACAATCGCTTCAACGCGCGGCTCCGATGGTGAAGCTATAGGTCAGCGGCTGGAGCGTGATGCGATAGGGCATGTGCGCCCGGCCATCGAGATTCCAGCCGGTATCGCCGCCGACCCCAGCCTGTGCGGCATCGATCAGCAGCGTGCCGTCGCCATGCGGGCGGATGTCCGAACTATGCGCCTGCGCGGGCGGTTTCATCGCGAGGTCGCCATAGGGGAAGGGCAGGGCGTTGACCGACAGCGGTTGCGCGCCGGTCACGCGCAGGCCGACGCCGGTGCCGGTCAGTTGAATCCAGCGGACATCGGTCTTGTTGCCGCTCTCCTGCGGCCGGGCATAGTCGTGATACTGGTCGGCAAGCTTGCCGTCCCAGCGGGCGATGAGCGCGCCGGTCTTGCGGTCGGCATAGCTTTCCCACGGGCCGCGCCCGAACCAGCTGACCTGGGTGAATTGCTGCCCCGGCGTCGCGAAGGCGAGACCGACGCGGAGCGGATCGGGCAGCGTCATGCGCAGCGGGGTAAAGCGCACCGTCGCGGTCGCCGCGCCGTCCGGTGCCATGGTCCAGCGGGTCTGCATCTTGACCGATCCGACGCCCATGTCGTGATCCACCACGATCGCATCGCCCTCCCGCCGGATATCGTCGAGGCGGCGGTGGTCGGAGAAATATTGCCACATCGCATGGCTCTTGGGCACACCCGCGCCCACGTCATTGTCGGTCGGCGCGCGCATGAAATTGGGCGCGCCGCCGGTCAGCAGAATCTTGCCGTCACGGGCATAGCGGCGGACGAGGCCGGTCGTGCGGTCGATGGCCAGCACCGCATTTCCAGCCTTCAGCGTCATCGCATCGGCGCTTTCCTCGGGCGCGACCGATCCGGCGGGGACGGCGGCGAAGACGGGGGCGGTGAGCGCGAACTGCTCCCAGCCGATGACCTGGCCCGCGGGCAGCGGCGGGATCGCGCCTGCCCTGGTTCGCGCGCGCAGGATCAGCGAGCGTTCGGCGGTGGCGTCCTTGGCGGGGGGCAGGGTGAAGGCGAGGGGCGCGCTGGCTCCGGCCGCCACGGGCGGGGTGGCGATGCTGCCGCGCGCCGTCTCGACGCCATTTTCCAGCACGGCCCAGTCCAGCGTGAAGCGCGACAGGTCGATATGGTCGTGGCGGTTGACCACCTGCCAGCCGCCGCCGTCATGGGTGAAGGTGATCGGCGACTGGACATGCGCCATCTCATAATATTCGGGGTCGGGGGTGCGGTCCGACTGGATCACGCCGTCGCCGACCGGGCTGTCGTCGCCGTGCAGCCCGTCATCTCCACGATTTGGATCATAGTCCAGGCCCTGTCCCCAATAGGGGCGGCCCTGCTTGTCCTTCAGGATCATCGTCTGGTCGACCCAGTCCCAGACGAAGCCGCCCTGCAGCTTGGGATATTTGCGGAACACGTCCCAATAGCCCTGGAAGTCGCCCAGGCTGTTGCCCATCGCATGGGCATATTCGCACAGGATCAGCGGCTGGGTGAATTCGGGCCGCTGGGCATAGTCGGCCAGTTTCTCCACATCGTCATACATCGGTGCGAAGATGTCGACATACGAATTGGTCGGGTGTCGCCACCCGCTCATGCTGTAGCCGAGGAAGTTGATGAGCCGGGTCTTGTCATGGTCGCGAACCCATTTGGCCGCCGCCTCGAAATTGGGGCCGACGCCGCTTTCATTGCCCAGCGACCAGAAGATGACCGAGGGGTGGTTGCGATCCCGCTCGACCATGCGCTGCACCCGGTCGAGATGCGCGGCGGCCCACTCGGGCTTGTGGCCCAGGTTCAGGGTGGGATCGCCCTTCTCCTGGGTAAGGCTGAGATAGCCGTGGCTCTCGATATTGGCCTCGTCCATCACATACAGGCCGTACTCGTCGGCCAGGTCGTACCAGCGCGGATCATTGGGATAGTGCGAGGTGCGCACCGCGTTGATATTGGCGGCCTTCATCAGTTCGATGTCCTTGCGCATCGTCTCTTCGGACACGATGCGGAAGGTGTGCGGATCATGCTCGTGGCGGTTGACGCCGCGGATCATGATCCGCTTGCCGTTCACCCGGACCTCGCCGCCCGCCACCTCGACGGTGCGGAAGCCAATGCGGCGGCTGGTCGCCTCGATCAGCTTGCCCTTGTTGTCGAGCAGTTCGATCAGCAGCGTGTAGAGGTTCGGGTCTTCCGCGCTCCACGTCTTCACGCCCGGCACCTCGGCGGTGATCGTCGCGCTGGTGCCGGTCGGTCTCGCGGTCCGGGTCAGCACCGTCCGCTTGCCGTCGAGCAGCGTCGCGCGAACGCTGGTCGCCTGCGCCGCCCCCGCCAGATCGACCTCAGCCGACAGCGTGCCGTCGCGATAGTCATGGGTCAGCCCGGCGTCGATTTGCAGGTCGCGGATATGCGTCTGTGGCGCGGCGTACAGGGTGATCGATCGCTCGATCCCGTTGACCCGCCAGAAATCCTGATCCTCCAGATAGCTGCCGTCCGCATGGCGATAGAGTTCGATCGCGATGGTGTTCCTGCCTGGTCTGGCGGCGCGGCTGATGTCGAACTCGGTCGGGAGCTTGGAGTCCTCGGAATAGCCGATCTTCTGGCCGTTGACCCAGAGATAATAGGCCGCACCCGCCGCACCGATGTTCAGGAGCAGGCGGCGTCCGGCGAAATAGGCGGGCACCGTGAAATCGCGGCGATAGGAGGCGACCTCGTTCAACCGATGCTCGATGAACGGTTCGTTGCGGGGAAACGGATAGCCGCTGCCGACAAAGACCGGGCGGCTCAAGCCCTGCGCCTGGAGGATGCCGGGCACCGCCACCGTGCGCCAGGTCGAGACGTCGCGGGCCGGGTCCTCGAAGCCGACCGGCCGCGCCTCGGGATTGGGCGACATGTGTACTTTCCACATCCCGTCGAGCGACAGGTGATAGCGCGACTTCGCCGTGTCGTTACCCAGCGCGGCGGCGCGCGACTCGAACCCGGCAAAGGTCGTGTGCATCGGTTCCGCGCCGATATGATTGACGGCGGGATTTTCCCAATCGGGACGGGTGGGGGCAGGCGCGCCCTGCGCCACCGCGCCGCTGGCGATCAGGACGGACATGCTCGCGCTCAACCATAGCCCGGTGCCTGTCTTCATCCTGTCCTCCATCTCTTCGTTGATGGCTCACGTTATATTATACGGAATACGAATGTAAGGGGCGGCGACTTAAGGCTTGTCAGCAATGATACAAAGTATCAAAGGGGCGCCAAGGGGGCCTGATGGGACGATGGCATTCATGATCGACGAAACCCCCATGGCCGACGGCGCATCCGGCGGCGATCTTGGCCGACACTGGCATATGGACGCGCTGGCGATCTCCGCCTCGACCCTCTGCCTGATCCATTGCCTGCTCTTGCCGGTGCTGATCGCGTTCCTGCCCGCCATCGCCGAATGGGCCGATCTGGGCGAGACCTTCCATATCGTGATGCTGGTGATCGCCGTGCCGCTCAGCGGACTGACGCTGATCGGCGGATGGCGGCGGCATCGCGCGGGTCTGCCGGTATTGGTGGGCGCCGTTGGCCTGATCCTGCTGATCGTCGGGCTGGCCTTCGAGGGGCAGATGGCGGGAACCGCGCTGACCGTGGCAGGCGGCCTGACGCTGGCGGTCGCGCACATCGCCAATCTGCGCGCCACCAATCTGCACCGATTACTGTCTCTGTAAACGAGGAGAATGCGTCCATGTCGAAAGCCGTCGTCCGCACCATCGTCGCGGTCCTGATCGGGGCCGCCTGCACCGCCGTCGTGGCGGATGCGCGCGAAGGGGATGAGCCGTCGCATTATCTGCCCGCTCACGGGTTCGACCTGCTCGCGGTGCTGCCGCCCGCGCCCAAGCCCGACGATGCACGCGGACGGGCCGACCGGGCGATCTTTCGCCAGACGCGCAGGTTCGTCGGCAGCCCGCGCTGGGCGATGGCGACCAATGACGTGAAGCTGGACGATGCGGACATGGCGCGCGACTTTTCCTGCGCGTTGGGGATCGACCTGACCCCGCAGAACGCGCCCGCGACGATGCGGCTGATTGACGGCGCGGGGTCGGACACCGCGCGCGGATCGGGCATCGCCAAGAATTATTACAAGCGGCAGCGGCCCTATCTGATCGATCGCGGGCCGATCTGCCAACCTGCGAGCGAACTGAAGGGCAGCTATGACTATCCGTCGGGCCACACCACGGCGGGCTGGACTTGGGCGATGCTGCTGGCCGAGATCGCGCCCGACCGCGCGACGCCGATCCTGGCGCGTGGGCGTGCATTCGGTGAAAGCCGGATCGTCTGTGGCGTGCACAATGCCAGCGCGGTGGAGGCGGGGCGGCTGTCGGCGACGGTGACGCTGACCGCGCTGTCGCAAAACCCGGCCTTCCAGCGCGACCTCGCCGCCGCGCGGGCCGAAGTCGATGCGCTGCGCCGCAACCCCGCGACACCGCGCCCCGATGCCGCCGCCTGCCAGCGCGAAGCGGCCTTGGTCGCCCAGCCGATTTTCTGATCGCCGCCACTCCTTTCCTCCCGCCGGTCTTTTTGCGGCGCGCCCCTTGACCGCGACGCGCGGTTTCGCGCAGGCGCGCTGCGATCAAGCAAAGCGACTGGCGGGAGAATGGAATGACCGAGGCACAGGATCGGATTGTCGCAGGGGTCGAACTGGGGGGCACGAAATCGATCGTGCTGATCGGGCGTGGCCGCGACATCCTGGTGTCCGAACGCCTGCCGACCACTACCCCCGCCATCACTCTGGCTGCGCTGCGTCAGCGTCTGGCCGAATGGCGCGAGCAATATCAGCCCGAGGCGCTCGGCATCGGCAGCTTCGGCCCGATCGCGCTCGACAAGACCGGCATGGATTACGGTCATATGCTGGCCACGCCCAAGCCCGGCTGGGCGGGCGCGGACGTGGTCGGCGCGCTGGGCGAAGGCTTTGGCGAGCGGGTCGCGATCCATACCGACGTCACCGGCGCGGCGCTGGCCGAGGGGCAATGGGGGGCGGCGCGTGGCCTGTCCGACCATGTCTATGTCACGGTCGGCACCGGCGTCGGCATGGGAATTATCGTCAACGGTCAGCCGGTTTCGGGGCGGATGCACCCCGAGGCTGGCCATGTCCGTGTCCGCCGGGTGGCGGGTGACGATTTTGCGGGGGCCTGTCCGTTCCATGGCGACTGCCTGGAAGGGCTGGTCGCCGGCCCCGCCATCGCCGCGCGCACCGGTCGGCCCGCGCAGGAGCTGGCGGCGGACGATCCCGCCTGGGCGTTCGTCGCCGATGCGCTGGCGGAGAGCTTTGCCGGGCTGTTCCTGACGCTGGCATGCGGTCGGATCGTGATCGGCGGCGGCGTCGGCGTCGGCCAGCCGCAGTTGCTCGACATGATCCGCAGCGCGACGGTCGAGAAGCTGTCGGGCTATCTGCCCTTCGTCACCACCGCCGAGGTCGCCAACCGGATCGTCCATGCGCAACTGGGCGACCAGGCCGGACCGCTCGGCACGCTGGCGCTGGCGCGCACGGTGTTGGACTGAAGCCATTATTCCTCCCCTGCAAGGGGAGGAATGCCAAAAAGCGCTGTCCTACAACGAACCGATATGGTTCATGCTTTCCCGTCAACGGGGGAGAGCGACATGGGGCAGGTACAGGTCGAGGCGCTGATCGCGCAGGTCATCGCGCGCGAGGGGGATTATAGCGATCACCCCGCCGATCGCGGCGGCGCGACGCGGTTCGGTATCACCGAGGCGGTGGCGCGGGCGGACGGCTATACCGGGCCGATGCGCCGCCTGCCACTGGCGCGGGCCGAGGCGATCTATCACCGGCTCTACTGGACCGCGCCCGGCTTCGACCGGGTGGCAATCCGCGCGCCGCGACTGGCGGAAGAGCTGTTCGATACCGGCGTCAATATGGGGCCCGCAGTGGCGGCGGCGTTCCTGCAACGCGCGCTCAACGCCCTGAATCGGGGCGCGCGCGACTATCCCGATCTGGCGGCGGATGGGCAAATCGGCGCGGCGACGCTGGCTGCACTCGATGCCTTTCTGCGTCACCGTGGCCCTGCGGGCGAGGTCGTGCTGCTGAAGGCGGTCGAGGCGTTGCAGGGCGAACGCTATCTGACGCTGGCCGAGCGGCGCCCCGCCAATGAGGCGTTTCTCTATGGCTGGCTGGCGGACCGGCTGTCATGAGCGGCACGGATAGCGCCGATGCCTGGACCCGCCGGGCGCGACCGTCCTTCCTCTATGTCATGTACGCATTGCTGCTGTGGAGCATTCCGATGGGGCTGCTGGCGGGGGTGCGACCCGCCATGGCGGCGGCGATGGTGCGGGGGATGGCGCAATATCTGAACGCCATCCCCGAGCCGCTCTATGCGCTCTTCGGCACCGGCTATCTGGGCTATACCGCCGCGCGAGAATGGGGGAAGCGGCGTCAGTAGAAGCGCTTGAGCGTCAGCGCCCGGTCCTGTCCGTCACAGGTGCGCAAATGGACGATCGTGCCCGGCTTGCCCACCGTCCAGCGGGCGATCGGACTGTCGACATAGTCGCGGGGAATGGCCTGTCCGTCGATGGCGCAGATCGTGTCGCCCTCGCGCCAGCCGCTTGCCGCCGCCGGGCCGCCGCGCATGACGTGGAGCACGCGCAGGCGATCGCCCGCGACGCCCATCAACAGGCCCGCGGTCGATCGCTGGGCGGGCGCATCGGCATGGGGGCCGGGCTTCAGGATCATCCGCCCCGCGCCGGGGTCGAGCAGCACGCGATAGCGTTGCAGGAAGCCAGACCCGATCCGCCCGGCCGCGCCCACCGATTCGCTGAAGCCCTGGGGCGGCTCGATCCGCACCTCCACCTCATGCGCGGTCAGTGTGCCCAGCCGTACGGTCGGCGCGATCGCCAGATCGTTGACGGTCGGCCCCGCCAAACCGAAGCCGATCGCGGTGGTGGTCGGCAGCGCGGTCAGCCGGGCCGCGCGCCATCCGGCCTGCGTCACGGTCAGCGCGGACCCGTCGCCGGTATCGACGATGATCGGCGACAGTCGCGCCGCGCCCAGGCCGACCACGCTTTCATAGACCCGCCGCTGGGTCGAGACGGTCAGCGGCGCGGTGGCGCCGGTAAAGGGCATGCGTCCCGACGGGATCAGCCGAAACCGCTTGGCGGCATAATCGATATCGAGCGCATGGGGGGCCAGCACGTCGCGCCCGACCAGCAGGTCGACGGGCGTCGCGTCGCCCGTCGCCAGCGCAGGCAGCGGCGCGACCACCACGCCGCCGCCCTTGCGGGTCAGCCCGCCCAGCGAGAGGGTGCGGGTCGGCATCCATCCGATCGCCACCGCCCCACCGATCGCGCTGGCCTCGCCACCGGGGCGGACCTTGGCCTTGGCCGCGACGGGCGAGCTTTGCGACAACAGGGTGAAGCTGACCCCGGTGTCGAGGATCGCCGTGACTTTCTGTCCGTCGATGGTCATGGCGAAGCGGATTTGGTTGCCGGGCGTCAGCTGAAACGGAATCCAGCGATCCTCGGCATCGGCGGCGAGCGTCGAGACTCCCGGATCGCGCGCGGCGGCGGCGACGACATCCTCCTGCGCGGGGACAGGCTTGGGGTCGCGATGGGCGGCAGGGGCCATCATCGCGGCGGTCAGCAACAGGGGAATGGGGGCGAAATAGAGCAGCGAACGCATCACGCCCCAACGCCTAACCGAACGGGAGGCTGCGCGCGAGGTGGCGTGCGCAGGATCGGAAACATGGCGGGAAGGGTGACGTCATGCCGATTCCTTACAGACACGCCTCCAGCAGCGCCTTGTCGAAACCGAACTGCTTGGCCTTGTCCAGCGTATAGGGGCGCAGGCCCGCCGAGCGATATTCGCCGATGATCTTGCCGTCGGTGCCTTCGTCCAGATATTCGAAGCTGAACAACTCCTGCGTCACGATCACTGGGCCTTCCATGCCGATGACCTCGGTGATGTTGGTCACGCGGCGGCTGCCGTCGCGCAGGCGCTTGACCTGGATGACCATGTCGACCGAGTCGGCGATCTGGCGGCTGATCGCCTCCTTGGGCACCTTGATGTCCGACATCATCACCATATTCTCCATGCGGGCCAGCGCCTCGCGCGGGGAATTGGAGTGGAGCGTACACATCGACCCGTCATGGCCGGTGTTCATCGCGGCCAGCATGTCGAAACACTCGGCGCCGCGAATTTCGCCCAGGATGATCCGGTCCGGCCGCATACGCAGCGCATTCTTGACGAGGTCGCGGATGCTGATCTCGCCCTGGCCCTCCAGATTGGCGGGGCGGGTTTCCAGCGGCAGCCAGTGCGGCTGCTGCAGGCGGAGTTCGGCGGCGTCCTCGATGGTCAGCACGCGCTCGCCCGGATCGATCATCTTGGACAGCGCATTCAGCATCGTCGTCTTGCCCGAGCCGGTGCCGCCCGAGATCACGATGTTGAACCGCGACGCGCCCGCGATCTTCAACAGCGTCGCCATGTCCTGGCTCATCGAGCCGCCGCTGGCCATCATGTCGAGCGTGATCGGCTTGGCGGAGAATTTGCGGATCGAGATGGCGGTGCCGCGAAGCGACAGCGGCGGCACGATCACGTTGACGCGGCTGCCATCCTTCAGGCGCGCATCGGCCAGCGGCGTGGTCTGGTCGACGCGGCGGCCGACCGAATTGACGATCCGCTGCGCGACCTGGAACAGATGCTCCTCGTCGCGAAAGCGCACGGCGGCGAGTTCCAGCCGCCCCTTGCGCTCGACATAGGTCTGCTCGGGGCCGTTGACCATGATGTCGGTGATGTCGGTATCGGCCAGCAATTCCTCGAGCGGGCCCAGGCCCAGCAGCTCGTCGACCAGCACCTTTTCCAGCGCGAACTGCTCGCGCCGGTTCAGCGTCAGCTTCAGTTCGGCCAGCACCTCGCCGATGATCGGGCGGAATTCCTCGGCCAGCTCGTCCTTGCCCAGGGTCGCGGCGGCCTCGGGGTCGACGCGTTCGAGCAGGCGGGGGAGGACCTGTTCCTTGATCCGGTGGATCGACGCCTCGAATCCCTCGCCGCGCGCCGGCGTCGGATCGATCGAGGCGGACTGGCGTTCGGCCAGGCGCTGCATGGCGTCGGCGGCGGTGCCGGGTGGCGCGGGCGCGGCCCCCTCCAGGGCGCTCAGCGGCGGAAATTGTGCGCCACCGGTGGCGGGCGAATCGGGGTTGGGGCCAGCAACGGAGCCGGTAACGGGGCCGGGGCCGTGCATCGGCCGCGCGACGCCGAAGGCCGGGCGACCCCCCGCCGCACTTCCCAAACCCTGACGGCGACCGAAGGCATTCATCCCGACATTCCCCATGGCATCGGCCTCCGTCCCTAAATGCGAAGATTTACCATATGCCTAATCGATGGCGGTTGCGGGGGACGGAATGGGCGGGATATGGCCCTGTCTCGATGTTCAGCCGGTTCGTCCTTGTCGTCCTCCTGACCCTGGTCGGACTGTCGCCCACGCGGGCGCGGGCGGACGACATCGCCGCGACCGCGCGCGGGGTCGTGCGGGTCGTCACCATCGCGATGGTCGACGATCAGGTGGCGGGCTTCGGCCATGGCTCGGGCTTTGCGGTCGCACCCAACCGGATCGTGACCAACGCGCATGTCGTCGAACTGGCCGAGCGCTATCCCGACAATGTCGTGATCGGTGTCGTACCCTCGGAGGGCAGCAAATCCTATCAGGGCCGGGTCATCGCCTATGACGCGCGCCGCGACCTGGCGCTGATCGAGGTGAGCGAGGCCAAGCTGCCGCCCGTCGCGCTCTTCACCGGCCCCGTGACCGAGGGGGATCAGGTCATCGCGCTCGGCTATCCGGGCAATGTCGATCTGGCGACGGCGCAGTCGGCGGCGGACTATATCCGCCCGCTGTCGCCGGTCCGGTCGCAGGGGGTGGCGTCGGGCCGCCGGGCGCTGACGGGCATCGAGGTGCTGCTCCACACCGCCAGCATCGCGCGGGGCAATTCGGGCGGGCCGCTGCTCGATCCGTGTGGGCGGGTGATCGGGGTCAACTCCGCGCTGACCCGTGCCGATGACGGCGATTCGACCTTCGGCTTCGCGATCGCCGATACCGAGCTGATGGCGTTCCTGCGCGCCGCCAAACAACCTTATATCGCGGTCGGCGTGCCCTGCACCTCGATCGAGGAGCGGCTGCGCGAGGATAGCGCGGCGGATGCCCGCGCCGTCGCCGATGCCGCCGCCGCCAAGCGCGAGGCAGCCAATGCCGCCGCCCTGCGTCGCGAGGAAGCGCTGAACGCCGCACGCGCCGAGGGCGAGCGGCTGCGCGAGAATGTGATGGCGATCGCGGCGTTGCTGCTGGTCGGCGGTGCGCTGGCGGTCGGCGGGGCCGGACTGCTGGAATCGCGCGGCGCCCGGCGCGCGGCGATCTGGACCGTGTCCGCAGGCGGCGTGGCGATCATCGCGGCGGTGGTCGTCTTCCTGCTGCGCCCCTCGGCCGAGATCAAATTGCCGCGCGAGACGATGGCGATGGCTATGGGGGCAACGACGCCCGGCCCCACCGCCCCCGGTGCCGCGATCGGGCCGATGATCTGCACGCTGATCCCCGACCGCAGCCGGATTACGGTCTCCTCCACCGCCGAGACCCGGCTGGACTGGGGCACCAATGGCTGTGCCGATGGCCATGTCCAGTATCTGGAGAGCGAGGGCGGCTGGCAGCGGATCATCGTGCCCGAGGAAGAGCCGACCGTGACCGTCGCCCGTTTCGACCCCGTCACGCGCACCTATACCCAGACCCGCTATATGCTGCCCGCCGCGACGATGGACGCGATCCGCAAGCTGCATCAGCCCAGCACGCCCAAGGCCTGTGTGAAGACCGACAGGGCGCTCCAGAATCTGGAGGGCGAACAGGCCCAGATCCGCCAGCAGCTACCGCCGCTGCCCAATGAGAAACTGGTCTATAGCTGCCGTTCAGGCCGCTGATCCCCATGGACGCGCATGGAGGGGCTTGCGCCTCTGCTATCGTTTCGACGACATAACCGGCCTGACCGATGCGGCTTGGGAGGGCCGGAGATGACCAAGGGGGGGATGCGCGCCCGTCGCCGGATGGCGGCCGCGCTGATGACGATCATGGTGGCGCTGGGGGCGGCGGCACCGGCCGAGGCGGAGTGGCGCGAGGCACGCGCCAAGCATTTCATCCTCTACGGCAACATGTCGGAGGATGCGATCCGCGCGATGGCGGTGCGGCTCGAACAGTTCGACGGCGCGATGCGCTATCTCTACCACAAGCCCGAGGTGGAGGGGCAGGAGAGCAACCCCGTCACCGTCTATGTCCTGCCGACCGTGGCGGCGGTGCGGCGGCTCTATGGCAAGGGCGGCGACCATATCGCCGGTTTCTACGACGGGCGCGTGTCGGGTTCGGTCGCCTTCACCCCGATGCGCGGCGACGGAGAGGGGGCCAATGCCCTGCAGCCGCAGCAGGTGTTGTTCCACGAATATGCCCATCATTTTCTGATCGGCAATGCGCAGGTCGCCTATCCCGCCTGGTATTCGGAGGGCGCGGCCGAGTTCGTCGGCACCGCCCGGTTCGAGCGCGACGGGATCATGCTCGGCGTCGCAGCGCAGCACCGCGCCTATGGCCTGCTCGCGGCGAGCAAGCTGCCCATCGAGACGCTGTTCGATTCGTCGCGGCGCAAGCTGAGCGATATGGAAACCGAACAGGTTTATGGCCGGGGCTGGCTGCTCACCCATTATCTGATGTTCGATGCCGCGCGGGTGGCCAAGTTCAACCGCTATCTCACCCTGCTGAACAACGGCACGCCCAGCATCGCAGCGGGCAACGAGGCGTTCGGATCGCTGAAACAGCTCGACCGAGAGCTGGAGCGCTATCTCAGCCAGAACAAGATTCCGGGCTTCCTGATCCGCTTCGAACGGCTGCCCAAGGCCGAGGTGTCGGTGCGCGTGCTGAGCGCGGGCGAGCAGGCGATGATCCCGTTCCGCATGCAATCGGATCGCGGCGTCGATCGCAAGACGGCGGGCGAGGTCTATGCGCGCGCATCGGCGGCGGCCGCTGCCTATCCGCAGGACGCCGTCGCGCAGGGCTGGTTCGCCGAAATGGCCTATGATGCGGGTCAGGATCAGGGATGCGGGTCAGGATCAGGCGGCCGAGGCGGCGGCCGACCGCGCGCTGGCGGTCGCGCCCACGTCGCAGCAGGCGCTGCTCTACAAGGGCCTGATCCATCTGCGCCGGGCCGCCCAGCCATCAAGCAAGGACCCGGCCCGCTGGAGCGAGGCGCGCAGCTGGATCGTGCGCGCCAATCGTGCCGATCCCAATGCGGCCGAACCGCTCGCCGTCTTCTACCGCAGCTTCGTCATGGCCGACGAGCGTCCGCGCGAATCGGCGGTGCAGGGGCTGGAACGCGCCTTCGAACTGGTGCCGCAGGACAAGGGGCTGCGCTTCACGCTCGCCAGCCAACAGATTTCGGCGGGGCAGATCGATCAGGCCAAGCGCACGCTGCGTCCGCTCGCCTATGATCCGCATATGCCGTCCGACAATCCGGCGGCGACGCTGCTGACGCTGCTCGACAGCGGCAAGCCGGACGAGGTGAAGGCGGCGCTGGCCAATGCGTCGTCCGGTGGCCAGGCGGAATAGCGGGGGCCGTTCCGGGCGCTTCGAAACCGCCCGCCATGACGGGATCGGCGCTGTCAGGTTCCTGACCATGACAGCAGCGCGCATGACACCGCTTCGATAAAGGCGATGCGCCGGGCGGGCGCGGCCAGAAGCGGGTCGGGGGCGTCGGTGGCGGCGACGATCCGGGCGATATGGTGGCGCATGGCTTCGTCGGCAGGGCGGATGTCGGCGGCGGGCAGGGTCTGGGTCAGTGCCCGCTCGTCTCCCTCGAACGCGACCCGCGCCAGCCCCCGTTCGGTCATCGCCACCAACAGCGCGCCCAGCGGCGAGGGCACGACCGTCCATGCAATCACCACCCCTTCGCCGCCGCGCCGCCATTGTCCCGGCGCCATGCCCAGTCGCCGGTCGCTATCCGCATAGAAGCGGCTGGGCGCGGCATAGCCCGCCCCATAGAGTGCGGCGGTGACGCTCGGTTCGGCGGCCAGCGCCTGTGCGGCGCGGGCGGTGCGCCGGGCGCGCGCATAGGCGGCGGGCGTCACGCCGGTGGCGCGCTTGAACAGCCGGTGGAAATGATGCGGGGCATAGCCAACCTCCGCCGCCAGCGTGTCGAGCGGGGGCGGGGCCTCCGCCGCGTCGATCAGGGCGATCGCCGCCGCCACCGCCTGCCGATCGCGCGTCACGTCATCGGGCAGGCAGCGTAGGCAGGCGCGAAATCCCGCCGCGCGCGCTGCCTGTGGACTGTCCAGAAAACGGACATGCTCGCGCTTGGGGCGCCGGGCCGCGCAGCTCGGGCGGCAATAGATGCCGGTGGATTTCACCCCGACGACGAACCGGCCATCGGCGGCGCGGTCGCGCGCGATGAAGGCGGCCCAGGCGGCGTCCTCGTCGAGCGCTTCGGTCAGGGTGTCGGTCATGGTGTGACCGTTCTGGCAAAATCCATTGTGGCTTTCATCCCACGGCTTGCGGCCAAAGCCGTTAAAATGGCGTCACCATCCTGTCACAACATGTGCCACGCAGCTTGCATCCAAAGGTTCCCGATGCTAACCGCCCGCCAACCCATCGGAGGCGCGTTTTTCGCGCCCCGTTCCCCATGGGGCCAACCCGTTCGTTGTTCGAGGAATTCGCATCCGTGGAGATGTCCGGCGGTACTATAAGCGGCACAGGCGGCATCCAGGCGAGCCTGGGTGGTCGTTATGCGCTCGCGCTGTTTGAAACGGCCGAACAGAGCCGTTCGATCGACACGATCGAGGCGAGCCTCGTGACCCTTCGTGATGCGCTGGCCGCTGACAAGGATCTGGTCGCGCTGACCAAGAGCCCGGTCGTCGCCCGTGGCCAGGTGGTCAAGGCGATCCTCGCGGTCGCGGACAAGCTGGGCCTCGACGGGGTGACCAAGAATTTCCTCGGCGTCCTCGCCGAGAATCGGCGCCTCTCGGCGCTGCCGCAGATCATCCGCGCGTTCCGCCAGCTGGCCAGCCGCCATCGCGGCGAGGTCGCGGCCGAGGTGACGAGCGCCCACCCGCTGACCGACGCGCAGGTCGCCGAGCTGAAGCAGCAGCTGCGCACCCGCGTCGGTCGCGAAGTGTCGGTCGACCTGTCGGTCGATCCCGACCTGCTCGGCGGGCTTGTCGTCCGCATCGGTTCCCAGATGATCGATAGCTCGATCCGCACCCGTTTGAATGCGCTCGCCAGCGCGATGAAAGGCTGACGTTCCCATGGATATCCGCGCCGCAGAAATCTCCAAGGTCATCAAGGACCAGATCGCCAATTTCGGCACCGAGGCCCAGGTCAGCGAGACCGGCCAGGTGCTGAGCGTCGGTGACGGCATCGCGCGCATCTACGGCCTCGACAATGTCCAGGCGGGCGAGATGGTCGAGTTCGCCAATGGCGTGCAGGGCATGGCCCTCAACCTCGAAGCCGACAATGTCGGCGTCGTGATCTTCGGCTCGGACGCCGAGATCAAGGAAGGCGACACCGTCAAGCGCACCGGCACCATCGTCGACGTGCCGGTCGGCCGTGGCCTGCTGGGCCGCGTCGTGGACGGCCTGGGCAACCCGATCGACGGCAAGGGTCCGATCGAGGCGACCGAGCGTCGCCGCGTCGAGGTGAAGGCGCCCGGCATCATCCCGCGCAAGGGCGTGCATGAGCCGGTGCAGACCGGCCTGAAGGCGATCGACGCCCTCGTCCCCGTCGGCCGTGGCCAGCGCGAGCTGATCATCGGCGACCGTCAGACCGGCAAGTCGGCCGTCGCGATCGACGCCTTCATCAACCAGAAGACGGTCAACGCCGGCACCGACGAGTCGAAGAAGCTTTACTGCATCTACGTCGCCGTGGGTCAGAAGCGCTCGACCGTGGCGCAGCTGGTCAAGACGCTCGAAGAAAACGGCGCGATGGAATATTCCATCGTCGTCGCCGCGACCGCGTCGGAGCCTGCGCCGCTGCAGTTCCTCGCGCCGTACACCGGCACCGCGATGGGCGAGTATTTCCGCGACAATGCGATGCACGCGCTGATCGTGTTCGACGATCTGTCGAAGCAGGCCGTCGCGTACCGTCAGATGTCGCTGCTGCTGCGCCGTCCGCCGGGCCGTGAAGCCTATCCGGGCGACGTCTTCTATCTGCACAGCCGTCTGCTCGAGCGTGCGGCCAAGATGAACGACGCCAACGGTGCCGGTTCGCTGACCGCGCTGCCGATCATCGAGACCCAGGCGGGCGACGTGTCGGCGTACATCCCGACCAACGTGATCTCGATCACCGACGGCCAGATCTTCCTCGAAACCGACCTGTTCTTCGCGGGCATCCGCCCGGCGATCAACGTCGGCCTGTCGGTCAGCCGCGTCGGCTCGGCCGCGCAGACCAAGGCGATGAAGAAGGTGTCCGGCTCGATCAAGCTGGAGCTGGCCCAGTACCGCGAAATGGCGGCCTTCGCGCAGTTCGGCTCGGACCTCGACGCCTCGACGCAGAAGCTGCTGAACCGCGGTGCGCGCCTGACCGAGCTGCTCAAGCAGCCGCAGTTCAACCCGCTGCCCTTCGAGGAGCAGACGGCGTCGATCTTCGCGGGCACTAACGGTTACATCGACAATGTGCCGGTGGCGCAGGTCGTCCGCTACGAAGCGGCGATGCTCGCCTATCTGCGCAACGATCATGCCGATGTGCTGGCGATGATCCGCGACACCAAGGATCTGGGCGACGAGGCCAAGAGCAAGCTCAAGGCCGCGCTCGACCAGTTCGCGAAGATCTTCGCGTAAGACGGCATTCAAGCCCTCTCCCCTCCGGGGAGAGGGTTGGGTGAGGGGCGCCGCACAGGCCGTCTCACCCGTGGCGGGGGGGGGGGGGCCCCGCCGCACAGGCCGTCTCACCCGTGGCAGCCCCTCACCCCGGCCCTCTCCCCAGTGGGGAGAGGGAGAAGAAGGACTAAGATGGCGTCCCTCAAGGCCCTCAAGATCCGGATCAACTCGGTCAAGTCGACCCAGAAGATCACCAAGGCGATGAAGATGGTCGCCGCCGCCAAGCTGCGCCGCGCGCAGGAGTCGGCGCAGAACGGCCGTCCCTATGCCGAGCGGCTGGAAACGGTGATGGCCAGCATGGCCGCGCGCGTGGGCGGCGTCGGTGCGTCGCCGCTGCTGGCGGGCACCGGCAAGGACGATGTCCAGTTGCTGGTCGTCGCCACCTCGGAGCGTGGCCTGGCGGGTGCGTTCAACACCAACATCGTCCGCGCCGCGCGCCGCAAGGCCGAAGAGTTGACCGCGCAGGGCAAGACGGTGAAGTTCTACATCGCGGGCAAGAAGGGGCGCGTGCTGAAGCGCTTCTTCCCGAACGCGATCCTCGCCGATCATGACATGAGCACGATCAAGGCGCCGAAGTTCGACGACGCGCGGACCATCGCCGACGACCTGATCGCCCGCTTCGAGCGCGGCGAGTTCGACGTCGCGCACCTGTTCTACTCGAAGTTCGTCTCGGCGCTGGTGCAGGACCCGGTGTCGCAGCAGCTGATCCCGGTGCCGATGCCCGCGCCCAGCAAGGCGGAAACCTCGGTCGAGGCGGTCGCGGAGTTCGAGCCGAGCGAGGAGGACATCCTCGAAGCATTGCTGCCGCGCAACGTCGCGGTGCAGATCTTCCGCGCGCTGCTGGAAAACCAGGCCGGTTTCTACGGTTCGCAGATGAATGCGATGGACAATGCCACGCGCAATGCGGGCGACATGATCCGTCGTCTGTCGATCCAGTATAACCGCACGCGTCAGGCCGCGATCACCACCGAGCTGGTCGAAATCATCTCGGGCGCCGAGGCGCTCTGATGCGTCTCGCGCTCCTTCTGGGCCTGACGGTCGCGCTGGCCGGATGCGGCCGGGCGTCCGACCAGAAGGAGACGCCCAAGGCCTCGCCCGCGCCGTTCGTGACGGGCGGCTGGGCCACCGTGTTCGGCGATGCGCCGGAGACGGTCAGCCTGCTCGACCGGATGGGCTTTCGCATGAGCGGCTATGCGCCCGTCCAGGGCCAGTATCGTGCGGTCGCGCAAGCCACGCCGATGGCCGATCCGTCGGTGACGCCGATCAACATGGGCAATCTGATCGTCGAGGGCGATGCGAAGCGGCTGAACGAACTTCGCTTCTCGCTCGACATCGTCAATCTCGACACCAGCCCGTTCGCCAAGGCGCAGTTCATCCGTTGGGTCACCAAGCCGATGGATCAGCTGGGTCTGGACGGCAAGGATGCGGTCACCGCCGCGATCCAGACCGAAAGCGCCACCACCGGCCACCTGACCGGCGCCGATTACCGTGTTACCCGTGACAAGATCGACGGTGGCCGCCGTCTGGTCGTGACCTTTACCCGCCCCGAAGCTATGTCGGGCTCTACCGAACCAAGGAAGCAATGATGGCAACCGCCGCTGAGGACATCCGGCCGACCACGGCCACCAACAATGTCGGCACGATCGCCCAGGTCATCGGCGCGGTCGTCGACGTTCACTTCCCCGATCACCTGCCCGCGATTCTGTCGGCGCTGGAGACGGACAATAACGGCAACCGTCTGGTGCTCGAAGTCGCGCAGCATCTGGGCGAGAACACCGTCCGCACGATCGCGATGGACACGACCGAGGGTCTGACCCGCGGCCAGTCCGTGACCGACACCGGCAACCAGATCCAGGTTCCGGTCGGGCCCGCGACGCTTGGCCGCATCCTGAACGTCGTCGGCGAGCCGATCGACGAGCGCGGCCCGGTCGCCACCGACCTGCGCGCCCCGATCCACGCCAAGGCGCCCGAGTTCATCGAGCAGTCGACCGAGAGCGCGATCCTGGTCACCGGCATCAAGGTCATCGACCTGCTGGCGCCGTACGCCAAGGGCGGCAAGATCGGCCTGTTCGGCGGCGCCGGCGTCGGCAAGACGGTTCTGATTCAGGAACTGATCAACAACATCGCCAAGGGTCATGGCGGCACGAGCGTTTTCGCGGGCGTCGGTGAGCGGACCCGTGAGGGCAACGACCTGTATCACGAATTCCTCGACGCGGGCGTGATCGCCAAGGACGCCGAGGGCAACGCGATCAGCGAGGGCTCGAAGGTCGCGCTGGTTTATGGCCAGATGAACGAGCCGCCGGGCGCCCGTGCGCGTGTCGCGCTGTCGGGCCTCGCCATCGCGGAATATTTCCGTGACCAGGAAGGCCAGGACGTGCTGTTCTTCGTCGACAACATCTTCCGCTTCACCCAGGCGGGTGCGGAAGTGTCGGCGCTGCTGGGCCGCATCCCGTCGGCCGTGGGCTATCAGCCGACCCTGTCGACCGACATGGGCGCACTGCAGGAGCGCATCACCTCGACCAACAAGGGCTCGATCACCTCGGTCCAGGCCGTGTACGTGCCAGCCGACGACTTGACCGACCCGGCGCCGGCCACCTCGTTCGCCCACCTCGATGCGACGACCGTGCTTAACCGCGCCATCTCGGAGCTGGGCATCTATCCGGCCGTCGACCCGCTCGACTCGACCAGCCGCGTGCTGGAGCCGCGCATCGTCGGCCAAGAACATTACGAGACGGCCCGCGCCGTCCAGTCGCTGCTCCAGCGCTACAAGGCGCTGCAGGACATCATCGCGATCCTGGGCATGGACGAGCTGTCCGAAGAGGACAAGCTGACCGTCCAGCGCGCCCGCAAGATCCAGCGCTTCCTGTCGCAGCCCTTCCACGTCGCGGAAGTCTTCACCGGCATCTCGGGCAAGTTCGTCCAGATCGAAGACACGATCCGCTCGTTCAAGGCGGTGGTCGACGGCGAATATGACCATCTGCCGGAAGCGGCCTTCTACATGGTCGGCGGCATCGACGAAGCCGTCGCCAAGGCCGAGAAGATGGCGCAGGACGCCTGATGATATGGGGGGACGGTTTCGGCCGTCCCCTCTTTCCTCTCCCCGAGCGGGAGAGCGATGCGAGACAATAGACCATGCTGCACTTCGAACTCGTCACGCCCGAAAAGCTCCTCCGCTCGGAGGAGGTGCATATGGTGGTCGTTCCCGGCACCGAGGGCGATTTCGGCGTGCTGGAGGGGCATGCGCCCTTCATGTCGACCATCCGCGACGGCGCGATCCAGGTGTACCGCACCGACAAGGGCGAGCCGGAATCGATCCAGATCCGCGGCGGCTTTGCCGAGGTGGGGCCGAAGGGCCTGACGGTGCTCGCGGAACATGCGGGCTGATCCGACGGCCGATTGATCCGGCCACCCGGCCGATGACATTATGATGGGGGCATCATGCGGTTGGTCTATGCAATACTGGCCCATGATGCCTTCGATCAGCTCGAACGGCTGATCCACCGCCTGCTGGCGAATGCACCCGAAGACCGGGTGTGCCTTCACATCGATGCCAAGGTGACGCCCCCGACCGATTTCCTGGCCGGGCTATCTGATGCGATTCGGGCGCGCGTGACGATCGTGAGCCCTGCCATCGCGGTCTATTGGGCGCACTGGTCGCAGACCGTCGCTGTCGCCCGCCTGCTCGACGCTGCGCTGGCCGAGCCCTTCGATCTGGTCCATGTCATCAGCGGTCGCGACTGGCCGCTCTGCTCGCGCACGCAGATGGTCGCGGCGATCGCGGCGGCTCCGCCGGGGGCGTGCTTCATGGATATTCGCGACGACGATCTGGCCTGGCGGATGAACGACTGGTGCTTCATCGACCGGCATTTGCGGCCGCGCGCCGATCCGACGCCGCTGTCGTGGCGGATCGCGGTGGCGCGCAGCCGGATCTCGGGCTGGGGCAATCGGCAAATGCAGCGGTGGCGCGGTCCTCGGCCCGAACCGCTGGGGCCATGGGCGACCGGCTGGACGTGGTGGTCCTTGCCGATGGACGCTGCGGCTGTGGTCCGAGATGCTACCAGCGGCCTGATGGCAAGCGGGCGGCTGCGCTATACCCAGGCCAGCGACGAACATATCGCCCCTACCGCCTTGCTGGCAGCAGGCTTTGGCGACCGTATCGTGCCGTCGCGGCGGATGGTCCGCTTTGCACCGGGCGAGTGGAGCCCCAAGACGCTGACCCGCGCCGATCTGGAAGCCCGCCCAAGCGATGCGTGGTTCGGTCGCAAATTCGACCAGTCGGTCGACCCGGCCTTTCTGGACCTCTGAGCGACGCCGTTACAGGAAGCTGTACGGGTCCACGTCCACCGCGACCCGCACCTTGGCCGTCCATTCGACTCCGCCCAGCCACTCACGGATCACATCCTGAACCGCCAGTGCCCGCCGGGCATGGACCAGCAGGCGGTAACGATGCCGCCCGCGCAACATCGCCAGCGGGGCGGGGGCGGGGCCGAAGACGTGCATCCCGTCGACCTTGGGGGCCGCCCGCGCGATCGCGTTGGCGATGGACTGCGCCGCCCCCTGATCCTCTGACGAGATGATGATCGCGGCATAGCGGCCGAAGGGCGGCGCATCGGCATCGCGGCGCGCCTCGGTTTCGGCGGTGTAGAAGGCCTCGGCATCGCCCGTCACCAGCGCCTGCATCACCTGCGCCTTGGGGCTGTGCGTCTGGATGAAGACATGGCCTGGCTTGGCCCCGCGTCCGGCGCGGCCCGACACCTGGCGAATCTGCTGGAAGGTGCGTTCGGCCGCGCGCAGGTCGCCGCCTTCCAGCCCCAGGTCCGCGTCGATCACGCCCACCAGCGTCAGGTTGGGGAAGTGATAGCCCTTGGTGATAAGCTGCGTGCCGACGACGATGTCGATATCCCCCGCCTCCATCCGCCCGACGAACTCGGCCGCCTTGGCGGGAGACCAGATGGTGTCGGAGGTCACGACCGCGATCTTGGCCTCGGGGAACAGCGCGGTCGCCTCGTCCGCGATCCGCTCGACGCCGGGGCCGCAGGCGACCAGCGAATCCTCGCCGTCGCATTCGGGGCAGGCGCGCGGGGTCGGCATGATATGGCCGCAATGATGGCAGGCCAGCCGCCGCACCAGCCGATGCTCGACCATCCAGGCGGTGCAGTTCGGACACTGGAACCGGTGCCCGCAGGTTCGGCACAAGGTCAGCGGGGCATAGCCGCGCCGGTTGAGATAGAGCAGCGACTGTTCGCGCTTCTCCAACACCTCCTTCATTGCGGCGACCAGCTTGGGCGCGATCCAGCGGCCGCGCTCGGGCGGGTTCTGGATCAGGTCGATCGCCTCGATCGTCGGCATCTGCGCCGGGCCGAAGCGGCCGGGCAGCTTGACCTCGGTATAGCGGCCCAGCGCCACCTGCTGCCGCGTCTCGATCGCGGGCGTGGCGGAGGCGAGGATGACGGGGCAGGGTTCGAACTTGCCGCGCATCACCGCCACGTCGCGGGCGTGGTAATGGACGCCGTCTTCCTGCTTGAAGCTGGTCTCATGCGCCTCGTCGACGACGATCAGGCCGAGATTGGCATAAGGCAGGAACAGTGCCGAGCGTGCGCCGACCGTGACCAGCCCCTGGCCGCTGGCGATCGCCCGCCAGGCCCGCCGCCGCTGCGACGAGCGAAGCCCCGAATGCCATGCCACCGGCTCGCAGCCGAAGCGGTCGTGGAAGCGCTTAAGGAACGGTTCGGTCAGCGCGATTTCGGGCAGCAGGACCAGCACCTGCCGCCCCTCCGCGATGGCCTTTGCCACCGCTTCGAAATAGACCTCGGTCTTGCCCGAGCCGGTCACGCCGTCGAGCAGCACCGGCTGAAACGCATGCGCCGCGACGCCCGCGACCAGCGTGTCCGCCGCCGCGCGCTGATCCTCCGACAAGGTCGGGCGATGATGGTCGGGATCGGGCAGCGGGAAGGGGCTGTCGATATCGACCTCCACCCCCTCGATCGCGCCGTTCTTGACGAGGCCCCGGATCACCGCGTCGGAGACATCCGCCATCGTCGCCAGTTCGCGGATCAGGCCCTGCCGGTCGCCGATCCGCTCCAGCGCCTGGGCACGCTGCGGCGTCAGGCGGTCGGGGATATGGCCGGTCACGCGATATTCGGTGACGGTACGCGTCCCCTCCAGCGCCGAGGTCGAGGACAGCGCCATCCGCACCACTGCGGCCGGGGGAGCGAGATAATAGTCCGCCGTCCACTCGATCAACCGGCGCAAGGGGGCGGGCAGGGGCGGCGCGTCGGCCACGCCCAGTAACGGGCGCAGGCGATTGTCGCCGACCTCCGCATCCGACGGCATCCGCTCCGGCTCCCACACCACGCCGAGCAGCTGGCGAGGGCCGAGCGGCGCGACGACGATCGAGCCAGGCTCGACCGCCATGCCATGCGGCACACGATAGTCGAGGGGGCCGAGCGCGGAGTTCAGGACAAGGACGCGGGCGCGCGAAGACATGCGTCCGCTATATGGGGCGGTGCGCGGGCGAGGGAAGGGGCTATCCCGCCCGGCGTCGGTCGCTGCGCCGCCGTTCGCCGACCCGGTCGCGCTTGGCACCGTAGAGTCGGCTGTCGGCATGATGCATGAAATCGCGGTTGGTCCGGCAATCTTCGGGCCGCAACGTCACGCAGACGGTGCCGGCACAGCGCATGGTCAGCCCCTCGATGGTGATCGCGATGGTCAGCAACGTCTCGATCCGCATCCGCAGCGCGTCGGTATCGGCCAGCAAGGCGGGGTCGCGGACGATCACGCCGAACTCGTCCCCGCCCAGCCGCGCGACGAAGCTGCCGTCCAGCCAGTCGGAGCGCAGCCGCTGGCCGACGATACGCAGCACCTCGTCGCCCGCCGGATGGCCGAGCGTGTCGTTGATCAGCTTGAAGCCGTCCAGATCGATCAGGACCAGCCCCAATGCCGTACCGCTATCCACCGCTTCGGCGATCGCGGCCTCCAGCGTCCGGTCGAACGCGGCGCGGTTGGCGAGCAGGGTCAGCGCATCGGTATCGGCGTTACGGCGAAGCTGGGTTTCCAGGGCATGGCGCTCGGTCACATCCTGGAACATGCCGATCAGGCCGTGCGGCTGGCCGTCCAGCATCTCGCGCTCGCCCATCACGCGCACGCGCCGCTGGCGGCCCATGGCGGTGACGAAGTCCAGTTCGATATCGAACGGGGCGCCTGTCCGCACCGTCTCGGCGATCGTGCGACGCAGGATGTCGCGCGCGGCGGGCGGATAATAGGACAGGCCCTGCTCGACCGAAAATTCCTGACCCGGCGGCAGTTCGTGGATGCGGTAGACGCCCTCGGACCACATGGCCTGGCCGTTTTCCAGCGTGATACGCCAGGAGCCGATCAGCGCCAGTCGCTCGACCTGGCGGACGGTGCGGTCCTTGGCGCGCAGATCGGCGGCCTGGCGCTCGCTGAGTTCCGCCATGGCATTGGCCCGCCGGGCGATCGCCCGCGCCGCGATCAGTGCTTCGGCCAGCCGCGCGAGATGGCGCAGCGTCTGCTCGCCCACCGGGCTCAGCGACCGCGGCGCGGCGTCCATGACGCACAGCGTCCCGATCGCCTGGGGTGATCCGTCGAGACCGGGAACGCGGATCGGCATACCCGCGTAGAAACGCGTCCCCGCCTCGCCCCCGACAAAGGGATTGAGGGCAAAGCGCGGGTCTTCGGCCAGGTCGGGCACGACCATCACATCGGTTTGCCGGATCGTGTGGTCGCAAAAGGCGACCTCGCGCGGCATCTCGCGCGGCAGGGGGCCGATCGCCGACTTGACCCAGAACCGGTCGCGGTCGGCCAGGATCAGCGCGGCGAGCGGGCAACCGAGCATGTCGGCGGCCAGCGAGACGAGCGCATCGAACTCCGCCTCCGGCTCGCTGTCGAGCAGGGCATGCGCCTGAAGCGTGGCGAGACGCCGCTCCTCGTCAAGTGATTCGGGGATGGGGAAGGGCGCGGCCATCATGATGCGTCGACCATAGCGTAGAGAGTTTGAGGAATCTTAAAAATTCTTGAAAGCATAAGCGTTTAATAGGCTTTTCGTTGCCTGCGCGCTTCGGCCTGTCGCAAAGGGGAGCATAAAGCGTATGACGCATTTGTCACATGGTGGTCACCCGTGGGTAGGCCGGTCCGCTGTAGCCCTTTGCCCCACGGAGTTCGAAGAGCTCGGCGCCCGACACTCCCGGGGGTGCCGTCGGGGCCGGTGGAGAGCATGCTTTCCGCCGGCCTTTCCATGGCGGCGGGGACACGGTGGCGGGCTTACGATCGGAACCGACGCCGCTAGAATGATAGTCGCCCAATGACGGAGCAGACGAGCCGATGAGCCGCAAGATCCTGATCGTCGAAGACGATGCCTCCACCGCCGCCTATGTCGCCAAGGGGCTGGCCGAAGCGGGCTATGCCGTCGAGCAATGCGGCGATGGCCGTGACGGCCTGTTCCTGGCGAGCGAGGGCATATTCGACCTGATCATCGCCGACCGGATGCTGCCGCGCCTCGACGGGTTGGCGATGGTCAGCGCGATCCGCGCGGCGGGGATTTCGACCCCCGTCCTGATCCTGTCGGCGCTGGCCACGGTCGACGACCGGGTCGACGGGCTGAAGGCGGGCGCGGACGATTATCTGTGCAAGCCCTTCTCCTTCGCCGAATTGTCGGCCCGGATCGAAGCGCTGGTCCGCCGCTCCGACCGCGCGGCGTCCGAGCCGACCCGCACCAAGCTTTCCGTGGGTGACCTGGAGATTGACCTGCTGGCGCGCACCGTCACGCGGGCGGGCAAGATCATTCCGGTCGGCGCGCGCGAGTTCAACCTTCTGGAGTTCCTGGCGCGTCATGCGGGCCAGGTCGTCACCCGCACCATGATGCTGGAGAAGATCTGGAACTATCATTTCGACCCAGGCTCCAACGTCGTCGACGTCCATATCGGGCGGCTGCGGCGCAAGCTGGAGGAAGGGTTTGGCAGCCCGATCCTGCATACCGTGCGCGGCGCGGGCTATAGGCTGGCCGTCGAAGGGTGAAGTCCCGGCTGACGATTTCGGCGCGGATCGCGCTGCTGTCGATCGTGCTGGCGCTGCTGTCCAATCTGGCGCTGGTCGGTTTCATCTGGAAACAGACCAGCGCCGATGCGGTGGCGGCGCTTCATCGCGAGATCGTCGAGCAGGCCGATGCCCTGCGTGCGGTATGGCGGACCGGCGCGCTGCCCGCGCTGGCCGATGCGATCACCCAGGCGCGCGAGCCGGGCGATGTCAGCCTGGTCCTCGCCATCTTCGATTCGCGCGGCCACCGGGTGGCGGGCTATGCGCCCGAGCATCTGGCGGTGCCGCTGGCCGATACGCCGTTCCGTATCGCGGTGCTGGGCCGCGACGGGATATGGAGCGCGCGCGAGGCGGGCTATACGTTGCATCCGATCGGCGACGACTGGCTGCTGGTCGGGCGGCCCCTCGACCTGATCGAGGCGCAGCAGGTGGCGATCGAACGCGCGCTGGCGCTGGCGGTCTTTCTGTCGCTGATGCTGGGGGTGGGCACGGGCCTGGTGCTGGCGCGCTATGTCGCCGGGCGGCTCAATTCCATCGTCGCGGTGATCGACGCGGCGGGTGAGGGGGACCTGACCCGTCGCGTTGCGTTGATGCGGGGCGGCGTCGATGAGGGCGATGCCTTCGACCGGCTGGCCGAGCGGCTGAACGCGATGCTGGGCAAGATCGAGCAGCTGATGTCCGAGCTGCGCGTCGTCACCGACAGCCTGGCGCACGACCTGCGCTCGCCGCTCGCCCGCTTGCGCACCAAGACCGAACAGGCGGTGCTGATCGCCGATCCGGCGCAGCGCGAGGCGGCGCTGGGCGGCCTGCTGGTCGAAACCGATCTCATCATGCGGATGTTGACCATGGTGATCGAGATCAGCCGGTCCGAATCGGTCACACGCGACCGCTTTACCCTGGCCTCGCCGGTCGAGCTGGTCGAGGAGATTGGCGAGCTCTATGCGCCGGTCGCCGAGGATGCGGGACTTCACTTCCTGATCGAGGTCGAGGCCCGGCCCGCGCCGCTCCCGCTGCACCGGGAGTTGATGAGCCAGGCGCTGTCCAACCTGATCGACAATGCGCTGAAACATGGCGCGTCGGGCGGACAGGTGACGCTGCGCCTGCGCGAGGGGCCGGAGGGGATCGTCTTCCAGGTCGAGGATCACGGCCCCGGCATTGCCGAAGCGGACCGGGCGCAGGCGTTGAAGCGGTTCGGGCGACTCGACACAGCGCGGACGACGCCAGGCGCCGGGCTGGGCATGGCGCTGATCGAGGCGGTGGCGCGGTTGCATGGCGGCCGGTTCGAACTGGCCGACAATGCGCCGGGGCTGATCGCGCGGCTGGTGATTCCGTAACCTA
Source organism: Sphingomonas fuzhouensis (assembly GCF_034659795.1). NCBI lineage: Bacteria > Pseudomonadati > Pseudomonadota > Alphaproteobacteria > Sphingomonadales > Sphingomonadaceae > Sphingomonas > Sphingomonas fuzhouensis. The sequence goes on from NZ_JAXSQY010000007.1 coordinate 112,460, forward strand.
TTCCTCCCCTGCAAGGGGAGGTGGCGCGCATAGCGCGTCGGAGGGGTGTCCTCCTCTCGATGGCGTGGACACCCCTCCGTCAGGCCTGACGGCCTGCCACCTCCCCTGCAAGGGGAGGAATGACAGGCACTTGCCCCACAGCCTCAGCGCTTTACACCCCGCGCCATGGATTCGCTTTCCCTGTTCGGCCTGTTTGCCGTCTCGTTCACCCTGGTCTGCTACGCGATGGAATCGGGTTCGCATTGGTGGACGCTGGGCTTCTGTCTGGGGTGCGTCGCGGGGTCGGCCTATGGCTTTCTCCAAGGGGCATGGCCGTTCGGGGTGGTGGAGATCGTCTGGGCGATGGTCTCCTTTCGTCGCTGGCTGACGCTCAAGCGGCTTCAATCGACGAGGATTCGGGAACCGATCGCTTGACAGGGTGTTGCGCGGGGCCTAACTGACCGTCCTTCCAACACCCCCGGTTGAACGACGTGCGACTTGCGTGCGTCGCGCTTCCGCGTGGCGGAACCATCGCGTTGAGATGGAGCATGTGCGGCCATGCCATGCTCCGTGGAGCTAGGAGAACAAGTTTCATGGCACGTATCGCGGGTGTCAACCTCCCGACCAACAAGCGCGTATTGATCGCGCTGACCTATATCCACGGCATCGGTCCGGCCAAGGCGAAGGAAATCACCGCCAAGCTGAACATCACTGCCGATCGTCGCGTCCAGGACCTGTCGGATCAGGAAGTGCTCCAGATCCGTGAGACCATCGACTCCGATCACACGGTGGAAGGCGATCTTCGTCGCGAAACCGCGATGAACATCAAGCGCCTGATGGACCTGGCCTGCTATCGCGGCCTGCGTCACCGCAAGGGCCTGCCGGTTCGCGGCCAGCGCACGCACACCAATGCGCGCACCCGCAAGGGCAAGGCCAAGCCGATCGCAGGCAAGAAGAAGTAATTCGCCCCGGGCGAATTACTCCGCCGGAGGCAGGCTTGTGGCTGACCGCCCGCCGCTCTCCGTACCAGGATACTAGGTCAGGACTTTCATCCAATGGCACGTGAACCGCAGCGCATTCGCCGTCGCGAGCGCAAGAACATCACCGCCGGCGTCGCCCATGTGAACGCCAGCTTCAACAACACCATGATCACCATCACCGACGCGCAGGGCAATGCCATTTCGTGGTCGTCGGCGGGCATGATGGGCTTCAAGGGCTCGCGCAAGTCGACCCCGTATGCGGCGCAGGTCGCAGCGGAAGACGCGGGCAAGAAGGCCGCCGAGCACGGCGTCCGCACCCTGGAAGTCGAAGTCAAGGGTCCGGGTTCGGGCCGTGAGTCGGCGCTGCGCGCGCTGCAGGCGGTTGGTTTCCAGATCTCCTCGATCCGTGACGTGACCTCGATCCCGCACAACGGCGTGCGGCCTTCCAAGCGTCGCCGCGTCTGATGCTTCCCATGGCCGGCTGACGAGTCGGCCATGCCTCTCTCCACGGCTGGAACCGTCCCCGTTCCGGCCCATAACTCAGGGGAACCACGTGTCTGTCAACGCAAAGAACTGGCAGGAACTGAAGAAGCCCAACGCGCTCGAAAAGAAGGGCGGCGATGGCAAGCGGAAGGCGACGTTCGTTGCCGAACCGCTGGAGCGTGGCTTCGGCCTGACGCTGGGCAACGCGCTTCGTCGCGTTCTCCTGTCGTCGCTCCAGGGCGCGGCGGTCACCTCGATCAAGATCGAGAACGTGCTGCACGAGTTCTCGTCGCTGGCCGGTGTGCGTGAAGACGTCACCGACATCGTGCTGAACGTCAAGCAGCTCGCGATCCGCATGCAGGGCGAGGGCCCCAAGCGGCTCCAGCTCTCGGCGACCGGTCCCGCCACCGTCAAGGCCGGCGACATCGCCGTGTCGGGTGACATCGAGGTCATGAACAAGGACCTGGTGATCTGCCATCTCGACGAAGGCGCGACGTTCAACATGGAACTGACCGCCGACATCGGGAAGGGCTATGTTCCCGCCGCGTCGAACCGTCCGGCCGATGCGCCGATCGGTCTGATCCCGGTCGATGCGCTCTACTCGCCGGTTCGCCAGGTGTCGTACAAGGTCGACCCGACCCGCGTCGGTCAGGACCTGGACTATGACAAGCTGACGCTCTCGGTCGAGACCGACGGCACCGTCACCCCGGAAGACGCCGTGGCCTATGCCGCGCGCATCCTCCAGGACCAGCTGGCGCTGTTCGTGCACTTCGACGACTCGGCGCTCACCCGCGCGGCCCCCGTGGGCCAGGCGGCGATCCCCGCCGCTGGCGGCGAGCCGCAGAGCGACGCGCAGCAGATCAACCGTTACCTTCTCAAGAAGGTCGACGAGTTGGAACTGTCGGTGCGTTCGGCGAACTGCCTCAAGAACGACAACATCATCTATATCGGCGATCTGGTCGGCAAGACCGAAGCCGAGATGCTGCGCACTCCCAATTTCGGCCGCAAGTCGCTGAACGAGATCAAGGAAGTGCTGTCGTCCATGGGTCTGCGCCTGGGCATGGAAATCCCCGGCTGGCCGCCCGAGAATATCGAGGAAATGGCCAAGAAGCTGGAACAGGAGATCATGGGCTGAGCCGCACGCGGGTAGCGATGCTATCCGCGAGACGGCGAAAGCCCGGCCGGTGGGCCGCCCCAGGGCGGCCCATTCGACGTCAGGATCGCGGCTTTGCCGTGATCCGGTCCTTCGGCCTGGCCCCTCCACCATCGCTTCGCGACGGTCCCCCTCCCCAAGTTAGCTTGGGGAGGATTTGAATAGGCGAAGGTGACGGCCTTAACGGTCACCAGCTCTGGGGTTCCGTGACACGGCCCCTTAACGAACGAAGGAACTACCATGCGTCATCGCGTCGGCGGCCGTAAGCTGCAGCGTACCTCGGCTCATCGTATTGCGCTTTTCCGCAACATGTCGGCCGCGCTCATCAAGCATGAGCAGATCACCACCACCGTCGCCAAGGCGAAGGAACTGCGTCCCTATGTCGAAAAGCTGGTGACGCTGGCCAAGAAGGGCGGTCTGTCGAACCGTCGTCTGGCCCATGCCCGTCTGCTCGACGACGCACAGCTGGTGAAGCTGTTCGACGTTCTGGCGTCGCGCTATGCCGACCGTAACGGTGGTTACACCCGCATCATCAAGGCCGGCATCCGCGCGTCGGACGCCTCGCCGATGGCGATCATCGAGTTCGTCGACCGCGACGTCTCGGCGAAGGGCCAGGATTCGGGTCCGGTCATGAGCGAGGAAGATTTCGACGAAGCGGCGTAATTCGCGCTTCTCGATTGCCTTCGAGGAAGGGCCGCTCCAGCGATGGGGCGGCCCTTTTTCGTATCAACACCCCTTCTTCTCCCCTCCCGCAGGCGGGAGGGGTCGGGGGAGGGCAGGGTGTCTCACCGAGACTATCGCCCGTGGCTTTCCCTCCCCCAACCCCTCCCGTTTACGGGAGGTGCGTGCCAAGTGCTGCCGTTCAGCATTCTGCAAGCAGGTGTGGTTTCTTCTCCCGACAACAGGGGGAGAGAAACATGGGGAAAGCCAGCATCGCGTTGAGCCTCGCGACGATCACGTCGCTGTCCGGCTGTGCCACACCGGACAAGGACTGGAACAAGGGCATCGCGACGCCTAGTGCCACCTGGCTCCATTACCAACGCGAACAGACCAAGACGAGCCCGGGTGGCGTGGGGGCGGTGGTGGCTGCGGCGCTGGGACTCCAGGCGGCGGGCTATGACCCGAGCCGTCCGAAACCCGCCGTGCCGCCGCCCGCTGATCCACTCGCTCCGGTGCGCGGGGGCGAAACACCAATGATCATACGCGCCGACATTGATCAGGAGGCGGCGACCCGCGCCTGCAAACTGGCGACCGAGGACGAGGCGCGGCGGCAACACCCCCATGCGCTGCTCGAAGCGGTGGAGTCGGTCGATCCGCTTGGCGACGGCCTGCTGGTGCGCGGCACCGTGCGGCTACGCGAGACGAAAGCCGACCCCGGCGAGTTGCGCGGCTTCCGCTGCCGGGTCGATGCGCAGGCGGTGCGGATGGTCGCGATCGACGCACCCGAAACGCACGCGGCGCGGTAGATTTTCGCCGGAGACATCGCTATCGGACCGCCATGGAGCACCCGGACAGCATCCTCATCGTCGATTTCGGCAGCCAGGTCACCCAGCTCATCGCGCGCCGCGTGCGCGAGGCGGGGGTCTATAGCGAGATCGTGCCCTTCCAATCCGCCGGAGAGGCGTTCGCGCGGATCAACCCCGCCGCGGTCATCCTGTCGGGCGGCCCCGCCTCGGTCGTCGACGCGAATTCTCCTCGCATCCCGCAGGTCATCCTCGACAGCGGCCTGCCTATGCTGGGCATCTGCTATGGCCAGCAGGCGCTGACCGAGCAACTGGGCGGCAAGGTCGAGAAGGGCGACAGCGGGGAATTTGGCGAGGCGTTCATCACCGTCGAGGACGAATGCACGCTGTTCGACGGCCTGTGGACCACGGGCGAGCGGCATCAGGTGTGGATGAGCCATGGCGACAAGGTCACCGCGCTGGCGCCGGGCTTCCGCGTCGCCGCGACCAGCCCTGGCGCGCCTTACGCGATCATCGCCAATGACGAGCGCCGCATCTATGCGATGCAGTTCCACCCGGAAGTCGTGCATACGCCCGACGGCGCCAAGCTGATCGCCAATTTCGTTCGCCATGTCGCAGGGCTTTCGGGCGACTGGACCATGGCCGAGTTCCGCGCCGCCAAGATCGCCGAGATCCGCGAGCAGGTCGGCACGGGCAAGGTGATCTGCGGCCTGTCGGGCGGGGTCGACTCGTCGGTCGCGGCGCTGCTGATCCATGAGGCGATCGGCGACCAGCTGACCTGCGTGTTCGTCGATGGCGGCATCCTGCGCCAGGGCGAGGCCGAGCAGGTCGTCAGCCTGTTCCGCGGCCATTACAACATCCCGCTCGTCCATGTGGATGCGCAGGATTTGTTCATGGACGGTCTGGCAGGCGTCACCGACCCCGAGGCCAAGCGCAAGTTCATCGGCAAGACCTTCATCGACGTCTTCGAGGCCGAGGCCAAGAAGATCGGCGGGGCGGAGTTCCTGGCGCAGGGCACGCTCTACCCGGACGTGATCGAGAGCGTCAGCTTCACCGGCGGCCCGTCGGTGACGATCAAGAGCCACCACAATGTCGGCGGCCTGCCTGAGCGCATGAACATGAAGCTGGTCGAGCCGCTGCGCGAATTGTTCAAGGACGAGGTCCGCGTGCTGGGTCGCGAGCTGGGCCTGCCGGACGTGTTCGTCGGCCGTCACCCGTTCCCCGGACCCGGCCTGGCGATCCGTATCCCCGGCGAAGTGACGCGCGAGCGTTGCGACATCCTGCGCAAGGCCGACGCCATCTATCTCGAGGAGATCCGCAAGGCGGGTCTGTACGACGCGATCTGGCAGGCATTCGCGGTGCTGCTCCCGGTGCGCTCGGTCGGGGTGATGGGCGATGGCCGCACCTACGACTCGGTGCTGGCGCTGCGCGCGGTGACCTCGGTCGACGGCATGACGGCGCAGGCGTTCGACTTCCCCGGCGACTTCCTGCCGCGCGTGACGACCCGCATCATCAACGAGGTGAAGGGCATCAACCGCGTCGTCTACGACTATACGAGCAAGCCGCCCGGCACGATCGAGTGGGAATAACCAAGACTCGCGGCCCCGCGGGGCTGCGGCTTGGGTATTCGGTGCCATGAGGCACCGCTGACATAGAGGGCGTTTCATCCTCCCCTGTAAGGGGGGGGGCAGGGCGAAGCCCTGACGGAGGGGTGTCCCGGCTGGCGAGGTCGGGCTTCATGTGCGGGCGGGGACACCCCTCCACCATGCTGCGCATGGTCCCCAGCGGCAGGTCGATCATGCCCCCGGCATGATCTGGATTGCCTGGGAGGCAATCCGCCTGCCCCTCCTTGCAGGGGAGGAATCTGATTTATGGCCATGAAAACCCGATCCACCCGCCCCCGGCTGGTGCTGGCGATGCTCCTCGTCGTCTACATCTTCAACTTCGTCGACCGGCAGATTCTGGCGATCCTCGCCGCGCCGATCCAGCAGGAACTGGGGTTGAGCGACCGGCAGATGGGGTTGCTCGGCGGCATCGCCTTCGCGTTGCTCTATTCGACGCTGGGCGTTCCGTTGGCCTGGGTCGCCGATCGGACGAGCCGGAGCTGGGTCGTCACCGGCTCGCTCGTCCTGTGGAGCGGCTTTACCGCGCTGTGCGGACTGGCGACCGGCTTCTGGCAGATATTCCTGGCGCGGCTGGGTGTCGGCATCGGCGAAGCGGGCGGCGTCGCGCCGTCCTATGCGATCATCAGCGACTATTTTCCGCCACATAGGCGCGCGCTGGCGCTGTCCCTCTATTCGCTGGGCATTCCGCTGGGTTCGGCCGCCGGGGTGCTGGCAGGTGGCTATATCGCGGCGCGGGTCGACTGGCGGGCCGCGTTCGTCGTGGTGGGGCTGGCGGGTATGGCTGTCGCGCCGCTGGTTCGCTGGATCGTGCGCGATCGGCCCGTTCCCGCGTTGCAGGGGAGCCAGGCACGGGCGCCTGGTCTGGGACAGGTCGCACGCACCTTGGCGGGCAAGCCGTCCTTCTGGCTGCTGTCCTTCGGTGCGGCGAGCGGATCGATGATCGGCTATGGCTTGGCCTTCTGGTTGCCCAGCCTGTTGCGGCGCAGCTTCGGGCTGGATCTGATCGGGACCTCGCATGTCCTGGCGGCGATCCTGTTGATTGGCGGGGTGAGCGGCATCCTGGGCGGAGGCTGGCTTGCCGACCGGCTGGGCGCGCGCGACCGGGCGTGGTTCGGTTATGTGCCCGCCATCGCCTATCTCGTTAGCATTCCTTTCTTCGCAGGCGGCATCCATGGCGGCGATGTGCGGATCGCCTTTGCGCTGTTTCTGCTGCCCCAGGCGCTGTCCTATGCGTGGCTGGGACCTGTGGTGTCGGCGATACAGCATCTGGTCGAGCCCCCGGCGCGGGCTACGGCAGCGGCGCTGTTCCTACTCATCAACAATCTGATCGGGTTGGGCGGCGGCATCTATGCGCTGGGCGTGCTGTCCGATTCGCTGACCCCATTTTATGGGGCCGACGCGCTGCGTCACGCGATGCTCTATGGCCTTGGCCTTTACGCGTTGGCCGGACTGCTGGTCGGTCTGGCGGGCCCGTGCTTGCGTCGCGACTGGGTCGGATAGGCCTGCGGCGATTTTATGGGGGTTGCACAGCCAAGCTGCATACAAGCGGCATAACTCTGCATCATAGCGTCTTCCGGGGCCGGTCCGCCCCGATGGGCAGTGATGGAGCGGGTGCGGCCACAGAGGATCGGATGAGTACGCGCCGTCGATGCTGTCCGATATCGCTGTCTATATTCCGGCGCATTTCCCAATAGCCAGTTCGGGCACGCCAGCACAGAGATATGGCGCGCCCGGAGGGATTCGAACCCCCGACCGAGGAGGTAGAAGCTCCTTGCTCTATCCAACTGAGCTACGGACGCGCGGACGGCGATGTCCCTAGCGTGGTTTGCGCGGGTTGGGAATGGCGATAAATGGGCCTTCCAACCGGGTGGAAGGGATCGGCATGAGCGTGGAGCGGGTGGTTACGGCGCGCGAGATCGAACGGGGGGCGTTTCGCTGGTTCGACTTCGTCATGGCGGCCTTCGTCACCATTTTGCTGCTGTCCAACGTCATTGGGGCGGGCAAGGTCGCTGTCATCACCCTGCCGCTGGTCGGCGAGTGGCCGTTCGGGGCGGGCATCCTGTTCTTTCCGCTGAGCTATGTCATCGGTGACGTGCTGACCGAGGTCTATGGCTATGCCCGTGCGCGGCGCGTGATCTGGGCGGGGACGGCGGCGGTGCTGTTCATGGCGTTCATGAGCTTCGTCGTCGTGGTACTCCCGCCCGCGCCGAGCTGGACCAACCAGGCGGCCTATGAGGTGATCTTCGGCCAGGTGCCGCGCATCGTCTTCGCCAGCGTCTGCGCCTTTTGGGCGGGCGAGTTCGCCAATGCCTATGTCATGGCGCGGATGAAGATCTGGACCGGCGGGCGGCATCTCTGGTCGCGGACGATCGGCTCGACGCTGGTGGGGCAGGGGGTAGACAGCCTGATCTTCTATCCGCTCGCCTTTTGGGGCGCGGTGGGATGGACGCCGCATCTGGTGATCGTCGTGCTGTTCACGCAATGGGCGCTGAAGGTCGGCTGGGAGGTGCTGTTGACCCCCGTGACCTATCTGATCGTCGGCTGGCTGAAGCGGGCCGAGGGGGTGGATGTGTTCGACGAGGGCACGGACTTTTCGCCGTTCCGGGCGCGGGTGTGAGGGGATTTTGAGTTCGCGCGAAGCCGCGATGACGCGAAGGGTTTTAAGAAGTAATTGGGTTCGCGCAGAGGCGCGGAGGACGCAGAGAGGGTGTGCGCAGCGGCTGCTGCATGAATCTTTTACACGCCTGAATGAAGCAGGAAGACGTCTCCAGGGACGAAACACCTCCGCGTTCTCCGCGCCTCCGCGCGAACCAACCTTCTTCTTCGCGCCATCGCGGCTTCGCGTGAACCCAAATGAAAAGGGGAGGCGAGTTGCCTCGCCTCCCCGTTCAGAATCCGATGGCCTTCGACTTCGCTCAAGCTGACCGGAGGATGGGATTAGGCCCCGACCATCTCCAGCAGGCCCTCGAACAGGCGGCGGCCATGGTCGCCGCCATGGGCGGCTTCGATGCGGCGCTCGGGGTGGGGCATCATGCCCAGCACGTTGCGCTTCTCGTTCAGCACGCCCGCGATGCTGCGGGCCGAGCCGTTGACGTCCTCGGCATAGCGGAAGGCCACGCGGCCTTCGCCTTCGAGGCGGTCGAGCGTGTCGGCATCGGCGAAGTAATTGCCGTCGTGATGCGCGACCGGGATACGGATCGTCTCGCCCTGTTCGTACAGGCGGGTGAAGGCGCTGTCGGTGTTGGCGACCTCGAGGTTCACGTCGCGGCACACGAAGTTGAGCGAGCGGTTGCGCATCAGCGCGCCCGGCAGCAGCCCGGTTTCGGCCAGTACCTGGAAGCCGTTGCACACGCCGAACACCGGCGTGCCCTTGTTCGCCTGCTCCACCACCGCGCGCATGATCGGCGAGCGGGCCGCGATCGCGCCGCAGCGCAGGTAATCGCCGTAGGAGAAGCCGCCCGGAACGCCGATCAGCCCCAGCCCTTCGGGGAGTTCGCTGTCGCCGTGCCAGACCATGGCCGGCTTGACGCCCGTCACCGCCTCCAGCGCGACGGCGAGGTCGCGGTCGCAGTTCGAGCCCGGAAAGACGATGACTGCGGTCTTCATCAGGCGCGCTCCACCCGGTAATTCTCGATCACGGTGTTGGCGAGCAGCTGGCGGCACATCTCGTCGATCTGCGCATCGGTCGTCTCGTCGGCGACCTGCATCTCGATCAGCTTGCCCGCGCGCACGTCATCGACGCCCGCAAAGCCCAGGCTGCCCAGCGCGTGCTGGATCGCCTTGCCCTGCGGGTCGAGCACGCCGGGCTTCAGGGTGACGAAAATCTTCAGCTTCATTACTTGCCCCGGCTCTTGCGGTGTTCTTCCAGGTCGAGGACGGCGGTGTCGCCCCCCTCGGGCAGCAGGCCCAGACGGCGCGCCACTTCCTGATAGGCCTCGACCTCGCCGCCGAGATCCCGGCGGAAGCGGTCCTTGTCCAGCTTCTCGTTGGTGGTCATGTCCCACAGGCGGCAGCCATCGGGGCTGATCTCGTCGGCCAGGATGATGCGACCGAAGTCGTTGTCCCAGATGCGGCCGAATTCCAGCTTGAAGTCGACCAGGCGGATGCCGATCGCGGCGAACATGCCCGACAGGAAGTCGTTCACGCGGATCGCCAGGTCGGCGATGTCGTGCATCTCTTCCTGGCTGGCCCAGCCGAAGCAGGCGATATGCTCGTCGGTGACCATCGGGTCGCCCAGCGCATCGTCCTTGTAATAATATTCGATGATCGTGCGGGGCAGCTTCACGCCCTCTTCGATGCCCAGACGCTTGGACAGCGAGCCTGCCGCGACGTTGCGCACCACGACTTCGATCGGCACGATCTCGACCTGGCGGATCAGCTGCTCGCGCATGTTCAGGCGGCGGATGAAGTGGGTCGGCACGCCGATATGGTCGAGCATGGTGAAGACATGCTCGGAGATACGGTTGTTCAGCACGCCCTTGCCGTTGATCGTGCCCTTCTTCTGGGCATTGAACGCGGTGGCGTCGTCCTTGAAATACTGGATCAGCGTGCCGGGCTCGGGGCCCTCGTACAGGATCTTGGCCTTGCCTTCGTAGATTTGGCGGCGGCGAGCCATGCGGCGGTCCCCTGAAATGAGTACAGCCCCGGCGCCCCCATGCTGAGGCCCGAGGCGGGATGGCGCGGCCTATAATGGATGCCGTGCGACGGCGCAATGGAGTTGGGTGGCGCGTGCCTGCGCAATGCCTGGGGAACGCCGGAAGATTAAAATCCGGTAATATTCGCTACATGATGAAGAGGGTTTTGAAGATGGATTAAAAAACGGTAAGGTCGAAAGTATAGGAAACCCATCCTCCAAGTTGCGGGTTCTGTCGATGCTTGCAAAGGAGGAAGTCATGAACAAGCTGATGATCGGTGTTGTTGGTGGGGCCCTGATGCTGACCGCCGGAACTGCAATGGCGCGGCCGATGCAGATGGCGCAGCAGCCTTTGATCTATGAACAGGCCCATATCCCGCAGCCCAATGGCATGGAAGCGATCGCGGTCATCAAGAACAACCGTGGTGCCGAGCGCACCGTGGCATGCCGCGACACCGCCGACGTTCTCGCCACCTTCCATCCGGAGGCCATCGCCTTCCAGCCGGTCCGTGGGCCGCATGGCAAGGTGAAGACCGACGAGGATGTCGCCGGGGTCGAGACCTTCACGCCCGTCGCCTTCCAGAACTGCACGGTCGCCCGTGGCAATCAGTTCCAGCAGGATGTGACCCAGGCCGTCGCGACTCAGCCGTAATCGACTGATGGCGCTGCAGATGAAGCGGGTGCGATCCCGATCGCGCTCGCTTTGTCGCGTTTGGGAAGGAGCGCCTCAAAGCGCCGACAGCATATCCATTAGCAACGGCCGCAATCGGCGCAACTCGGCACGATGGGCGATGGCCAGGGTCGCGATCGTCTCGGTGCCCTGCTCGGTCAGCGTGACCGGCACGCGTCGCCGATCCACCCCCGTCGCGCGCCGCACCAGCCCCAGCTTCTCCAGCCGATCGACCAACCCGGACGCACTGTGCGGGCGCAGGCGGAGATGTTCGGCCAGTTCGCCGATCAGCAGCGCGCGGTCGGGCGCGGCGCGCAGGGCCAGCAGGGCCTGATGCTGTTGCGCGGTGATGCCCGCCTGCGCCGCCGCTTCCTCGCTGAACGACAGGAAGGTGCGGAGCTGCCGCCGGAACCCGGCAAGGGCGCGATAATCCCGGTCACTGATCGGATCGTCCATGGCGCCGCCCATGCCACACATCGGGTCTCTTGAGAAATATCGTAGTGCGATATATTGGCGCGGGCATGACGATCCCCCGCGCTGCGCCGCTTCCCGCTCCTTCCGTTCGATTGGCCGATCATAGCGCGGACCGGCGTATGCTCGCGCTGGCGGTGGCGGCGCTGGTCATCGGTAGCGGCGGCGCGGCGGCGGCCTGGGTGCTGTTGAAGCTGATCGCGCTGGCGACGAACATCGGCTGGTATGGGCAATTCTCCTTTGCGCCGGTCGCGATCGTGCCCGTGGCGCAAGGGTTGCGGACGCTGATCGTGCCGGTCGTCGGCAGCCTTATCATCGGCCTGATGGCGCGGTTCGGGTCGGACAAGATTCGCGGCCACGGCATCCCCGAGGCGATCGAGGCGATCCTGTTCGGCCAAAGCCGGTTGTCGCCCAAGGTCGCGGTGCTGAAGCCCTTGTCCGCCGCCGTCTCGATCGGCTCGGGCGGGCCGTTCGGCGCGGAAGGGCCGATCATCATGACCGGCGGCGCGATCGGCTCGCTGCTGGCGCAATGCTTTCACCTGAGCGCGGCAGAGCGCAAGACGCTGCTGGTCGCGGGCGCGGCGGCGGGAATGACGGCGATCTTCGGTACGCCCTTTGCCGCGATGCTGCTGGGGGTCGAGGTGTTGCTGTTCGAGTGGAAGCCGCGCAGCTTCGTGCCGGTCGCGGTCGCCGCGCTGACGGCGATCGCCTGGCGGCCCTGGCTGATCGGGGCGGGGCCGATGTTTCCGCTGCCCATGGCGCTGTCCTATGATGCCGTCGCGCTGGTGGGCGCGGTGGCGCTGGGGCTGGGTGTCGGGGTGATCGCCTCGGGGCTGTCCTGGGCGCTCTATCGAATCGAGGACGGGTTCCATGGCCTGCCGGTCCACTGGATGTGGTGGCCCGCCATCGGCGCGGTCGTGGTCGGCCTGGGCGGGATGGTCGATCCCCGCGTGTTGGGGGCGGGGTATGACAATATCCAGGCGCTGCTGCTCGGGTCGATGCTGGTGAAGGCGGTCCTGATGCTCCTGGTCGTCAAGGCGGTGGTGTGGCTGATCGCGCTGGGATCGGGCACGTCGGGCGGCATCCTGGCGCCGTTGCTGATGCTCGGCGCGGCGCTGGGTGCACTGGCGGGGCAGGCCCTGCCCGGCGGGGTGCCGCTCTATGCGCTGGCGGGGATGGCAGCGATGATGAGCGCGTCGATGCGCGCGCCGCTGACCGCGTCGATCTTTGCGGTCGAGTTGACCGGGCGGTTCGATGCGCTACCGGTGACGGCAGCGGCGAGCGTGGCGGCCTATGCGATTGCGGTGCTGGTGCTGCGCCGCTCGATCCTGACCGAGAAGATCGCGCGGCGCGGCCGCCATCTGAGCCAGGAATATGCCGTCGATCCGCTGAGCCTGGTCCGCGTCGCCCAGATCATGACGCGGTCCCCCGCAACGCTGCCCGCGACCATGACGGTGAACGAGGCGGCGCGCTTCTTTGCCAATGCCGATCACCGCGCCTATCCGGTGGTGGACGGCGAGGGGCGGCCGGTTGGTCTGGTGTCGCGGGCCGATGCACTGCGCTGGTTCGACGCCCCGCCCGAGATCGGGGCGACGCTGCGCGAGGTGGTGTCGGACGCGGCATTGCCCATCGTGTCGCCCGAATGGCCGGTCGACCGCGCGGCGGAGCGGATGCTGGCCGAGGATGTCGATCGCCTGTCGGTGGTCGACGGGCAAGGTGTGCTGATCGGACTGCTGGCGCGGCGCGATCTGCTGCGTGCCCGGTCGGGCTGGTTGAGTGACGAGCAGGACAAGCGGCGCTTTGCCGGCATGCGGCAACCGTTCTCGATTTGATCCGCGTGATTGCTCCCTGCGCCATGGCTTGCTAGAAGCTGGGCTTCCATGGCGATCGATCTCCGCGACAATCCTCCCGTCGGCATATTGGATGCCCCCTTCGACAGTGCGCTGTCGGAGCGGTATCTGGTCTATGCGCTGTCCACGATCACCGCGCGCTCGCTGCCCGATGTGCGCGATGGCTTGAAGCCCGTGCATCGGCGGCTGCTCTGGGCGATGCGGCTGCTGAAGCTCGATCCGGCCTCGGGCTACAAGAAATGCGCGCGCGTCGTCGGCGACGTGATCGGTAAATACCACCCGCATGGCGACCAGTCGGTCTATGACGCGATGGTCCGCCTCGCGCAGGATTTCGCGCTACGTTATCCGCTGGTCGACGGGCAGGGCAATTTCGGCAATATCGACGGCGATAACGCCGCCGCCTATCGTTATACCGAGGCGCGGCTGACCCAGGTCGCGATCGACCTGATGGACGGGCTGGACGAAGACGCCGTCGCCTATCGCCCGACCTATAATGGCGAGGAGCAGGAGCCGGAGCTGTTCCCCGGCCTGTTCCCGAACCTGCTGGCCAATGGCGCGAGCGGCATCGCGGTTGGCATGGCGACCAGCATTCCGCCGCACAACGCCGCCGAGCTGCTGGAGGCCGCGATCCTGCTGGTCGATCAGCCGGATGCCGATGATGATGCGATCCTGGCGCTGGTCAAGGGACCCGACTTCCCGACGGGCGGCATGGTCGTCGATGCGCCCGCCATATTGCGCGAAAGCTATACGACCGGGCGGGGCGGCTTCCGCGTTCGTGCGCGCTGGGAGATCGAGCGCGAAAAGGGCGGCGGCTGGCAGATCGTCATCAGCGAAATTCCCTACGGCGTCGCCAAGGGCAAGCTGATCGAACAGATCGCCACGCTCATCAACGACAAGAAGCTGCCGATCCTTGCCGATGTGCGCGACGAGTCGGATGCCCAGGTCCGCATCGTGCTGGAGCCGCGCGCGCGCACCGTCGATCCGCAGGTGCTGATGGATGGTCTGTTCCGCTTCTCCGATCTGGAGACGCGGGTCAGCCTGAACCTCAACGTGCTGGACAAGGACCGCACGCCGCGCGTCATGAGCTTGCGCGAGGCGCTGGCGGCCTGGGTCGAGCATCAGTTCGTGGTGCTGCGCCGCCGTTCCGAACACCGCCTGAGCAAGATCGCCGACCGGATCGAACTGCTCGACGGCTATCTGGTCGCCTATCTCAACCTCGACCGGGTGATCGAGATCATCCGTACCGAGGACGAGCCCAAGGCGGTGATGATCGACGAGTTCCGCCTGACCGACCGCCAGGCCGAGGCGATCCTCAACATGCGGCTGCGGTCCTTGCGCCGTCTGGAAGAGTTCGAGATTCGGGGTGAGCGCGACAAGCTCGACAAGGAGCGCGAGCAGCTGACCCTGTTGCTCGGTTCCGAACAGCGCCAGCGGACGCGGATGAAGAAGGATCTGGGCAAGATCCGCGACCGCTATGGCCCCGAAACCCCGCTGGGTGCGCGCCGCACGCTGATCGAGGAAGCCGCGCCGACCCGCGACATACCCTTGGAGGCGATGATCGAGCGCGAGCCGATCACCGTCATCCTGTCGCAGCGCGGCTGGATTCGCGCGATGAAGGGGCATGTCGACCTCGCCTCGGCCGATACCGCCAAGTTCAAGGAAGGCGACGGCCCCGCCTTCGCCTTCCATGCGCAGACCACCGACAAGCTGCTGCTGGCGGCGGCCAATGGTCGGTTCTTCACGCTGGCGGCGGACAAGCTGCCCGGCGGGCGCGGCTTTGGCGAGCCGGTGCGCGCGATGATCGATCTGGACGGCTCGATCGGCATCGTCGGCTTCCTGCCCGCCGCGCGCGCGGCCAAGCTGCTGGTCGCGGCGTCGGACGGACGTGGCTTTATCGTGCCCAGCGCCGACACCATTGCCGAAACCCGCAAGGGCAAGACCGTGCTGACCCCGCGCGCGGGCGCGACGCTGAAGGTCGTGCGGCCGGTCGGGGCCGAGGATGATTATGTCGCGGCGATCGGCGACAACCGCAAATTGCTGGTCTTCCCCTTGAGCGAATTCGTCGAGCTGTCGCGCGGCACCGGCGTCCAGCTTCAGCGCTATCGGGACGGCGGGCTGTCGGATGCGACGACCTTCGTGTTCAAGGACGGGCTTAGCTGGACGATGGGCGGCGAGAGCGGGCGGGTTCGCACCGAATCGGATTTGTCGGCCTGGCGCACCGCGCGCGGCGCGGCGGGGCGGATGCCGCCGACCGGCTTTCCGCGCGACAATCGTTTCGATTAGGCGCGGTCCAGCCGGAACGACCCCAAAACCGGGCGGCGGCACAATCCTTTGTTAACCCGATTTTCGGGGAAATTTTAGGGGCTCTTAACGTTCCGGGATTAATCCGGTGTCTGATGGCAACGATGGCTCATCCGACACAGCGTTTTTCGAACCGGCATTTCGGGTCGCTGACGTCGTGCGCCATCAACATCATGGCGATCCCGGCGGCGGAGATTTCCGTCGCGCAAGGTCAGCCGAAGGTTGCCGCCGCCAACGACGCCTATCGCCGCGCCGCCCTGCATGAGGCGCGGACACAGGACATTCTGCTGGCCGAGGTGGCGGCGCGAATCGACGGCTTCCTGTCGTCCGACCGCGCCTCGATCGAATTTCCACTGTCGGTCGGCGACGTTATCGACTGCCGTTATTTCCAGGCGACGTTGACCCGCTCGTCCGAGGGGCATGCCGATGGTTGCGTATTGATGCTGGTCGATCAGACCGCACAGCACCATACCGAACGCAGCCTGCGGCGTGAGATGATGACCGACAGCCTTACCGGGTTGCCCAATCGCCAGGGCTTCGGCGATCTGATCGAGGCGATGATGGCCGAGGGCCAGCGCCATGCGGTGCTGGTGATCGACCTGAACCGATTCGGCCGGTTGAACGCCTGTATGGGCTCGCTGGTTGGGGATGAACTGCTCATCACCGTCGCGCGCCGCCTGAAGGGAGCCCTGCGCTCCCGCGACTCGATCGGGCGGATCGGCGGCAACGAGTTCGGCATCCTGATGATGATCGACGGCAGCGAGGAGGAAGCCCATGTCCTCGCCGACCGGATCGACCGGGCCCTGCGTGCGCCGTTCCGGCTGACCGATTACGAGGTCAATGTCGAAGCGTCGGTCGGTATCGCCTTCAACGAAGGGCCGGACGGCGATGCCGAGGAACTGATCCGCCACGCCCAATTCGCGGTCAAGCACGCCAAGGCGGCGGGCCGTACCGAAGTCTATCACCCTCAGGCCTTCACCATCGCCCGCGCCCAGTTCGCGATGGAAACCGCGCTGCGCCGCGCGATCGAGCAGGAGGAACTGCAACTCGCCTATCAGCCGATCTGCGACCTGGGGTCGGGCCGGACGGTCGCGTTCGAGGCGTTGGCACGGTGGCGCGATGCCGAGGGCCGCGAGCATTCGCCGGTCGATTTCATCCCGGTCGCCGAAGAATCCGGTCTGATCGTGCCGCTCGGTCGCTGGGCGGCGAACCAGGCGCTGACGCAGCTCGCCGCCTGGGATCACATGGCGGGCGGACATTGCGGCGTCCGCATGTCCGTAAACGTTTCGGCGATCCAGTTACAGCGTGACGATATCCCCGCCCTGATCGAATCGGCGCTGGCCAAGGCGGGCGTCTCGGGCGAGCGCCTGATCCTGGAGCTGACCGAAAGCGCGATCGTCGGCGATCCCGATCGGGTCAGCGCGATCATGAACGCGTTGAAGGCGTTGGGCTCGACCATCGCGATGGACGATTTCGGCACCGGCTATTCCAGCCTCGCCTATCTTCAGAAGCTGCCGATCGACATTTTGAAGATCGACCGCAGCTTCGTCTCGGGGATGCTCGCCGACCGCGACAAGATCGCGATCGTCCGCGCGATCCTGGGTCTCGCCCAGGCGCTGGGCATGAAGACCACCGCGGAAGGGATCGAGGCGGTCGAACTCGGCCAGACGCTGGCCGCTTTGGGGTGCAGCCATGGCCAGGGCTATTATTACGCCCGCCCGCTGTCGCCCGAGGCGGCCTGGGCGATGATCGCCGATCAGGCCTGAGCCACGACCGCGTCGGCGATCTGGTTGACGCGTGCGGCATCGGGAAAGCCCTCGGCAATCCACTGGCTCTCGATCCGCCGGAGCAGGCGCGCGACATCGGGGCCCTTGCCGATCCCGCGTTCGACCAACGCACCGCCGGTCAGCGGCAGGGCAGGGGGCGTCCAGTCCCGGATCGGCGCGATCGACTCGCCCGCCAGCAGCAGCCGGTCGATCGCACTGACCAGCCCCATGCGATAGGCCAGCGCACGCGGCCCCTCATCCCCCGGCCCGGCGGTCGCGGCGATCAGGCGCTTGCGATCGGTATTGGACAGCTTCAACCGCGCGCCGACCGGCTCGGCAGCGCCCGGCGGCAGCAGCGCGGCGAGTCGCCGGATCGCGTCGGGGGCAACGCCCGTCGCGGCTTCGCGCTCGGCCAGTCGGGCCAGCCGCTCGACCCCGGCCGCGTCGATTTCGGGGAGGACGGCGCGGAAAATGCCCTGCTCGACCATCAGCGTGACGACCGGCACCGCGCGGACGGCGACCAACAGCTTCAGCAACTCCGCCGCGATCCGTTCGCGCGACAATGCCATCAGGTCGTTGGCGCGCGCGGCACAGGCGGCCAGCCCGGCCTCGTCGATCGCATGGCCGAAACGCGCATGGAATCGGAAGAAGCGCAGGATTCGCAAATGATCCTCGGCGATCCGCTGCAACGGGTCGCCGATGAAGCGCACGCGGCCGGCCTTCAGATCGTCCAGCCCGCCGAAATAATCGAACAGTTCGCCGGTGGCGGGATCGGCATAGAGCGCGTTCATCGTGAAGTCGCGCCGCGCGGCATCCTCGCGCCAGTCGTCGGTGAAGGCGACCACGGCATGGCGGCCATCGGTCGACACGTCGCGGCGCAGCGTCGTGACCTCGACCGGGCCCTCGGGCAGGACGGCGGTGATGGTGCCATGCGCGATGCCGGTCGGCACCGGCTTGAACCCGGCGTCGCGCACCCGTTCGATGACGGTTTCCGGCGACAGCGGCGTGGCCAGGTCGATATCGGCGACGGCCAGCCCCAGCAGCATGTCGCGCACCGCGCCGCCGACGAACCGCGCCTGCAACCGCTCGGCCAGCGCGATCAGATCGGGCCGGTTGGCCCAGGGCGCGGTCGCCGGGATCATGCCGCCCATTGCAGCCGCCGCGACAGGTTGACGATCATCGCCGCGGTCGCGCCCCAGATGCGCCGGTCGTTCCATAAAATCTCGTAGAAATGGCGGGTCCGCCCGCGCCACGGCGCGCTGACCCGGTGGTGATGGGCAGGATCGAGGAGGAAGGACAGCGGCACCTCGAACAGATCGGCCACCTCCGCCTCGGCGGGGGTCAGCGTCAGATCGGGGGGGATCACGCCGACGACCGGCGTCACCTCGAACCCGGTGACAGTGCGATAGCGATCGGCCAGCCCGACCACCGTCACCGCGCGCGGCCGAAGCCCGATTTCTTCCTCCGCCTCGCGCAGCGCGGTCGCGACCAGATCGACATCGCCCGGATCGGCGCGGCCGCCGGGAAAGGCGATCTGCCCGGCATGGGTGCGCAGGCTGTCGGTCCGCTGGGTCAGGACCACACCCGGTTCGGCACGATCGGTGACGGGTATCAGCACGGCGGCGGCGGTCGGCGTCGCCGTCAGCTCATGTGCTTCGACTCCGTCGCCGGTCAGCAGGTCGGGCGCCGGTATCCGCGCCATCGCCGCCGCCAGCCTTTCGGCCAGCGTCATGCGGCGGGCAATGCCGTCAGGGGAAAGAAGACGCCGTCGCTCCACACGCCCGGCACATCGCCCACGCCGGTCAGCGCGCGTTCGGCGAGTTCATAATAGACCGGCCGCGCGATCAGCGCCTCCAGCCCGTCGCGGACCTGAAGATAGGGGCGGGGGCCATCCTCGCCCTCGACGAAGCGCAAGCGGTGATCGGGCCCGGCCGCGACGAGGTCGCCGGTATTGAGCTGGAACACCAGCCGCCCGCTCTGGCCTTCCCCCTCCGCCTTCAAGGCGGTGGCGACGAAGGGCGCGTCCTCCACCGCGATGTCGAGCTTTTCGACCGGTGTGACCAGGACATGGCGGCCATCGGGTTCGCGCCGCAATATGGTCGAGAACAGCCGCACCATGGCAGCCCGCGTGATCGGGCTGCCCTGATGAAACCAGGTGCCGTCGCGCGCGATCCGCATCTCGCTGTCGCCGCAATGGCTGGGGTGCCATTGCGAGACGGGGGGCAGCTTCTGCGCCTCCATCGCCTGGACGATTTCGGCCAGGCTCAGCGCGGACAGATCGGGGGGCGGTGCCATCGGCATGATGCACCCGAGGTAGGGATGCGGGGCGGGCAGGTAAAGCCCTGTGCGCGTTAGCCCTGGCTCAGATCGGGGCCCAGCATTCCGGCCAGCGCAGGAACATCGGGCCCACGCGACAGCAGCCGGTGCCGCTCGACCGGGCCTGGCAGCCGCCAGTCGGTCGTCCGCTCGGCGGAGAAACCGAAGAAGCGGCCATAATATTCCGGGTCGCCGATCAGCATCATCGCCCGGTCCAGCCCCTGCGCGGCGGCGGCGTCCAGCATGTGCCGGAGCAGTTCGCGCCCGATCCCGCCCTGCTGGCGATCCGGCTCCACGGCGACCGGGCCGACCATTACCATCGGATGCGCATGGCCTTCCTCGTCGGTCAGCGCGACCGGCCAGCACTGGATCGATCCGATCAGCCGATCCTCCTCGATCGCCGCGAAACAGAGCGAGGCGATCGGCCGCACGCTGCCGCGCACCTTATAGGCGGTCCGCGCCTGCCGTCCGGGCGGAAAGGCGCGGTCCAGCAAGGCCTCGACCGCATCGGGGGCGACCGCGTCGAGCGGGACAAGGGCGGTCATCACGGTCACGGGCAGCGTCCGGTGGCGGGAAGGGGACGCGCGCCCTTAGCGCGACGGCGGGGCGATGCAAGCTTTCCCTGATGCTTTCCTTCCGCGCACCCCCTCTGCTAGAGGCGCGGGCATGGAAGACCGTCTCCAGCTCGAAGTCCACGACCTCGAAGTCCAGGTGCTGACCGGCATCTACTCCGAGGAAACGCACCTGCCGCAGCCGCTGCGCATCTCGCTGACCGTCGATCTCGACTGTCCGGCGCGTTACACGCCCGACAGCCCGCTGACCGAGTCGAAAAATTATCTCGACCTGAAACACGCCGCGACCCAGCTGCCCGAGGGCGTGCATTTCACGCTGATCGAGGGGGTTGCCGACCATATCTGCGACACGCTGTTCCTTCAGGATGGGCGCGTGCGGCGGGTGCAGGTGAAGATCGTGAAGCTGGCCATCGCCGAAGAGGGCGAGGCGATCGGCATCACCCTGGTCCGCCATCGGCGCTGATCCCCATGACGGCGCGGCGAGTCGATCTGGCCCAAGACGCCGATATCGCGGCCGTGGTGGCGGCCCATCCCGGCGAGGATCTGGTGCTGGTGATCCATCCCGGCCGTGACGCGGTCGCACAGGCGATGGTCGAGGCGGCCATCGCGCCACTCGCCATCGCGGCGGCCCCCGATGCCCGGATCAATGCGGTCATTCCGACCGAGGGGGCAGGAAAGGCGGCGATCGCGGCGGCGGTCGCCTATCTCGCCGCCGCACACGCCGTCACCGGTCAGTTGCTGATCGTCGGCACCTGACGCTCGCGCCCGCACGGGCCGAGCTTCTGCAGCACGAAGTGATAATCCTCCCGCGCCGCCTGCGCATTCTCCGGCAACAGCGAGGCGGTGCTGCGATCGGGCAGCGACTCCGGCAGCGCACAGGCCAGACGATACCAGAGCAGCGTGTCGCGTGCCGGAGGGGCGGCGGACTCGTCGACGATCTCGCTCAGCGCCACGGCATAGCGACGCTCCTCGCCCGGACGGCGCAGCACCGACAGCGACACCGGCCGATTGTTGGCGGTGGTCAGGAAAATCTGGGTCTCGCCTTCGCCGGGCAGGCTGCCGGGTACGTAAAAGGCATTGCCGACCCCAGTGATGACCGGCGGCGCGTCGGGCGACAGCGCATCGCGGGCGATGGTGCGGCTGCGCTGTTCGGTGTCCGGGGTCCAGGCCAGCTGCGCGTCGGGCGCGACGAGCTGTAGCTGGTCGGCAGCGTTGGGCACGCGGCGGGCATAGATCAGGACGCGCATCTTCTTCAGCCTGGGCGCGCGGCCCCGTGCATCGGTCGCGGCGTCGAACAGATAACCGACCCGCGCGGGCAGGCCGCCCGCGCCGCGGATCAGCGTGCCGACATCGGCCTCGACATAAAATCGTTGATGACCGGGGGCGACTCCGGCGGCCTCGGCACCCTTGATCGGGGTCGCCGATCGGATCGTCACATCGGCGATGACGGGGGCCGACAGGACCAGATCGGCGAGGTCGGCATAGCCCGGTCCTGTTTGCGCTACCATCGAATCACCCGGACGAGCCGACGGCGCGGTCGCCATCTGGGCGGGAAGGGGGGCTGCGACAAGGGGAATCGCCAGCGTCAGAGCGCCAGCACGAATGGCGTGGGACAGGGGATTCATAGCTTCGCGCTACTCCTTTGCACGTTAACGGTACAGAAATAATTTCGTCACGCGCCGGTTGTACGTTTATTACGTCCGACAAACTGATTGCGCCGCGCCAGCCGTCACGATAGGGTTCAAGGCTCTGCCGCATGCCGAAAGAGCATGGCAGGAGTTTCCCACGTCCCCACGCTACGGCGAGGCGAAACTGGCAGACTGAGGAGTTTCGTTGCTGAATGGCCTATACTGACCAGAAGATGTCCGGGGGCAAGGTGGTCGCGATCGTTATCGTCGTGCTCATCCATGCTGCTCTGGGCTATGCCTTCGTCACGGGGCTGGCTTACCAGTACGTGAAGAAGGCGACCGAAAAGCTCAACACGTTCGACGTGCAAGAGCCGCCGCCCCCACCCCCGCCGGAAGAACCGCCGCCCCCGCCGCCGCCGGAACAGCCCAATGTTCCGCCGCCGCCGACGACGGTCGTGACCCCGCCGCCGATCGTCAACGTGCCCAGCCCGGCACCGGCGATTCAGACGACGAGCGTCATTCCGCTGAGCCAGCCGACCGCGCCGCCGGCCCCGCCTGCGCCGCCGTCGCCGCCTGCGCCGCCGGCACCGCCCGCTATCTCGAAGGCCGCCGGTCTGAAGGGTAATCCGGGCCAGTTCTTTGGTCCCGACCAGTACCCGCCCTCGGCCCAGCGCGAAGGCGCGGAAGGTCGCGTGGTCGCCAAGCTGACCGTCGGCACCGACGGACGCGTGACCGATTGCGTCGTAACGACGAGCAGCAACAACCGTGCGCTCGACGATACGACGTGCCGGATTGCGAAGGCGCGCGTTCGCTTCTCGCCTGCGCTCGACAGCGGCGGTAACCCGATCGTGTCGTCGTACACGCTTCCGGTTCGCTGGCAGCTGCCACAGGAATAACGGCCCAAGGCCGAACGTAAAAATTCAACGCTTTAGTCAGAGGACCTAACCAACCATGCTCACCACCATCCTCGCCGCAGGCGGCGCTGCGGCCGGTGCCGAAAACCCCTACGGTCTCGGCCAGGCCCTGAAGGAAGGCGGCCTCATCTCGCAGTCGGTGTTCACCATCCTCTGCTTGATGTCGATCGTGTCGTTCTACATCCTGTTCTCGAAGCTGTTCGAGCAGCAGAAGATCATCAACCAGGCCAAGCGCGTGCGTCAGAGCTTCTGGTCGTCGAACTCGCTGCGCGAGGGTTCGGCCAAGCTCGAGAAGAACTCGGCCTACAAGCAGATCGTCGACGACGGTCTGGCCGCGCAGGACCAGCATGCCAAGCTGACCGATCCGGTCGAGGCGCATGACTGGCTGCACGGTTCGCTGGCGCGTTCGGAAGCCGCGATCAACTCGAAGCTGGGCGGCGGTCTCGCCTTCCTGGCGACCGTCGGCGCGACCGCGCCGTTCATCGGTCTGTTCGGTACGGTTATCGGCATCTACCGCGCGCTCATCAAGATCGGCTCGTCGGGCCAGGCGTCGATCGACGCCGTCGCCGGTCCGGTCGGTGAAGCGCTCATCATGACCGCGCTGGGCCTCGTCGTCGCGGTTCCGGCCGTGCTCGCCTTCAACTGGCTGCAGCGTCGTAACAAGGGCATTGCCGAAGACCTGTCGTCTTTCTCGAACGACGTGCTGGGCTTCCTGGCCTCGAACGGTGCGGTTCGTCCGGCGGTTGCCGGTGCGGCCAAGCCGGCCGCCGTCAAGGCGCCTGCTGGCACCACCACCGCCGGTCAGGCCGGTGGCGTTCAGACGCGCGCCTGAGCTTAAGGGGGCGGGGACCGATCCTTCGGGACACGGCCCCGCCACCCCCCGCCGACCCATTCAGGGCGGCGATAGAATGCATGGATAGGATAGCTCTCTCATGGCGATGAGCGTTGGCGGGGACTCCGCCGAGAAACCGATGTCGGAGATCAACACGACGCCCCTCGTGGACGTCATGCTGGTGCTCCTCATCATCTTCCTGATCGCGGTTCCGGTCGTGATTCAGACCGTTCCTCTGAAGCTGCCGAACGTCCGCTTCGAACCGACGACGACGAAGCCGGAAAACGTGTCGCTTTCGGTCACCAGCGAGAATGGCCAGTGCAAGGTGTACTGGAACCTGACGCCGGTGACGTCGGACGAACTGCGCACCCGCGCGGTCGAAAAGCTGAAGGCCGAGATCGAGCGGCTGGGCCCCAACATCACGGCCGATCAGCTGCCCGAAGTTCACATCCGCGCTGACGTGAACACGCCGTACCGGTGCGTCGGTGGCACCATCTACACGATGCAGCAGGCCGGTTTCGCCCGTGTCGGCTTCATCTCCGAGCCGCCCCCCGGCGGCAACCCCCGCGCCTGATCGGCCGGGCGGACACAATAGGAGTTAGCACGCCATGGCAATGAGCGCCGGATCTGATGATGGCGAGCCGATGATGGACATGAACACGACGCCGTTGATCGACGTCATGCTCGTGCTCCTCATCATGTTCATCATCACCATCCCGATCCAGACTCACGCGGTGAAGGTCGACCTGCCGGTCAACTCGAAGACCCCCTCGCCGGTCGTGAACAGCGAGAAGAACAAGATCGGCATCGACGCCGCCGGTACGGTCACCTGGAACGGTGCCCCGGTCGACGAGGTGACGCTGCGCCAATATCTGGATCAGACCGCCGCGATGAATCCGGAGCCGGAACTGCACTTCCAGCCCGCGCCCGACGCGAAGTACGCCAAGGTCGACGAGATCCTGGCCGTCATCAAGCGTTCGGCGGTGACGAAGCTCGGCTTCATCGGCAACGAGCAGTATCGCAAGGATTTCTGATCCTTCGGTCAGGTCGATGATGAAACGGGGCGGTCTCTTCGGAGGCCGCCCTTTTTCGTTGGGGCAGGGGCGGTGTTAGGACGAGACCCAACGGACCTCGCGAAACGCCGCCCGATCAGGCGCCTGCGGCTGGCCCCGCCGCTCCAGCGGACGGCTGGGGTCTTTATCCGATCGGCACTGATCCCAAGCGACAAATCCCACCCTTCTGCCGATGGCGTTCGGCCATGACGGACGTTCCTGACGGCGGTGATCGGCATGACAGTCGGTCTATCTTCAGGCCCAGTTTGTGGCGCTTCTGACGATCTGCCCTGCGATATATCCTCGCCCTCTTGCCGACGTTTCATAAAAGTGACACTCTGAAGTCACAAAAATGAAACATAGGAGAAGAGCGATGCGTGGAGTGGTGTCGGTTCTGCTTGTGGCGGCGGCGGGCATGGCGGCCCCGGCCATGGCCCAGGATGCTTGGCCGCAGCGGACGGGGTATCAGGATATCGCCGCAGGCAATTTTGCCGCGGCCGAACGCACCCTGCTTCAGGAGCGCCGGGCCGATCCGAGGAGCCCGGAACTGATGCTGAACCTCGCCGCCGTCTACGCCAAGACCGGTCGCGCCGCCGAAGCGCGTGCGCTGTACGGCGCGGTGCTGGAGGAAAAGGCGATCGCCATGGACATGCCGTCCGGAGCGATCCTGTCGTCGCACACGGTCGCCAGGTCGGGGCTGCGCCATCTGCCGCAAACGGTCGCCTCGCGCTGAGCCATTAGGGGCAAGTCCGGCGGATGACCGGACTTGCCCGATCGGATTCGGCGCTGATGTTTACGGGTAGGGGTGGGCTTGGGCTGATCGTGACGATGCTGAGTTTTTGGCATCGGCCTTCGGATCGCAGTCAGTAAGCTTGGGCTTATGCCCTGAAGCGCCTCATCACGTGGATAAGACCCGACCCGGTTAACTTCATCCTCCCGTGCAAGGGGGAGGAATTTCGGAAATCCCTTCGAACGCTGGGCAACGGCCCCATATGCGTCGCTTAGGACAAGGCATTATAGCCCCGCTGACACGGCTTACCGATAAGCGGGCACGTCGTTAGCGGCTCGCTTCTGTACGCCGTCAAGCGGCCAATGCCCTCACAACCGCGGCAGGGTGACCCCACGCTGGCCCATATATTTGCCCGCGCGGTCGGCATAGCTGGTCTCGCACGGCTCGTTGCCCTTCAGGAACAGGAACTGGCACGCGCCTTCATTGGCGTAGATTTTCGCGGGCAGCGGCGTGGTATTGGAAAATTCCAGCGTCACATGGCCCTCCCAACCCGGCTCCAGCGGGGTGACGTTCACGATGATGCCACAACGCGCATAGGTGGACTTGCCCAGGCAGATGACCAGCACGTCGCGCGGTACGCGGAAATACTCGACCGTGCGGGCCAGCGCGAAGCTGTTGGGCGGGATGATGCAGACATCGGTCTTGCGGTCGACGAAGCTGTTCGAGGCGAAGTCCTTGGGGTCCACCACCGCGCTGTCGACATTGGTGAAAATCTTGAACTCGTCCGCCACCCGCGCGTCATAGCCATAGGAGGACAGGCCATAGCTGATGCAGCCGTCGCGGCGCTGATTCTCCACAAAGGGTTCGATCATGCCTTGGGTCTGCGCGGCTTCGCGAATCCAGCGGTCGGACAGGATCGACATCTTCATTCCCCTTAAGCGTGGCCGCTCATCGCCGGATCGTGCGGACAGGGCAAGCGGCAACCGTAAAAAGGGGCTGGCCGTTGGCGCCGCGTCGCGCAGTAAGGCGCTCAATGCATCTTGTGCGCGGGTGAATTTCAGCCGTTCCACCCCGTCGTTGCGTTGAAACGCGCGAGCTTCACGCGGGCGGCGATAGGGCTGATGCTCGACCGGCCAGACAAAAATTGTTGGGGTCGGAAGCGGACACTGTCGCCCTCCTGAAATTCACGGAGCCATCCATCGGGGCGAGCGGATCGCGGCGGCGCTGCCGGACGGTAAGTTGATTTGTTCACGCGGAGACGCGGAGGGGGTGTAGCCGATCGTCAACGACTGCCGGTTATCGCCGGGGAGCGGGAGACTTAAACACTTCTTCTCCGCGCCTCCGCGTGAACAAATCTTCGTGTCGTCGCGTGGGAGCATCAGCCGCAGCTACGCCGTGTGCGCCAAGTTATTTGTTCGCGCAGAGGCGCGGAGGACGCAGAGGGGACGTGCGAGGTCATGGGCCATGACCCGCTATCGCTGAAGGGGAGGGGACTTGGACTTCGACTCTGCGCTCTCTGCGCCTCTGCGCGAACCGAATCTCCGCGCCTTCGCGTGGATCTTCAACTGATCCCCAGATCCGCCGGGCCGAAGGCGTCGGGCAGCAGTTCCGACAAACGATAGGTCCGCACCGCATCGCCCTCCGCCGCGCCGCAATGGACGGGCAGGTCGCGGCCGCCCATTTGCGCGGCTTCGTTGATGACCTGGCGGCAACGGCCGCAGGGGCTGACCGGCGTCATGCCGGTGGGCATGCCATCGGCGTCCATCGCGCCGCCGATCACGCCGATCGCGACGATCTCGCGCAGTCGCCCGGCGGCCGAGGCGGTGGCGATCGCGACCGTCTCGGCGCAGAGCGACAGGCCGTAGCTGGCATTCTCGAAATTCGCGCCCGTCACGACCGACCCGTCCGCCATCAAGAGCGCCGCGCCGACTGCAAAGCGGCTGTACGGCGCATGGGCATTACGCGCAGCATCGCGGGCGGCGGCGATAAGAGCGTGCGGATCGGTGGCATTCATGGCGTGACGACGTCCCAGTTGACGGGGCCTTCCACCCCCTCGACCCGGCGGAAATCGCTGGCACGCCACATGCGCCAGGGGCGCGCGGCATAATCGGGCTTGAACAGATTGCCGATCGCCCAGACCGGGCGGTCGATCGCGGCGGTGATGGTATATTCGGATTCGAACGGCTTGGAGACGCGCAGCATCACCGGCTTGGCGGTATGCGTCTCGACCATCGACACGAAACGGGTCAGGTCGGCGACCAGTTGCGCGCGGTCGGGCCGGGCGGTGCAGTCGTCGTGAAAGGACAGGTCGATCGCGGTGGGTAGCGCATCGCCCGCGCGCGGCACGAAGATGTTGAAGGCATCCGCCTGCGCCGCGGCAGGCTGGCACAGCGAATAGATATGGATCGCGCCACGCCGCATTCCCGCCTCGGGCAGGGCGTCCCAATTCCCCTCGAACGACGGATCGCGCCGGTCGGTGCCCGAGGTTGCGACCAGATAGGCGAAGTCCGCGCCGTTCGCGCGCAGCGTCCGCCATTCGACGGCGGGCGGGTTTTCGGGCAGGTCGATGCCCTGCAGCGGATAATGCTCGGTCGAGGGCTGCCAATGCGTGACCCAATGCCGCCCGCCCGCGCTGATCGCGCCAAGGGCCAGCAGCCCGGCCCCGATTTTCCAGAGAATCGCCATCAGTTGCGGATATGCAGGACGCAGAGCAGTGTGAAGAGGCGGCGTGCGGTGTCGAAGTCGACCTCGATCTTGCCGGTCAGCCGCTCCTTCAGCATCTGCGCCGCGTCGTTATGGATGCCCCGGCGGGCCATATCGATCGTCTCGATCTGTTGCGGCGTGGCGGCGCGGATCGCCTGATAATAGCTGTCGCAGATCGCGAAATAATCCTTGATCGGCCGCCGGAACCGCCCCAGCGCCAGCACCAACGTCTCGATATGCGTGCCGTCCTCGCGGTACATATGGATGCCGAGCCGTCCCTCCTCGGACTCCAGCTTGATCCGATAGGGCCCGGCATAGCCGTCCGCCTGCGGCCGCTGCGGCGCGAAATAATTTTCCTCGATCAAGTCGAAGATCGCGATCCGCCGCTCCTGCTCGACATCGGCCGAGCGCCAGCCCAGGCTGCGCTCGTCGAGTTCGATGGATATGATCCGGGGATCGGCCATGCGAACCGGGATAGTCGCGAAGCGCGTGCGCCGCAAATCCCCCGCTGATCGACTGAATGCGTTTTCATCCGGGGCCTCTTCGCGCTAACGCCAAAGGAATGGCCACCCTCGCATTTCAGAACCCGGCTGCCGCCACCGAGCCGCAGCAACTTCCCCGCAATATCGAGGCGGAGGCCGCGCTGCTCGGCGCGATGATGATCGACAACCGGCTGGCCGACGACCTGGTCGACCGGCTGGACCCGGAGCATTTCTTTGAGCCGGTGCATGGCCGGGTGTTCGCCGCGATCAAGAATCTGCGCGCCACCGACATGCTGGCGACCCCCGTCACCCTGCGTCCGATGTTCGAGGCGGATGAGGGGATGAAGGCGCTGGGCGGCCCGTCCTATCTGGCGCAACTGACGGGCTCTGGCGCGGGCCTGATCGGCGCGCGGCAGTTCGCGACGCAGATCTACGACCTCGCCATGCTGCGCGCGCTGGTGACGGTGGGGCGGACGCTGGTCGACCGGGCGATGGACACCTCCGAAGAGGTGAACCCGCGCGCCCAGATCGAGCTGGCCGAGAATGAGCTGTTCAAGGTTGCGGCCGATGGCGGTTCCGAAAATGCGGTGAAGAGCTTCTCCCAGGCCACCACCATGGCGGTGAAGAATGCCGAGCGGGCGCTGAACTCCGGCGGCCATGTCTCGGGCATCACCACGGGTCTCGACTCGGTCAATGCCAAGATCGGCGGTATGCACCGCTCCGACTTGATGATCCTGGCGGGCCGTCCGGGCATGGGTAAGACCTCGCTGGCCACCAACATCGCGTTCAACGCGGCGCGGCGCTGGATGCGCGACATGCAGGACGGCATTCCGCCCTCCGAGTCGGTCGGCGCCAAGGTCGCGTTCTTCAGCCTCGAAATGTCGGCCGACCAGCTGGCGACGCGTATCCTGGCCGAACAGTCGGGGATCAGCTCCGAAGCGCTGCGCATGGGCAAGATCAGCCGCAACGAGTTCGCCCAGCTCGCCGCTGCCGCCGCCGAGCTGGAGCAGTTGCCGCTGTTCATCGACGATACCGGCGGCCTGACCATCTCCGCGCTGCACACCCGCGTCCGGCGGCTCCAGCGGCGGCTGAACAACGAGCTGGGTCTGGTCGTGGTCGACTATCTCCAGCTGCTGACCGGCTCGGGCAAGTCGTCGGAGGGCAACCGCGTGCAGGAAATCTCCGAGATTTCGCGCGGGCTGAAGACGCTGGCCAAGGACATGAACGTGCCGGTGCTGGCGCTGTCGCAGCTGAGCCGTGCGGTCGAACAGCGCGAGGACAAGCGGCCGATGCTGTCCGACCTTCGCGAATCGGGCTCGATCGAGCAGGACGCCGACATGGTCTGGTTCGTGTTCCGCGAAGACTATTACATGATGCAGCGCGAGCCCAAGCGCCCGATGGAAGGCGATGACGGCAAGGTCTTCGAGGATCACGCGAAATGGGCGACCGAGGTGGAGCGGGTCTATGGCCTCGCCGAGCTGATCGTCGCCAAGCAGCGTCACGGTGCGACCGGCAAGGTGGTGATGAAGTTCGATCCGACGATCACGCGGTTCACGGATTTCGCGGGGTATTGATCCGCTGTCGTTGAGGGGATGATACGCTGTACACCCCCGACGACCCCGGCGAAGGCCGGGGCCCAGCTGCCACGAAGTTTGAGGCGCGCCAGGCGGGGCGTGGGAGGCCACCTCACCGCTTGGCTGTTTCGTGTGTTACCGGCCGCATCGCAACTGGACCCCGGCCTTCGCCGGGGAGGTTCCGTTAAGCTATGTAGGGATCAACCCGGCCGAACGGCTTCCACCGGCCGGTGGATGCCGCATTCCACCTTGTCGAACCCGCGCCAGCGGCCCGCGCGCGGGTCTTCGCCGGGCTTCACTTGGCTGGTGCACGGCGCGCAGCCGATCGAGAGATAGCCCTCCGCCTCCAGCGGATGACGCGGCAGATCGTGGGCGGCGAAATAGCCGTCGAGCGCGGCCTTGTCCCAATCCGCCAGGGGATTGAGCTTCAACCGGCCATCCTCGACCTCGAAGCGGGGCAGGGCGCGGCGGGTGCCCGCCTGGAAACCCTTGCGGCCCGAAATCCAGGCCTCGAAGGGCGCAAGGCCGCGTGCCAGCGGCTCGACCTTGCGCAGGTCGCAGCAGCCATCGGGGTCGTATCCGTGGCGGATGCCCTCGGGGTCTTTCGCCGCCAGCCGCGCGGGGTCGGGCTGGATAACGCGGACGTCGAGCAGGCCCAGCCGCTCGATCAGCGTGTCGCGATAGGCCAGCGTTTCGGGAAACATCTTCAGCGTGTCGGTGAAGACCACCGGCGTCGCCGGATCGGCCTGCGCGACCATGTGGAGCAGCACGGCGGACTCGGTGCCGAAGGACGACACCGCCGCGATTCCGCCGCGCAGTTCGCCGGTCAACAGGGTGCGCAGCATCTCCGGCGCTGGCACGCCAGCAAACCGCGCTTCATACGCCGCCGCATCCTCGGCCGTATAGGCGGGCCGAACGTCGATCCGGTCGAGCGCCCGCTCAGCCATGGCGCAGTTTCCACACCGGCACGCGCGCGTCGGCGGCCTTCTGATAGGGCTGGGGATAGAGCGCGAGCAGCTTGGTCAGCGTCGCCGCGTCGACCGGCTTTTCGGGCGCGAAGCTGTCGAAGCCGCAGCGACGCATATGCGGGATCTGGTCGACCAGCACGTCGCCCGCCGCGCGCAGCTCGCCCTCGAACCCCGCCTCGCGCAGGATTCGCGCCGCCGAATAGCCGCGCCCGTCGCGAAAGGTCGGGAAGCTGATCTCGACCAGCGCGATCTGCCCCAGATGGTCGAGCAGTTCGCGCGCATCGTCGCCCGCTTCCAGTCGGACGGCGGTGGCGTTGGTCTGGCCCAGGAACGCGTCCAGCGTCACCGCCGGTTCGTCATGCACCACATCGTCGCGGAAGCGCAGCAGCGTCTCGCCCGCATTCGTGTTCACGGTGATGGGATCAACCATAAATGGCTTCCTTGAACGGCTGCATGCCGACGCGGCGATAGGTGTCGAGGAAGCGCTCGCAGCCCTCGCGCAATTCGACATAACGGTCGGTCACGCGCTCGATCGCATCGACCACGCCGTCCTCGTCGAAACCGGGGCCGGTGATCTTGCCGAGCGACACATCCTCCGCGCCCGATCCGCCGAGCAGCAGCTGGTAATTCTCGGTGCCCTTCTTATCGACGCCCAATATGCCGATATGCCCGGCATGATGGTGGCCGCAGGCGTTGATGCAGCCCGAAATCTTCAGCTTCAGCTCGCCCAGCTCGCGCTGCCGCCCGGCGAAACGCGCGCCGATCTTCTGCGCCAGCGGGATGGAGCGGGCATTGGCCAGGCTGCAATAATCGAGACCGGGGCAGGCGATGATGTCGGAGATCAGGTCAAGATTGGCCTCGGCCAGTCCGGCGTCGCGCAATGCGGTCCAGATGGTGTAGAGATCGGCCTTGCGGACATGCGGCAGGACGATGTTCTGGGCATGGGTCACGCGCAGTTCGTCATGGCCGTAACGCTCGGCGAGGTCGGCCATCAGGTCGATCTGGTCGGCCGAGGCGTCGCCGGGGATGCCGCCGATCGGCTTCAGGCTGATCGTGATGATGGCATGGCCGGGTTGCTTGTGGGCGACGACATTCTGGTCCAGCCAAACCGCGAAGTCGGGGTCCGAACGGTCCACCGTATCGGGCGCATCCGCCGCGAAGTCGGGCCCAGCGAACATCGCGGTGATCCGCTCCAGCTCGGCCAGCGGCGGGTCGATGCCGAGGTCGCGGATCGCGGCGAACTCCGCTTCCACCTGGTCGCGGTACGCGTCGACGCCGATCTCGTGGAGCAGGATCTTGATCCGCGCCTTGTAGATATTATCGCGGCGGCCATAGCGGTTATAGACCCGCAGGCACGCCTCCAGATAGCTCATCAGGTGATCGGCGGTGATGAAGTCCTTCACCTCATGCGCGATCATCGGGGTGCGCCCCATGCCGCCACCGACGAAGATCTTTGCGCCGAGCACGCCGTCCCGCTCCAGCAGCTGGATGCCGATATCGTGCAGCCGCATCGCCGCACGGTCTTCGTCCGCCGCGATCACCGCGATCTTGAACTTGCGCGGCAGGTAGGTGAATTCCGGGTGGAAGGTCGACCATTGCCGGATCAGCTCGGCCCAGGGGCGCGGATCGGCGACCTCGTCGGCGGCGGCTCCGGCGAACTGGTCGGACGAGATGTTGCGGATGCAGTTGCCCGAGGTTTGGATGGCATGCATCTGCACCGTCGCCAGTTCGGCCAGGATATCGGGCGCATCGGCCAGCTTGATCCAGTTATACTGGATGTTCTGGCGCGTCGTGAAATGGCCGTAGCCGCGATCATATCGCCTCGCGATATGGCCCAGCATCCGCATCTGGCGACTGTCCAGCGTGCCATAGGGCACCGCGATGCGCAGCATATAGGCGTGCAGTTGAAGATACAGGCCGTTCATCAGCCGCAACGGCTTGAACTGATCCTCGGTCAGCGCGCCCGACAGGCGGCGTTCCACCTGGTCGCGAAATTCCTCGACACGGGCATCGACGATGCTTTGGTCATAGTCGTCGTAAACGTACATGCGCTAATCTCTCAAATGACCCAGGCGCCGGCGTCCGTATCGGCGGGCTTGAGCGTCAGGTCGGGGCGCACCGTGGGGCCAAGCGCGCGGATACGGTCCTTGATATGGGCGGGGCGGGGGCCTTGTTCGGTCGCCTCGGCGTCGATCAGATAGGGCACGTTGACCCGGCGCGCGCCTTCCTCGGCGCGCAGGATCGCCTCGCCTTGTCCGCCGACATCGACCGCATCCTCGATATGGCGCGACCAGTCCTGGCCGGTCCACCAGACGACATCGCCGGTCGCCAGATCATTGCCCGTCAACAGCTTCATGCGCTCATCCCTTCCGCCACGCGGGCCCAGCGCGCCAGCTTGTCCTCGGCATCCGACAGCGTCACGACTTCGCCGACGACGATGATCGCCGGGCTCTGAACCTTCTCGCGCTCGACCATGGCCCCGAGATCGGCGAGCAGGGTGCGAAGGGCGCGGTGCCCCTCCAGCGTGCCGCGCTCCAGCACCGCCACCGGCATGTCGGGCGCGACGCCATCGGCCATCAGCTTGTCGGCAATGCCGTTGGCGGTCGCCACGCCCATATAGATGACCAGCGTGCGCCCCTGGCCCGCCAGCCCCGACCAGTCCTGATCGGTCAGCCCCTTGCACTGGCCCGCGACGAACGAGACGGCAGAACTATGGTCGCGGTGGGTGAGCGGCAGCATCGCCTCCGCCGCGCAGCCAAGTGCGGCCGAGACGCCGGGGATTACCTCGACGGGAAGACCGGCGGCGCGCACCGCCTCCACTTCCTCGCCGCCGCGTCCGAAGATGAACGGGTCGCCGCCCTTCAGCCGGACGACGATCGCGCCGGTCTTCACATGTGCGACGATCAGCGCGTTGATCGCGTCCTGCGACAGGGTATGGCGCGCGCGGCGCTTGGCGACCGAGATGCGCTGCGCCTCTGGCGGTGCAAGGTCCAGGACACGCGGGTCGATCAGCCCGTCATGGACCAGGACATCGGCGGTCTTCAGCGCCTCGACCGCGCGCACGGTCAGCAGGCCCGGATCGCCGGGGCCTGCGCCGACAAGGATCACGCGCCCGCGCGCGGTGGGATCGAGAAGACTAGCCATGCTCCGACAGATGATCCTCCCCGCCGCACTCCACAACCGAGCGATGCTTGGGGCGGGGGTAGATCAGCTTTCGGGATGCAGGCCGATCGGGATCGTCGCGGCCGCCCGATCCGTTTCCGCGCTCGCCACCGGATAGGCGCAGTAATCGGCGGCGTAATAGGCGCTGGGGCGGTGATTGCCCGACCAGCCGATACCGCCGAACGGCGCGCTGGAGGCCGCGCCATTGGTCGGGCGATTCCAGTTGACGATCCCGGCGCGGATACCGGTCCAGAACTCTTCATACCGCTCGCGCGAGGGGGAGATCAGCGAGGCGGACAGGCCGTAGCGGGTGGCATTGGCCTGGGCGAGCGCCTCGGCAAAATCCGTCGCACGCGAGACTTGCAGGACCGGACCGAACAGCTCGTCGTCGGGGCGTTCGGCAACCTCAGTCACATCGAGGATCGCGGGGGTCAGCAAGGGGCGGTCCGGCGTGACCCGTGCCAACGGGCGGATGACCGTTGCGCCTCCTGCGACCAGATCGTGCACGCGCGCCAGCAGATGGTCGGCCGCCTCGTTATCGATCACCGGTCCCATGAAGGGGGCAGGATCGTCATGCGGCGCGCCGACGATGATCCGGTCGGTCAGGCGGGTCAGCGCCGCCATCAGCGGATCATAGAGCCGATCCTCGACGATCAGCCGCCGCCCCGCAGTGCAGCGCTGCCCGGCGGTGGTATAGGCCGACTGGACGATCAACGCGGCGGCGGCGTCGAGATCGGGGTCGTCCCAGACGATGATCGGATTGTTGCCGCCCATCTCCAGCGCCAGGATCTTCTCCGGCCGCTCGGCGAACTGGCGGTTGAGCGCCAGGCCGGTGCGCGCCGAGCCAGTGAAGAGCAGGCCGTCGATATCGTCATGCCCCGCGAGCGAGCGCCCCTGATCCGGTCCGCCGATCAGCAGCCGGACGACCCCCTCGGGCACCCCCGCCGCATGATAGCATTCGACCAGAAACGCCCCCGTCGCAGGCGTCTTCTCGGACGGTTTGAACACCACCGCATTGCCCGCCAGCAGGGCCGGCACGATATGGCCATTGGGCAGATGCGCGGGGAAATTATAGGGCCCCAGCACCGCCAGCACCCCATGCGGCCGATGACGCAGCGCCATGCGACCGCCGCCCGGCTGATCGGTGAACCGTTCGCCCGCCCGTTCGGCTTGCGCGGTGATCGAGATGGCGACCTTGGCGACGACCGTGTCGACCTCGGTCCTGGCTTCCCAGAGCGGCTTGCCGGTTTCGCGCGCGATCAGGTCGGCAAAGGCGTCGGCGCGCTCGCGGACCAGCTCGGCGAAACGGCGTAGCGTCGCGATCCGCTGCTCCAAAGGCGTCGTCGCCCACGGACTCCAGGCGGCGCGCGCCCTGGCCACGTCCTGCGCGGCGTCACCGACAGGCAGGTCGGCGATCAGCGCACCGGTTGCGGGTTCGTAGGTCGAGAGATGATCGGTCATGGGAGGAAGGCTAGGCCGCCGCGACCGGGTCGGCAAGCGCCTGGCCCATGGCGCGGACCCGCTCGACCTTGTCGTGGAGCATCGCCCAATCGTCCCGTTCGGCGATCGGTGCCCAGATCGCCTCCACCTCGTCGATCAGCATCGATTCGGGCTCACCCTGCCAATAGGCGTGATCGCGCGCGCGGCGGGGAGCATAGGGCTCGATCAAGTCGCGCAAATCGTTCCAGGTCTCGTCATAATGATCGGGAACCTGTCCGCCGAACAGGTCGAAATAGACGCGGTCGATATGGGCCTGGCTGGTACGCAGCGCGCGTTCGAACGTCTGGACCAGCGCGCGGTCCTCGGTTCCCTCACGCGGCGTGACGCCGAGTCGCCACAGGATCGCGGTCACGATCTTGGCCTGATAGGCGGTGGCGAATCCGTCCAGCGCGGCGATCAGCGGATCGCTCTCCGCGATCAGGCGCAGGCTGGAGGCGAGTTGCATCACGTCCCACTGTATCGCCTCGGGCTGACGCGCCAGCGCATACAGGCCCGTCTGGTCGAAATAGGCGGCGGTGAACGCCGGGTCCCAGGTCGGGGCGAACCGCCAGGGGCCATAGTCGAAGCTCTCGCCGGTGACGTTGATATTGTCCGAATTGAGCACGCCGTGGACGAACCCGGCGGCCATATACCGCGCCGCCAAGGTCGCCGTCCGTTGCGCGACCAGCGTCAGCAGCCGGACCGGATCGTCCGACTCCTCATCGTAGAAATGGCGCAGCACATAACCGACCAGCCGCGTCATCCCCGCCTCGTCGCGTTCGAAGGCGAGCCGCTGGAAACTGCCGATGCGGATATGACCATGGCTCATCCGCACCATCACCGCCGATCGGGTGGGGGAGGGCTCGTCGCCCCGGTGCAGCGCCTCGCCCGTCTCGATCAGCGACAGCGTGCGCGAGGTGGGGACGTTCAACGCCTCCAGCATCTCGGTCGCCAGGATTTCGCGCACCCCGCCCTTCAACGTCAGGCGGCCGTCGCCGAAGCGGCTATAGGGCGTCTGCCCCGACCCCTTGGTGCCGAGTTCGAGCAACCGGCCATCGGTCGCGGTCATCTGTGCGAAGGTAAAGCCACGCCCGTCGCCCAGGTCGGAATTATACTGGCGGAACTGATGCCCGTGATAGCGCAGTGCGAGCGGTCCGGGCAGCGTGTCGGGCAAGGGCTGGAACCGGCCCAGATGCGCCACCCATTCGTCGTCGGTCAGCGTCTCTAGCCCGATCTCGGCGGCGGCCCTGTCATTGCGGAAGCGGATGATGGTCTGCGGGAAATCGGCGGGCGCGACGGGATCGGCAAGGACATCGGCGATCTCGGTCAGGGCGCGGGCGGGGCGATAGGCTTGCGGGGACACGGGCATACCGCGATATGGAGACGGCACCGGAGGACCTTCAAGCATGATCCCTCATGAGAATCGATATTGGTGGTCGAAAGACGGCCTGCGGCTCCATGCGCGCGATTATCCGGGGGACGATGCATTGCCTCCGGTCATTTGCCTGCCCGGCCTGACCCGCAACGCCCGTGATTTCGAGGGGCTGGCCGAGGCGCTGGACGGCCGCGCGCGCGTCATCGCGGTCAGTTTTCGGGGGCGGGGCGAGAGCGCCTATGCCAAGGACCCGATGACCTATGTTCCCCTGACCTATGTCCAGGATGTCGAGGCGATGCTGGACGAATTGGGCATCGGCCGGTTCGTGGCGGTCGGCACCTCGCTCGGCGGGATCGTGACGATGGTGCTGGCGGCGACCGCGCGCGGGCGGCTGGCCGGCGCGGTGCTGAACGATATCGGGCCGGAGATCGAGGCGGCGGGCTTGGCTCGCATCCGCGGCTATGTCGGCAAGGGGCAGAGCTTTCCCACCTGGCTCCACGCCGCGCGCTGTCTCCAGGAGAATAACGAGGGCGTCTATCCCGGCTGGGGCATCGAGGACTGGCTGGCCATGGCCAAGCGGACCCATCGCCTGACCAGCGCAGGGAGGATCGTGCTCGATTACGACATGAAGATCGCCGAGCCCTTCCGCGTGCCCAATACCGAGGGCGGGTCGGACATGTGGGCCGCGCTCGACGCACTGAACGGCGTGCCGACCCTGGTGGTACGCGGCGAGCGGTCGGATATCCTGAGCGCGAATGTCGCCGAGCGGATGGTGCAGGCGATCGCGCCGTCCGAGCTGGTGACGGTGCCCAATGTCGGCCATACGCCCTTGCTGACCGAGCCGGAGGCGCTGGCCGGGATCGGGCGTTTGCTCGATCGGGTGGCGGAATAGGTCGAGTTCAGCGCAGCGCGGCAGGACGTCCGCGCTTACCCCTCAGATCACATATTCGACGCTCTTCATCTGCGTCTGCGCGGCCTGTTGCTTGCGCCGCTTGGCGACCATTTCGGCATGCAGCCGGGCCACCGTGTCGCTGCCCGTCGTGGTGCACAGTCCCGGCACCACCGCATGGACGATCGCGCCCAGCCCGCCCAGGATCATGATCCCCCCGAACCGCGCCGCCACGCCGAAATGCTGGACATAGCTTTCGCCGACGCTTGCGGGATGCTCGGTAAACAGGCGACGGAACATGACGGGCGTTCTCCTATGGCCGTTCGCGCCGATCCTATCATGCCGGTGGGGATTGACCAAATCAGCCCTTGGAGGGGCTGACAAAAATTTCCTCGATCGCACGGCCGAACAGCTCGGCGATCCTGAAGGCGAGGGGGAGGGACGGATCGTAGCGTCCCGTCTCGATCGCGTTGACGCTCTGGCGGCTGACCTCCAGCCGTTCGGCCAGGTCCTGCTGGCTCCAGCCGCGTTCGGCGCGCAGGGTGCGGAGATGGTTATTCACGCCCGCGCGCACCAATATTCCCGGACGGCATTGGCCATCACGCAGAACCCCAATCCGCTGAACCATAGGGTCGCGGCCCAATAGCCTTGCATATGCGCGACCAATCCAAAGCCTTCCAGAAATCCCCAGGCGGTCGTGAACGACAAGGTGATCCCGGTGGCGATCAGGGAATGCCGGACGAACTGCATACGGATATATTCGTCGCGCATCTCCATCATCAGCCGCCCGATGACGACGAACACCCCCATGATCGGCAGCGCGGGCAGAATCGCCACGCAATAGGCAAGCAACCCGGAAGGCGGGGCATGGCGGAACCAGAAATTGGCACCCATCAGGGTGATGCCGTACAACGTCATCGTGACGAACAGGCGGCGTGTATAGCGCTTCATTTCCGGCGGCATAGGCATGGCAACCTCCTTGGTATGTAAAGGAGGTTTTACATGAAAAGCGCGCTGTACGTCAAGCGTCCTTTACGTCGTTGCGAGCTTCTCCACCATATCCTGCGCGAGCAGGCTGAGCGTATCGTCGCGCGCGCCCATCACCACGATGCGGTCGCCGTCGCGCGCTTCGGCGATCAACATGTTCGCCGCCGTGGCGCGGTCGGCGATGTGGCGGGCGTCTACGCCCCGCGCGCGGAGGTCGGCGACGATGTCGGCGCTGGTCACCTCGCGGGCCACGGTGCCGCCGAAATAGGCCGGGTCGGGCAGGACGAGCATGTCGCCGGGCTTCATCCGCGTGGCGATGCTGTCGACCAGCTCGGTCCGCATGACCTTCAGCGGGCCATAGCCGTGCGGCTGGAACAGGAGCAGTAACCGTCCGGGAAAGGCGTGGAGCGTATCGAGCGTCGCGGCGATCTTGTCGGGGT
Organism: Sphingomonas fuzhouensis; assembly: GCF_034659795.1. NCBI lineage: Bacteria > Pseudomonadati > Pseudomonadota > Alphaproteobacteria > Sphingomonadales > Sphingomonadaceae > Sphingomonas > Sphingomonas fuzhouensis. The sequence continues at coordinate 151,937 of NZ_JAXSQY010000007.1, forward strand.
TGTGGCCGAAATCGTCGATCACGGTGACGCCACCGCCCATGCCGACCTTCTCGAACCGGCGCTTCAGACCGGTGAAGCGCTCGACCGCGCGGATCGCATCGATCAGGGGCACGCCCGCCGCCACACTCGCGCCGATCGCGGCCAGCGCGTTGGAGACGTTGTGGCGGCCCGGCACCGACAGCCGGACATGATAGCCCGCCCCGCCGGTCACCAGGTCGAAGCTGATAGCGAACGGTTCGGGCTTCAGTGCTTCGGCGACCAGATCGGCCGCGCCCTCGACCGCGAAGGTGGTCAGGTTGGGCAGGTCCGCGAGCAGCGCCGCCGTCTCGGCATCGCCCGCATTGGCGACGACATGGGCCGCGCGTGAGGCAAAGCCGCCGAACAGGTCGCGCAATTCCTCCAGCGATTTGTGGTCCAGGCTGACATTGTTCAGCACCGCGATCGCCGGGTCATAGAGCGCGATCGAGCCGTCGCTTTCGTCCACCTCGCTGACGAACGCCGCGCCGTCGCCGACCAGCGCGCTGGCGAAGGGGCTGTCGGGCGAAACGAAATCCTTCATCACCGCGCCGTTCATCGCGGTCGGATCGCGCCCCGTTTCGTGCAGGATGAAGGCGATCATGCCGGTGACGGTCGACTTGCCGCTGGTCCCCGCCACGCCGATGGGCAGGCGGCTGTCGTTGAACAGGCTGGCCAGCATCTGCGCGCGGGTGGCACGGGGGCAGCCCAATTGGTTGGCGGCGACGATATCGGGCACCGTCTCCTCGACCGCGGCCGAGGCGATGACGAGCTGATCGGCGGAAGTCACGCCAGATCCATCCTGCGGGTAGAGCGCGATCCCGGCCTTGCGCAGCGCATCGAACTTGGCCGCGACCCGCCCCTGATCCAGCCCCCGGTCGGAGCCGGAAACCGTCCATCCACGCGCGCGCAGGATCATGGCGAGCGGCATCATGCCCGATCCGCCGATGCCCACCAGAAAACAGGAATTGCCGTTGGTCATGGGCCCACGCTATCGGCGGTTACGCGGTGCAGGGCAATGCCCGGCCGGACAGAGACGCTGGGGGACAGGACAGAATGAAGATCGGAATCCTCGCCCCCGCCAGCATCGGCAACCCCGCCGCCGAAGCGCCGGTCAGCGCCTTTGCCGCGATCGCCTATCCGGACGTGGACCTGATCTTCCACCCGCAATGCTATGAGCAGGACGGGCATTTCGCGGGGTCCGACGAGCGTCGCGCCTCGGCCTTCCTGGAATTCGCCAATGATCCGGGGATCGACGCGATCTGGTTCCTGCGCGGCGGCTATGGATCGAACCGCATCCTGTCGCGGGTCATGCCCAATCTGAACGCGGCGGCGGGGCACAAGACCTATATCGGCTATTCCGACCTCGGCTTCGTGCTGGCCGCGCTTTATGCCCGGCGGATCGGGCGGCCGGTGCATGGCCCGATGGCGAGCGACATACGGCGCCAGCAGGGCGACGTGACGGTGGCGCGTTCGCTCGGCTGGCTGGTCAGCGGCGACCGGCAGGGGCTGGAGCCGGGGCTCGACGGACGCCCGGCGGCGGCATTCAATCTGTCGATCCTGTCGGCGCTGATCGGCACGCCCTGGCTCCCCGACCTGACCGACCATGTCCTCATCATCGAGGAAGTGTCCGAGCATATGTATGCGGTCGACCGGATGCTGTTCACCATGGCGAACGCCACCCAGTTGAAGGGTGTCGCGGGCGTCCGGCTGGGCGCGGTCAGCCATGTGCAGGACAATGAACCCGCCTGGGGCGAGACGCTGGAATATATGATCCAGCGCTGGTGCACCGAAATGGGCGTGCCCTATCTGGGCCGCGCGCGGATCGGGCATATCCAGGATAATCATCTGGTGCCGTTCGGGATTGCGTGAGGGGAGAGGGGATTATGCGAGCCTTGCTATTTGGAACGATGCTCGGGATAGCTGCTACGGCCGGGGCGCAAGTGCCGTCGCGACCGCAGATCATGGTGTCGGCAACCGGCGTCGTACAAACCCCGCCTGACCGTGTCACGATCGGCTTCACGGTCGCCGGAGACGGCAAGACCTCGGACGAGGCCGCCGCCAAGGTCCGTGATGACGCCAAGGCGATCAGTGCGGGTGTTTCCGGCTATCTGAAGGGGAATATGCGCTGGCGGGCTTCGCAGTTTTCCATTCGACCGGTTCGGCCCGCCCGTTGCGAACCAGCTGATCCGGAACTCCCCGCCCTCGTAAAACCTGCCGCCGGTTCCTGCGCGATCCAGGGCTATGCAGCGACGATGCCCGTCACGATCGAAACCGCGCAGGTCGACGAGGCCGGGAGTGTAGTGAGCCTGATCGGTCGGCTCGGTGGTCAGAGTGTCAGCGTCGGCGAGTTCGGACTGAGCGATCCCCAGGGCGCGCGACGACAGGCCATGCGCGCCGCTCTGGTCAATGCTGAGGAGCAGGCGCGGTTGATTGCCGAAGGCTCGGGCGCGAAGCTGGGGGCGTTGCTGCGTGTGCAGGACTCGGATTATCTGGGCGAGGATAGGGATATGATACAGGACAGGTCGTCCGCGAATGCGCCCCCGCCGATGACAGTCGTGGCGCCGCCGCCCATTGCAATCGCCCTTGCGCCCGAGCCGATCCAGACCCGCGTTACCTTGATGGTGTCGTACGCAATCGATCAATGATCGCCTCGTAAATCCCATGACGTCGGCCTGGTATTGCCCGGCCTTTATGATGCGGCGAGGCAATCTTCTCTCCACGGGATAATGATATGGGTGAAGCGGCGCGCCACTGCTGCCGCTTCGCTCCATAAATCAGATCAGGATATGGCGCTTATGTAGAATATTATTGTTGGCGCGATTCCAGAAACTTAGAGTGACCCAATACCGTCTATCCGCTGCGGGGCGCAGTAGGAGAGATATGATGGCAGACAGCAATGGCGGTGGTGGCCGCGAGAATAATCCGGGCAATTTCGCCAATGACCGCGAAAAGGCGTCCGAGGCGGGCCGCAAGGGCGGTCAGGAAAGCGGCGGCAACTTCAAGAACGATCCCGAACGCGCGGCCGAGGCCGGGTCAAAGGGTGGCCAGGCCAGCCATGGCGGCGGTGGTAGCGGCGGTGGCCAGGGTCGCTGACCTTCACTGACCGGCAAATCGGGCGGCGGTGGAGTCGGACCACTGCCGCCCTTTTTCGTCAAAAAATCCTGGTGAGGCACGGCGTTAACCATTGCGCTCTAACCATGCCGCCATGGGAATGCGCAACATCTGCAGCGGATGCCGCGACGGGGTCGATTTCGAAATACCCTTCGTCATGGCGTTCCAGCCGATCGTGGACACACGGACCGGTCGGCCCTTCGCCTATGAAGCGCTGATCCGCGGCGTCGACGGCGCAGGCGCCTATAGCGTGCTGTCGCAGGTGAACGCGGCGAACCGCTATTCCTTCGACCAGGCGTGCCGGGTCAAGGCGATCGAGACCGCGATGGCCGCCGGGATCATGGCGGGCGATGCGCGGCTGTCGATCAACTTCCTGCCCAATGCCGTCTATTCGCCCATGGCTTGTATCCAGCTGACCCTGCGCACTGCCCAGGCCCAGGGGCTGCCCGTCGACCGGCTGATCTTCGAGTTTACCGAGAATGAGCAAATGGGCTCGCCCGAGCATGTCGCCGGGATCATCGACACCTATAAGCAGATCGGCTTTTCGGTTGCGATCGACGATTTCGGTGCGGGCCATTCGGGGCTGGACCGGTTCGTGCGCTTCGCCCCCGACGAGGTGAAGCTGGACATGGAACTGGTCCGCGACATCGACACCGATCCCCGCCGCCGCGCCATTGTACGTGCGATGGTCGGTATGTGCGCGGAGCTCGACACGCTGCTGATCGCTGAGGGGATCGAGACGGCGGCCGAGGCGGCGACGCTGAACGATCTGGGCGTTCATTATCACCAGGGCTATTGGTATGCCCGCCCGGCGCTGGAGACGCTGCCGGTCGTGCAGGGACGCGCCTGACCCCCATATACCTTGCGCCGTTTCTTCCCTATAGAGCCCCTCGCGCCGGGCTCCGCTGGCGCATCACCCTAATTATCGAAGAGAGTATCCATGTCTGCGATGTTCCGTATCACGCTGCCCGACGGTTCCGTCCGTGAGGTCGCGCCCGGAACTACCCCCGCGGACATCGCCGCCGCGATCGGGCCGGGGCTGGCCAAGGCGGCGATCGCCGCACGCGTCGATGGCGAGCTGCGCGACATCATGCGCCCGTTCGAGGGCGATTCCGCCCTCGCCCTGGTGACCGCGAAGGACGAGGCCGACGCACTGGAACTCGCGCGCCACGACTATGCGCATGTGCTCGCCGAGGCGGTGCAGGCGTTGTTCCCCGGCACGCAGATCACCTTTGGCCCGGCGACCGACGACGGCTTCTATTACGACTTTGCACCCAAGGATCGCCCCTTCACCGAAGAGGACCTGCCCGCGATCGAAGCCGAGATGCGCAAGATCATCGCGAAGGACGAGCCGCTGATCCGCGAGGTCTGGACCCGCGAGCAGCTGATCGAACGCTGGAAGGCGCAAGGGGAAAGCTTCAAGGCCGAATGGGCCGCCGAACTGCCCGATGACGAGGAACTGACCGTCTATCGTGCGGGCAAGGGCGAAGACGCCTGGCTCGACATGTGCCGGGGCCCGCACCTCGCCTCGACCGGCAAGCTGGACCCCAACGCCTTCAAGCTGACCCGCGTGTCGGGCGCCTATTGGCGCGGCGACCAGAAGAACGCGATGCTCAGCCGCATCTACGGCACCGGCTGGCTGAACAAGAAGCAGCTGGCCGAGCATCTGACGCGGCTGGAGGAAGCCGCCAAGCGCGACCACCGCAAGCTGGGCAATGAGATGGACCTGTTCCACCTCCAGCAGGAAGCGCATGGCTCGGTCTTCTGGCACCCCAAGGGCTATCGCATCTGGCGCGAGCTGGAGGCCTATATGCGCCGCGCGATCGACGCTGGCGGCTATCGCGAGGTGAAGACCCCGCAGGTGATGGACGCGCGCCAGTGGGAGCAGTCCGGGCACTGGGGCAAGTATCGCGAGAATATGTTCGTGATCCCCGACGAAGTGCCGAACACCGAGGACGAAGGCCCGCTGGTGTCGGACGATGCGCAGTGGATGGCGCTGAAGCCGATGAACTGCCCGGCGCACGTCCTGATCTTCCGCCAGGGGATCAAGTCCTATCGCGACCTGCCGCTGCGCTTCTATGAGAATGGCTGCTGCCACCGCAACGAGCCGCACGGCGCGCTGCACGGCCTGATGCGCGTGCGCCAGTTCACCCAGGACGACGCGCATATCTTCTGCCGCGAGGACCAGATCGTCGAGGAAGTCCGCGCCTTTTGCGAACTGGCGGACCGGATCTACAAGGATTTCGGCTTCACCTATTCGATCAAGCTGGCGCTGCGTCCCGAAAAGCGCTTCGGCACCGAAGAGATGTGGGACATGGCGGAGACCGAACTGCGCGACGCGGTCGTGCGGGCGGGGCTGGCGACCGAAGCCTATGGCTGGGAAGAGCTGCCGGGCGAGGGGGCTTTCTATGCGCCCAAGCTGGAATGGCATCTGACCGATGCGATCGGCCGGACCTGGCAGGTCGGCACCATCCAGTCGGACCGGGTTCTCCCCGAACGACTCGACGCGTCGTATATCGGCGAGGATGGCGAGCGGCACCGCCCGATCATGCTCCACCGCGCGATCTTCGGCTCCTATGAGCGGTTTATCGGCATCCTGATCGAGCATTATGCGGGCCGCTTCCCAGTCTGGCTGGCGCCGGTGCAGGCGGTGGTCGCGACCATCGTGTCGGATGCCGACGGCTATGCGGAAGACGTGGCGGCCAAGCTGGCGGCGGCGGGCATCCGGGTCGAGACCGATCTGCGCAACGAGAAGATCAACTACAAGGTGCGCGAGCACTCGGTCGCCAAGGTCCCCGTGCTGCTGGTCGTCGGCAAGCGCGAGGCCGAGGAAGGCAAGGTCGCCGTCCGCCGCCTGGGCAGCCAGGCGCAGGAGATCATGACGCTGGACGAAGCCATCGCCATGCTGCGCGAGGAAGCGACTCCGCCCGATCTTCGCGGCTGAAATCCGCTAAACTAACGGAAAGGGCGGGACGTTTGTCTCGCCCTTTCAAATTTGCGCCCGATCGCTTATATTGAAATCGTAATTGCCACAGGAGAAATACCCATACGTCCTCCCATGATGCGCCGTCCGATGCAGGCGCCGCCGATGAACGGTCCTCGGTTCAACGAGTGGATTCAAAGCCCCAAGGTTCGCGTGATCGACCATGAGGGCGAGAATCTTGGCGTGATGTACACGCGTGAGGCGATGGCCCAGGCCCAGGAGCTCGGTCTCGACCTGGTCGAGGTGTCGCCCAACGCCGACCCGCCCGTCGCCAAGTTCCTCGACGTCGGCAAGTATAAGTACGAGGCGCAGAAAAAGGCGAACCTCGCCCGCAAGTCGCAGAAGACGCAGGAGATCAAGGAGATCAAGATGCGTCCGAACATCGACGACCATGATTACGACACCAAGATGAAGAAGGTGGTCGAATTCATCGGCGAGGGTGACAAGGTGAAGGTCACCATGCGCTTCCGCGGCCGCGAGCTGAGCCATGGCCAGCTCGGCATGAACGTGCTCCAGCGCGTCGCCGAGCAGGTGGCCGAGGTCGCCAAGGTCGAAGCCTATCCGCGCATGGAAGGCCGCCAGATGCTGATGGTGCTGGCCCCGAAGTGATCGGGTGCGACTCGGGAGTGTAGGCTTCCGGGTGATGGCTTTGAAAGACCCCGGAGCCTTTTAGGCTGCCGGGGTTTTTTTGGGGTTCGCGCTGGAGCCGGAAGGCGACGGAAACCAGATCCGATCGCGCCAGACTGGTGGCAGTGCGCGCGATGGCCCCACGCGCCAATCCTCCCTGAGCTTGCTCGGGGAGGGGGACCGCGCCCGCAGGGCGTGGTGGAGGGGCAAGGCCGGTCCGTCCCGCCCCTCCACCATCCTTCGGATGGTCCCCCTCCCCAAGCACAGCTTGGGGAGGAATGGAGATTTAGAGCGCGATGACGTCAGCTTGACCCAATTCGTCATTGCTTCGCTACGCTCGCAATGACGATTCCAGCTCATGTCATCCTTCTCTAAGCCGCCACCTCCAACGCTTCCCCGGCCGCTGCGCCCAGCAACCTTTTCTCCAGCGTCTTCAGCCGCCCGCCATTGGTGATCCGATCCCCGGTCAGGTCGGTCAGATAGAAGACGTCGACCGCGCGCTCGCCATAGGTCGCGACATGCGCCGAATGGATCGTCACCTTCGACTGGAACAGCGCATGGGCGAGCTGGTTGAGCAGCGCCGGGCGGTCGCGAGCATGGACCTCGACCACGGTGAACCGGTTGGACGCCCGGTTGTCGATCAGCACATTGGGCGCGATTGGGAAGGCGTCGGCGCGTGGGCGGACCAGGGGCTTGGCGACCAAACGGTCGGCGAGCTTGCTGCGATTGGCGAGCGCATCCTCGATCGCGCGGCGCAGGCGGCCCAGCTGGCCCGGATCATCAAAGGGACGGCCGAGCGGGTCCTGCACCAGGAAATTGTCGATCGCCATGCCGTCGCGCGTGGTGTGGATGCGCGCGTCGATGATATTGCCGCCCGCGACATGGATCGCGCCCGCGATGCGGTAGAACAGCCCCGGATGGTCGGCGGCGTAGATCGAGACCAAGGTCGCGCCCCGCTCGCCATAGACCTGCGCATCGATCGACAGCTGTGCATCGCCCGCCGCCGCCATCTGGCGCGCGTTATGGGCGAGCACATCCTCGGGCTCGGCGATCCAATAGGCTTCGGGCAGGCGGCGGACATGGGCGGCGAACCGATCCTCGGGCCAGTCCAGTGCCTCGCGCAGACGGGCCTGTTTGGCCGCGATCCGCTCGGTCCGGCCGCGCTGCTTGTGACCGAGGCGCAGCACCTCTTCGGCCGCTTCGTAGAGATCGCCGAGCAACTGGCGCTTCCACCCGTTCCAGGTGCCCGGTCCCACCGCGCGAATATCGACGATGGTCAGCAGGAGCAGCAGGCGAAGCCGCTCCGGGCTTTGCACCGTCTCGCAGAAATCGAGGATCGTCTTGAAGTCGGACAGGTCGCGCTTGAACGCGGTGGCGGACATCAGCAGATGCCAGCGGACCAGCCACGCGACCGTCTCGGTCTCGGCATCGCTCAGGCCCAGGCGTGGGCACAGCCGCTCGGCCACCTCCGCGCCCAGGATCGAATGGTCGCCGCCGCGCCCCTTGGCGATGTCGTGGAGCAGGACCGCGACATAGAGGACGCGCCGCGACACGATCTGGTCGATGATCGCCGAGGCGACAGGATGCTCCTCGACCATGTCCTGCCGCTCGATCCGGGCGAGCAGGCCAAGCGCGCGGATGGTGTGCTCGTCGACGGTGTAATGGTGGTACATGTCGAACTGCATCTGCGCGACGACGCGCCCGAAATCGGGCACGAAGCGGCCGAAGACGCCCGCCTCGTTCATCCAGCGCAGCACCAGTTCGGGGTCGTGGCGGCTGGTCAGCACGTCCAAGAACAGCGCATTGGCGCGCGGGTCGCGGCGGATATCGTCCGCCAGCTTCGCGTCGCGCGATGCGGCGCGCATCGCCAGCGGATGGACCTCCAGCTCATACCGGTCGGCGAGCTGGAAAATCTCGATCAGCCGGACCGGGTCTTCCTGAAAGAAATCGTCGCGCGGCAGGGCGAGGCGTCCGCGATCGAGCACGAAGCCGTTCAACCGGCGCGGTCGCCTGCGGATGGTGGGCAGGCCGAAGCGATGCCCGCGCGCCGCGAACCGCTCGTCCAGATGCGCCAGGAACGCGCCGGTCAGCGCGCCGACCGTCTTCACCTGCAGGAAATAGAGCTGCATGAACCGTTCGACCTTGGCCTTGCCCGGCCGGTCGGAGAAGCGCATCCGCTCGGCGATCTGGCGTTGCACGTCGAAGGTGAGGCGATCCTCGGCGCGCCCCGTAATGGTGTGGAGGTGACAGCGCACCGCCCACAGGAAATTGTCGGCGCGGTGGAATTGGCGATATTCCTCGCGGGTGAACAGGCCCCGGTCGATCAGGTCGGCGGCGCGGTCCACGTCATAGACGTACTTGCCGATCCAGAAGAGCGCGTGGAGATCGCGCAGGCCGCCCTTGCCCTCCTTGACATTGGGTTCGACGACATAGCGGGTGTCGCCCATCTTGCGGTGGCGTAGGTCGCGCTCGGCCAGCTTGTCGGCGATGAACTGGCGGTGCGAATCGGTCTGAATCTCCGCCTTGAAGCGGCGTGACGCCTCGTCATAGAGCGCCTGATCGCCGCACAGGAATCGCCCCTCGAGAAGGGCCGTGCGCACCGTCACGTCGCCGCGCGCCTGACGGATCATCTCGTCGATCGAGCGGCTGGAATGGCCGACCTTCAACCCCAGGTCCCAGAGCGAATAGAGCATCGATTCGATGACCTGCTCAGCATGCGGCGTCTGCTTGAACGGGGTGAGAAAGCCGATATCGACATCCGAATAGGGCGCCATCTCGCCCCGGCCATAGCCGCCCACCGCGATCAGGGTCAGCCGCTCACCCGCCGTGGGGTTGCTCAACGGATAAAGCGTGTCGGTGGTGAAATCGAACAGCACCTTCAGCACCTGATCGGTCAGATAGGCCTGCGCCGCCGCCGCCTCCAGCCCGCGCGAGGGATGGAGCGCCAGCCGCCGCGCCACCTCCTGCCGCCCGGCGTCGAGCGCGGCGCGAAGGACCGGCGTGACCAGGGTGCGGCCTTCCGGCCCCGTGATCCCAAGTGCTGCGACCTGTTCGGCGAGCGCGCGGCGATCGACGATGGCGCGGCGGTTGGGGAGGGTTTCGAAACGGCTGTGCATGGGGGCATCATAGGGCGTCGGGATGAACAAATGGAGAGGGGCTGCGGTGGAAGCAGCGGGAAATGCCCCTCCACCACGCCCTGCGGGCGCGGTCCCCCTCCCCAAGCACAGCTTGGGGAGGATTTGAGCGGTCCATTCCTTCCCAAGCTGTGCTTGGGGAGGGGGACCATGCGCAACATGGTGGAGGGGCAAGGTCCCGCCCTTTCCACCGACCAAGATTTCCGATGCTTGGGGCTCACGCCCGACCATGATACCGCCCCCGCCATGGCCGACCATCACGACATTCCCGCCCTGATCGCCGACATGGGGCAGCGCGCCCGCAGCGCCGCCGTCACGCTGGCGCAGATGCCGACCGAGGCCAAGGCCAAAGCCCTACGCGCCGCCGCCGAGGCGATCCGTCAGGTGACCCCGGCCATTCTGGCGGCCAATGCGCAGGATGTCGCGGCGGGCGCGGCAAATGGCTTGTCCCTGGCGATGCTCGACCGGCTGAAGCTGGACGAGGCGCGGATCGACGGCATCGTCTCCGGCGTCGAGGCGGTGGCGAGCCTTCCCGATCCGGTGGGCGAGCGAATCGACGAGCGCACCCGGCCCAACGGCCTGAACCTGTCGCGCATCCGCGTGCCGGTGGGGGTGATCGGCATCGTCTATGAAAGCCGTCCCAACGTCACGGTCGACGCCGCCGCGCTCTGCGCCATGGCGGGCAATGCCGCGATCCTGCGCGGCGGTTCGGAGGCGGTGCACAGCAACCGTGCGCTGCACGCCGCCTTCGTTCAGGGCTGGACGGCGGCGGGCGGTCCTGCGGATGCGGTGCAGCTGGTGCCGACCACCGACCGGGCGGCGGTGGGCGCGATGCTGGCCGCCAATGGGCTGATCGACCTGCTGATCCCACGCGGCGGCAAGAGCCTGGTCGCGCGGGTCCAGGCCGAGGCGAAGGTGCCCGTGCTCGCGCATCTCGACGGGATCAATCACGTCTATGTCGACGGCTCGGCGGATCACGCCATGGCGACCCGGATCGTGCGCGATGCCAAGATGCGCCGCACCGGCATTTGCGGCGCGATGGAGACGCTGTTGATCGACCGCGCCTATTGCCATGCCGCCGAACTGATCGCCGCGCTGGTCGCGGCGGGCTGCACGGTGCGCGGTGACGATGCGGTGCGGCAGATCGTGCCGGGGCTGGAGGCTGCGACGGCGGAGGATTGGGACACCGAATATCTCGATGCGATCGCCAGCGTCGCGCTGGTCGACGGGGTCGAGGGGGCGATGGCGCATATCGCGGCGCATGGCTCCCACCATACCGATGCGATCGTGGCACGCGACGAAGCGGTCGCGGAGCGCTTCCTGGCCCAGGTCGACAGCGCCATCGTCCTGTGGAACGCCTCGACCCAGTTCGCGGACGGCGGCGAGTTCGGCCTGGGCGCGGAAATCGGCATCGCCACCGGGCGGCTGCATGCACGCGGGCCGGTCGCGCTGGAAGGGCTGACCACCTATAAATGGATCGGGCGCGGGACCGGGCAAATTCGCGCCGAAAATCAGGGATGAAGATCGGTCTGCTCGGCGGGTCGTTCAACCCGGCGCATCGCGGGCATCGCCGCATCACGCTCGACGCGATGCGGGCGCTGGATCTGGACGAAGTCTGGTGGCTGGTGTCGCCCGGCAATCCGTTGAAGGACGGCGCCAGCGACATGGCGCCCTTTGCCGCGCGGCTGGCTTCGGCCGAGCGCATGGCCCGCCGCGCGCCGATCCGGGCGAGCGCGATCGAGCAGGAGCTGCACACCCGCTATACGCTCGACACCGTCCGGGCGATCACCCGGCGCTACCCCGGCCACCGCTTCATCTGGTTGATGGGCGAGGATAATTTGCAGCAATTTCACCGCTGGCGCGGATGGCGATCGATTGCCCGCGCGATCCCGATTGCGGTTATCGACCGTCCGGGGTACAATGCCGTCGCTCACGCGACACCCGCGCTGGGCTGGTTCAGGCGTTTCCAGAGGCGTCCGGACCAGGCGAAGACCTGGACGATGTGGAGTTTGCCGGCCTTCGTGCTGTTGCGCTTCCGCCCCGACCCGACTTCCGCCACGGGCCTTCGGGCCCGCGATCCGGACTGGTTTCGGCATATGGGCCGGAACGTCCCCTGAACAGGAGCTCACTTGGCCACTTCCCCCCAATCGCCGCGTCCGTCCGATCCTGCCGAGGTGGAGGCGCTGCATCGCCTGATCCTCGCGTCGCTGGATGACGACCAGGCGGTGGAGACGATTTCGATCCCGCTGGCGGGCAAGTCGTCGATCGCAGATTTCATGGTGATCGCCAGTGGTCGTTCGACCCGGCAGGTCGCGTCGATGGCGATGAAGCTCGCCGAGAAGATCAAGGCCGAGTTCGGCCGTTCGGTCCGGATCGAAGGGCTGCCGACCGCCGACTGGGTGCTGATCGACGCCAATGACGTCATCGTTCACCTGTTCCGTCCCGAGGTCCGCAGCTTCTACAATCTGGAGCGCATGTGGGCATTCGGCGATGCGCCGACTCCGCCTGCAAGTCCCGCCGACCGCCAACTCTGACGCTTTAGAGCCCGCCCGTGCTGCTGCATATCGTCGCGCGCGGGCGGATCGGCCGTTCGCCGGAGGCCGAGCTGGTCGACCGCTATATCAAGCGGATCGGCTGGCCGACCAAGATCACCGAACTGCCCGACACCGGCGGCAAACTCCCGCCGCTGGAGGGGCAGACGCGCCTCGTTCTGATGGACGAGAAGGGCGAGAATCTGCCTTCGATGGATTTCGCGCGTCGGCTGGAGCGCTGGCGCGACGATGGCGTGCGCGAGTGCCGCTTCATGATCGGCGCCGCGGACGGGTTCGAGGATGCCGAGCGGGCGCGGGCCGACCTGCTCATCTCCTATGGCCGGGCGACCTGGCCGCACATGATGGCGCGCGCGATGCTGGCCGAACAGCTGTTCCGGGCGACCAGCATCCTGGCCAACCACCCCTATCACCGCGAGGGATAGGCGCGTGGCCGCAGGGCATTGGGCGGTGCGGCGTTGGGCGGTGGCGCTGGCGGGCCTGGCCCTGCTCGGCGCGACCGACATCGCCGCCGACCAGCGGCGCCTGACCGATGCGCGGGCCGGAGCCGCCGCCGCCCAGGCCCGCGCGCAACTGCTGGAGAAACAGGCGGGTGCCGAGCGCGATGCCGCCGCCGCGGCCCAGGCCAAAGAGCGCGCCATGGCGGCTCGCGTCGCGGCGGCCGAGGCGGAGGTGACGGCGGCGCGCGCACGGGTCGATCTGGTCGCCGGGCTGCTGGCGCGGCAACAGGCCCGGCTGGCCAAGGCGCAGGCGCCGCTCGCCCATTTGCTGGCGGCGATGCAGAGCATGGCGGCGCGCCCCCCGATCGCCGCGGTGGCGCAGCCGGGCTCGATCGCCGACCTCGCCCATGTCCGGGCGGTCTTCGGCACGGTCGCCCCCGTTATCGCCGAGCGATCGGCGGCGGCACGGGCCGAACTGGCCGCGACGCGGCGGGCGCAGGCGCAGATGACGCTGGCCACCCGCACGCTCACCGAGACCACCGCCAAATTGGAAGCCGAACGCCAGGCACTGGCGAAGCTGGAAGCCGGCCATCGCGGCCGTGCCGACGCGCTGGGCCAGGTGGCGATCGACGAATCCAACCGCGCGCTGGCGCTGGGCGAGGCGGCGCGCGACATCGTTGACCGCATGGCCGAACGTGGCGAAGCGCGGGCCACGGCGGGGGACCTGATCGCGCTGCCCGGCCCCGTCTCGCGTCCGCTCGGCCCCGGCGTCATGGGGCCGGTGATCGCGCCGGGCACCTATCGCCTGCCCGTGCGCGGGCGGGTCGCGAGTGGCTTTGGCGAGATTTCGGACTCCGGCGTGCGGGCGCGCGGCATCACCCTGTCGACCGTCCCTTATGCGCCCGTCGTCGCGCCCGCCGGGGGCGAAGTGCGCTATGCGGGCGCGTTTCGCGGCTATGGCGGGATCGTCATCGTCAATCACGGCGCAGGCTGGACCAGCCTGGTCACCGGGCTGGGCGGCATCGCGGTGAAACCCGGCCAGCACGTCGCGGCGGGGGCGGTGCTCGGCGGGGCGGGGCGGGGGCAGAATGGCGTCGAGCCGCGCGTGACGGTGGAATTGCGGCGCGACGGGCGACCGATGGATATTGCCGCGATCTTGGGGTGAGGGCAGGGTAGCTGCGCTTCGACCGTTCCCAATACGGCGAGCTTCATGAGCGATGGAATGCGATCGCTTACATGGCGCGATTTTCCCCGTTTCTCCGCCGGCAAGCGGCAATTTCGGGACGTGTCAATCGGGACATGTTTTGGGCAAGGTGAACGGTCTAGCGGCCGTCAGACCGATCAGAACGGCCCGGTTCCCATCAATGGTTTCCAATCGAGAAGGCACCGGTTGTGTCGAGTGCCGTTCATAACTCGACAAGATCGAGTTAGGTGACGTTCGTTGAAAGGTTGGACCGCAGCAGCCTAAGCCCGTCCAAAACCTTGTCGGCGAACGCCAGTTGATCCGCACGCAGGAAGCGACGGCTTAACTCCGCACCGCCGATGGCACGATTAACGAGCGCGTTATAGTCGGTTGAAGATACGCCTCCCTCGGCGCGCTTCGCATTGTCTGCCAGATGCATCGACATCTGGAGGTGCATCCTCATTACAGGGGCCATGCCTTCGGTCGTCTTGGTCCAAGCGTCCTTCACTGCCTGAGGTGCGCTGCTGGGCGGGAAGACCAACGTGTTTGCCTTACCGACCATCGTAATCCCGTCGCCATCGACATCCTGCGCCATCGTTCGGGGCAGAAGAAGGTTGAGCGCACCCTCCCTGGTCAGCGACGCCATATCGATCGGATCGGCAAGCGAGTTGGTCGTCTGCAATACCTGAAGCTGGTTCGCGTCAAGCGAGCGCACAAAGGCGATCGGATCGGCGAAGCCGCCGCTGCTTTCGGCCTTGCGGACAATGTCGAGATAGGTTGTCCTGGCTGCATCGACCCGGTTCATATAATCGTCGCTAGCACCATCGGCACGACGTTGACGCGACCAGGCATCGAAATTCGTCTCGATCGCGGCGTAGCTGATCCCGCTGCTTCCCGAAGGAGTGACGGTATCCGTCTTGACGATCTCGCTCGCGGCAGGTGCGGCAATCAGATTCGCGAATGGTTGAGTCTGTGCAACGCCGCGTCTCTGCTGAAACATGTACGGCGACACGCCGGCACCAACCCCTGAAATCTGCATCCCATACCCCTGTTCATGTTTGCCAGCATGAATAGGGTCGTTATGGTTAAAGCGACCCTATCAGCGGTCGGATCTGAAGGCGCAGATTCTCTTTTCTCGATCATTTTCGGACATGGTGCATCGTAAGCCGTGGCCGTTCCTGATTTCCGCCACCCTGCCCCCCGCTCAGCCTCCGTTCAGCACGGTTGCGCTTTGATTGCGTCCGGCTTCCCGCTACACAGGCGGATCGCTTATCTGGTCCAGGACCCTCGATGCCCCGTTCGTTTGCGAAGCGTCCGCTTCTGACTGCTACTGCCCTTGTCGGCGCGCTGGCCATGGTGCCGATCACGACCTCCGCGATGGCGGCGGTGGACAGTTCGACCGTTCGCCAGTTCGATCGGTTCCTCGACGTCTATAACCGGATCAAGGCCGATTATGTCGACAAGGTCGATGACCAGACGCTGATCAAGGGCGCGATCCAGGGGATGCTGGCGGCGCTCGACCCGCATAGCAGCTATGTCGATGCGCTCGACTTCGATAACCTCAAAATCCAGACCGAGGGCAATTATGGCGGCCTGGGCCTGACCGTCTCGATGGAGGACGGCGCGATCAAGGTCATCGCGCCGCAGGAGGATACCCCGGCGGGCCGCGCGGGCGTGAAGTCGGGCGATTACATCACCCATATCGACGGCAAGCTGATCTATGGCCAGTCGCTGGACGAGGCGATCGGCCAGATGCGCGGCAAACCCGGCACCAAGATCCGCTTGACCATCGTCCGCCCCGGTCGCGACAAACCGATTGAGCTGACCCTGACCCGCGAGGTCATCGTCCAGCGCCCGGTGAAGTGGGAGGTGCGCGGCGATGTCGGCTATATCAACATCAACACCTTCTCCGAAAATACCGGCGCCGACACGCGCGCGGCGATCATGGCGATCGACAAGGCGCTGGGCCACCGGCCGCTGGGCTATGTCGTCGATCTGCGCGACAATGGCGGCGGGTTGCTGACCCAGGCGATCGCGGTTTCGGACGCGTTCCTCGATCACGGCGAGATCGTGTCGCAGCGCGGCCGCGAAAAGTCGGATATCGAGCGTTATTATGCCAAGCCGGGCGACGACGCGCACGGCCTGCCGGTGATCGTGCTGACCAACTCGGGCACGGCGTCTGCGTCGGAGATCGTCGCGGGCGCGCTCCAGGATCACCACCGCGCGCTCATCATGGGCGAGCGCAGCTTCGGCAAGGGCTCAGTCCAGACGCTGTTGCCGCTGGGGCCGGAGACGGCGCTCCGCCTGACCACCGCGCGCTATTACACCCCCTCGGGCCGGTCGGTGCAGGAGGGCGGGATCGAGCCCGACATCAAGGTGCCCGAAATCTCCGATCCCGACTACAAGACGCGCCCCGTCTTCCGCGAGGCCGATCTGCGCCGCCACCTGATCAACGAGGTGAAGGCCGATAACGCGATCCTGGAAGAGGATACCAAGACCGATCCGCGCTTCGCGATGACGCCCGAGCAGCTGAAGAAGCAGGGGATCGAGGACTTCCAGCTTTATTACGCGCTGAAGACCATCGCGCGGCTGGGCGGGCCTGCGCAGGTTGCCGCCGCCACCAAGCCGCCGGTGAAGTGACGATGGCGACCCCGCGCACCCGCAGCGAGCGGCTGGCCAACATCATCGCCTTCGCGCTGCCCGCCGCGCTGCTGGCGGGGGCTTGGGGCAGCCAGCTGATCGGCGGGCTCTATCCGTGCGAGATGTGCCATTGGCAGCGCTGGCCGCATTATGCCGCGCTGCTGCCCGCCTTTCTCGCCTTCTTCGTGCCCCAGCGCAGCATCCGGGGATCGCTTGTCGTGCTGGCGGCGTTGTTGATCGCGGTGTCGGGAGCGATCGGTGTCGCCCATGCCGGGGTCGAATATGGCTGGTGGCAGGGCTTCACCGCCTGCACCTCGACGGTGGATTTCACGGGCGGGACCGCCGCCGACCGGCTGAACGCGATTCTGAAGGCGCCGGTCATCCGTTGCGACGTGGCGCAATGGACCCTGGGCGGGATTTCGCTCGCCGGGTTCAACGCGATCTTCTCGCTCGGTGGTGCGGCGGCGATCCTGTTGTTGATGAGGAAGGCGCGATGAGCCAGCTTCGCTGGATGCCGGGCGACCGGCGGGAATCGATGAAGGCGATGGTCCGGGTGGATCAGGCCGGGGAATATGGCGCGACGCGCATCTATGCCGGGCAGTTGGCGGTGCTGGGCGACCGGCATCCTTTCGCGCGCGCGATCCATCACATGGCCGAACAGGAAGAACGCCACCGCGCCTTTTTCGACCGGATGATCGCGGAACGGCGGGTGCGCCCGACCCTGTTCCAGCCCTTCTGGGACAAGGCGGGCTTCGCGCTGGGGGCGATCACCGCCGCGATCAGCCCCAAGGCGGCGATGGCGTGCACGGCGGCGGTCGAGACCGAGATCGACAAACACTATCAGGAACAGCTCGACCAATTGGGCGACAGCGATCCCGAATTGTCGGAGGCGATCGCCGATTTCCAGGCCGAGGAACTGGAGCATCGCGACCATGCGCTGGGCGCGGGGGCGGAGGAGGCGATCGCCTATCCGGTGCTTTATGGATTGATCCGGGCAGGCTGCAAGGTCGCGATCGGCGCGGCCAAGCGGATCTGACCCGGATGAGCGGGAGAGAGAGGATGATGAACCGCCCCTGGGCCGCCGCCGCGCTGGCCGCCTTCGTTTTTGCGGGCCCGGTGATGGCGCAACAGGTCGCCGCCCCCGGCGCGATCAAGCCCAAGCCGGTCGAAGCACCGGGCGAGGTGTCGCGCAACGCGCCGGTCAATGGCGTGCTGACCCTGTTCGGCAACGAACGCTGCCCGACCGACAATCAGGGCAACGAGATCGTCGTCTGCGTTCGCCGCGGCGCGGAGGAACAGTTTCGCGTGCCCAAGGAACTGCGCGAGCTTCAGGTGACGCCCGAGAATGAAAGCTGGGCGGCACGCGCGACGGGGACGCTGAACGAAGGCACGGGCGTCAACAGCATCGGCAGTTGCTCGGCGGTGGGGGCAGGGGGCGCGACCGGCTGCTTCGCGCAGCGCGTGCGCGAAAACCGTGCCGCCAATGCCCAGCGCCGCCGCGACGAGGAACCGCGTAATCCATAACCCCTGATCCTCCCCATGTCGGGGAGGATGACGCTTACGCCGCCACCGCCTGGACACGCGGGACCTGGGCGATCCGTTCCAGCGCCACGGCGCGGGCGGCTTCGTCCGGGGTGATGCCGTTCTGCTCGGCGAGCGCCAGCACATCCGCCATCTTCTGGCCGACGTTGAGCACCCGGCGGCGAACCTCCGCTGTGCGCCAGCCGAGATATTCGCCCGCGACGTTGATGATCCCACCCGCATTGACCAGGAAATCGGGGGCATAGAGCACGTCACGTTCGGCCAGCCGCACCGCCACGGCGTCGCTCGCCAACTGGTTGTTGGCCGCGCCGCACACCACGGGCGCCCGAAGCTGCGCGACCATGTCGTCGTCCAGCACGCCGCCCAGCGCACAGGGGGCCAGCACATCGGCGCGGGCCGACAGCAGTGCCCGGCTGCTCATCACCATCGCGCCGAACCGGTCGGCGGCGCGCGCCGCGACCTCGCTGCGCGGCTCGGCGACGATCAGCCTGGCGCCCTGTTCATGAAGGAGTTCGCACAGCGCATAGCCGACATGCCCGAGCCCCTGCACCGCGACCGTCACGTCGGAAAGCTCCGCACCCAGCCGATGGCGGACCGCTACCCGCATCGCCTGAAGCACGCCGAGTGCCGTCCAGGGCGAGGGATCGCCACCCGGCTTCTGGCCCGATAGGGGCAGCCCCGCGACATGGCGGGTGCGGGTGGCAACCTCCGCCATGTCGGCGACGCTGGTCCCCACATCCTCGGCGGTGACATAGCGGCCCTTCAATTCGGCGACCTGACGGCCAAAGGCGCGGAACAGCGCGGCGCGATCGAACGACCCCTGGGGCAGGCGGATCACCGCCTTGCCGCCGCCAAAGGGCAGATCGGCGAGCGCATTCTTCAGCGCCATGCCCTCGGCCAGCCGCAGCGCATCGACCGTCGCGGCGCGGTCATCGGCATAATGCCATAACCGACATCCCCCGGCGGCCGGGCCGAGCGTGGTCGAATGCAGCACGATGACGCCGCTCGCCCCGCTATCCTTGTCCTGAAAGGTCACCACCTCTTCGGGCGGCAGGCTTTGGCGGTCATGGGCTTGGCGAAGCATCGGTCATATCCCTGGAAGCGATTTCTGCCGATGGAATAGCCCAGGATGCGCGGCGAATCTGATCGGATTTGATAGGCGATTTACGAATATCCGGTTAGATTGACCGTTAAAGGACGCATTCGGGGTAAATATGTCGTATGAACTCGATATCTGGGAACGCCGTATCCTCGCCTTGCTGCAAGAGGATGCCAGCCTGTCCACCGCCGCTATCGCCGAGGCGGTCGGACTGTCGGCCTCGCCCTGCTGGCGGCGGATCGACCGGCTGGAGCGGGACGGGATCATCAAGCGCCGGGTGGCGCTGGTCGACCGGGCCAAGGTGGGGCTGAAGGCGCAGATCTTCGCCCAGGTGAAGCTCAACGCCCATGGCCGCGCCAATCTGGACGAATTCACCGCCGCGATCCGCGAGGTGCCCGAGGTGATGGAATGCCATGTCCTGATGGGCTCGGTCGACTTCATGCTGCGCATCGTCGCGGCCGATATCGAATCCTATGAGCGGTTGTTCTTCGAGCGGCTGTCCAACCTGCCGGGGGTGCAGGAAATCAACTCGACCGTGGCCCTGTCGGAGATCAAGTCGACCACCTCGCTGCCGATCACGGCCTAATAAAATTCCTCCCCTGTAAGGGGAGGAATTTGGTGGTCGCGCTTGTCGCTAACGTCCCGGATCGCTAGCGCCACCGCGACGAACCAAGGGGTGATCCGATGACATGGCGGCAGGGCTTGGGCGGCATTCGGATTGGGCTGTTCCTCCTGGTCTGGTTCTCCTGTGCCTGGTTCGGATCATGGGAGTTCAATCCCAACAACGCCACCCGCCTGTTCGCCGCGATCCGCATGGTCGAGAATGGCACCGCGACCATCGACCCTTTCGCGCCGCTGACCATCGACAAGGCGCAGTTCGGGACGCACGCCTATCTCGACAAGGCGCCGGGCATGACCTTGATGGCGCTGCCCGCCGTCGCGCTGACCGATCTCGTCAGCGGAGACCGGGCCGAGCGTCATGTCCTGTCTTCGGTCGATCCGGGCTTCGTCGATTATCTGAAGCTGCGCACGCGGGTCGCGGCCGCCGCCGGATCGGCGCTGCTGACCGCGATCGCGGCGGTGGTGTTGTTCGATCTGGCGCTCGGGCTGACCGGCCGCGCGGGGGCGGCGCTGTTCGCAGCGCTGGGCTATGCGCTGGGCACGCCGATCTGGGGCTATTCCACCACGCTGCTGGGCCATGCGAGTGTCGCCGCCTTGTTCGTCATCGCGCTGGCGGCAGTCGCGCGTGGCGGAGCCCGGTGGCTGGCGGTGGCAGGGCTGGCGCTCGGCGGGGCGGTGGTCGTGGAGTATCAGGCGGTGCTGGCCGGATCGGTCATCGGGCTCTGGGTGGTGTGGCGGCATCGCGCCGAACCCAGGGCGCTGCTGCCTTTTCTTGCGGCCGGGCTGGTCGGCCTCATGCCGCTATTCGCCTATAATCTCTTTGCCTTCGGGACGCCGTTCCGCATCGGCTATTCGGGGGTCGTCGGGTTCGAGGGGATGGATCAGGGGCTGTTCGGCCTGACCTTTCCCCGGATCGCGAGCTTGCGCGAAATCCTGATCGGGCCGATGCGGGGGATCGTCTGGGTCGCACCGATCCTGATCCTTGGGCCGATCGGCTTGTGGCGGTTGGCAGAGGAGCGGGCGACGCGCGGGCTGGCACTGACCGCCGGCGGGGTCGCGGTCGTCGCGCTGCTGGTCAATGCCGCCTATGTCTATTGGGATGGCGGCAATGCGACCGGGCCGCGCCATGCCATGCCACTGGCCGGGGTGACCGCGCTGGGGTTGGCCCCGCTCTGGGCGATGGCGCGGCCGCTTTGGCAGCGCGTCCTGTTGGGCGCGGTACTGACGGGGTCGGTCGCGATCAACCTGACCATCGCCTCGGCCGAAATCTTCGCACCGCCGACCTTCCGCTGGGCCTGGTGGCAGGCGGTGATCCAGCAGCGTTTCGCGAGGGGCGATCTGCGCACCATCCCCTCCGACTGGTGGGGATGGACGACGTGGAACGGCCTGTATCTGTGGGCGACGGTGGCGATCCCGCTCGCCCTGTGGTTGATTCAGCGCGCCTCGCGTTTCAGCCCGCGCACGCGGTGCCAGACGTAGAGGCCGATCAGCACGATCAGCACGACCCCGATCGCCAGGTCGGCGCGGTGGAAGAACGCCTTCACGCGGGGATCGGAATCCCACTTCTCGCCTAGCTCGCGCCCGACGATCGCCAGCACCAGGCAGAAGGGCCAGCTGCCGATAAAGGTATAGAGGTGGAAGGGGACGAGCTTCATCCGTGCGACCCCCGCCGGAAAGGCGATGAAGGTGCGGATGACGGGCAGCAGCCGCCCGATCAGCACCGCGATCGGGCCATAGCGTTCGAAGAACCGGTCGGCGGCGTCCAGCTCCCCCGGCCCGATCAGCAGATATTTGCCCCAGCGCTCCGCCACCGGGCGTCCGCCGCGCTTGCCGATCTCATAGGCGACGATCGAGCCCAGATTGCACCCCAGCGCCCCCGCCGTCGCGGCGAGGTAGAGGTTGAAATGCCCGGTCGAGACCAGATAGCCCGCAAACGGCATGATGATCTCGGACGGCAGCGGGATGCACGCGCTCTCGATCGCCATCAGCAGCATGATGCCCAGATAGCCACCGGTGGAAATGACCCAGATGGCGAAGCTCGCCAGCGCGGAAAGAATATGCTCGACCATGGGGCCAGCGACTTGCGCGATCGGGGGGCAGGGGTCAATCGGAACCCTGCGCGGCACCGGTCGGTTTGGGACGGTATGACGATGCTGACCCTGAACGACGGCCGCGCCATGCCCCAGCTGGGCCTTGGCACCTATCAGATTCCGGACTCGCAGGCGGCGCTGGTGGTGCGGCGTGGGCTCGATACCGGATACGGTCTTGTCGACACCGCCGCCATCTATGCCAATGAACGCGGCGTGGGTGACGGGTTTCGCGGTGCCGATGCGTTCCTGACCACCAAGCTGTGGAATGATCGCCACGACGATGCCGAGGCGGCGCTGGACGAGAGCCTGGCGTTGTTGGGCGTCGAGGCGGTCGACCTCTATCTGATCCACTGGCCGGTGCCCGCCAGGGACGCCTATGTCGGAGCCTGGGAAAGCCTGATCCGCCTGCGCGAGGCGGGCAAGGCGAAGTCGATCGGCGTGTCGAACTTCCTGCCGGAGCATCTCAACCGCATCATCGAGGCGACCGGCGTCATGCCGGCGGTCAACCAGATCGAGCTCCATCCCCGCTTCCAACAGCGCGAGGCGCGCGCCTTTCACGCCGCCAAGGGCATCGTGACGCAGAGCTGGAGCCCATTGGGGCAAGGCGGCGAACTGCTGAAACTGCCCGAAATCGTGGCTATCGCGCAGAAACATGGCCGCTCGACCGCACAGGTGGTGCTGGCCTGGCATCTGGCGCATGGCCTGTCGGTGATCCCCAAGGCGGCGGATGCGGCGCATATGGCGGACAATTTCGCCGCGACCGAACTGGTGCTGGACGAGGAGGATATGGCCGCGATCGACGCGCTCGACGATGCGGACGGGCGGATCGGGCCCGATCCACGGGAGATGTGAAGGGGGCCAACCCGGACTATCGTCTTGGCAGGCGCCAGTTCATCGGAAACTGCGTGTCGGCCTCGACCGCGTGGCCAGCGGCATCGTGAGCCGGATCGAAGCGAACATGGCGGACGAATAGGCAGGTCGCATCGTCCAATGATTTCGACCCACTGCTGGCAAGAACCGAACAACCGTCCACCTTGCCCTTGGCGGTGACATGGACGGTCAGGATGGTCCTGCCTTCCTGATGTTTGGCCAAGGCCTCGGCCGGGTAATCGGACACGCCGATCAGGCCGTCCTGACGAGTCGAGGGTTTGGGCGGAGTGATCGTCGCGGCATCCGGGGATGCGGCTGCCGACGTCTGAGGGCTGGCGGCCATCAGTATCAGGACCATCATCATCACCGCTTCCCGCCTCCTTCCTACCTTCCGCGCCACATGATAGAAGGTGCGCGGCCGTAACGAAAGGCCGGTTGGCGTTGCATCAAGCGCCACCGAAATATCCCGTTTGCCCGACGAAGTCGCGTATGGCGATGGGGTCGTTATAGGGGAGTTCGATCAGCGTCCTGATCGCCGCCCGCTTGTCCCCGGCCGCGTCATAATAGCGCCGGGCGATCCGATAGCCGACGAAATAGCCCAGATCGCTGACCCCGAATGGGTTGGCGGTGCCGTTCCATAGCCAGTGGCCGTAAGCGTCGCCGCCCATCTCGGTCACGAAGCGGGCCTTGATTGCCGCTTCGTGCGTCGGGCCATAGTTATAGACGGGTAGAGCGGGCTTGCGGCCGGTGATCAACTCCGCGACCAGTTCCGCCACGCCCTCGCGCAGCGACTGTTGCAACAGGGTTCCGTCCGTCTCCTGCTGCTGGGTATGGACATATTCGTGGATATTATTCTGTGCATTGTTGGCGAAGGGGCGGGACCGGAAGAAGGTCGCCAGCCGTGACCGCATCGGCTCGGGAAGCTCGGACACGTCGACCGTCTCATCCCCCAGGCCGAGTTCGGCACCGATCAGGACTTTGTCGGCCATGGTCGTGCCGCCGGTGCGCAACACGCCGATGGCATAGGTGATCGAGGCGGGACGGAGGCCGGGATAAAGTCGCCGGAAACGGGCAACGTCCGCGTTCAGCGTCGCCACCGCCGCCTGTGACCGGGCCGTCAGCGGGCGGACCGAGGCCCAGAATTTGGGCCAGCGGGCGATGGCATCGACATATTGCTGATCGGTATAGCGCCGCGCGGCCATCAGGGCGTGGAGGCCGGGCGTGCCCGGTTCGATATAGAGGGTGCGGATCAGGCGCAGCCGTTCCGCAGGGTCGTCGGTCGCGTTGATCGCATCGAAGGCGATCCAGAAGCGGGCGATGTCGCTGTCGATCACCAATGTCGGCGACATGGGGCGGGCTATCGTCTGTAGTGCAGGCACTGCGGCGGCCAGGGTGATGCCGCAGATGGCAACCCACGCCGTCGCCGCGATGCGAACCCCTTTCATGCCTGCTTCCCCGATCCGTGACACCGCGCCAGGGTTCGATGGCGCGGGACCAAAGTCAAGCGACGGGGCGGACGCCTATCCGAGCGCCCCCGCCGCCAGCTTCAAATCCTCGACGAACCGGGCATATTCGACCTCCTTCGCCGCCGGATCGGGCAGGCGCAACAGATAGCTGGGATGGACGGTGATGAAGGCGGTGCCGCCATCGGGCAGGGGCAGCGCCTTGCCGCGTTCGCGACCGATCGTCATGACCTTGCCCAACAGGGAACGCGCCGCCGTTGCGCCGAGCGCCACCGTCACACGGGGCTGGATCAGCAGGCGTTCCTGCTCGACCCACCAGCGGCAGGCCTGAATCTCGCCCGCATTGGGGGAACTGTGGATGCGGCGTTTGCCGCGCGGCTCGAATTTGAAATGCTTGACTGCATTGGTGACGTAGGTCGTCGCGCGGTCGATCCCGGCCTCCGCCACCGCGCGGTCGAAGACCTGTCCTGCGGGTCCGACAAAAGGATGGCCCGCCAGATCCTCCTGGTCGCCGGGCTGTTCGCCGACGAACATCAGTGCGGCGTCGACCGGGCCCTCGCCGAACACCGTCTGCGTCGCGGGCGCATGAAGCGGGCAGCGGGTGCAGCCCATCGCCTCGTCGCGTAGTGCCGCCCAGGCCGCTTGCGCATTGCCGCCGCGCCCGCTTCGCACATCTACCTTGGCGGTATCGATCATGCCCGTCTCCCGTGCCTGCGCGCCTGCGATCAATGCCGAAACCAACGCGGTTTCCGGCATGTTTTTCCAGTATTTGCGCGGCATCTCCTTCAGCATCGCGCCGATCTTCACGCGGGCGGGATTGAAGATGCTGGCATAATAGGTCTTCCACACCGCCTCGGTCGGATCGCTCTCCGGCGCGTCCGCCTTGCTGGCACCGGGACCTTCCACCAGCGTCTTGCCGTCCCAATGGAGCGAGACCTCCGGCGTCAGGATCGACCAGCGCATCGTGGTGAAGCGGTTGACGAAAAAAGCCGCATTGGCGCGCACGATATGATGCTCGGGCTCGAACCAGGCGACATAGCGCGGGCCGTCATCATCCTCGGTTTCGCGGAAACGCAGAAAGGCGCGCATCTTGTGGATATCGCGCCGCACCGCCTTGGCCAGCCGGTCGAGGCGGCGGACCAGCGGATCGGCCTGATCCTCGATCAGCCGGGGTTGCCTGCGCAACCGGTCGAGCGCGGTGTGAAGCAGCGCGAACCGCTCCGGGTCGTTCGACAGGATGACGCTGCGCGCAAGGTCGATGAAGGCGCGCGAGACGGTGAAGCGGGGGGCGTTCGTCGCGGGGGCTTCGTCGGCGACCGCGCCGAACAGGTCGGCGGCCTGCGTGCCGACCTGCCAGACGACCTGATCGGGCGGCACACTGTCGGCAATCAGCCCGCGCGCGGCGTCGCGCCAAGCGTCGAAGTCGTCAGGGGCGGGAAGGGTTATGATGCGCATGGGGCCCCCAATATTCCTCCCCTGCAAGGGGAGGGGGACCAGCGAAGCTGGTGGAGGGGTGTCCCGCTATCGAGAAGGCGACACCCCTCCGTCAGGCCTTCGGCCTGCCACCTCCCCTCAAAGGGGAGGAATTGGCGAATAGTCCAAATCAATCGCGCTCGTCGCCGCCCGGCGGGTTGGCCTTGGCCTCCTTGGCCTCGATGGGTTTGCGCGTCTCGTAAATCTCGGCGAGCTTCTCCTCCGTCGCGTCATCGAGTTCCTTCTCGGCCGCCGGGAACATCTCTTCCTCTTCCTCATCGATATGATGCTCATAACGATGGCGCATGTGGAAGAATTTCGATTCCCATTCGTCCGATGCGAAGTCGAGGTCCATCATCTCGCCGAGCAGATCGTCGATCTCCTTATGCTCGGACACCGAATGGCGCGCATCGTCGCGCAGCTCGGGTTCACCCAGCATGGTGGCGTAGAGCGACTCTTCCTCGGCGGCCGCATGGCTTTGGATTTCGATGCGGAAGGTTTCGAACAGCGTCTTGCGCTTGGCGCTGTCGCCTTTCAGTTCCGCGAGTTGCTTCAGCATCTTGCGCTGCTTGTCGTGGTCGCGCTTCAGATCGGCATAGATATCGGCGGTGGCCATGGCCCTGTCTCCTTCGCGCGTCCAACGGCGGAGCGTCACACCCGTTTCACCCGCGAGTCACTCTCACTCAGCCGAAGAGTTCGAGCTGCTTGGCGCGGGGCTTGACCAGCGGCTTCAAATCCGCGCGCTCGGCCAGCGCGACCGGGCGCCAGTCCTCGGCGATCAGGAAGGGGCGAAGCTTGGCGATCGACACGGTCAGCCGCCCGACATCCTCCAGGCGCAGCTTGCGCCATTTGCGGCTGGCGATGATCCGGTCCACGGCTTTAACGCCCAGCCCCGGCACGCGCAGCAGCATCTCGCGCGGCGCGCGGTTCACATCGACCGGGAAGTTCTGGCGGAATTTCAGCGCCCAGGCGAGCTTGGGATCGATGTCGAGCGGCAGCATCCCCGTCGCCTCGTCCGCCGCCGCCGCAACCTCGCGTGGCTGATAGTCATAGAAGCGCATCAGCCAGTCGGACTGGTACAGCCGATGCTCGCGCATCAGCGGCGGGCGTTGCAGCGGCAGCACCGCGGAGGCGTCGGGGATCGGGCTGAACGCCGAATAATAGACGCGGCGTAAGGAAAACCGGTCATAGAGCGTCGCCGCGCGCCCGACGATGTCGCGGTCGGTCGCGGCATCGGCGCCGACGATCATCTGGGTCGACTGACCCGCAGGTGCAAAGCCGGGGGCGGACTTGTACTTCTTGGCCGCGTCCGTCCGATCCTCGATCGCGGTCTTCACATCGGCCATCGCGCCCTCGATCCGTGCCGCGTCCTTCTCCGGTGCGAGGCGCCGCAGCCCGCCGACCGTGGGCAATTCGACATTGATTGACACGCGGTCGGCATGGACGCCCGCCAGCCGCACCAGTTCGGGATCGGCGTCAGGAATGGTCTTCAGATGGATATAGCCACGAAAGCCGTGATCCTCGCGTAAGGACCGCGCGACCTCGACGATCTGCTCCATCGTGTAGTTGGAGGACTTGATGATGCCCGAGGAGAGGAACAGCCCCTCGATATAATTGCGCCGGTAAAAGGCGAGGGTGAGGTTCACCACCTCCGGCGCGGTGAAGCGCGCGCGGCGGACGTTCGAGGATTTGCGGTTGATGCAATAATGGCAGTCGAAGATGCAACTGTTCGTCAGCAGGATCTTCAACAGCGAGATGCAGCGGCCATCGGGCGCATAGGCATGGCAGATGCCCATCCCCTCGGTCGAACCGATCCCCTTGCCGTCGCGACTGTCGCGTTTCGCCGTGCCCGACGACGCGCAGGAGGCGTCATATTTCGCGGCGTCCGCCAGGATCGCCAGCTTCTCACGGGTATCGAGTTGCGCCATCTGTTCGATATATGTTCGCATCGGCGGCGCGGCAAGCGGAACTCCGCCAGTCATCGGCCGTACAGCCCGTCTGGTCCAGATTTGCCGGGTTGAGGGGAGACGGATGATGCGTAAGGTAATGATCGCGCTGGCTTTGCTTGGTGCTGCCGGTCCGGCGATGGCGCAGCTCGTGACGCGCGAGGCCAAGACCGCGGACTATGAATTCCGTTACGCCTATCCCGCCGCCGCCGCGCGGATCGCGGGGCTGAAGGCGTGGCTCGACGCCGAGCGCACGCGCATCCAGGCGAAGACTGCGCGCGACGGGGCGGAGGGGCGTCGCGAGGCGCGGAAGTCGGGCTATCCCTATAATCGCTATTCCTTTGAAAAGACGTGGAAGGTCGTGACCGACACGCCACGCTTCCTGAGCCTGTCGGCCGACAGCTATAATTTCACCGGCGGCGCGCATGGTTCGCCCGCCTCCTATGGCTTGGTCTGGGACAAGGCGAAGGGGCGGCGGCTGGACCCCAAGGCGGTGTTTACGTCGCTGCCCGCGCTCCAGTCGGCGATCCGCACCGATTATTGCGCCAGGCTCAAGGCCGAGCAGTTGAAGCGCAATCAGGGCGATGTGTCGTCGATGAACGTGTGCCCACCGGTCAAGGACCTGACATTGCTGCTGGGTTCGACCAATGGCCGCGCGATCGACCGGATCGGACTGATTGCCGATCCTTATGTTGCGGGCTCCTATGCCGAGGGGGCCTATGAGGTGACGTTGCCGGTCACGCGGGCTGTCATTGGGGCGGTGAAGCCGGAATATCGCGGAGCGTTTGCGGTGCGGGGGTGAAAGGTTGCATCGCCATTGCCTGTGGCGTCATCGCGGGGCAGACTGCCGGTGATACGGGGAGGGCTCCATGGGACGATCGAGGCATCTGGCAGGTGTTTTACTGACAAGCCTCGTTCTGTCCCTCCCTGGTGCGGCGTTTGCCGCCCTTCCGACGCCCGACACTGCGAATGTTCGGGTGGAGCAGGCGCATATCCGGTCAACGCCCGGCGTGGTTCTGGCAGGTGAGTTGCATCTCCCGGCCAAGTCCTCGCAACGTCCTCCGATCGTTCTTTTGCTGGGTGGCGGGGGGGCTTCTCCTCATGGCATCTATCCCCTGCTGGAAGCGCAATTGAATGCAAAAGGGATCGCGACTTTCAGCTTTGACAAGCGCGGTGTGGGCCGGTCGACCGGCACGTTTCAGGACGCGATCGATGTCGCTCGGCAGGATGCCCGCGCGGCGCTGCTCTATCTGCGGTCGCGATCCGACGTGATCGATACCGACAGGATCGCCATTCTGGGCCTGAGCCAGGGAGCGGTGATTGCACCTGCGCTCGCGGTCGAAGATCCTCCGGTCGTGGCGCTCGTTCTGCTGGCGGCACCGGCGGGGCAGCGCGGGCAGATGTTTCTGGATGGGATGCGAGTCAAGCTGACGGCAAGCGGGATGGATGCCAAGGCGGCGGAGCATGTGGTGGAAGCGACGCGGCTTTACCTAGACGCCCTGACGGGAGGTGGTTCGGCGAACACCATCGCTGCGCGACGTGGCGCGGTCGTTCAATCCTTTGTTGCGGCGGGCTGGCGCGCCGATCTGGCGGACGGCGCCGTCAAGACCTTGGGCGAGCCTGCTACTTCATCGCTCTATACGGTTGCCGCCAATGCCAATCTCGCGCAGGTCAAGGCGCCGGTGCTCGCCATCTATGCCGCGAACGACACGACGGTCTCCACGGCGCTCAGTATGCCTGAAGCGCGGCGCGCCCTTGCGAATAATCACGACGCCATGATCGTCGAGATGCCAGATGTCGAACATGGCTTCAAACCACTCGTCACGACGTTTTCGGGGAAGAAGGACTATGCTGGATGGCCGATCTCCGATCCGGCGACTCTGCGCGTGATCGACGACTGGCTTCCGCAGAGATTGCTACGAGCAGGTGAACGCCCCTGACGTCTCCGAGCCGCTAACCCTGACGTCGCCCGCGCCCCTTGGTCATAGG
This sequence comes from Sphingomonas fuzhouensis, assembly GCF_034659795.1. Lineage (NCBI taxonomy): Bacteria > Pseudomonadati > Pseudomonadota > Alphaproteobacteria > Sphingomonadales > Sphingomonadaceae > Sphingomonas > Sphingomonas fuzhouensis. The sequence goes on from NZ_JAXSQY010000007.1 coordinate 181,715, forward strand.
GTCGGGCTTTTTGGGCGGCACCCAGCCTTCGGGACGTTGGGGGCGGGACTGGCTGGTGCCCAGGCCCATGCTGCCGGGTTGTTGGCGGGTCAGGCCGCTGGTGTCGACCGCGACATCCTCCGCGCCGCCGCGCAACAGGTTGATCCGGTCGCGTAGAGCCCGCGCTTCCTCGAAATCGAGGCGTTCGGCGGCGGCTTCCATCTGGCGGCGAAGGTCTTCGAGGGTCGGGGCGGTCATGCCCGGATCAACGCCTCAGGCGGCGATGCGTGCCGCCTCGGTCTCCGCGATCCAGCCGCCGCCCAGCAACCGGTCGCCGTCATACAGGACCGCCGCCTGGCCCGGCGACACGCCATATTCGGGCGCGTCGAAGACCAGCCGGTCACCGATCATGCGCGCAGGGACCGGCTTGGCCATGGAGCGGACCTTGGCGAAGAGCGGGCCATCCAGCGGACCCAGCACGTTCATGCCGGTCAGCCGGGCCGCCTCGACCGCCAGCGCGGTGCGCGGGCCGACGACGACGCGCTTGGTGTCGGGCTCCAGCCGGACGACATAGAGCGGCTCGGGGCTGCCGCCGATCTCCAGCCCGCGCCGCTGGCCCACCGTATAGTGAATCAGGCCGCGATGCTCGCCCAGCTTGGCGCCCGACAGATCGACGATATCGCCGCGCGTATCCGATTCCGGACGCAATTTTTTGACGAGGCCTGCATAGTCGCCATCGGGGACGAAGCAGATGTCCTGGCTGTCGGGCTTGGCCGCGACGCTCAAGGACAGTTCGGCGGCGATCTCACGCACCCGCGACTTCGGGAGAGCGCCCAGCGGGAAGCGCAGGAAGTCGAGCTGGCCCTGGGTCGTGGCGAACAGGAAATAGCTCTGGTCGCGCGCCGGATCGGCCCCGCGATGCAACTCCGCACCGCGCGCGCCTTCCACTCGGCGGACATAATGGCCGGTCGCCAGACAGTCCGCGCCCAGATCGCGCGCCAGCTTCAGCAGGTCGGTGAATTTCGGCCCCATATTGCACTGGACGCAGGGGATCGGCGTGCGCCCGGCCAGATATTCGTCGGCGAAGCGGTCGACCACCTGGGTCCGGAAACTGTCCTCATGGTCGAAGACATAATGGGCGATGCCGAGGCGATCGCACACCGCGCGCGCGTCGCGGATATCGCGCCCGGCGCAGCACGCGCCCGCGCGACCCACCGCCTCGCCATGGTCATAGAGTTGCAGGGTGACGCCGATCGTCTCGGCCCCCGTGGCATGGGCAAGCGCGGCCACGACCGAGCTGTCGACGCCGCCCGACATCGCGACCACGATCCGCTTGGCTCGGGGATCGCCCCCAAGCTGAAAGTCCACCATCTGCTCCATGCGCTTTCCCATACGCCTTTCGCGCGCGTCATGCAAAAAGGCGGAAATTTTCCTGTTTCGGCAGGATCATGGCGCATGCCGAGCCGCGTAAAAAGGGCGGAATGCTTTCGGGCCTTTACCCGGCTTTCATATCCCGCCGATAAAAGGGGCGCTCACCCACCGGGATTGGACCGCGCTTTTGGATCTGAGTTTCAACCGTTTCGATCGGGATACCGAACTGACGGTGCTGCCGCCGGACCTGGCCGTGCTGATGGTCGGTGCGACCGCCCGACAGGCGGCGAGCCCGACTGCCGCGGTGCAGGCCGGGTTCGCCCGCGTATCGCCCGATCCGATCCTGTTCGCGCCGCTCGACGGTGCGTTCAACGGTACGATGGCCAAGGCCCTGTCGGGGTGGAAAAGGAATGAATGACCCGTTAACCTTTCGATTTTAGGTGATGTTCAAGGGCCCATGGTAGAGCGGTCCCATAGACGACATGGGGTAGGGAGCCCCGACGAGGTTGCATGATGATCGAGAACCAGAAGATCCGCCCTGCCAAGGTAATCGGGCCGCTCGGCGAACCGCTGACGCTCGAAACCCTGCCCCCGCCCAGCACCACCCGCTGGGTCGTCCGTCGCAAGGCGGAGGTGGTGGCGGCCGTCAATGGCGGACTGCTGTCGGTCGACGAGGTGTGCGACCGCTATGGCCTGACCGTCGAGGAATTCGCCGGGTGGCAGCGTGCGATTGACCGTTCGGGGATGCCGGGCCTGCGCGTCACCCGCATCCAGCATTACCGCTCGCTCTACGAACGCCAGCAGAAATACTGACCGCCCCTCCCATCGCCGAATTTTCCCCAAAGCCCTTGTTGACACATCCAACGCTTCATCGAATTGCCGGTACGGCCACGGAACAATAACCGGTATCGCACGTCTTTCCCCCGTGTCCCGCTCGCGGGCCCAACGGAGGGAAAGACAATGGGTATTATCCTGTGGCTTATCGTCGGTGGTGTCATTGGCTGGCTGGCCAGCATCATCATGCGCACTGATGCCCAGCAGGGCATCTTCCTGAACATCGTCGTCGGCGTCGTCGGCGCATTCATCGGCGGCCTGATCTTTGCAGGCGGTTCGATCAACAATGCCGGTCTGACGCTGACCTCGTTCCTCGTTTCGCTGCTGGGCGCCGTCGTCCTGCTGGCGATCGTGAACCTCGTTCGTCGCGGTCGGGTGCGCTAAGCACTCGATACGCTCAGAGCGGAGCCGAAAGGGCCGTCCGGGAAGACCGGGCGGCCTTTTCCATGTTCGGGTATGGTGTCGTAACAGAAGGTACCCCCGCAGCGCATCGGCCACGGGGGCGGGGCAGGATCAGTTCAGCAGGAAGCGGACCGAGACATTGACGGTCACGTCGCGCTCGCCCGGCGCGATGCTGGTCTTTTCCATCGCGTCGGCGCGCATCGCCTGGACGCGGAGCATCATCGGCGGTTGAGGGCCGCCCGCATCCGCGCCATTCTCGGTGATTGACACGATGCGGGCGACGCGTAGGCCCGCCGCCTTGGCGTAAAGCTCGGCCCGTGCGCGGGCGCGCTGAATCGCATCGGTGCGTGCCTCGTCGAGCGCGGCGTCGGGCTTGTCGATCGACAGATTGGGTCCGTCGATCTGGTTGGCCCCCTGCGCGACCAGGGCGTCGAGCACGCTGCCCGACTTGGCGATGTCGCGGAAGCGGACGCTGATCGTGTTGGTCGCCTGATAGCCGGTGATCGCCGGGGGCACATTCTCGCCATAGCGATATTGCGGCTGGAGCTGCACGGTCGCGGTCTGGATGTCGCGGTCGGCGACACCAGCGCGCTTCACCGCCGCCAGCACCCGCGCCATACGCTGGGCATTGTCGGACAGCGCGGCGGCGGCGGTCGCGCCCTGGCTGACCACCCCGGCGCGAATCGTCGCCACGTCGGGCACGCGGGTCGTGCGCCCCTCGGCCGAGACGTCCAGTACCGCCCCGGCGGCGGGGATCAGCGGTTCGACCGTGGTGGGGGACGCGGTCTGGGCGATCGCGGTCATCGGCGCGACCGCGACGGGGGCCAAGGCGGCCATGAGTAGTATCTTGTTCATCGACATCTCCCTTTGTGATGATGGCTCAAGGCTTTGACGCCTTGTGGCAAAACAGGTGATGAACGCATCGCGCCGACCTTGGAGCCGCCGCAATTCCCGCTTAACAAAGAGACTTGAGTGGTGTGCTATATTTCTATAACACAGCAGGAATGCGCGCATCCCGTAGGGCAATATGCGCACGATGGATGCGGTTCGGGGATCGATGACGAACATGAATTACGAGACGGGGGCGATCGGTGGCAGCCAGCATCTGGGGCTGGAGGGGCCGGTGTCCGCACCGCGCAGGCGCTGGATCTGGATCGTCGCGGCGGTGATCGTGCTGGCGCTGGCAGGCTGGGTCCTGTTCGCGCCCAAGAAGCATGAGGCGGCGCAAGGCGCGGGTGCGGGAACCCAGGTGCCCAACATCACCGTCGTCATCCCCGGTCAGCAGACGGTCAGCCGCGTGATCTCCGCCACCGGTACGCTGGCTGCGCGCCGTGAGATGCCGGTCGGCGTCGCGGGCGAGGGGGGCATGATCACCCGCGTCCTGGTCGAGCCGGGCCAGTGGGTCCGTGCGGGCCAGGTGCTGGCGACGGTCGACCGCTCGGTCCAGACCCAGACCGCCTCGGCCCTGAACGCGCAGGTCGCGGTCGCCCAGTCGGACCAGCAGATCGCGCAGGCCGAACTGGACCGCGCCCAGCAGCTGGTCGATCGCGGCTTCATCTCCAAGGCCGATCTCCAGCGCCGCACCGCGACCCGCGATGCCGCCGCCGCCCGCGTCCGCGCGGCACAGGCGACCTTCCGCGAGGCGCAGGCGCGCAACGGCCGCCTCGACATTCGCGCGCCGGCCGAAGGCCTGATCCTGACCCGCGCCGCCGAGCCGGGCCAGATCGTCAGCTCGGGCTCGGGCGTGCTGTTCCGCATGGCGATGGGCGGCCAGATGGAGCTGCGCGCGCAGTTGGCCGAATCGGATCTGGTCGGCCTGACCGTCGGCTCGCCCGCCACCGTGACCCCGGTCGGCGGCGACAAGAGCTTCAAGGGCGAGGTGTGGCAGGTGTCGCCGGTCATCGACCCGCAGACCCGTCAGGGTGTGGCGCGGATCGCCCTGTCCTACAGCCCCGAACTGCGTCCCGGCGGCTTTGCGGCGGCGACGATCCGCGGCGGCGCGGGGCATGCGCCGGTGTTGCCGGACTCGGCGATCCAGAGCGACGACAAGGGCAGTTTCGTGTATATCGTCGGCCCCGACGACAAGGTCGCGCGCCGCAACATCAAGATCGGGCAGGTGTCGGACGATGGCGTGACCATCGCCTCGGGCCTGAACGGGACCGAGCGGGTGGTACGCTCGGCAGGCGGCTTCCTGGCGGTCGGACAGCAGGTCCACCCGATCCTTGGCGGCCAGGAGGCCAAGTAACATGAGTTTCCGCAACATCTCCGCCTGGGCGATCCGGAACCCCGTTCCGCCGATCGTCCTGTTCGTCGCGCTGACGCTGGCGGGGATCGTCAGCTTCATGCGGATGGATGTGAACAACGACCCCGATATCGATTTCCCGATCGTCGTGGTCGTCGTGAACCAGCCGGGTGCGGCGCCGACCGAACTGGAGACGCAGGTCACCCAGCGGGTCGAGGCGGCGTTGCGGAACCTTCAGGGCGTCGACCAGATCACCTCGACCGTGACCGAGGGCACGTCGCAGACGCTGGTCCAGCTCGACATCGGCACGCCGATCGACCGCGCGGTCAGCGATGCGCGCGATGCGATCACCCAAATTCGCTCGATGCTGCCCGACGGCATTCTCGAGCCGCAGGTCATCCGCGTCGATTCGACCGACAACGACCTGGCCAGCTATTCGGCGATCGCGTCCAACATGACGCCCGAACAGCTCAGCTGGTATATCGACAATAACGTCACCAAGGAGCTGTTGTCGGTTCCGGGCCTGTCCAAGGTCATCCGCAACGGCGGCGTGACCCGCGAAATCCGCGTGATCCTCGATCCGCTGAAATTGCAGGCGCAGGGCCTGACCGCCAGCGAGGTCAATGCGCAGCTTCGCATGACCAATTTGAACGCCGCCGGTGGTCGCGCCGAGATTGCGGGCACCGAACAGGCGGTCCGCGTGCTGGGCAATGCCCGCAACGCCTATGATCTGGGCCAGACCCAGATCAACGTGCGCGGCGGCCGGACGGTGCGGCTGGCCGACATCGCGACCGTGCGCGACCTCTATGCCGAACAGCGTTCGCAGGCGGCGGTCGATGGGCGCCAGGTCATCAGCTTCGACTTTCAGCGCGCCAAGGGCGCCTCGGACGTCAGCGTCTTCAACGGCGCGGTCGAAAAGCTGAAGGCGCTGGAAAAGCGCAATCCGGAGGTGAAGTTCGTCCTCCGCTCGAACAGCGTGAAATATACCGAGCAGCAATATGAAAGCGCCATCCATGCGATGATCGAGGGCGCGGTGCTGGCGGTCATCGTCGTCTTCATCTTCCTGCGCGACTGGCGTGCGACGGTGATCTCGGCGCTGGCCATTCCGCTGTCGGCGATCCCCGCCTTCTGGTTCATGGACCTGCTGGGCTTCACGCTGAACCAGATGACGCTGCTGGCGCTCAGCCTGGTGGCGGGCGTGCTGGTCGACGACGCGATCGTGGAGATCGAGAATATCGTCCGGCACATGCGCATGGGCAAATCCGCCTATCAGGCGTCGATCGACGCGGCGGACGAGATCGGCCTGGCGGTGCTCGCCACCACCATGGCGATCGTCGCGGTGTTCCTGCCCGTCGCGCTGATGCCGGGTGTTCCGGGCCAGTATTTCAAAAATTTCGGCCTGACCGTCGTCGTCTCGGTGCTGATGAGCCTGGCGGTCGCACGCCTCATCACGCCGATGATCGCGGCCTATTTCCTGAAGTCGGCGGGGCATGCCAGCCATGGCGAGGGCAAGCTGATGGACGCCTATATGGCGACGCTGCGCTGGTCGCTGCGCTATGACCGGCCGGCGGACGGCGTGCGACGGGGGTTTTTCCGCCGCTTCGCCGGACGGTTCCGCGACCATCGTCTGTGGGTGATCGGCATCGGCGTCGGCGCCTTCGCGCTGACCGTGATGATGTTCGCGATCATCCCCAAGACCTTCCAGCCGCCGCAGGACAATGACCAGGCGGTCGCCAAGATCGAGATGGTGCCGGGCACGACGCTGGCCCAGACCGATCTGGTCGTGAAGAAGGTGGCGCAATTCCTGAAGAAGCAGCCGGACGTCGAATCGGTCTATTCGCGCACCGGCGTCGGCAATGGCCGCGTGGTCGCGACGTTGAAGGAGGATCGCTCGATGAAGAGCACCGACTTCGAACGCTCGCTGGCGCCCGAACTGGCGGCGATCCCCGATGCGCGCGTGACCTTCCAGTCGCAATTCGGCTGGGGGTCGAGCGGGCGTGACCTGACCATCACCTTGGGCGGTGATGACCCCGCCGTGCTGCGTGATACCGCGAACAAGATCGTCCAGCAGATGGGCACGCTGCCCGGCCTCGTCGCGCCGCGCATCGTCGGCAATCTCGACCGGCCGGAAATCGTCATCCGCCCGCGTCTCGACCTCGCGGCCAATCTGGGCGTGACGACGCAGGCACTGTCGAGCGCGATCCGCATCGCGACGCTGGGCGATATCGACCAGAATTCGGCGCGCTTCTCGCTGTCGGATCGTCAGGTGCCGATCCGCGTCGCACTGGACCAGAATGCTCGCGCGCGCCTGTCGACCATCCAGAACCTGCCGGTGCAGACCCAGACCGGCGGCTCGGTGCCCTTGAGCGTCGTCGCCGATATCGGTCTGGGCGCAGGGCCGACCCAGATCGACCGCGTCAACCAGCGGCGGCAGGTGACGGTCGGCGCCGACCTCGCCAAGGGCGTCATCAGCGGCGACGCGATGAAAAAGGTCCACGACCTGCCGGTCATGAAGAACCTGCCCATGGGGGTCAGCGAAATGGTGCTGGGCCAGGCCAAGATGCAGGCGGAGATGATGAAGAACTTCTTCACCGCCATCATCTCGGCGATCTTCATGGTCTTTGCGGTGCTGGTCCTGCTCTATCGCCGGTTCCTGCCGCCCTTCGTCAACATGGCCTCGCTGCTGCTCGCGCCCTTGGGCGGGCTGCTGGCGCTGTATTTCACCGGCAATCCGCTGTCGCTGCCGGTCTATATCGGGTTGCTGATGCTGCTGGGCATCGTCGCCAAGAACTCGATCCTGTTGATCGACTTCGCGCTGGAGGAGATCGCCAAGGGCGTCCCGATCCATGAGGCGGTGCTGGACGCCGGACACAAGCGCGCCCAGCCGATCGTGATGACCACGGTCGCGATGGTCGCAGGCATGATCCCGACCGCACTGTCGCTGGGCGGTGACGGATCGTGGCGCAGCCCGATGGGCGTGACGGTGATCGGCGGGCTTGCCATGTCGACCATCCTCACGCTGCTGATCGTGCCCGCCGCGTTCAGCCTGGCGGTCGGCGTCGAACGCTGGATCGGCCCGCGCCTCGGCAAGCGGTTGCTGACCTATAAGCCCGGCGACGAGCTGGGCGGCGGGCCGGTGATCGAAGGGCCTACGGGCGGCCCGGCGCTGCCGCCCGCCACCGGCAAGCTGGGATATGATCCGGCGGAGTGAGGGGCGATTTTCCTCCCCTGTAAGGGGAGGTGGCGCGCGTAGCGCGTCGGAGGGGTGTCCCGTTCTCGAGAGGTTGACACCCCTCCGTCAGTCCTGCGGACTGCCACCTCCCCTTGCAGGGGAGGATCATCCGCCCCCTTTCGTTACGCTGGGGAAAGATTCCGCTTGAACAAAGCCGCCCTTCGCGAATTGTCCTGATTGATGGAACTCGCAATGCGATCGGGGGGTAGCCAGACCGTTCCTGCCGCCCTGCGGAAGATGCGGGTCGTGGCGACGGGGCTGTTGGTCACGATGGCCGCGCTGTTCCTCGTCTCGCGTGCGCTGCAGCCTGTGCATCCCGCCTGGGGGTTCGTCCGTGCCTTTGCCGAGGCTGCGATGGTCGGCGGGCTGGCCGATTGGTTCGCGGTGACCGCCTTGTTCCGCCATCCGCTCGGCCTGCCGATCCCGCATACCGCGATCGTGCCGCGCAACAAGGATCGGATCGGCGACACGCTTGCCAATTTCCTGCGCACCAATTTCCTGATCCCGCGCGTCGTGGCGCGCCGCATGGTCCGGCTCGACATGGCGGGCGCGGCGGGCCGCTGGCTGGCGCAACCGCCGCAGGAGGGCGGGCGCATCCGGCGCGGTGCGTCGCGCCTGTTCGCCGAGATGCTAACCGCCTTCGACCCGCAGCGCCTGGGCGGCATGGTCAAGGCGGGTATCGGGGCCCGGCTGCGCGCGACCGAGGTGGCACCGATCCTGGGCCAGTTGCTGAAGGCCAGCATTGCCGAGGGGCGGCATCTGCCTTTGCTCGATTCCGTCCTGCGCTGGGCGGCTTCGGCGCTGGAGGCGAATGAGACGATCGTCCGCACGATGGTGCATGAGCGGGCAGGGGCCATCCTGCGCTGGACCGGGCTGGACGAGACGCTGGCCGACAAGCTGATCGACGGGTTGCATAAGCTGCTCCACGATGTCGCCGAGGATCGCGAGCATCCGCTGCGCCAGAAGATCGAGGAAGGGCTCGATCGCCTGGCCTGGGACCTGCAATATGATCCGCACACCCGCGAACGGGTGGAGGCGCTGAAGGCCGAGCTGATCGCCAACCCAGCGATGCAGCGCTGGCTGGACGGGCTTTGGGAACAGGCGCGCGAGGCGCTGCTGCGCATGGCACGCGATCCGCAGGCGGTGACCGCCGGACGGCTGGGCGATGCGGTGCGGCAGCTCGGCCAGACGTTGCAGGACAATCCCCGGCTGACGGCGACGATCAATCGCTTCGTCCGCCGTGCGGTGGTCGGGGTGGCGGCCGATTATGGCGACGGCATCGTTCAGCTGGTGTCGGAAACGGTGCGCGGCTGGGATGCCGACACCGTCACCTCGCGGCTGGAGAATGCGGTGGGGCGCGACCTGCAATATATCCGCATCAACGGCACGCTGGTCGGCGGCAGCGTCGGCCTGATCCTGCATCTGCTGGATCGCCTGCTATGAAAACGTCACGCAGTCGTCTAATTAATGCCGCCAGTCGATTCGTCGCGGGAACGAAGCGCCTTGTCGATGCCCCCGCTTTCCCGCAAAGAGGCAGGTGATGAACGCCAAGGCCGATTATCAACGCGACGCGGCGGACGGAGGAGCCTTGCGCTTCACCGGCAGCCTGTCGCTGGCGACGCTGGGGGACCTGCCCGAACGGCTGGATCGCGAGGATGCGGCGGTGCGATTGCTCGACCTGTCGCAGGTCGATCGGATCGACACGGTCGGTGCCTGGCTGGTCCACCGCTTCGCCGCGCGCAACGATGCGGTGATCGAGGGGCTGAACGACGACCAGCGCCATCTGATCGACAAGGTGATCGAGGCGGATCAGCCGGTCGCGATGCGGCCCAAGCCGGTCAGCCCCTTCGCGCGCGTGGCGGGCGAGGTGGGCGATGCCGTCGTCGCCGCCTTCCAGACGCTGTACGGGCTGCTCGGCTTCATGGGGGCGACGGTGCTGGCGGGGCTGGCGGTGATCCGTCACCCGCGCCGCTTCCGCTTCAACGCGGTGGTGCATGAGTTCGAGACGGTCGGCGTCTCGGCGCTGGCGATCATTGGTCTGATGAGCTTCCTGATTGGCATCGTCATCGCACAGCAGGGCGCGGTGCAGCTGCGTCAGTTCGGCGCGGAGGTGTTCACGATCAATCTGGTCGGCCGTCTGACCCTGCGTGAGCTCGGCGTGCTGATGACCGCGATCATGGTCGCGGGGCGTTCGGGCTCGGCCTTTGCCGCGCAGCTCGGCACGATGAAGCTGACCGAAGAGATCGACGCGATGCGCGTGATCGGCGTGTCGCCGATGGAGGCGCTGGTCGTGCCGCGCACGCTGGCGGCGGTGACGCTGATGCCGCTGCTCGGCTTCTATTCGTCGCTGATCGCGATGATCGGCGGCTGTTTCCTCGCGGCGGTGTCGCTGGGTATCCCGCCCGTCACCTTCATCGCGCGCATTCGCGAAGTTGTGCCGATCACCGACCTCTATGTCGGCCTGATCAAGGCGCCCGTCTTCGGCGCGATCATCGCGATCGCGGGCTGTTTCCAGGGCATGCAGGTCAAGTCGGATGCCGAGCAGGTCGGCCTGCGCACCACGGCGGCGGTGGTGCAGGCGATTTTCCTGGTGATCGTACTCGACGCCTTTTTCGCGGTCTTCTTCACCTGGATCGGATGGGATTGATGGCCGAGCAGGACGAACATCTGATCCAGGTCCGGGGCCTGCGCAACAGCTTCGGCGAGCAGGTGATTCACGACGGGCTCGACCTCGACGTGCGCCGGGGCGAGATTCTGGGCGTGGTCGGCGGGTCGGGCACCGGCAAGTCGGTGCTGATGCGTACGATCATCGGCCTCCAGACCCCGGATGCGGGCGACATCACCGTGTTCGGCGAGCCGACCATCGGCCGTGACGCGACCGAGGCGGTGAATGTGCGCAAGCGCTGGGGCGTGCTGTTCCAGGGCGGGGCGCTCTTCTCGACGCTGACGGTCGCCGAGAATGTCGAGGTGCCGCTGCGCGAATTCTATCGCGAACTGCCCCAGGCGCTGATGGACGAGATCGCCTCCTACAAGGTGGTGATGACCGGCCTCCCCGCCGACGCGGGACCGAAATATCCGGCCGAGCTGTCGGGCGGCATGAAGAAGCGCGCAGGCCTCGCCCGTGCGCTGGCGCTCGACCCCGAACTCCTGTTCCTCGACGAACCGACCGCAGGCCTCGACCCGATCGGCGCGGCGGCGTTCGATCAGTTGATCGCATCGCTTCAGAAGACCTTGGGGCTGACCGTCTTCCTCATCACTCACGACCTCGACACGCTTTATGCGATTTGCGACCGCGTGGCGGTGCTGGCCGACAAGAAGGTGATCGCGGTTGGCACGATCGACGAACTGATCGCGCTCGATCATCCGTGGATCGAGGAATATTTCAAGGGGCCGCGCGGTCGCGCCGCGATCGCCGCGAAGGACGAGGTCGCGGACATCCGCCCCCGTTCGGCGGACGCCGACGCCGCGCGCCACCCCACCGAAGTCGAAGCCAACGCCACGGGCCGGCAAGCCCAAGGTAGTGAGGCCGATGCCCATGCGAGAGGCGAAGCAGGGACACGCTGATGGAAACCCGTTCGAACCACGTCCTAGTCGGCTCTGTCGTGCTGATCCTGCTCGCAGTGCTGGCCATCTTCACCGTCTGGATCGCCCGGTTGGGCGGCACGTCGGAGAGGGAATATGACATCTTCTTCCGTCAGTCGGTGGACGGCCTGGCCAAGGGCTCGGCGGTCACCTATTCGGGCGTGCCCTCGGGCCAGGTGAAGGAGATCGCGCTGTGGCGCCCCGATCCGCAGTTCGTGCGGGTGCGCATCGCGGTCAATGACCAGACGCCGATCCTGCAGGGGACGACCGCCTCGATCTCGGCCAGCTTCACCGGCACCAGCACCATTTCGCTCGACGGCGCGCGGAAAGGGGCCCCGCCGATCGCCTGCCCGCAGCCCGAGAACAAGACCATCTGTCCGTATGGCGTGCCCGTCATCCCGACCAAGCAGGGCGGTATCGGCGCGATCCTGAACTCCGCGCCGCAGTTGCTGGAGCGGCTGTCGACCCTGACCGAGCGGCTTACGGGGCTGTTGTCCGATCGCAACCAGGCGTCGATCGCAGGCATTCTCGACAATACCAACCGCCTGACCGATGCGCTCGCCGATCGCGGGCCGGAGATCGCCGCGACGCTGGCCCAGACCCGCGTGGCGATCCAGCAGGCGGGCGACGCGGCGCAGTCGATCGGCCAACTCGCGGCGACCACCAACGGCATCCTGGCCGATGATGTGAAGCCGACCGTGGCCAATCTGAACAAGGCGATTGCCTCGGCCCAGAAGAGCGCGGATACGCTCAATTCGGCGATCGGCGACGCGCGGCCGGGCCTTCAGACCTTCTCGAAGCAGACCGTGCCCGAGGTGGACCGTCTGGTGAAGGACCTGCGCGTGATGACCCAGTCGCTGTCGGCGGTCGCCGAAAAGGTCGACCAGCAGGGCGCCGGGGCGCTGATCGGGCAGCCGCAGCTGCCGGACTATAAGGGCAAGTGAGGATGCCGATGAGGACCGTCATGAAGACTCCGCTGATCGTGATGCTCGCATCGCTTCCGCTCGCTGGCTGCATCAGCTTCGGCGCCAAGCCGCCGCCCTCGCTGCTGACGCTTCAGTCGCAATCGGCTCCGGCGGTCGGCCAGACCCAGGATTCCGGGCCCGGCCGGTCGATCACCATCCAGGTGCCGTCGTCGCCGCAGGAACTGGCGACGGCGCGGGTGCCGGTGCAGGAGAATCCGACCAGCATCGCCTATGTGAAGAATGCGCAATGGGCCGAGCCACCCGCGCGGCTGTTCGCGCGGTTGATGGCCGATACGCTGACCGCGCGGGCGGGCCGGGTGGTGCTGTCGGGGCGCGATTCGATCGGTGATCCGGGGGCGCGGCTGGGCGGTGAATTGCGCCAGTTCGGCATGGATGCGATGCGGCGTGACGCGCTGGTGATCTTCGACGCCACGCTGCAACGCGATGGCCAGACCACCATCGAGAAGCGCCGTTTCGAGGCGCGCGTGCCGATCGGCAAGATCGACGCCACGACCGTCGGCCCCGCACTGAACCAGGCGGCCAACCAGGTCGCGCAGCAGGTTTCCGACTGGGTGGGGCGGTAAGACCCTTTATTCCTCCCCTGTAAGGGGAGGGGGACCAGCGAAGCTGGTGGAGGGGTGTTGCCCTGTCGAGCGTGTGACACCCCTCCGTCAGGGCTTCGCCCTGCCACCTCCGCTTACAGGGGAGGAATTTCCAAAGGGCTGGAACTTTCGCCCGCCTAAAACGTGCGCTGCCGGATGACGGGAATATGCCGCTACCGTCACACTTTGCGACACAAACGCACTGGACGGGGCGGCACCTGGCGGGCAGGTTCGCGACCATGAAGCCTCGCGCCCGCGTCCTTCTTCTGGCCTCGGCGGCCTTGTCCGCCTGCACGGTCGGTCCCGATTATCGTCCTGCCGCCCCGCAAGCGCTGGGGGTGCCCGATACATGGTCGGTGCCCGCCGCCAATGCCCAGGCGCAGGACCTGAGCCATTGGTGGCGATCCTTTGACGATCCGCTACTCGCCGAACTGGTCGAGCAGGCGGTGGTCGCCAATACCGATGTGGTCCAGGCGATCGCCCGGTTGCGGCAGGCCCGCGAAAGCCTGATCCAGAGCCGCGCCTCGCTGCTCCCCAATCTCTCCGGCTCGACCGGCTATCAACGCAACGAGAATTTGCGGGGTGGCGGGCGTAGCTTCACGTTGCCTGACGGCACCGTGGTCGACACCGGCGGGGGCGGCAGCAACAGCTTCACGGTCGGGCTGTCGGCCAGCTATCAGGTCGGCCTGTTCGGCGAGGTGCGCCGCACGGTCGAGGCGAGCCGCGCGACCTATGAGGGCGCAGGCTTCAGCTATGCCGCGACGCTGCTGACCGTCGAGAGCGAGTTGGCGCGCAATTACATGCTGGCGCGCGCCTATCAGGCGCAGCTTGCCAATGCGCGGGCCAGCCTGGCCCTGCAGGACGACAATCTGGAGATTGCGGGCTTCCGGGTGCAGGCGGGGCTCGTCTCCTCGCTCGACGCCGAACAGGCGCGCAGCCAGCGGGCGCAGACCGCCGCGACCATCCCCTCGATCGAGCAGCAATATAATGCCGCCGTCTCGCGGCTGGGCGTGCTGACCGGCCAGGCGCCCGGCGCGGTCAAGGCGCGGCTGGCGGCGGTCAGGCCGATCCCGACCGGCCCTGCGGTGATCGGCGCGGGCATTCCGGCGGATATCCTGCGCCGCCGCCCCGATGTCCGTGCGGCCGAGCGTAATCTGGCGGCCGCGACCGCGCGGATCGGCGTGGCGCAGGCCGCGCTCTATCCGGCGCTCGCCATTTCCGGGAACATCAACACGGCCGCGACGAGCATCGGGTCGCTGGGCGATGCAATCACCGGCAGCCTGTTCGCCGGGCTGACCCAGGCGATCTTCAACGGCGGACGGCTGCGCAGCCAGGTGCGCAATGCCCAGGCGCTGGCCGACCAGTCCTACGCCGCCTATCAGGGCACCGTCCTCCTCGCGCTGGAGGATGTCGAAAACGCCATCGTCGCACTCAACACCGCGCGCGAGCGGGAGCGGCAATTCGCCATCCAGCTCGACGCCGCGCGCAACTCGGCGATCCTGGCGCGGAGCCAGTATCGCTCGGGCCTCACCGATTTCACCACCCTGTCGCAACAGGAGGCGGCGTTCCTGAACGCGCAGAACGGGCTGGTTCAGGCCCGGTCCGACGCGGCGACCGCGCAAGTGGCGCTGTTCGCCGCGCTGGGCGGTGGATGGGACGACACGACCACCCCCGAAGCGCCGCCGCGCCTCGCCACAATCCCGGACAACCGCTGATGGCCGACCAGACTCTCGACGATTTCCTGGGCGTGAAGCCACAGCCGCGCTGGCGCAAATGGGTGCAATGGGGCGTGGTGATCGTCGGCGTCGTCCTGTTGGCGCTGTTGCTCAAAAGCTGTTTCGGCGGATCGAACGAGGCGGGCTATGCCACCGCGCCGGTCACGCGTGGCGACCTGACCGTGACCGTCTCGGCGACCGGCAAGCTAGCGCCGACCAATCAAGTGACGGTCGGCTCGCAGCTGTCGGGCCTGGTCACCAAGGTCGTGGTCGACGTGAACGACCGGGTGAAGGCGGGCGAGGCGCTGGCGCTGATCGATCCCGAACAGATTGACGACCAGATCCGCGCCGCACAGGCGACGCTCGCCGCCAATCAGGCACAGGTGGCGCAGGCGCGGGCGACCGTGTCCGAAGCGCAGGCGCAGCTCGCGCGGCTGGAGGAAGTCTATAAGCTGTCCAACGGGCGGGTGCCATCGGGCACCGAACTTCAGACCGGCCGGGCCAATGCCCAGCGCGCGGTCGCGGCGCTGCGGGTCGCGGAGGCCAATGTCGCCGCCGCGCGTGCGCAGCTCGCCCAGTCGCAGACCCAGCGACAGCGCGCGATCATCCGCTCGCCGGTATCGGGTGTGGTGCTGGCGCGGCAGGTCGATCCGGGTCAGACGGTCGCGGCGTCGTTCAACACCCCGACCCTGTTCGTCATCGCCGAAGACCTGACCAAGATGAAGCTGGAGGTCGCGATCGACGAGGCCGATGTCGGCGAGGTGAAGGTCGGGCAAAAGGCGGATTTCACCGTCGACGCCTTTCCGGGCCGCACCTTCCCCGCGACGATCACCCGCGTCGATCTGGGGTCGAACCTGACGGTCAGCGCGGCGACCTCGTCCTCCTCGTCGTCCGCCAGCACGACCTCGACCACCGGACAGGTGGTCAGCTATGCCGCCGATCTGACGGTGGCCAATCCTGACTTGCAACTGCGTCCCGGCATGACCGCGACGGCGGATATCGTGACGTCGGACAAGAAGAATGTCCTGCTGATCCCCAACGCCGCGTTGCGCTTCAAGCCGTCGGATGGCGCGGGGCAGGGTGGTGGCGGCATCGCCGGATCGCTGACCTTCCGTCCGCGCCGCGACCGGGCCGCGCGCACCGCAACCGTTCAGCGCGGTGCCACGCAGACCGTCTATGTGCGCGGGGCCGATGGCAAGCCGCAGCCGATCCAGATCGTCACCGGCGACACCAATGGGTCGATGACCGAGGTGCTGTCGGGTGGCCTGAAGCCCGATATGCAGGTCATCACCGGTCAGCTGGCGGGCGGCGAAAACTCGGCTCCACGCGGCGGCGGCCAGCGGCGGCAGGGTGGAGGCCAGCAAGGCGGCGGGGGCGGTAGTGGCCGCTGACGCCCCGCTCATCCAGCTTCGCGGCGTCACCAAGACCTATGGCAGCGGCGCGACGCAGTTCCAGGCGCTGAAGGGCGTCGACCTGGACATTGCGGCGGGCGATTTCCTCGCGGTGATGGGGCCGTCAGGGTCGGGCAAGTCGACGACGATGAATATATTGGGCTGTCTCGACGTGCCGAGCGGCGGCAGCTTCCTGTTCCGCGGCCATCATGTCGAGACGCTGGACCGCGACCAGCGCGCGATGCTGCGGCGGCGTTACCTGGGCTTCGTGTTTCAGGGGTTCAACCTGCTGTCGCGCACCACCGCGCTGGAGAATGTCGAGCTGCCCTTGCTCTATCGCGGTGAGGACAAGAAGACCCGCCGCGACCTGGGCATGGCTGCGTTGGAAAAAGTCGGGCTCGACAAATGGTGGGACCATACCCCCGCCGAATTGTCGGGCGGGCAGCAGCAGCGCGTGGCGATCGCGCGCGCCATCGTCACCAGCCCCGATGTGCTGCTGGCCGACGAGCCGACCGGCAATCTCGATTCCGAACGCTCGGTGGAGATCATGCAGTTGCTGACCGGCCTCAACCGGGACAGCGGCATCACCGTGCTGATGGTCACGCATGAGCCCGACATGGCGGCATTCGCGCGCACCGTCATCCACTTCAAGGATGGGCTGGTCGATCGGATCGAGGCGCAACATCGACCGGGCGAAATCCCTGCGATGGATACACACTGATGTTCGGCACGACGCTCATCCTCGCCATCCGCTCGATCCGGCGGCATGTGCTGCGCTCGTTCCTGACGACGCTCGGCATCATCATCGGCGTCGGCGCGGTCGTGACCATGGTGACGTTGGGCAAGGCGACGACGGCCGCCGTGCAGCAGTCCATCTCGTCGCTGGGCACCAACATTCTTCAGGTCCGCCCCGGTCAGGGCTTCGGGCGCGGCGGCGGCGGCCCGCGGCCGCCCGACTTCAAGCCTGAGGATGTCGACGCGATCGCCGACCAGATCGCGGGCGTCACCGCCGTAGCGCCGCAGGCCCAGACGACCGCGACCGCCATCTATGAGGGCGCGAACTGGTCGACGACCGTCACCGGCACGACGCTCGCCTATTTTACCGTCCAGCCCTGGCCGCTGGCCTCGGGGCGGTACTGGACCCCGGCCGAACAGGCGGCGGGCAAGGCGGTGTGCATCATCGGCAATACGGTGCGGCAGAATCTGTTCCGCAACACCGATGCGGTCGGCAAGCGCTTCCGCATCGGTGCGATCAGCTGCGACGTGATCGGCGTGCTGACGACGCGCGGGCAGGGGGGCTTCGGCGATCAGGACGATGTGGTGCTGATGCCGATCAAGGCGGTGCAGCGTCGTTTTACCGGCAGCCGCGACATCCGCCTGATGCTGGTCGGCGTCGACCAGGCCTATTCGACCTCGGCGGTGCAATCCGCGTTGACCGATCTCTTGCGCGAACGGCGCAACATCACCGGGGGCAAGGACGACGACTTCAACATCTTCGACACCAAGCAGATCAGCGACACGCTGACCAGCACGACGACGATGCTGACCCGGATCGTCGCGGCGGTGGCGGCGATCAGCCTGGTGGTCGGGGGCATCGGCATCATGAACATCATGCTGGTGTCCGTCACCGAGCGGACGCGCGAGATCGGCATTCGCCTGGCGATCGGCGCGGTGGCGCGCGAGGTGCTGATGCAGTTTCTGGTCGAGGCGGTGGTATTGTCCTGCCTGGGCGGCATCATCGGCCTGATCCTGGCGCAGGCGATCATCGCGCTGCTGGTCCCGGTCATGCAGGTGCCCTGGACCTTCGACCTTCAGATCAACGTCATCGCCTTTGCCATTTCGGCGGTGATCGGGGTGGTGTTCGGTTATTTTCCCGCGCGGCGGGCCGCAGCGCTCAATCCGATCGACGCGCTACGGCACGAGTAATCCGCTCGGGCGCGTGGACGAGTTGGCGTAGCCGTTCGAGATCCTCGGGCGTGTCGATATCGATCAGTTCGGCGGGCGCGGTCACGACGTGTCGCCCGCCTGCGACCAGCTTGCGGCCGCCCTCATCGCCTTCCAGCTTGAGCAGCGCCGCGAACTGGCCCGAGCCGAACACGCCGGGTGGCGTGGGGTATTCGCCGTTGCTCGACACCACGATCGAGTCCGGTCCGTCAAAGGCATCGAACAGGCGATAGATATGCGCCGCCGTGACGCGCGGCATATCGGCCAGCGCGATCAGGATCGCCTGGGGCGACGCCTTCATCGCCTCGCGCACGCCCAGATGCAGCGAGTGGGACATGCCCTGACCGACATCATCATTGTGGATCACGCGGTAGCCGCGCGAGGCGAAGTCGAGCTGGCATCCGTCGGTCACGACGATCCGGTCGGCAAAGGGGATGCTCTCCAACGCGGTGGTGACGTGGAAGCCCACCGGCTTGCCGAGAAACTCGGCCTCCAGCTTGTTCTCCATCCCGAAGCGGCTCGACTGTCCCGCCGCCAGCAGGACCAGGACCACATTGTCAGCGTCGATCATGAAAGGCTCCTATCATCGCCGCCGCGATCGACAGCGCGATCTCGGAGGGGCCGATCGCACCGATATCCAGCCCGACCGGGCCATCGATCCGGTCGATCGCCGCAAGCGAAACGCCCAAGGCCGCCAGACGCTCCCGTCGTGCGGCATGGCTGCGCCGACTGCCCAGCGCGCCGACATAGGCGGTGTCGGTGGCGAGCGCGGCGACCAGTGCGGGGTCGTCGATCTTGGTATCGTGGCTCAACGTCACGACGGCGGTGGCGGGGCCGGGGGCATAGGCCGCCACCGCCTCGTCGGGCCAGCGATCGTCGAGCGTCACACCGGGGAAGCGTTCCTCGGTCAGGAAACGCGCACGGGGGTCGATGACGGTGGTGGCGATTCCCAGTGTCTGCGCCAGTTGCGCCAGGCTTTGCGCGATCTGTACCGCGCCGACGATCAGCAAGCGGCGCGGCGGATCATAGCGGTTGGCGAAGACTTCGCCCGTCTCGACCGGCCGCAGGTCCGAATGGCCGGTGGTCAGGTCGGTGGTCACGGTCAGGGCGCGGCCCTGCTCGCGCGCTTCGGCGATCCGGTCGAACAGTTCGGGGTCGAAGCCGTCCGCCGAGACAGGCTGCACCATCACCGCGATCTCGCCGCCACAGGGCAGGCCGACTTCCCAGGCCGAAGCGTCCGCCACGCCGTAGCGTTTCAGCTGGAACGGTGCGCCCGCGATCACCTCGGCGGCGGTGTGGAGAATGTCGTTCTCGACACAGCCGCCCGACACCGACCCCTCGAACCGGCCATCGCCGTGAACCAGCATATGGCTGCCACGCGGACGCGGTGCCGACCCCCAGGTCGACACCACCGTCGCGATCGCCATCGGCTCGCCCCGCCATTCGCCCGCGGCGGCGAGGACGCTGTCATGGTCGCTCATCAAAGCGCCGGGAGGTGATCGAGCAGCTTGTCGAGCGTTACCGGCATCTCGCGCACCCGGACGCCCGTGGCATTGTAGATGGCGTTGACCACGGCCGGGGCCGCGCCCGAAATGCCCAGCTCGCCGATCCCCTTGGCGTGGATCGGATTGGCATGGATGTCCCGCTCGTCGAGGAAATGGACTTCCAACTGGGGCACGTCGGCATTCACCGGCACATGATATTCGGCGAGATCGTGATTCACCAGCTTGCCGGTGCGGGGATCGTGGATCAGCTCCTCGGTCAGTGCGGTGCCGATGCCGAAGGTCATGCCGCCCAGGCATTGCGAGCGCGCGGTTTTGGCATTGAGCACCCGCCCCGCCGCGAACACGCCCAGCATCCGCCGCACGCGCACCACGCCGGTGACGACGTTCACGCCGACCTCGGCGAAATGCGCGCCATAGCTGGCCTGTTGGAATTGCTTTTCCTGCTGGCCCGGCTTGATCTCGCCGATCGCGGCCAGGCCGTCTTTGCCGACCAGCTCGGCCAGCGGAACCGAGCGGTTGTCGCCGATCGCCATGCCGTCCTTGAGCGTCAGTTCCTCGGCCTTCACACCCATCGCCTTGGCCAGCTTCTCGCGCACACGCTCGGCGGCCAGATAGACCGCCGACCCCGCCGACGCCGCGCCCCAGGACCCGCCCGAGCCTGCGGCGGGGGGATCATTGGTGTCGCCCAGTGCCATCGTCACCTTCTCGACCGGCAAGCCCAGGATTTCGGCGGCGATCTGCGCCATGATGGTATAGCTGCCGGTGCCGATATCGGTCATCGCCGAGGAGACGGTCGCGCTGCCATCGGGATGGAGTTCGACCTTGGCGGCGGACTGTTGCAATTGGTTGGAACGGCAGGCGGCGGCGACGCCCATGCCGATCAGCCAGTCGCCCTCGCGCCGCTGGCCCGCAGGCTGACGCTGGTCCCAGCCGAAATGCTTGGCACCTTCCTCCAGTGATCGGGTGAGGTTGCGCGACGAATAGGGGACCTTCAGTTCCGGGTCCTGCTCGGGATCGTTGACCTTGCGCAAGGCAATGGGGTCCATACCGATCGCCTCGGCCAACTCGTCCATGGCGCATTCCATGCCGACCATGCCGACCGCCTCGCCCGGCGCGCGCATCGAGCCCGACAGCGTCCAGTTCAGCCGGACCACGTCATGATTGATCCGCCGATTCTCACCGCCATAGAGGAAGTGGGTGCCGATCCCGACAGGCTCGAAGAAATC
The DNA here is from genome assembly GCF_034659795.1 of Sphingomonas fuzhouensis. Taxonomy (NCBI): domain Bacteria; kingdom Pseudomonadati; phylum Pseudomonadota; class Alphaproteobacteria; order Sphingomonadales; family Sphingomonadaceae; genus Sphingomonas; species Sphingomonas fuzhouensis. The sequence continues at coordinate 202,705 of NZ_JAXSQY010000007.1, forward strand.
CTCGTCCGGAAGGTTGGAGGTGATCGATTCATGGCCCAGCGCGACGATCCGGCCGCCCGCTTCCGCACCCAGCCGCATCCGTTGTTCGGTGTTGGAGCGGCGGACGGTAGCGTCGAACACCTGCTGGCGCAGCATCACCGCCTTCACCGGGCGGCCGAGTTGCTTGGCGGCGATGGCGGCAGCGACGCTCTCGGGCGCGATGCCCAGCTTCGATCCGAAGCCGCCGCCGATATAGCGCGAGATGATCCGCACCTTGGATTGCGACACGCCCAGCGCCCTGGCGAGCTGTTGCGCGTCGGACGTCGGCATCTGGTATGCGCCGTACAGCGTCAGCGCGCCGTCTTCCCACACCGCGATCGAGGCGTGTGGCTCCATCGCCGCCGAATTCTGGCTGGGGGTGGTGTAGGTCACGTCGATCTTGACCGACGCGCCGTCGAACGCCTTGTCGAAATCGCCCTGATCGTAATGGCCCTTGATGAGGCCGTCGGGGGCGGGTTCGGCCTTGTCCTTGTTCGCCTCATAGTCGAATGCGCCGTCGTCGAGCGGCTCATATTCGACCTTCAGCTGCTTGGCGGCGTCGCGGGCAACCTCGAAACTGTCGGCGACGACGATCGCGATGATCTCGCCGAAATAGTCGATGGTGCGCACGCCCTGCGTCGGGGCTTCGGTCTCGCCGCCCTGCTGCGAATTGCGGATGAAGCTGTCGTAATCGGTGATGACGTCGATCACGCCGGGGATCGCCTTGACCGCATCGGCGTCGATCGCCTTGATCCTGGCGTGCCCCTTGGTCGCGCTGACCAGCACGCCATGTGCGACATTCTCGATGGCATATTCGGCGGCATAGGTGGCGGTGCCCGTCACCTTTTTCGGCCCGTCCACCCGGTCGAGCGGTTTGGAGATCACCCCTTGCACGCCCGTATCGAGCAGGCTGTCGGGATGCGGCTGATTCATGGTCAGCGTGTTCGTGTCGTCCTTGCCGAATCCGAACATGGGATCAGCCCTCCTGCGTCAGTTCACGGAGCGTCGCGATCAAAGTGCGGCGCGTCAGCGGAATCTTGAAGTCGTTCGAGCCATAGCCCCTGGCGTCCGCCAGCAGCGCGTCCGCGGCGGCGTGGAAGGCGGCGTCGGTCGGTTCCTGCCCGACCAGCGCGGCTTCGACCGCTTCGTCGCGCCACGGCATCGGGCCGAGGCCGCCAAAAGCGAGCCGCGCCGAGGTGATCCGGCCGCCCTCGACCGCGACGATCCCGGCGACCGAGACCAGCGCAAAGGCGTAGGATGCCCGGTCGCGCACCTTGCGATAGGTCTGGCGACCCTCGGGCGCAGGCGGCAGTTCGACATGGGTGATGAGTTCGCCCAGCTCCAGGACATTCTCGATCTCGGGCGTGGCTCCGGGTAGGCGATAGAATTCGCCGATCGCGATCCGGCGGCGGTCGCCGTCGGGCTTCTGGGTGACGATCACCGCCTCCAGCGCGCGCATCGCGACCGCCATGTCGCTGGGATGCGTCGCGATACATTGGTCCGAGGTGCCGAGGATGGCGAGGATACGGTTCTCGCCGCCGATCGCCGAACAGCCGCTGCCCGGCTCACGCTTGTTGCAGGCGCACGCGGGGTCGTAGAAATAATAGCAGCGCGTCCGCTGGAGCAGATTGCCGCCGGTCGACGCCTTGTTGCGCAACTGCCCCGAGGCGCCCGCCAGCAGCGCGCGCGACAGCACCGGATAACGTTCGATCACGCGCGCATCGGCGGCTAGGTCGCTATTGGGCACCAGCGCACCGATGGTCAGCCCGCCATCCTCGCGCTCCTCGATGTCGGTCAGGGCCAAGCGACTGATGTCGACCAGCGTGTCGGGCGTCTCGACCTGCAATTTCATCAGATCGAGCAGGTTGGTGCCCCCGGCGATGAAGCGTGCGCCCGGCACCGCGCCGTCACGGGTGGCGGTCGCGACCGAGTCGGCGCGGGCATAGTCGAACAGCTTCATGCCGCGACCTCCTTACCCACATCCTCATTGGGATTGCGGTCGCCCAGGCCCGCCACTTCACGAATCGCATCGACGATATTGGGATAGGCGGCGCAGCGGCACAGATTGCCGCTCATCCGCTCGGAGATTTCCTCGACCGTCAGTTCGGCATGGCCAAGGTCTTCCGTGACATGGCTGGGCCACCCCTTCGCCACCTCGGCCAGCATGCCCACCGCCGAGCAGATCTGGCCCGGCGTGCAATAGCCGCACTGAAAGCCGTCATGCCGCACGAACGCGTCCTGCAAGGGGTGGAGATTGCCCGGCTGGCCCAGTCCTTCGATCGTGGTGATCTCGTCATCCTGATGCATCACCGCCAGCGTCAGGCAGCTGTTCACGCGGCGGCCGTTGACCAGCATGGTGCACGCCCCGCACTGGCCATGGTCGCAGCCCTTCTTGGAGCCGGTCAGCCCCAGATGTTCGCGACACAGATCGAGCAGCGAGGTTCGGACATCAACCGCGATGTCATGGGATTGACCATTGATTGTGAAATGCATCGCGCCATCCCCTTGGGATTACAGTTGGATGAACAAACGCCATGATTTCCGCACGTTTCCCGTTGCGAACCACTCTCATTGCCGCCGCGCTGATCTTCGGGCAGTCTGAGGCCATGTCCGCCGATCGCGCCAAACCGCTCTCGTCCCCTATCGTCATCGCGCATCGCGGCGCGAGCGGGGAGCGTCCCGAACACACGCTGGCCGCCTATGACCTGGCGATCCGCGAAGGCGCGGATGTGATCGAGCCCGATCTGGTGCCGACCAAGGACGGCCACCTCGTCGCGCGGCACGAGAATGAGATTTCGGGCACGACCGATGTCGCGGCCCACCCGGAGTTCGCCGATCGCAAGACGACGAAGACGATCGACGGGCAGAGCGAAACCGGCTGGTTCACCGAGGATTTCACGCTGGCCGAGCTGAAGACCCTGCGCGCCCGCGAACGCCTGCCCCAACTTCGCTCGACCGCCTATGACGGGCAGTTCCAGATACCTACGCTGGAAGAGATCATCGCGCTGGCGAAGACCCGGTCGAAGGAATTGGGACGGACCATTTCCATCTATCCCGAAAACAAGCACCCGACCTATTTCGCGTCGATCGGCAAGGGCACCGACGCTCCGCTGGTCGCCGCGCTCGCCAAGGCGGGGTGGAAGACGGCGGACGCGCCGGTCTTCATCCAGTCGTTCGAGGTGAACAACCTCAAGCATCTGAAGACGATGACCGGCATCCGCCTGATCCAGCTGGTCGCGGGTGAGGGCGGTCCCGCCGATCACGCCGCGCCGAGCTATGCCGCGATGATGACGCCCGTGGGGCTGAAGCAGGTCGCTACCTATGCCTGGGGGATCGGCCCGGACAAGGCGATGCTATGGAACGGCGACGCGCCCACGACGCTGGTCGCCGACGCCCATGCGGCGGGGCTGCGGGTCCACCCCTGGACGTACCGCGCGGAAAACCAGTTTGTGCGGCCTGCCTTCCGGCGCGGCACCGATCCCAAGGCGCATGGCGATGTCGCGGGCGAGATTCGCGCCGCGCTGGGCCAAGGCATCGACGGATTCTTCACCGATTTCCCGCAAATCGGGGTAGAAACGCGCAACGCTTTTTTGCGCGCCCGCTGAAAGACCCTGTGACCATGCGTAACCTCGTCCTGAAACTCGCCGTCCTGACCCTGCCATTCGCCACCGGAGGCTGCGTCAAGACGGTTGCCAGCGTGGTGAAGGCACCGTTCCAGGCGGCGGGGCAGGTGGTCGACTGGACGACGACGAGCCAGGACGAGGCCGACCGCAATTACGGTCGCAAGATGCGCAAGCAGGAAGCGCGCGAAGGCCGTGAGCGCCGCGAATATGAGAAACAGTGCCGCAAGCACCCGGAGCAATGCCAGCAGGGGCAACAGGGCCAACCCAGCCAGCAGGGCTATGACGGCTATCGCGCCGGCTATTGATCGCTGACGGGCCCGATTTGGGAAAGGGGCGGCCATCCGGCGAGGATGGCTGCCACCGCCGCCAGAACCTGCGGCCGATGTTGCACCCATAAATGGCTGGACGTGACCTCGACCGCCAGGGTCGCATCGTCGCGGCAGATACGGCCCGCGACCAGCCCGTCGCTCCGGCTCCAGATCGCAGCGGAAGGGCAGGGGAGTGGCCCCGCGATCGCCGCCGAGCGCGCAATCACCATCGGATCGTCGACCTGCTCGCCGGTCAGCCGTTCGAAGACGCGCCAGACATTGGTCGCGCGGGGCGGCCCGGCATAGGGCGAGGCAATGGTGACAACGCCCGCGACCAGATCGGGGCGGGCCTGCGCCACCATCCGCGCCATGATCCCGCCCAGGCTGATGCCGACCAGCGTCACCGGGCCGTTGGTGGCAAGCGCCTTGATACGGGTGATCAGCCGTTCGGCCTCCGCGCCGACGCTGCGCACGCCCAGATTGCGGCCCAGCCCCCAGCCATGGACGCGGTAGCCCTTGGCGGTCAGATAGCGGCGCAATATGACGGTCGCCCGATCGCTGTTGAACAGGCCGGGCAGCACGATCACCGTACGCCCGTCGCCATGCGGCGCGGCGGCCAGTTCCGCACGGTGACGCCACCAGGTCGCGCCCATCCACAGCGCCCGCGGCAGCTCGGCGGCCCAGAGCGCCTTGGACGGCGGCGGGATCACAGCCATGTCATCACCGTCCAGGGAAAGGGCGTCCACCACCCCATCCGCACCCCCGCCGCCGCCAGCGCGTCGCCGGTCCAGCTGTTGCAGGTATGGACCGCGCTATATCGGCCCGTCGCCTCGTAAAAGGCGTCATACACGTCATAGCCCGGATAATGCGGCCCACCCCGTCGCCAGCTCGACTCGATGAAGGCGACCAGACGGCGATAGGCTTGCGGGGACAGGCGGATCATCCGGACATTGCCACCATTGGCACGCGGGAGCGGCAGATGGTCGACATGGATCAGCGTCCGGTCGCTGCCCAGCGCGGCGTGCAGGATCGTCCCCGGCTTCACATCGCGCCAGCGCGGCGTCTCGCGGAAAAAGCCTGCCTCGCCCCAGCCGATGGCGAGAAAGGGAAAGCCCGCATAGCGCGGATCGCGCAGATCCTGCGGCGGCGCCCATTCGCGCCAGTCCACCCCCGCCGCCTGTTTCGGCACGATGATCGCGGTGTGGATCGCGCTCGACTCGACGAAGATGGTGACGGCATCCGCTCCGGCGGCAGGCATCGGCGCGGTCTTGCGCGGGATCATCCCGAGCGCGAGGCCCGCCCCGATATAGGCCAGCAGGATCAGGCCGATCGCCGCCAGCAACCCCCTTGCAACGCGTCCCAGCCGTTGCCACGATATGGTTTCATTTGTCACCATCATCATGATAGGCTCCGCGAATGGCACAGGATACCCATGTTCTCGCCGCCCCGCCCGAAGGGGCCGGAGCCGACTGGACCATCCCGCAGGGGTGGGAGCATTACACGGCGGAAGACCATGCGACCTGGGACACGCTGTTCGCGCGCCAGTCCAAGCTGCTGCCGGGCCGCGCGTCGGAGGCGTATTTGCGCGGCCTCGACGTGCTCAAGCTGTCGCGGCCGGGCATTCCCGATTTCGAGGAACTGTCCGAACGCCTGATGGCGCTGACCGGGTGGCAGGTGGTGGCGGTGCCGGGGCTGGTGCCCGACGATGTCTTCTTCGACCATATGGCCAATCGCCGCTTCGTCGCGGGCAATTTCATCCGGCGGCCTGACCAGCTCGATTATCTGCAGGAGCCGGACGTGTTCCACGACGTGTTCGGCCATGTGCCGATGCTCGCCGATCCGGTCTTCGCCGACTATCTTGCCGCCTATGGGCGCGGCGGGCAGCGCGCGCTGGGCATGGATGCGTTGAAATATCTGGGGCGGCTCTATTGGTACACGGTCGAGTTCGGGCTGGTGCGCGAGGATGGCGACCTTCGGATTTACGGCGCAGGCATCGTGTCGAGCTATTCGGAAAGCCGCTTTGCGCTGGAGGACCCGAGCCCCAATCGGATCGGCTTCGACCTCGCCCGCGTGATGCGGACCGAGTATCGGATCGACGATTTCCAGCAGAATTATTTCGTGATCCCGAGTTACGAGGAGCTGTTGAAGACCACGCTGGAGACGGACTTCGCGCCGCTCTATGCGCAGATCAAGGCGCTGCCCGATATCCCGGTGGCGGAGATCGTGGACGGCGACGACGTGCTGACCCATGGGACGCAAGGCTATGCGCAGGGAAAGCTCGCTTCCTGAACGCGTCGCGCTGGCATGATGGGGGCGCGGAACCTTACCCCACGCCCCCGGTTCGCGTTCCATGCATGACCAGCCCAACAATGCGGTGAACTATCCGCTGCTCGCCCACCCGCACATCCAGCTATACGGCACGGTGGACGAGGTGATGTATGCCGGGTTCAAGGACCAGCTTGCCGCCGCGCCCTCGGACGGCCCGCTGGTCGTGTCGATCACCACGCTGGGCGGCGACCCGGAAATGGCGCGGGCGATGGGCGACTCGATCCGGCTGCTGCGCGACTATACCGGCCGCGAGACCCTGTTCCTGGGCAAGGTCGCGGTCTATTCGGCGGGCGCGACCTTCATGTCCGCCTTTCCGGTCGAATATCGTTTCCTGACCCGCGGCACCCGCCTGATGCTCCATGAGCGGCAGATGAGCGGCAGCATCGACCTGTCCGGCCCGCTCACCAACCTGCCGGTGGTGCTGAAAGCCAAGCTGCACGAGATCGAGCAGTCGGTCCTGATCCAGGAAGAGGGCTTTCGCGCCATCGTCAACGGCTCGAAAGTCAGCTTCGAGACGCTCCGGGAAAAGGCGCGGAGCAACTGGTATATCGATGCCGAGGAGGCGCGCGCGCTGGGTCTCGTTCTTGATGTGATCTGAACCGGCAGCTAAATCGGTCAAGACATTTGCGACAAGCGCCCCTGTCATGTATCGGCGAGGGCGATCCTTTGCCGACAGCCTGTCGGCCCATCCAGCGGGTTTGTGACCATGGCCGAATTTGCCCTGCCGAAGAACAGCGTCATCAAGAAGGGCGAAACGCACAAGGCGACCACCGGCGGCCGCCTGAAAAAGTTCAAGGTCTATCGCTACGACCCCGATTCGGGCCAGAACCCGCGCTACGACACGTTCGAGGTCGATCTGGACGAGTGCGGCCCGATGGTGCTCGACGCGCTGATCAAGATGAAGGCCGAGCAGGACAGCTCGCTGACCTTCCGCCGTTCGTGCCGTGAGGGCATTTGCGGATCGTGCGCGATGAACATCGACGGCCGCAACGGCCTGGCCTGCACCACCGCGATCGAGGATGTGAAGGGCACGGTCCAGATCACGCCCTTGCCGCATATGGACGTGGTGAAGGATCTGGTTCCCGACTTCACCCACTTCTATGCGCAGTACGCCTCGATCAAGCCGTGGCTGCAGACCGTGTCGCCCGCGCCCTCGGGCAAGGAGCGGCTCCAGTCGCCGGACGACCGCGCCAAGCTTGATGGCCTGTACGAGTGCATCCTGTGCGCCTGCTGCTCGACCTCGTGCCCCAGCTATTGGTGGAACAGCGACAAGTTCCTGGGGCCCGCGATCCTGCTCCAGGCCTATCGCTGGCTGGCCGACAGCCGCGACGAGATGACCGGTGAGCGTCTGGACGAGCTGGAAGACCCCTTCCGCCTGTACCGCTGCCACACGATCATGAACTGCGCGAATGTCTGCCCCAAGGGCCTGAACCCGGCCAAGGCGATCGCCGAGATCAAGAAGATGGAAGCCGAGCGGATCATCTGATCCGGTTTGTTTCGATGGAAACGGGAAGGGGGTCGGAAACGGCCCCCTTTTTTATCCCCCCCCAAGCTGTGCTTGGGGGGCGTCGCGCAAGCGATGGTGGAGGGTCATGGCCTGCCCTCACCCTTCCGGCGCTGACGCGCCTCCCTCCCTCTCCCAATGGGAGAGGGAGGGGTGAGGGTGGGGGTTGACGCCGGGCGGGGCAGGGAAGACATCGCCCCTGACATGCCCGACATCCTCAACGCCTATCGCCGCCTGATCGAAGCCCAGGAACTCCGCCCCGATCCCGAACAGGCCGCCGCCGCCGCGCGTCTCGAACAACTCGCGACCGAATTGGAAACCCCGCGCAAGATCGGCCTGTTCGCCCGGCTGACCGGCAAGGGCACGCCCGCCCCGAAGGGCGTCTACCTCTGGGGTGACGTCGGTCGCGGCAAGTCGATGCTGATGGACCTGTTCTTCGATCACGTCGCGGTCGAGGCCAAGCGTCGGGTCCATTTCGCTGAGTTCATGCTGGAGGTCCACGCCCGCATCGCCACCGAGCGTGCCAAGCAGGCGGGCGACCCGATCGCCCCGGTCGCCGCCGCGCTGGCCAAGGAAGTGCGGCTGCTGGCCTTCGACGAGATGATGGTGACCAACAGCCCCGACGCGATGATCCTGTCGCGGCTGTTCACCACGCTGATCGAGGCGGGGGTGACGATCGTCACCACGTCCAACCGGCCGCCCAAGGACCTGTACAAGAACGGCCTCAACCGCGAGCATTTCCTGCCCTTCATCGCGTTGATCGAGGCGCGGCTGGATGTACTGGCGCTCAACGGGCCGACCGATTACCGGCGCGACCGGCTGGGGCGGCTCGACACCTGGCTGGTGCCCAACGGTCCGAAGGCGACGATGACGCTGTCGGCGGCGTTCTTCCGCCTGACCGACTATCCGGTCGAGGATGCCGCGCATGTGCCTAGCGAGGACCTGAAGGTCGGCGGCCGCGTGCTGCATGTCCCCAAGGCGCTGAAGGGCGTGGCGGTCTTCTCGTTCAAGCGGCTGTGCGGCGAGGCGCGCGGGGCGGCGGACTATCTGGCGGTCGCGCGGCGCTTCCACACCGTCATCCTGGTCGGCATCCCCAAGCTGGGGCCGGAGAATCGCAACGAGGCGGCGCGCTTCGTCCAACTGATCGACGCACTCTACGAACACAAGGTCAAGCTGCTCGCCGCAGCCGACGCGCAGCCCGCCGAACTCTATGAAACCGGCGATGGGCGGTTCGAGTTCGAGCGTACGATCAGCCGGTTGGAAGAGATGCGATCGGACGAGTATCTGGCGCAGGGCCATGGCTCGGATGAAGGGCTAATGACAGCTTAATGCACTTGCGAACCATTATCGTTTAAAATCTTAAACTCTGTGGATTAACGGTTGCCCCGACGCCCATATGGGCGTAGGCCGCGTGACCAATCACGTACGTCCACTACGGAGTAGGATTGGAATGGCTCGCAAGAAGATCGCGCTGATCGGCGCCGGTAACATCGGCGGCACGCTGGCGCACCTCGCCGCGCTCAAGGGGCTGGGCGATATCGTCCTGTTCGACGTTGTCGAGGGTGTGCCCCAGGGCAAGGCGCTCGACCTGTCGCAGTGCGGCCCGGTCGAAGGCTTCGACGCGAACATCAAGGGTTCCAACGACTACGCGGACATCGCGGGCGCCGATGTCATCATCGTCACCGCCGGTGTCGCGCGCAAGCCCGGCATGAGCCGCGACGACCTGCTCGGCATCAACCTGAAGGTGATGAAGGCGGTCGGCGAGGGCATCCGCGACAACGCGCCCGACGCGTTCGTGATCTGCATCACCAACCCGCTCGACGCGATGGTCTGGGCGCTGCGCGAGTTCTCGGGACTTCCTGCGAACAAGGTCGTCGGCATGGCGGGCGTGCTCGACTCGGCGCGCTTCTCGCACTTCCTCGCCGAAGAGTTCGGCGTGTCGGTGAAGGACGTGAACACCTTCGTGCTCGGCGGCCACGGCGACACGATGGTCCCGGTGCTGGAATATTCGACCGTCAGCGGCATCCCAGTCAGCGACCTGATCGAGATGGGCTTCTCGACCAAGGAAAAGGTCGACGAGATCATCAAGCGCACCCGCGGCGGCGGCGGCGAGATCGTCGCGCTGCTCAAGACCGGCTCGGCTTACTATGCGCCCGCCACCAGCGGCATCGCGATGGCCGAGGCCTATCTCTACGACCAGAAGCGCATCCTGCCTGCCGCCGCCCACCTGTCGGGTGAATATGGCATCGACAACCTCTATGTCGGCGTGCCCGTCGTGATCGGCGCCGGTGGTGTCGAGAAGGTCGTCGAGGTTAAGCTGTCGGACGAGGCGAAGGCGAACCTTCAGGTCTCGGTCGATGCGGTCAAGGAACTGCTCGTCGCCTGCAAGGGCATCGACGAGAGCCTAGCGTAATTTGAAGGAATGACACCGCCCCGGCGAAGGCCGGGGCCCAGTTGGGTTGGACATGGTGATCGAAGCACAAGCCTTCGTCTACATCATGGCCAGCGGTCGCAACGGGACGATCTATATCGGCTCGACGACCAATTTGCCGCGGCGGGTGTGGGAACACCGCAACGGCGTGGTGGCTGGGTTCACGCGGGAGCATCGCTGTCATTGGCTCGTCTGGTACGAGGTGCATGATAGCTGGGAAGCAGCGCGGCAACGCGAACTGCGAATGAAGAATTGGAAGCGGCTTTGGAAGCTGCGAGAAATCGAAGGATTCAATCCCGATTGGGACGACCTCTACGATCGAATCGCACTTCCATAAACGTATCGCAACTGGGCCCCGGCCTTCGCCGGGGCGGACAAGGACGGAACCGACGGATGAGCATCCTCGTCAACAAGAACACCAAGGTCATCACCCAGGGCATGACGGGTGAAACCGGCACGTTCCACACCCAGCAGGCGCTGGCATATGGCACGCAGATGGTCGGCGGCGTGACGCCGGGCAAGGGCGGCACCGAGCATATCGGCCTGCCGGTCTTCAACACCGTCGCCGAAGCCAAGTCGAAGACGGGCGCTGACGCGTCGGTCATCTATGTGCCGCCGCCCTTCGCGGCCGACTCGATCCTGGAAGCGATCGACGCGGAAATCCCGCTGATCGTCGCGATTACCGAGGGCATTCCGGTGCTCGACATGGTCAAGGTGAAGCGCGCCCTTTCGGGTTCCAAGTCGCGCCTGATCGGTCCGAACTGCCCGGGCGTGCTGACGCCGGGCGAGTGCAAGATCGGCATCATGCCGGGTTCGATCTTCAAGAAGGGCTCGGTCGGCGTCGTGTCGCGCTCGGGCACGCTGACCTATGAGGCGGTGTTCCAGACCTCGAACGCCGGTCTCGGTCAGACGACCGCAGTCGGCATCGGCGGCGACCCCGTCAACGGCACCAACTTCATCGACGTGCTGGAGCTGTTCCTGGCCGATGACGAGACTCAGTCGATCATCATGATCGGCGAGATCGGTGGCTCGGCGGAAGAGGAAGCCGCGCAGTTCCTGCGTGACGAAGCCAAGCGTGGCCGTTCGAAGCCGATGGCGGGCTTCATCGCGGGCCGCACCGCGCCTCCGGGCCGTCGCATGGGCCATGCCGGTGCGATCGTGTCGGGCGGCCAGGGCGGCGCCGAGGACAAGATCGCGGCGATGGAAGCGGCCGGGATCAAGGTCGCGGCTTCGCCGTCGGAGCTCGGCTCGACGCTGCTGTCGGTGCTGAACAAGTAAGGCGTATCGCGTCACCCCGGCACAACCGCCGGGGTCCGTGGCGGCAGGCGGGCCGCTCGCGGCTGCGGACCCCAGGCGGATGTGCCGGGGTGGCGATCATGAAGAAGACGGGCGGTCGAGGAAGCGTCTCATGGGCTACGAAGGCCAGGAATTCAGCGACATCGCGGCGGGCGTCAGCCCCGCCTTCATCGAAACGCTCTATGCCAAGTATCAGGCCGACCAGTCGTCGGTCGATGCAGGCTGGCGGACCTTCTTCGAGGGTCTGGAGCAGGGCGTGGGTGCCCCGAGCTGGCAGAACAAGCGCTGGCCGCTGACCTCGACCGACGATCTAACGGCGGGCCTCGACCCGACGCAGATGGAACCCGCCCCCAAGCCCGCCAAGGGTGGCAAGCCCGCCCCTGCCGCTGCGGCGGCAGCCCCCTCGACCGCCGACATCGTCAAGGCGGCGGGCGACGCGATCCGCGCGCAGATGCTGATCCGCACCTACCGGGTGCGCGGCCATCTTGCGGCGAACCTCGATCCGCTGGGCCTGTCGGGCCTGCGTGAACTGCCCGAGGATCTGAAGACCGAATATCACGGCTTCACCGACGCCGATCTCGACCGCAAGGTGTATCTGGGCGGCACGATGGGCTTCGAATGGGCGACCGTTCGCGAGCTGGTCGACACGCTGCGCAAGAATTATTGCGGCAATATTGGCCTTGAGTACATGCACATCGCAGATGTGGAGGAGCGCCGCTTCCTCCAGGACCGGATGGAAGGCCAGGATAAGGCGATCGACTTCACCGTCGATGGCAAGAAGGCGATCCTGAACAAGGTCATCGAGGCCGAGCAGTGGGAAAAGTTCCTCGGCAAGAAATATGTCGGGACCAAGCGCTTCGGCCTGGACGGCGGCGAGTCGATGATCCCCGCGCTCGAATCGGTCATCAAGTACGGTGGCCAGATGGGCGTGCGCGAGATCGTGTTCGGCATGGCGCATCGCGGTCGCCTGAACGTGCTGGCCAATGTGATGGCCAAGCCGCTGCGCGTGATCTTCCACGAATTCGCCGGTGGTTCGGCCAACCCCGATGACATCGGCGGTTCGGGCGACGTGAAGTACCACCTCGGCACCTCGACCGACCGCGAGTTCGACGGCCACAAGGTCCATATGTCGCTGGTCGCCAACCCCTCGCACCTCGAGGCGGTGAACCCGGTCGTGCTGGGCAAGACCCGCGCGATCCAGACGATCGCGGGCGACCTGGAGGATCACTCGGCCTCGGTGCCGGTGCTGATCCACGGTGACGCGGCGTTCGCGGGGCAGGGTATCGTCTGGGAGTGCCTCGGCTTCTCAGGCATCCGTGGTTACAACACGGGCGGCTGCGTCCACTTCATCATCAACAATCAGGTGGGCTTCACCACCAGCCCGCAATTCGCGCGCTCCTCGCCCTATCCGTCGGATGTGGCCAAGGGCGTCCAGGCGCCGGTCTTCCACGTCAATGGCGACGATCCCGAGGCGGTGACCTTCGCCACCAAGATGGCGATCGAGTTCCGCCAGAAGTTCCACCGCGACATCGTGATCGACATGTGGTGCTATCGCCGCTTTGGTCACAATGAAGGTGACGAGCCGGGCTTCACCCAGCCGCTGATGTACAACAAAATCCGCTCGCACCCCGGTGTTAGCGAAATCTATGCGAAGCGCCTCGTCGCCGAAGGCGTGGTCGACCAGGCCTGGGTCGACGAGAACGTCAAGCAGTACACCACGCGCTGCGAAGGCGAGTTCGAGGCCGGGCAGGGCTACAAGCCCAACAAGGCCGACTGGTTCGCCGGTCGCTGGTCGGGTCTGTCGGCGCCGAAGGAAACTGATCAGGGTCGCCGCAACGTGGAGACCGGCCTCGACAAGAAGCTGTTCGACGCGATCGGCCGCACGCTGACCACGATCCCGGAAGGCTTGCAGGTCCACAAGACGCTGAACCGCGTGCTGGATGCCAAGCGCCAGATGTTCACGACGGGCGAGAATTTCGACTGGGCGACCGGCGAGGCTTTGGCCTTCGGTTCGCTGCTGTCGGAAGGCTATGGCGTGCGTCTGTCCGGCCAGGATTCGGGTCGCGGCACCTTCTCGCAGCGTCACGCCGTCTGGGTCGACCAGACCGACGAGCACAAGTACGTGCCGCTGAAGACCGTCGAGCATGGCAGCTTCGAGGTGCTGGACAGCCCGCTGTCCGAGTACGGCGTGCTGGGCTTCGAATATGGCTATGCGCTCGCCGATCCGAAGACGCTGGTGCTGTGGGAGGCGCAGTTCGGCGACTTCGTCAACGGCGCGCAGATCATGATCGACCAGTTCATCACGTCGGGCGAGTCCAAGTGGCTGCGCGCCAACGGCCTCGTGATGCTGTTGCCGCATGGTTATGAAGGGCAGGGGCCGGAGCATTCGTCCGCGCGTCCCGAGCGCTTCCTCCAGTCCTGCGCCAACGATAATATCCAGGTGGCGAACTGCACCACCCCGGCCAATTATTTCCACCTGTTGCGCCGTCAGATGCATCGCAATTTCCGTAAACCGCTCATCGTCTTCACGCCGAAGTCGCTGCTGCGCCACAAGCTGGCGGTGTCGAAGGCCGAGGATTTCCAGGGCGACAGCCACTTCCGTCGCCTGCTGTCGGACACCAACGGTGCCGCCGACGAGGCGACGACGCGTCTGGTCCTGTGCACCGGCAAGGTCGCGTACGACCTGATCGAGGCACGCGACGCGGCGGGCGACACCACGACCCAGATCGTGCGCGTCGAGCAGCTCTATCCGTTTCCGAGCGATGCGCTGGCCAAGCGGATCGCGCGGATGCCGAACCTGCAGGACGTGGTCTGGGCGCAGGAAGAGCCGAAGAACAACGGGTATTGGTTCTTCGTCGAGCCGCTGATCGAGGAGGCGCTGGCCGAGGCCGGGGCTTCGGTGAAGCGCGCCCGTTATGCCGGTCGCACGGCGGCGGCGTCGCCCGCCACCGGCCTGATGAAGCGCCACACCGCCGAGCAGGGCGCGCTGGTCGCCGATGCGCTGGGCCATAATGTCCGCGAGGAAATCCGCCGGACGCGCGCCGAGGGCAGCAACACGACCGCCAAGCCGACCACGGCGGCGGTGGACTGACGTATCGAGTTCCCCGGTTCGTGACCGAGCCGGGGAGGGATGAAATCTGGCGCGGGCGTTTTGCCCGCCCGCGTAAGAACCCCGGTTCGCCGGGTGGAGGAAATGGAAATGGCGACTGAAGTTCTGGTCCCGGTACTGGGCGAATCGATCTCCGAAGCGACGCTGGGCGAATGGCTGAAGCAGCCGGGTGACGCGGTGGCGGTCGACGAGCCGATCGCGAGCCTGGAGACCGACAAGGTCTCGGTCGAAGTGCCCTCGCCGGTGGCGGGTGTCATGGGTGAGCATGCCGTGAAGGTCGGCGACACGGTGCAGGTCGGCGCGCTGCTGGCGACCGTCGATGCCGGTGGCGCGGCCCCGGCCAAGACCGAAGCGGCGGCTCCTGCCGTGACCGCGGCTCCGGCGGCTGCCGCTCCGGCTCCCGCCACTGACGAGTCGAGCGACTCGCCCGCCGCGCTCTCGCCGTCGGTGCGTCGTGCGGTGCTGGAGCATGGTCTCGACCCCGCGACGATCAAGGGCACCGGCAAGGACGGCCGCATCACCAAGGAAGATGTCGCCGCCGCCGCCGCCAACAAGTCGAGTGCCCCCGCGCCTGCCGCCGCTGCTCCGGCCGCTGCGCCTGCCGGTTCGGCGCGCAAGGAAGAGCGGGTCAAGATGACGCGCCTGCGTCAGACGATCGCCAAGCGCCTGAAGGAAGCGCAGAACACCGCCGCGATGCTGACGACGTTCAACGACGTCGACATGACCGCGGTGATCGAGGCGCGCGCCAAGTATAAGGACCTGTTCGAGAAGAAGCATGGCGTCCGCCTGGGCTTCATGGGCTTCTTCGTGAAGGCCGCGACGATGGCGCTGAAGGACATTCCGTCGGTCAACGCGTCGATCGAGGGCGATGAGATCGTCTATCACGACTATGCCGACATCTCGGTCGCCGTCTCGGCCCCGAACGGCCTGGTCGTGCCGGTCATCCGCGACGCGCAGGACCTGACGGTGGCTGGTATCGAAAAGACGATCGGCGACTTCGGCAAGCGCGCCAAGGACGGCACGCTGAAGATGGACGAGATGAAGGGCGGCACCTTCACCATCTCGAACGGCGGCGTGTTCGGCTCGCTGATGTCGACCCCGATCATCAACCCGCCCCAGTCGGCGGTGCTGGGCCTACACCGTATCGAGGAGCGGCCGGTCGTCGTCGACGGCCAGATCGTCATCCGTCCGATGATGTACCTGGCGCTGTCCTATGACCATCGCATCATCGACGGTCGCGAGGCGGTGACCTTCCTCGTCGCGCTGAAGAACGCGATCCAGGACCCGACGCGCATCCTGATCGACCTCTGATCGCTTTGTGATCTATACGGGCCCTCGCAACCGCGGGGGTCCGTTCGTGCTGTGTAAGGCGGGTGCGCCCGCAGGCTGGACCCCGAAGCCGGGGAACGGGAGAGACAAATGGCTGAGTATGACTATGACGTCCTGGTGATCGGCGCCGGCCCCGGCGGCTATGTCGCGGCGATCCGCGCGGCGCAGCTGGGCCTGAAGACCGCGTGCGCCGAGGCGCGCGAGACGCTGGGCGGCACCTGCCTCAATGTCGGCTGCATCCCGTCCAAGGCGCTGCTCCACGCATCCGAGCTGTTCGAGGAAGCGTCGCACGGTGCACTCGCCAAGTTCGGTGTCGAGATCGAGGGCGCCAAGCTTAACCTCGACCAGATGCACGCTGAAAAGGCCAAGGCGGTCGGCGAGCTGACCGGCGGCATCGAATATCTGTTCAAGAAGAACAAGGTCACCTGGCTGAAGGGCAAGGCCGCGTTCCAGGATGCGAGCACGGTCAAGGTCGGCGACCAGACCGTCACCGCGCGCGACATCGTGATCGCGACCGGCTCGGTCGTGACCCCGCTGCCGGGTGTCGCAATCGACCAGAAGGTCGTGGTCGACTCGACCGGCGCGCTGGCGCTGCCCAAGGTGCCCGAGCATCTCGTCGTCATCGGCGGCGGCGTGATCGGCCTGGAGCTGGGTTCGGTCTGGCGTCGTCTGGGGGCCAAGGTCACGGTGGTCGAATATCTCGACCAGATCCTGCCCGGCTTCGATGGCGAAGTCCGCAAGGAATCGGCCAAGCTGTTCAAGAAGCAGGGCATGGAGCTAAAGACCTCGACCAAGGTGACCGGCGTCACCGTCGAGGGCGACCGCGCGACCGTGTCGGTCGAACCGGCGGCGGGTGGTGCGGCGGAAACGCTGTCGGCCGATGCCGTGCTGGTCGCGATCGGCCGCAAGCCCAATACCGATGGGCTGAACCTGGAAGCGGCGGGCGTGAAGCTGAACGGTCGTGGCCAGGTAGAGATCGACCATGACTTCGCGACCAATGTCGACGGCATCTGGGCGATCGGCGACGTGGCGCCGGGCCTGATGCTCGCGCACAAGGCCGAGGACGAAGGCGTCGCGGTGGCGGAGAACATCGCTGGCCAGACCGGCATCGTGAACCACGACGTCATCCCCAGCGTCGTCTACACCATGCCCGAGATCGCCGGTGTCGGCCTGTCGGAAGAAGCCGCCAAGGAAAAGGGCGAGGTCAAGGTCGGCAAGTTCCCCTTCGCCGCCAACAGCCGCGCCAAGACCAACCGCGATACCGACGGCTTCGTGAAGGTGATCGCCGACGCCAAGACCGACCGCGTGCTCGGCGTGTGGATCATCTCCAGCTTGGCTGGCACGATGATCGCGCAGGCCGCGCAGGCGATGGAGTTCGGTGCGACGTCGGAAGACATCGCGTACACCTGCCACGCGCACCCGACCCATGCCGAGGCGCTTAAGGAAGCCGCCATGGCGGTGCAGGGTAAGCCGATCCACATCTGATCGGGCTCTTGTCGAATTAACGAAGGGGCGGGCATCGCAAGGTGCCCGCCTTTTTGTTACGCGCCTCTGGAATTCCTCCCTGCAAGGGGAGGGGGACCATGCGAAGCATGGTGGAGGGGAGTGGCAGGTCGAACCCGCCCGCGGGTTCGAGGATTGCCGGGGGCAATCCGGCCTGCCACTCGCTCTCGATAGCGCGACACCCCTCCGTCAGGCCTTCGCCCTGCCACCTCCCCTTGCAGGGGAGGATAACGGCTCCAATACCATCCGCACTGATGGCATATCCCCGCCGGCAGCGACGCAGGGACGCAGAACCCGTCCGGTCTCGACAAAGCCGAGCTTGGCAAGCACGCGACCGGACGCCGGATTGCCCTCGAAATAGCCCGAGGTCAGGCGGGTAAGACCAAGCCGCTCGAACCCGAAATCGACGAGCGCCCGCGCCGCCTCGGTCGCGATCCCCTGGCCCCAATGCGCAGGGGACAGCCAATAGCCCAGCTTTGCGGTATCCGCGTCGCGTTCCGGGGTCAGCCCGACCGCCCCGATCAGCCGGTCCTCGCCCCGCAGCGTGATCGCCCAGACCCATTCAGCAGGCACGACCCGCTCCAGGAAGAAGCGCGCATCGTCCGGGCTGTACGGATGCGGCACGCGGGCCAGACGGTGTGCGACATCCCAATCCCCGACGATGGACACGATGGCCTCGATATCACGCTCGGCCGGACGCCGCAGCGATAGCCGGGGGTGTCGAGGTCGGGGCGGGTATCGAGAGACAGGGGCATGATCGTTTCCCGCCAAAACGTTGGGCTGGATCGGGGCTGGACGAAAAAAAGGCGGCCAACGCTTTCGCGCCGCCGCCTTTCTCGCACCGGGATCGGCGCTTACGCCTCTTCGCTGCGGTCGCCGTAATTGGCCAGTTCGTCGCCCATGATGCGGGTGACGTGCAGCACGTTGGTCGATCCCGGCGTGCGGAAGGGGACGCCCGCCATCAGCACGACCTGGTTGCCCGCCTCGGCAATGCCGTGGCGCAGCGCCATGCGCTTGGACTTGGCGACCATCTCCTCGAAGGATTCGACGTCACGGGTATGGACCGCGTGACAGCCCCAGAGCAGGCCCAGACGACGCGCCGTCTCCAGCTGCGGGGTCAGGACCAGGATCGGCACCGAGGGCCGCTCGCGCGCCACGCGGCGGGGGGTCGAGCCGCTGGTGGTGAAGCAGATGATCGCCTTGGCCGAAACGGTGTTGGTGATGCTCGCCGCCGCCTCGGCCAGCGCGTCGGCGGTGGTCGGGTCGGGGGTCATGGCGGTGAAGTGGATGCGCTCGCCATGGCCGGGGTCGTTTTCCACCGACACGCCGATCGCGTTCATCATCGCCACCGATTCGACCGGCCAGGCACCCGCCGCCGACTCGGCCGACAGCATGATCGCGTCGGCGCCGTCATAGATGGCGGTCGCCACGTCCGACACCTCGGCGCGGGTGGGCGAGGGGCTTTGGATCATCGATTCGAGCATCTGCGTGGCGACGACCACCGGGCGGCCCATCCGGCGCGACACCTCGACGATGCGCTTCTGGAGCGGCGGGACGGCCTGGGGCGGCAGTTCGACGCCCAGGTCGCCACGCGCGACCATCACGCCGTCGCACTGCTCGACGATTTCCTCCAGCCGGTCGATCGCCTGCGGCTTCTCGATCTTGGCGAGCAGCGCGGCGCGCCCCTTGATCAGGCCGCGCGCCTCCATCAGATCCTCGGGCCGCTGGACGAAGGAGAGCGCGATCCAGTCGACGCCCTGCTCGACCGCGAAGGCCAGGTCGGAACGGTCCTTCTCGGTCAGCGCGGCCATGGGCAGCACCACATCGGGGACGTTCAGCCCCTTGTTGTTCGACAGCGCACCGCCGACCTCGACCAGGGTCGTGATCTTCTGGTCGTCGTGGAACGCCACGCGCAGCACCAGCTTGCCGTCATCGAGCAACAGGCGCGCGCCCGGTTCGATCGCGGCGAAGATTTCCTTGTGCGGCAGCTCGACACGGGTGGCGTCGCCCGGCGTCGGATCGCGGTCGAGGACGAAGGTGCTGCCGGTTTCCAGCATCACCTTGCCATCGGCGAACTTGCCCACGCGCAGCTTCGGCCCCTGAAGATCGGCGAGGATCGTGGTCGGACGGCCGAACCGTTCCTCCAGGCCACGGATCGCCTGGATCAGCGGCACCTTCGACTGCTGGTCGCCATGGCTCATATTGATTCGAAAGGCGTCGGCCCCTGCCTGAAACAGGGTGGCGATCGTTTCGGGATCGCTGCTGGCCGGGCCGAGCGTGGCGAGGACGCGGACTTTGCGCGAACGAGGTGGGAGGGCCGTGGTCATGTTCACATCCTGCTTCTTTGCGGCCAGTGTCCTAAAGCTTAATGCGTTACGATCAACCTAGGAGCGACGAATATGGGCGATACGCTGGATGCGTTGAATGCAATCGATGACGCGGCGGCCGCCGCGGCCTTTCGTCGGCTGGTGCTGCACCTGCGCCACCGGACCGATGCGCAGAATGTCGATCTGATGGGGCTGGCGGGCTTTTGCCGCAACTGCCTGTCCGACTGGGTCGGCGAGGCGGCGGGCGTCGACAAGGCGACCGCGCGTGAAGCGATCTACGGCATGCCCTATGACCAGTGGAAGGCGGCGCATCAGGCCGAGGCGACGCCGGAGCAGCTGGCCCGCATGGCCGAAAGCGTGAAGAAGAACCGTTAACGCACGGCTTGAGCCTGGGCCCGGAACCGCCTAGACCGCCCGCGATCCCGACATCCGCGCCGGACCGACCTTGCCCATGGGCGAGGATTTGCGTCGTGGCGGCGGGTCCATGGGGGCATACAGGTTTTCAGAAGGTTAGAGACAATGGCGGACGAGAATTTCGACAGCAGCGGCAATGTGACGGCCGACGAGCTGCGCCTGCTGATCGAGCGGGCCGAGCGGCTGGAAGAAGAGAAGAAGGGCATTTCGGACGACATCAAGGATGTCTTCGCCGAAGCCAAGGCGCGCGGCTACGACCCCAAGGCGATCAAGAAGATCATGCAGATCCGCAAGAAGAAGCGCGAGGAATATCAGGAAGAGGAAGCCATCCTCGAAGTGTATATGAAGGCGCTGGGCATGATCTGATCCCGGCTTCGGGCTCGGAAATGCGAAGGGCGGCGGGGCTGGTGGCTCCGTCGCCCTTTTTTGTGGCGGGTGGTGGAGCGTGGCCTTCGACTTCGCTCAGGCTGAACGGGGGTGAAGCGTTTTGCTCATTCAAGATTGTAGAGACGGATAAATCCGATATGCTGCCACCATGGATGACAGCCGTTACAGGGGCGGGGGAACTACTGGCGGCAAATGGGGTTGCGCGATGGCTGCCCTGTTTGGGCTGCCTGTCTTCTTCTTGTCGGTACTTGTCTCCAGCTTAGGCGACTGCGTACCAGACGTCCCTTGTCATCAATCCTCGTTGATTAGAGACCTCTTGCTAACATTCGCAGTCGCCGCTCCAATCGGTTTCGGGGTACGATGGCTCGTCAATCGCCTTTCTGATGATAGCTGAAGACATCCAAAAAGCGTCTCATCATAGCCAATTGCGACCACTGTTCGCCTCGCATCCTTTCCGCCCCCGTTCAGCCTGAGCGAAGTCGAAGGCCAAGGGAAACCCTCACCCCATCTCCGCTGCCTGGGTCGTCCAGCCCAGCCGCGGAATCGTGATCGACCGCTTGCCCGTCAGGTCGGTGCGGCACACGAACAGGTCGCGGCTCTCGATATAGGCGATGAGCCGCTTCACCCGGCCCAGCGAGCTGGTCCCATAGGTCTCGGCGATCTTGGTATCGGGCGGGCAGGGCAGCCCCTCCCGTGCCGCGCGCGCCACCAGCAGGAACGCGCCCAGCATATCGTCGGGCAGCATCGCGGCCAGCGCCAGCGCTTCCTGCCAGTCGGGATCGTTCACATCGAAAATCCCCGCCCGCGCGCAGGACAGCCGCCGGGCAAAGCCGTTCAGGTCGAGCGGCGGCCGGGCGAGGCCCGCCATCCGGCAGCGCACCTGGAAATCCTGGAACAGAACTGAGGCGGGGCGGAAGGTCGATTCGGGGTCCTCGACGATCGCGCGCAGCACCTGTTCGTAGATCGCCTCGACTTCGCCCTCGTCCATCTCCGGCGCGGGGGGCGCGGCGGTGGTCGGCAGCGGCGGGCGACCGAGATCGGCCATCAGTTCCTCGGCGGGCACACGGCGCGGGCGCGGGTCGAAGGTCATGGGCAGGGTCGGGGCTTCCTCGACCGGCGCGAAGAGCAGTTCCTGCAGATCGGGCGGCGGCGCGTCGGGCAGGGGGGTCAGCTTGGGACTGCCCGAGCGTGCCGAGGTCTCGACCGCGCCAATCTTCACCGTGATCGGCCGCCGCGAGACGGCGGGGCCGAGCGCCAGGAAGGTGCCGCGTGCCAGATCGCGGATCGAGTCGGCCTGCCGCCGCTCCATGCCGAGCAGATCGGCGGCGCGCGCCATGTCGATGTCGAGGAAGGTGCGGCCCATCAGGAAGTTGGACGCCTCCGCCGCGACGTTCTTGGCGAGCTTAGCGAGTCGCTGGGTCGCGATCACGCCCGCAAGACCGCGCTTGCGCCCGCGACACATCAGGTTGGTCATGGCGGACAGCGAGGCGCGGCGGACTTCTTCGGTCACTTCGCCGCCGGTGGTGGGGGCGAAGAGCTGCGCCTCGTCCACCACGACGAGCGCGGGATACCAATGTTCGCGTGGCGCATCGAACAGCGCATTCAGGAAGGTCGCGGCGCAGCGCATCTGCCCTTCGATCTCCAGCCCCTCCAGGCTGAGGACCACCGAGGCACGGTGTTCGCGAATCCGCGAGGCGAAACGCCCGACCTCGCGCTCGGCATAGTCGCCCGCCTCGATCACGACATGGCCGTACGCCTTCGACAAAGTGACGAAATCGCCCTCGGGATCGATGACCACCTGTTGCACCTGGCCCGCCGACTTCTCCAGCAACCGGCGCAGCAGATGCGACTTTCCCGACCCCGAATTGCCCTGCACCAGCAGGCGGGTCGCCAGCAGTTCCTCAAGATCGATCGGCACCGACGAGCCGCGCTCATCGGTTCCCATATCCACGCGTACCGTCATGACTCTGGCGTTTGGCCGATCAACGCCCCAAGGAGCAAGGCATTTGATTCCTCCAGCGGAGCCCCAAGCTCATGGCCCTGTCGACCGCCGCCGAAATCGCCCGCCGCACGCTGGGCAAGCCCGCCCACGAACTGGACGAGGAAGAACGCCAGGTCATCGCCGATATCGAGTCGGGCCAGCTCAGCGCGCGCGACGCCGCCGATGTCGCGGACGAAACCTCGACCTGGGGCGAGAAGCTGGCCGATCGGGTGGCGGCGATCGGCGGCAGCTGGGGCTTCATCATCACCTTTTCGGTGATCCTGCTCGGGTGGATGCTGCTCAATTCGGACGTGCTCAGCCATTTCGGCATGGCGTTCGATCCGTACCCTTACATCTTTCTGAACCTGATGCTCTCGACGCTCGCGGCGATCCAGGCGCCGGTCATCATGATGAGCCAGAACCGGCAATCGGCCAAGGACCGGCTGGCCGCCAGCCTGGACTATCGCACCAATTTGCGCGCCGAGATCGACATCCTCCGGCTGCACCACAAGCTGGACAATGGAGTCACCGAGCGGCTCGATACGCTGGAGGCGAAGATCGACGGGTTGGCAAAGGCCCTTGCGCGGTCGTAAAGAGCCCGATCATCTCAAGAGGCACCGATGGCAGGCCACAGCAAATTCAAGAACATCATGCACCGCAAGGGCGCGCAGGATAAGAAGCGCTCGGCAGCATTTTCCAAGCTCTCCCGCGAAATCACCGTCGCGGCGAAGATGGGCACGCCCGACCCGGACATGAATCCGCGTTTGCGCGCTGCCGTCAACGCGGCCAAGGCGGCCTCGATGCCCAAGGACAATATCGCCCGCGCGATCGACAAGGCCTCGCGCGGCGACGGGGAGAATTACGAGGAAGTCCGCTATGAGGGCTTCGGCCCCGGCGGCGTCAGCCTGATCATCGAGGCGCTGACCGACAACCGCAACCGCACCGCGACGAACGTTCGCACCGCCGTGTCGAAGAATGGCGGCAATCTGGGCGCGGGCGGTTCGGTCAGCCATGGTTTCGACCGGATGGGCCTGATCAACTATCCCGCGAGTGCCGGTGACGCCGAAAAGATATTCGAGGCGGCGCTGGAAGCGGGTGCGGAAGACGTGACCTCGTCGGAAGACGGCCACGAAATCTGGACTGCGCAGGCCGATCTGCACGAAGTCGCCAAGGCGCTGGAGCCTGTGCTGGGCGAGGCGGAAGGCGCCAAGCTGGCCTGGCGGCCGCAGACCATGGTTGCGGTCGATGAAGCGGCGGCGGCGACGCTGTTCAAGCTGATCGACACGCTGGACGACGACGACGACGTCCAGACCGTCTGGGGCAATTACGAAGTCTCCGACGAAGTGATGGAAAAGCTGGCCTAAACCCAATCCTCCCCGGGCTGGGCCTGGGGAGGGGACCGCCGGGCAAGCCCGGTGGTGGAGGGGCAGGCAACGCTCGCGATAGTCTCCCCCGAAAGCCTGACATGACACCACCCCCTGCCATCATCCTCGGGCTCGATCCCGGTCTCGGCACCACCGGCTGGGGGGTGATCGCGGTGGAGGGCAACCGGCTTCGCCACATCGCCAACGGCCAGATCAAGACCGAGCCGTCGATGCCACTGCCGCGTCGCCTCGCCAATCTGCACGCCGCGCTGTATGACGTGATCCGCCAGCAACAACCGGACGGCGCGGCGGTCGAGGAGGTGCTGGGCAACAGCAACGCACAATCGACGCTGAAGCTGGGCCAGGCGCGTGGCATCGTCCTGCTGTCGGCAGCGCAGGCGGGGCTGATCGTCGGCGAATATCACCCCAGCATCGTCAAGAAGGCGACGGTCGGTACCGGCGGCGCGGACAAGAAGCAGGTTCAGGCGATGGTCGGCCATCTGCTGCCGGGCGTGAAGCTGACCGGCCCGGATGCCGCCGATGCACTGGCGGTGGCGATCACCCATGCCCATCACCTGGCGAGCGCGCGGGCGATGCAGCGGCGGGCTTCGGCCATCTGAGAGGAAATGTTCGCGCGGAGGCGCGGAGATGTGTCGCTTGCGCGCGATGACGTCAGTTTGACCCGATCCGTCATTGCGGGCGTAGCGAAGCAATCCAGTGTCCGGGCAAGACGCTCTGGATTGCTTCGCTACGCTCGCAATGACGAATCCATCTCATGTCATCCGTCGCTCGCCGCGTCAGCGGCCCTCTTATCTCCACCGTTGGTCAAGGCCGCATGTCGTCCAGCAGGACAGCATCTCCGCGCCTCCGCGTCTCCGCGCGAACAAATTTATCCCGCTTCGCGCCGTCGCGGCTTCGCGTGAACCAAATTTCCCGCCCGCCGAAGGGCGTGACGAACCCCCCCTTTTGTTCTAACCCACCGCCATGATCGCGCATCTCAAGGGACGTTTGGACTCCACCGGCATCGACCATGCGGTGATCGATGTGGGCGGCGTCGGTTATCTGGTCGGTGCTTCGGCGCGGACCTTGTCTTCGATCGGCCCGGTGGGCGAGGCGGCGATGCTGCATACCGAGATGCTGGTGTCCGAGGACTCGATCCGGCTGGTCGGGTTCGCCAGCGCCGACGAGCGCGACTGGTTCCGGCTGTTGACCGGCGTGCAGGGGGTCGGTGCGCGTGTGGCGCTGGCCATTCTGTCGGCGCTGGAGCCTGCGGACCTGATGCGTGCGATCGCCAGCGGTGACAAGGCGATGGTCGCGCGCGCCAATGGCGTGGGGCCCAAGCTCGCCCAGCGGATCGTGATGGAGTTGAAGGACAAGGTCGGCGGGATCGTGCTGGCGCCTGGATCGGGCGGCGGTATCGCCGCGCCGGTCGGGGCGGGGGCCGATGCGGTGTCGGCGCTGCTCAACCTGGGCTTCCGCCCGGCCGAGGCGAGTGCGGCGGTCGCCTCGGCGGAAGAGGAATTGGGGGCGAATGCCTCGCTCGACGCGTTGGTCCGGCTGGCGCTGCGCAAGGCGGCGAAATAGGGCCCCGTTACTCCAGCAATCCGGGCGGCGCCCGCCCGGCGAAATGGGCGTCCAGATTGGCGATCACCATCTCCGCCATGGCCGCCCGGCCTTCGCGGGTGGCGCTACCCTGATGCGGGGCGAGCACGACATGGTTCATCCGGCGTAGCGCATAGGGCACGTCCGGTTCGTCGGCGAATACGTCCAGCCCTGCGCCCGCGATCCGATGCGATTCCAGCGCGGCGATCAGCGCCTCCTCATCGACCAGGCTGCCACGCGCGATATTGACCAGCACGCCGTCCGGCCCCAGCCGGTCCAGCACCGCCGCCGTCACCGCGCCATGCGTCTCCGCCCCACCCGGCGCGGCCAGGAACAGCACATCGCTCTCCTCGGCCAGCGTCGCCAGATCGGGGACGAAACGCCACGCCACCGATTTCGCCGAGCGCGCGGTATAGCGGATCTCGCCGCCGAACGGTTCGGCGCGCCGCGCAATCGCCTGCCCGATCCGCCCCAGCCCGAAAATACCAATCCGCCGCCCGCTGGCGCGACGGCCCAGCGGCACGGTCCAGTTGCCCATTCGCATCGCCCGGTCGTTCGCCGCGATCCGCCGATCGACCGCCAGCCACAAGGCGATGGCCTGGTCCGCGACATCCTCGGTCAGGGCATCGGGCGTGATTGCAATGCGGATGCCGCGCGCGGCGACGGCGTCGCGGTCGATCCCGTCATGGCCGACGCCGTGGACCGCGATGATCTCCAGCTCGGGCAGGCGATCGAGCAGTGCGGCATCGACCGTCATCATACCCCCGCCCACGATCGCTCGCGTGGTCGGCGGCGGCGTATCGCGGTGGAGGGTGAAGCGTTCGGCCAGCGCGATGTCCAGGGCTGGCGGGACGGCGGTGGCGAGGAAGAGGTCGTGCGGCATGGCCAGGATCATAGCGCGCTTTGGCCGCAGAGTCCGCCACTCGGGTTAAGCGAGCCCGAGACGCGGCTGTCATGGGCAGCCAATTGCTGCTATGTTCGTGCAATGTTCGCATGCCGCCTCGACAGCCATGCCCCCCAGCCGCTAGGGCTCTGCGCGTGACCGACCAAGACCGCCTGTTATCCGCCAGTCGCCGTCCCGAGGATGTTGACGCCGCGCTCCGCCCCAAGAGCCTGGACGAATTTGTCGGGCAGCAGGCCGCGCGCGACAACCTACGAGTCTTCATCCAGGCGGCACGTGGGCGCGGCGATGCGCTGGACCATGTGCTGTTCTTCGGCCCGCCGGGGCTCGGCAAGACCACGCTGGCGCAGATCATCGCGCGCGAGATGGGCGTTGGCTTTCGTGCGACGTCCGGCCCGGTCATCGCCAAGTCGGGCGACCTGGCCGCGCTGCTGACCAATTTGGAAGATGGCGACGTCCTGTTCATCGACGAAATCCACCGCCTGCAACCCGCGGTCGAGGAAGTCCTGTACCCGGCGATGGAGGATCGCGTCCTCGACCTGATGATCGGCGAGGGGCCGTCGGCGCGCTCGGTGCGGATCGACCTGCCGCGCTTTACCCTGGTCGGGGCGACGACGCGGCAGGGGCTGTTGACGACGCCGTTGCGCGACCGCTTCGGCATTCCGGTTCGCCTGCAATTCTACACGGTCGAGGAACTGACCCGCGTCGTCACCCGCGCCGCCCGCCTGCTCGACCTGCCCATTGCCGAGGACGGCGCGGTCGAGGTCGCGCGCCGGTCGCGGGGGACGCCGCGTATCGCGGGGCGGCTGCTGCGCCGGGTGCGCGATTTCGCCAGCGTTGCGGGGCATGAGATCGTCCATGCGGCGGCGGCCGACCAGGCGCTCAACCGGCTGGAGGTCGACGCGCTGGGGCTGGACGCGATGGACCGGCGCTATCTGACGATGATCGCCGATGTCTATCGCGGCGGCCCGGTGGGGGTGGAGACGCTCGCCGCTGGCCTGTCCGAACCGCGCGACACGATCGAGGAGGTGATCGAGCCGTTCCTGATCCAGCTCGGCCTGCTCGCCCGCACCGCGCGCGGGCGCATCCTCAATCCGGGCGGGTGGAAGCATCTGGGCCTGAACCCGCCGATCGGGTCGCAGGACGGCTTGTTCGACGGCTGAGCAAAAAGGCCCCCTGTCGGCTTTCAACCGGCAAGGGGGCAGGCGGGTATCTCTGTCTGCTGCGTTCGGCCCGGCATCGGCGTTCGGGTAATCACCGCATCGCAACCGCATGATTCCGCACGCGAAAGCACGGGGCATGGGTTTTGGGGATGATCGGACCATCCGGAGAGGCAAGGCCGAGTTCGGGTAACGAACCCCCTTGGCTTCGGTTGCGCGTGGCGGCCGATCAATTTCCCATCCATTCCGCCCCTGGCAGGGGAGGAATGTCGGCTGTCCCGGATAGTATTATCCCTATAATACACTTGAACCGTGCGGCCATCCCCTCCACACTAGACACACGCATTTGGAGAGTTTTGACGATGGCCACGACCGCCGATACTGCGACCGAGGCAAAAGGACTGACGCTGACGCCGCCCGATCCCGTGCCCACGGTCGCGCCCGCCCAGGCCGCCGGGCTGGTGCCGGTCGACGACAAGACGCGCACCCAGCTGGAGCAGAAGGTCGACGGCTTCGTCGCCGAATTGATCGCGCAGGACGTGAACAGCCCCGAATTCGGCCGCCGCGTCGATGCGATCACCGCCATGGGGCAAAAGGAAATCCGCGAGGCGGCCAGCCAGTCCAACCGCTTTCTCGATCGACCCGTAAAGGCGATGGACGGTGAGACGGGGGTGGGCAAGGACCTGACCGAGCTGCGCCGTGTCGTCGAAAGCCTCGACCCCGGCCGCCAGGGCAATCTCTCGGCGCCGCGCAAGCTGCTCGGCATCCTGCCCTTCGGCAACAAGATGCGCGACTATTTCGACGGCTATCGTTCGTCGCAGACGCATATCGCCGCGATCCTGAAGAGCCTGTCCTCGGGCCGCGACGAACTGCTGATGGACAATGCCGCGATCGACACCGAGCGCGCGAACCTCTGGTCGGCCATGGGGCGGCTGGAGCAGATGATCCATCTGTCCAAGACGATGGACGCCAAGCTTGAGGATACCGCCAACGAGCTGGATCACACCGATCCCGCCAAGGCCAAGGCGATCCGCGAAACCGCTTTGTTCTATACCCGCCAGCGGACTCAGGACCTGCTGACCCAGATGGCGGTCACGGTGCAGGGCTATCTCGCGCTCGATCTGGTCAAGAAGAACAATGTCGAGCTGGTGAAGGGCGTCGACCGCGCCTCGACCACCACCGTCTCGGCCCTGCGCACCGCCGTCACCGTGGCACAGGCGCTGGCCAACCAGAAGCTGGTGCTGGACCAGATCACCGCGCTCAACTCGACTACTGCCAACATCATCGACTCGACCGGCAAGCTGCTGCGCAGCCAGACCGCGCAGATCCATGAGCAGGCGGCGGCCTCGACCATCCCGCTGGAGACGCTGCAACGCGCCTTCCAGAATATCTATGACACGATGGATGCGATCGACAGCTTCAAGCTGAAGGCGCTCGATTCGATGAAGACCACGGTCACGACGCTGGGCAACGAGGTCGAGAAGTCGAAGGGCTATATCGCCCGTGCCGAGGGTGCGCAGAACCCGCAGCTGACCGGCGGGTCGGCCGCCTCGTCGTTCAAGCTGGAGGCGCTGTAAGCCCGTGACCACCCCCCGCTCGAACGAGGTCGATGCCCAGATCGAGCGTGCGCGCGAAGTCATGGCGCGCATCTCGCAGGATTATCGTGGGCAAGCCCAGCAAACGGTCAAGCGGGTGCGGCGACGCGCGCGCTCGGCGATGCAGCGGGTGATCCTGATCGCCATCGCCAATGCCCTGATCCTGATTGCGGCGATGGTGACGGGCCTGATTCTGCCCGGTGGCATCGGCATTTTCGGCGCGCTGGCGGCGATGATGCTGATGCTGGCGGCGACGCTCGCCATCGCACTGGCGCCCGCGCCACGCGCCCCGACCCCCGCCAAGCTGGCGCAGGTCGATATCAAGGCGCTGCCCGCGCAGACCGAGCGCTGGCTGGAGGCGCAGCGTCCCTTGTTGCCCGCACCCGCCGTGCAACTGGTCGACCGGATCGGACGGCGTCTCGACACGCTGTCGCCGCAGCTGGCGGGGGTCGACAACGAGACGCCCGAGGCGATGGAGGTCCGCCGCCTGATCGGCGAGCAGCTTCCCGCCTTTCTGCGCGATTATGAACGCGTGCCGGAACCCTTGCGCCGGGTGGAGCGCAATGGCCGGACCCCGGATGCGCAACTGGTCGACGGCCTGAAGCTGATCGAGCAGGAGATCGGCGACATGACCCAGCGGCTGGCGCAAGCCGATCTTGACAGCCTGTCGACGCGCGGGCGATTTCTGGAAATGAAATATCGCGAGGAAAAAACGGAATGAACGTGCGCGCGGCGGTGGTGGTGTTGATGATGCTCTCCACCGCCGCGACGGCGCAGGACGGGCCGAGCAAGGCGGATTGGGACGCGATCAACGGGTCCCTGAAGCAGCTCGAGAATGGGCGCTATCTCGACGCGGCGAACATATTGCGGCCGCTGGCCTTCGACGCGGCGGGCAAGCCCAAGGCCGGCATTTTCCACAGCCAATGGCAAGAGGCCCGGACGCGCATGACGGCCGAGCCCGTCGGTCCCGAACCGCAACCGTCGGATAACCCGGAAGTCAAGGCGGCCGCCGAGCGTCTGGCGGCCGCGACGCCCCGTGATGCAATTACCGAGATCGTCGCGCGGGCGGCCAAGACCCGTGTGGTCATCCTCAACGAGGATCACGGCCTGCCGCGCGACCGTGCCTTTGCGCTGGAAGTCGCGCGGGCCTTGCGTCCGCTGGGATACTCCGTGCTGGCCGCGGAAACCTTCTGGAACACGGACGATCGGGCGCCGATGGTGCGACTGGCAAAGGATGGCTATCCGATCCACAGTTCGGGTCATTATACCCAAGACCCGGTGTTCGGTGACTTCGTCCGTCAGTCGCTGGCCATGGGCTATCGTCCCGTGGCCTATGAACAGATGGAGAAGGAAAGCGGGGGCGGCGGTTCGAGCCGGGCCGATAGCATATCCCGCCGCGAAGACGCCCAATCGAGCCATCTGGCGCAGGTGCTGGCCGCCGATCCCAAGACCAAGATGTTCGTCTATGTCGGCCATAGCCATGTCGCCGAGCAGCCGATCGATGGCCGAGGAGGTGCCAAGCAAAGCTGGATGGCGACCCTGCTGAAGGCCAAGACCGGCATCGACCCGCTGACCATCGACCAGACCACATTGGGGCAAAGTGCCAGCGGTTATAACGGGCTTGCGCGTCGGGCCTTGGCGGCCAGGAATTTTAGCCGCTCGGTGGTGATGTTCGACGGCGATCAGCCCCTCGCGTTCGGCCAATATGCCGGTGCGGTCGACCTTCAAGTGTATCATCCCGTCACCCACTGGGTGAAAGGTCGCCCCGATTGGCTCGCGGCCATGAACCGGCGGGCAATGGCGATCCCGGCGGGGTTCCTGCCGAAAAAGGGCGAGCGGCTGGTGCAGGCGTTCATCGCGGGCGAGAGCGACGATGCGATTCCGGTCGATCAGGTTCTGGTCCGTGCGGGCGAGGAGGTGCCCTCGCTGATGGTGCCGGGGGACAAGCCGCTGCGGCTGGTAATGCAGGACCCGAGCCCATCGTCCAATGGGGTCCCCGCCAAGCCCTGACACGCGACCGTCATTGCGAGCGCAGCGAAGCAATCCAGGGCGTCTTGCCCGTAACCCTGGATTGCTTCGCTGCGCTGGTAAGGACGATGGGGCATGAAGCCGCGACCATCTCTAGATATGAAAAGAGGCTGCCGGGACGTCATCGCGACGGCCCCGGCAACCCCTAAACATGGTCAGCGGCCGGAGAGCTCCAGCCCGGGAGGCCATGCGGGCCTCATGACATCAGACGCGACCGTTGATTGGGGGAGGATACCCCCCGAACCGCGTCCATCGATGTCAGAAGCCGGTCCCCCGAACGAACTGAACCGACCCCATTGCTGAACCATGAGACATCGGATCACCTCCTTTCGCTAGTGGATAGCCAACGCGCCCTTTGAAGAACGCATCCACAATGTGCGCAGTCAAAGAGCGATAAACAAGACTTGTAATGCGACGATGTTTGGCCGAGCATCTTGCGCCCGCCAAATGGCGGGACTTACCCCCGGCAATCCTCGATCACCCGCCCGATCTCCGCATAAGCGGGGATGACGAGCGGCACCTGGCCCTGCTGTTCGAGGGTGAACCGTCCACGGCTGAACGCCATCGCGTCGAGCAGTGGATCGGCAGCGGGCAGCACCAGTTCCGCACCCGAGGCGACCGCGCGGGCGGCGACGGCCTTGGTCGTGCTGGAGGTGCGGATCGTGACCGTCCCCGCGACCGAGGCGGGGCGGCCGAGGCGAACCTGCCGCGTCCGCAGATCGCACGCCAGAGTCAGGCGGGTGACGCCGCCGGTGCCGAAGGTCGCTACCGATCCCGTCGCGGTCCGCTGATACCGCCAGTCGCCCGGCGTCAGCGGCCAGTCGCGCCAGTCCGCCCCCAATATCGGGCGCGGCGCCGGGGCGACCGGACGGGGCTCCTGGCGCGGCGGGGGCGGCGCTTCGGGGCGCGGGGCGGCGGGGATACAGCCCGACAGGGCGGCGGCCCCGACGATCGGGGCGAGGGAAGCAAGGGACAGGCGACGCATCGCGCTCAGCCTATGGGGGAGGGGGCGCTCGCGCTCAACCCCGTGGTGCGACGGGACGTGCCGATGCGGCGGGCATCGGAACCGCGCCTCGCTCTGGCGGGTTTTGATCGCGATAAACGGAGGTTAAGAATGGCCGATCACGACACGCCGACCCTGATCCTGGTCCAGTCCAATGTCTCGGGCACCCTGAAGATCGAGAGCCGCGACGGCGACACGATCGGCAGCGTCTATTCCTTCATGGTCCATAAGCGATCGGGCCGCGCGACCCATGCGGTGCTGGCGCTGGGCGGGTTCCTGGGCATGGGCAAGAGCTTCTACCCGGTGCCGTTCAGCCTGTTGCAGTTCGATCCGGTGAACGACCAATATGTCATCACCGTCGATCGTCGCTTGCTGGAGGGAGGACCGAGCTGGGCCAACAACGCGCCGATCTTCGACCAGGCCTATGCCGACCGGGTGGCGGGTTATTACGGGGTTACGACCGAGAATTTGGATTTGGGGTGATTTTTTGAGGGTGGCCCTTGGGCTTTCCCTCCCCCATCCCCTCCCGCCTGCGGGAGGGGCGTGC
The DNA here is from genome assembly GCF_034659795.1 of Sphingomonas fuzhouensis. Taxonomy (NCBI): domain Bacteria; kingdom Pseudomonadati; phylum Pseudomonadota; class Alphaproteobacteria; order Sphingomonadales; family Sphingomonadaceae; genus Sphingomonas; species Sphingomonas fuzhouensis. The sequence continues at coordinate 235,463 of NZ_JAXSQY010000007.1, forward strand.
CTAGCGCAGCGTTAGGATCTCTCGGAGATAATGCCCTGACAATCGCCAAGTAACCCACCCCTCCCGCAGGCGGGAGGGGATGGGGGAGGGCCACCGCCAAGCAGTCCACCCCAACGATCAATTCGCCTTGCGCCCACTCGCGAACTTCTTGCTCTTCCCGAACCGCGTCTTGCGCGTTCCCGGCTTGCCCTCGTTCGAGCGCCCCATGATCGGTGCCTTCTGCTCATGGACGGGCAGGCCGAGTTCCTCATTCTCCAACTGCCGGATTTCATCGCGCAACCGGCCCGCTTCCTCGAATTCGAGGTCGGCGGCGGCCTTGCGCATCTTCTTCTCAAGCTCCTCGATATAGGCGCGTAAGTTATGGCCGACCATGTGCGGACGGTCCTCGTCGATCGGCACTGTCACCTGATCGCCGCTGGCGACATGCGCGATGATGTCGCCGATCTGGCGGCGGATCGTCTGCGGCGTGATGCCGTGTTCGGTGTTGTACGCCATCTGCTTTTCGCGACGCCGTGACGTCTCGGACATGGCGCGCTCCATCGACCCGGTGATCCGGTCGGCGTACAGGATCACGCGCCCGTCGACATTGCGTGCCGCGCGCCCGATCGTCTGGATCAGCGAGGTTTCGGAGCGCAGAAAGCCTTCCTTGTCCGCGTCGAGGATCGCGACCAGCCCGCATTCGGGAATGTCCAACCCCTCGCGCAACAGGTTGATGCCGATCAGCACGTCGTACACGCCCAGCCGCAGGTCGCGGATCAGCTCGATACGCTCCAGCGTCTCGACGTCGGAATGCATGTAGCGGACCTTGATCCCCGCCTCGTGCATATATTCGGTCAGGTCCTCGGCCATCCGCTTGGTCAGCGTGGTGACGAGGGTGCGGTAACCGAGCTCGGTCGTCTTGCGCGCCTCGATGATCAGGTCCTGCACCTGTTCCTCGACCGGCTTGATCTCGACCGGCGGGTCGATCAGGCCGGTGGGGCGGATGACCTGTTCGACGAAGACGCCGCCGGTTTGCTCCATCTCCCAATGGCCGGGCGTGGCCGAGACGCTGACCGTCTGCGGGCGCATCGCGTCCCATTCGTTGAAGCGCAGCGGCCGGTTGTCGATCGCCGACGGGAGCCGGAAGCCATATTCGGCCAGCGTGATCTTGCGCCGATGGTCGCCGCGCGACATGCCGTTGATCTGGCCGATGGTGACATGGCTCTCGTCGACGAACAGCACGGCGTTTTCGGGAAGGTACTCGAACAAGGTGGGCGGCGGCTCGCCGGGCAGGCGGCCGGTGAGGAAGCGGCTGTAATTCTCGATGCCGTTGCAGCTGCCGGTGGCCGCGATCATCTCCAGGTCGAAGTTCGTCCGCTGCTCCAGCCGCTGACGCTCCAGCAGCTTGCCCTCGATCTCCAGCTCCTTCAGCCGCTCGGCCAGCTCGAACTTGATCGCCTCGACCGCCTGTTTCATCGTCGGCCCCGGCGTCACATAGTGGCTGTTGGCGTAGATGCGCACCGAGTTCAGGCTAGCGACCTTCTTGCCGGTCAGCGGATCGAACTCGACGATCTCCTCGATCTCGTCGCCGAAGAAGGACACGCGCCAGGCGGAGTCCTCATAGTGGGAGGGGAAGATTTCGAGATTGTCGCCCTTGACCCGGAAATTGCCGCGCATGAAGGCGGCGTCGTTGCGCTTGTACTGAAGCGCAACGAGCTTGCGGATGATCTCGCGCTGGTCGACGCTCTGGCCTTTTTTCAGGTCGAAGATCATCGCCGAATAGGTTTCGACCGAGCCGATACCATAGAGGCACGATACCGAGGCGACGATGATGACGTCGTCACGCTCCAGCAGCGCGCGCGTCGCCGAATGGCGCATCCGGTCGATCGACTCGTTGATCGAGCTTTCCTTCTCGATATAGGTGTCGGACCGGGGCACATAGGCTTCGGGCTGGTAATAATCGTAATAGCTGACGAAATATTCGACCGCGTTGTTGGGGAAGAAGTTCTTGAACTCCCCGTATAGCTGCGCGGCTAGAATCTTGTTGGGCGCGAGGATCAGCGCGGGACGCTGCAACTCCTCGATGACCTTGGCCATGGTGAAGGTCTTGCCAGAGCCGGTGACGCCGAGCAGCACCTGATCCTTGTCGCCTGCGCGCGCCGCCGCCGTCAGCTCTTTGATCGCGGCGGGCTGGTCGCCGCTGGGCGTATATTCGGTGACCAGTTCGAACCGTTTGCCCCCTTCGGCCTTTTCGGGGCGCGACGGGCGGTGGGGGATGAAGCTGACCCCGGTTTCGGGCTCGTCGAGGGTGGTGCGGATCTGGATCGCCATGGGGGTGAATATGGGTCCGGTTGCGCTTTTGTTCCAGAGGTCGTCAGCGAAGCGCGCGAACCTGCGGCGTGTCGAGGCAGCTGCGCATGGTCGCGTCGTCCGTCCGTCCGGACGCAGGCGCGGCCAGGACCGGCCCGATGCTCACCGGTTCGCCCAGCCGGACCGCCGCGAAGCGCGCACCCGGCCGCGCCGCCGAACAGTGCATCGCGGCGTCGAGCAGCCTGGGCGGCGTATCATACCCCTCATAGGACAGGCGGAACGTGCCCCAATGGATCGGGATCGCGGTGGAGGCGCCCAGCCGCTCGAAAATCTGCACCGCTTGCGGCGGGCCGACATGGCTGCCCGACGCCATCTGGCCGGGCACGAAGCGGAACGCCCCGATCGGCAGGAGCGCAAGGCGCACCGGGCCGAGCCTGGCGGCTTCCTCGGGCCAGCGCCCGTCACCCATGCCGGTGTCCCCGGCGAAGAAGATATTGCCGCCGGGCAAGCGCACGACAAAGCTCGACCAGAGCGCGCGGTTGCGATCGGCGAACCAGCGGCTGCCCCAATGATGGTTGCGGGTCACGGCCACCGAAACGCCCGGCCGGATCACCTTCTCACGCCCCCAGTCGAGCGCGGTGGCGGGTACGCCGACCTGGCCAATCACGCTGTCATTGCCCAGGCTGGTGACGATCAGCGGTCGGTCGCGGGCCCACAGCTTCTTCAGCGTCGCCTGGTCGAGATGGTCGTAATGATTGTGGCTGATCAGGATCAGGTCGATCCGGGGCAGGTCGTCCAGTGCCACGCCGGGCATGGCTACCCGCTTCGGACCGAAGCCGAACGGCCCTGCGCGTTCGGCATAGATGGGGTCGGTCAGGATGTTCAGCCCCTGGGTCTGGACCAGCACGGTCGCATGGCCGATCCAGGTCGCGACCATGCGCTGTCCCTCGACGCGCGGCTGGGGTTTGGAGGGCTGGACGGCCACCGTTTCGGGCCAGACGGGGCGGCCGTCATCGCCGGTCAGCTGCCGCCACAGGAAACCGCTACGCCCGCCGCGGGTCGGCATCCGAAAGGTGTCGCTATCGCCATCGGGGTTGAAGAAGCGTGCGCCGTCATAATGGCCGCTTTCCGGCCCTTCATAATAGAGCCGGTCGAGATAATGCGGCACGATCGTCGCGGCGAGCCCGACCACAATGAGGATCAGCGCCAGCCCCTTGGCGATCCGGCGGACGATCGTCATGCGGGAGCAACCCGGTCGGTAAAGCGCATCGCAAAGCTCCTGATGGTCAGCAACGACCGCGCGCGATGCGGGCCTGCCAGAGCATAAGAAGCGGCACGACGCCCAGTTCCATCACCAGGCCCAGCCGGTGGCCGACCGATGGCGCGCCGACCGTCGCCCAGGACAGCGCCCGCGCAAGGCCCCCCGCCACCACCAGCAGGCCGAGCAACCGGAACCGCGCCCCCTTGCGCGCGATACCGGGAATGCAGGTCGTAAAGGCCAGGCCGAGCGCGAAGAAGATGCCCGAGACGTACCGGAACTGGCTGTCCAGATCGGTCGGGATCGACGGCGCATGGCCCAGCCAGCCGGGACCGTGCAGGATGCTGATCCCCCCGATCGTCAGCGGGACCAGACAGGCGATGGCGACGACGCCCTGCAACGCGCGCCGCTCGGTCGGCGTGACGCTCAATTCAGGATTTCCTTGCGGACATGGATCGCGCGCAGCGAAATGCGCACCTCGACCATGAAGGCGATCAGGCACAGGGTCAGCAGGCTGACCGACAGGATGAAGGCCAGCGCGATCCAGGTGCCGATATGGAATTTGCCGATATTGGCGATGAACAGCACCGCGATGACGATGCAGGCCATCACCGCGCTCGACACCGCCAGGAACAGGGCGGCGTTGATGATCGACATGCGCCGGTCGAGCAGCCGCAGCTCCCATTTGTGGCGCAGCAGGTCGGGGCCATGGTCGATCTTGTGGATCATCATCTCCAGCCCGCGCGCCCGGTCGATCACCCGCGCCAGCCGCCCGGCCAGCACGTTCAGCAACTGCCCGATCGCGGCGAGCAGGAAGACCGGGGCCAGCGACAGCTGGATGGTCTGGGCGATGGTGGCGACGGCGGGCAAAGTGGGCATGACGCCGAAATGGTGACGCGTCGCGCCGGGCGGGGCAAGGGCGAAGTGGCCTTTGCGGGAATGGGCGCTCTTCCTCGCCTTGCAGGGGAGGAAGAGAAGGCGTTACGCCTTGGCCAGCATCTTTTCGGCGCTGGTCTTCACGAAGTCGCCGATCGGTCCGGCCATCATCGACAGCATCATCGGGATCGCGACCGTGCCGCGCAGCGCGTCGTCGGCGATCGCCATATCGGCCTTCACCGTCTGGCCCATGGCGATGATGGTCAGCATCAGCCGGTCTTCGGCGGGCCATTCCGACGTCACCTGGCCGCCGCCGGGGATATGCGCTTCCAGCTTGGGCAGGCCCTGTTCGATGCGGCGGCGCGCTTCGGCATGACCCAGATTATGGGGGATGTCGAAATTGACCGATGCCATAACGCGATACCTTATCTCATTAGTAAAAGTAAGGCCCGCGTGGCGCGGATTGTCCTGATGGTCAAGCAGGTTGTGACGAAATCCATCGCTCAAAGGGGCGGCTTTGCCGTCAGAGGAATGGAGCGGGTAACGGGAATCGAACCCGTGTATTCAGCTTGGAAGGCTGCTGCACTACCATTGTGCTATACCCGCTCAAGTCCAGCGCCGCTGATCGACCCTAGCCGATTGGCGGGGATGGTGGAAGGGACTGGATTCGAACCAGTGTACGCTCACGCGGGCAGATTTACAGTCTGCTGCCTTTAACCACTCGGCCACCCTTCCGGGGTGTCACTCCATCGGAGCGAGGCGCGCCCAATGCCGAAGCCGAACGCGGCTGTCAACGCCGTTTTGTGCGATTTCCGCAAGTCGGGCTTGATCCGGTTGCTTGCATGTCGGCCAATCGGGACATAGCCTCTGACCCATAACCGAATATTCCGGGGGTTCTCGACGATCATGCGCGTTCACTGTCTCGCCGCCGCCGCCGCGGCGGTTGCCCTGTTGCCCGTCACCAGCGCGCTCGCGCAGGACCGGGTCGCCGCCAACCGGCTGATCGACGAGGGCATGAACCACAGCCAGGTGATGCAGACCGCGCAGCATCTGACCGACGTGATCGGCCCGCGCATGACCAACAGCCCGGCGATGCGCACCGCCGAGGGCTGGACCGCCGAGCAGTTCGCCAAATGGGGCCTGAAGAATGTCCATAAGGAGGGCTTCGCCTTCGGACGCGGCTGGTCGATCGAGCGGGCGAGCGTGCGCATGGTCTCGCCCCGTCCGCTGCAACTGACGGCGATCCCGATCGCCTGGACACCCGCCACCAACGGCGCGGTGACCGCCCCGGTCATCGTCGCGCCGATGAAGCGCGAGCGTGATTTCGACAAGTGGCGTGGGGCTTTGCGCGGCAAGATCGTGATGGTGTCGATGCCCGGCACCGGCGACGAGCAGACCGCTGCGCCCTTCCGCCGCCTGTCGGGCGAGGACATCGGCAAGCTCGACCTGTACGTCCAGCCCGAACATGACCCGGACAGCGCGGATCGCCGCATGAAGCGGCTGGACTTCGCGCAGAAGCTCGACGCCTTCCTGAAGGCCGAGGGGGCGGTGGCGTACGTCACCCAGAGCTATCGCGACGGCAAGCTGGTGCACGGCGAAGGCTATCTGTTCGGGCGCGGCGAGACGCCCGCCGTCCCCGGCATCGAACTGGCGGCCGAGGATTATCGCCGCCTCGCCCGCCTGACCAAGACCGGCCCGGCGCCGACGATCGAGGTGCTGAGCGATGTCCGTTACGACGACAGTGACGTCAACGCCTACAATATCATCGCCGAAATCCCCGGCACCGACCCCAAGGCGGGCTATGTGATGGCGGGCGCGCATCTCGACAGCTGGGTCGCGGGCGACGGCGCGACCGACAATGCGGCGGGCAGCGCGATGGTGATGGAGGCCGCGCGCATCCTAACCGCCACCGGCCAGCGGCCCAAGCGTACCATCCGCTTCGCGCTCTGGTCGGGCGAGGAACAGGGCATTTTGGGCTCGATGGCCTATGTCGAGCAGCATCTGGCGTCGCGCGGGCGGCCAGGCGACGCGCCGCAGACCGGCCTGAAGCGCTATTATGGCTGGACCAATCGCTGGCCGATCACACCCAAGCCCGGTTATGGCGACCTGGCCGCCTACTTCAACATCGACAATGGCTCGGGCAAGCTGCGTGGGCTCTATGCCGAGAACAATCCGGCGGCGGTGCCGATGCTGAAGGAATGGCTGTCGCCCTATGCCTCGCTGGGGGCGGGCAATGTCGTGCAGCGGACGACCGGCGGCACCGACCATGTCTTCATGCAGGCGGTCGGCTTGCAGGGCTTCCAGTTCATCCAGGACCCGCTGGATTATGGCAGCCGGACGCACCACAGCTCGGCCGATACTTTCGATCATCTGAAGGCCGACGACATGCGTCAGGCCTCGGTCGTGCTCGCCGGGGTCTTGCTCGCGGCGGCGAATGCGGACAAGGCATTGCCGCGCCCGCCGGTGCCGACGCAACCGGCGACGACCAGACCCTTTGATTTTACGGATACCGACGACTGATGGCACGCCGAGGACATCGCCCCAGCCAGGCTTCATCCAACCGCCCCCGCTTCTGGGGACGGCATGCGGTGACGGCGGCGCTCGCCAACCCCAACCGGACGGTGCGCAAGATTTGGGGCACGCGCGAGGCGCTGGCCGCGCTCGACCTGCCGCCGATCCTGCCGGTCACCTTTGCCGATGCCGCCGATCTGGGCCGCCTGGTCCCCGCTGACGCGCCGCATCAGGGCCTGGTGGCAGAGGTCGATCCGCTGGAGGATATCTGGCTGGGCGACCTGCTGCACGAGGTGCAGGATAATCAGCGGCCGCTGGTCGTGCTGGACCAGGTGACCGACCCGCACAATGTCGGCGCGATCCTGCGCTCGGCCGCCGCGTTCGACGCGGTGGGCATCGTGACCCAGGATCGGCATGCGCCGCCCGAATCGGGCACGGTCGCCCGATCGGCCAGCGGCGCGCTGGAGACGGTGCCCTGGGTTCGCGTGGTAAACCTGTCGCGCGCACTCGACGAAATCGCCGAAGCCGGGTTCTGGCGCATCGGCCTGACCGGCCATGCCAGCCAGACGCTCGCCCAGGCGATGGGCACGCAGCGCATCTGCATCGTGTTGGGCGCCGAGGGCGAGGGGATGCGTCAGAATACCGAGGCGCATTGCGACGAACTCGCCAAGCTGCCGATCAGCCCGAAGGTGGAGAGCCTGAACGTCTCCAACGCGGCGGCGATCGCGCTGTACGCGGTGGCGGCGCGCTAACGGGCTATCGGTTCGCGCGGAGACGCGGAGATGTCCGGTTCGCCGCGATCTCACCCCGTTCTCGCGACCGGCAGACGTGTGGTAGCAGTTGATGATCGCGAACTGGTCTTGCGGCCGTATACACCATCTCCGCGCCTCCGCGTCTCCGCGCAGAAAAAAAGGCGGGGCCGAAACCCCGCCTTCCGACGTTCACGGGCAATGCCCGATCAGTCCTCCGCCGCGATCCGCACCCGCATCCCGTCCTGCGCCTCGCCGAACGGCAGCTGGCAAGACAGGCGCGAGGTCGCATCCCGGTCGCTGGTCGAATCGAGCAGGTCATCCTCGTCCGGGCCGATCGCGGGCAGCGTGTCGGCAAAGGCCGGATCGACATGCACATGGCAGGTCGCACAGGAACAGCACCCGCCGCACAGTGCGAGCAGCTCGTCCACGCCGGCGTCGCGGATGACCTCCATCACCGACAAACCGGCCTCGCCGTCGATTTCGCGTTCTTCCCCGTCGCGGGTCACGACGATAAGCTTGGGCATGTCCATTCTCCTTGTCGGCCCTGTTGTTGGAAGCGGCTCTGCCGGGCCTGAACGCGCGGATCAAGCATCATGGGGCTGAGCGCCGAACAGATTCGCGAAAGCCTGGATGCGCTCGCCGCCGTCGAGCCCGCCATCGCCGCCGCGTTGCAGCGGATCGGCTATCCTGCGCCGCGCATCCGCGCGCGGGGCTATGCGACCCTGGTCCGCACGATCCTGGGCCAGCAAGTCTCGGTCGCCTCGGCCGATGCGCATTGGCGGCGGTTGCACGAATTGCTGGGCGATGCGACCGATCCGACCCGCCTGGACGGCGTCACCGACGAAGAGCTGCGCGGCGCGGGCATTTCCCGGCAAAAGGCGGGTTATCTGCGCAGCCTGGCCGAGGAGGTGACGAGCGGTCGCCTGAACCTGTCCGACCTGCCCCAGGATGACGAAGAGGCGATTGCGCAACTCGTCCGGGTAAAGGGCATCGGCCGTTGGTCGGCGGAGGTCTATCTGCTGTTCGCGGAGGGGCGGACCGATATCTGGCCCGCAGGCGACCTGGCGGTGCAGATCGAGATGGGGCGCATCCTGGGCCATGACGCGCGGCCCTCGGAGAAGCGGGTGCGCGAACTCGCCGAAGGCTTTCGCCCGCACCGCAGCGCCCTGGCCATCTTCACCTGGCATCATTACGGCGCAGGCGCCGACGCCGCGCCGGTGTGACGGCTAGGACTGGTCGCGACGGGGCAGGTGCCGGGTCGCGACCCCGACCAGCACGGCCGTCGACAAGAGGATCGACGAGACGAGGCCGCCGATCGCCAGCAGCCCGCCGCTGGTGATACGTACCTTCGCCCGCACGTCGATGGCCCGCCCCGCCGAAACACGAAGCATGGCCTTCTGATAGGTCAATGGCGGGCGAGGGGGATGTGGCGTCATGGCGTTCCCAACGTCCCTGCCGTCCAACGGTTCAGGAGGATGCCTGTCCGATCGGCGATCTGACGAAACGGCACCTGTTTTTCCATCCAAGTACATGCGATCGCGCCGAAATATCCATCCGCAACAATCAAATATGAAACTGTAATATCGCCAATAACGGTTAGTTATCACCTGTCGGGTATAAGAGAATGACGGGGGGGATAATCTCTTGAGCATACATAAGAAATGCCGTGCTGGCGGAATGATTGTCATGGCCGTCCTCATCACGGGCGCGGCACTGACCGGATATAAGATCGACACTATCCGCATCGGCGGCCCGCTGTCCGCCGCCAATCAGCGGATCAGCGATCTTCAGGCCGATATCCTGCCGCCGCCCGCCTATATCATCGAGCCCTATCTGGAGGCGACGCTGCTGGTCGAGCAGCCTGCGACGCTCGGCGATCGTCAGGCGGCGCTGGCGCGGCTGGAAAAGGATTTCCGGGCCAGCATCGACAAATGGAAGGTGTCGGCGCTGCAAGACGGGCTGAAGTCGATGCTGATCGACAAGGCTGCCCGTGAGGCGGATGGTTTCTGGCGCGAACTCGACACGGTTACGCTTCCTGCGATCCGGCGGGGGGACCAGGCGGCGGCGCAGGCCAGCTATGCCCGGCTTTCGGCGCTGTACGCCGCGCATCGGCGGGACATCGACGCGCTGGTGACGGCGGCCGATGAAGCACGGACGCGGGTGAGCGAAGACAGTCTGGCCAAGCTGCATATGACGATCGCGATTCTGGTCGTGATGGGGCTGGTCGTTGCAGGTCTGCTGGCGGGTGGGCTCTTCTATCTGATGCGGCGTGTCCTGCACCCGATCGGCGCGACGGCCGATGCCATGCGGCGCATGGCGGACGGCGACCTGACCCTGAAGCTGGACGGGCGTGACCGCGCCGACGAGATCGGCACCATGGTCTCGGCGGTCGAGATATTCCGCATCGCGGCCCAGGCGCAGGTGAGCAATGCCGAAAAGCAGCACGTCGTCGTGCGCGAACTGGCCGCGGCGCTGGATGAACTGGGCGAGGGCAATATCGCCCATCGTGTCGGCGATACCCTGCCGGACGAATATCGCGGTCTGGCGCGGTCGTTCGACACCAGCATGGAACGGCTGTCGCGCACCCTGACCCGGATCGCCCGTGCGGCGGGCCATGTGAAGACCGGGGCCGCCGAAGTCCGCGCCGCATCCGACGACCTGTCGCAACGTACCGAACAACAGGCCGCCAATCTGGAGGAAACGGCCGCGGCGATGGACGAGATCACCGGCGGGGTCCGCAAGACGGCCGGGGGCGCGGCCCGCGTCAACGCGATCGTCGTGGCCGCCCGTCAGGAAACCGAGGAGTCCGGTGCGGTGGTCCGTCGTGCGGTCGAGGCGATGGGCGCGATCGAGCGGTCCTCGACCGAAATCTCCGAAATCATCTCGGTGATCGACGGCATCGCCTTTCAGACCAACCTGCTTGCGCTCAACGCCGGCGTCGAGGCGGCACGGGCGGGCGATGCGGGCAAGGGTTTTGCCGTGGTCGCCTCCGAAGTGCGTGCGCTCGCCCAGCGTTCGGCCGATGCGGCGCGCGACGTGAAGACGCGCATTCAAAGCTCGACCTCGCAGGTCGGCATCGGCGTCGATCTGGTCAACGAGACTGGACGCACGCTGGAGGCCATCGCCGCCCGCATCACCGAAATCAGCACGCTGGTATCGCAGATCGCCTCCTCGGCGGAGCATCAGGCGACCGGGCTTCAACAGGTCAATATCGCGGTCGCCGACATGGACGGCTCGACCCAGCAGAATGCGGCGATGGTCGAAGAGGCGACGGCTGCCGCCCGCCATCTTGCGGCGGAGGCGGAAGTGCTGGCCAGCGAAGTCGTGCAGTTCCGGCTGGAGGCGACCGAATATCGCGCGGTGACGCCGCCCAACCTGGCGCTGGTCGCCTGAGGGAGCGGGGAAGTCATCACGGCGATGCGACAGGGACTGGCATCCCCGGCCAAGCGTCCTTAAGTCCTGAGCCATGCTGACCCCCGAACAGGCCCGCGACCGGGCCGCCGATATCGTTGCCCGTGCCCGCGCCGCCGGAGCCGACGCCGCCGACGCGGTCTTTGCCGCGGATGCCGCGCTGGAGGTGTCGGTGCGCCTCGGCGCGCTGGAGGATGTCGGCCGGTCGGAGAGCGAGGAACTGGGCCTGCGCGTGTTCGTCGGGCGGCGCTCGGCCAGCGTCTCGACCTCGGACCTGTCGGGCGATGCGATGGACCGCGCCGTCGAGCGCGCTATCGCCATGGCGCGTGAGGCACCCGAGGATCGCTGGGCGGGGTTGGCCCCCGAAGAACGCCTGCTGCACGGCGCGCCGCCGATGCTCGACCTGGATGACGGTGGCGAGGTCGCGCCCGAGGCGTTGCGCGCCGCTGCCCTGGAGGCCGAAGAGGCCGCGCGTGCCGTCGCGGGCGTGACCAATTCCGAAGGGGCGGGCGCGTCCGCCTCGCGCGTCGTCTCCGCCCTGGCGACCAGCCATGGCTTCGCGGCGGGCTATGCCGCCACCGGATACGGCCTGTCGGTCAGCGTGGTGGCGGGCGAGGGTGCCGGCATGCAGCGCGACTATGCCCATCACGGCGCACGCCTGCGTCGCCTGCTCGAAAGCCCCGAGGCGATCGGCACCCGCGCGGGCGAGCGGACCGTGGCGCGGCTCAATCCGGGCAAGCTGGCGAGCGGCGCCATGCCGGTCGTCTATGACCCGCGTGTCGGATCGTCGCTGGTCGGGCATCTCGTCTCGGCGATCGCGGGGGCGGCGATCACGCGGCGGACCAGCTTCCTGCTCGATCGTCTGGGCGAGCAGGTGATGGCGGCGGGCATCCGGATCGAGGATGATCCCCATCGCCCGCACGGCCTGCGCTCGCGGCCCTTCGACGGCGAGGGGCTGGCAGTATCGCCGACCGCCATCGTCGAGGACGGGGTGCTGGAGACCTGGCTGCTCGACTCGGCCTCCGCGCGCCAGCTGGGGCTGGAGCCGACCGGTCATGCCGCGCGCGGCACCGGCGGCGGGCCGGGCGTGTCGACCAGCAACCTGTTCATGGCGCCGGGCCGCGTGCCGGTCGAGACGCTGATCGCCGACATTGCCGAGGGCGTCTATGTCACCGAACTGATCGGCAGCGGCGTGAATCCGGTCACTGGCGACTATAGCCGGGGCGCGGCGGGCTTTCGGATCGTGGACGGACGGATCGCAGAGCCGGTTGCGGAGTTCACCGTGGCAGGCAATCTGAAGGATATGTTCCTCGGCATGACCCCGGCCAACGACCTCGAGTTCCGCTATGGCGTCAACGTGCCGACGCTGCGCATCGATGGAATGACGATTGCTAGCGGCTGAGCTGATCCCCGCTGTCGTCGCGGCGGCGCGTGAGGCGGCGGCGATGGCGCTCGCCCGTTGGCGCACCGATTTCCGCCAATGGGAAAAGACGCCGGGCAGCCCGGTATGCGAGGTCGATCTGGATGTCGACCGGATGCTCTATGCGCGGCTCCACGCGCTGATCCCCGATGCGGGCTGGCTGTCGGAGGAGACGGCGGACAAGCCCGACCGTCTGGCGGCGCGGCGCGTCTGGGTGGTCGATCCGATCGACGGCACGCGCGACTATATCCGCGGGCGCGAGGGCTGGGCGGTGTCGGTCGCGCTGGTCGAGGACGGGGTGCCGGTGATCGGCGTGCTGGCCGCGCCCGCGCGCGGAGAATTATGGCTGGCGCAGGCGGGGCATGGCGCGACCCGCAACGGCAGCGCGCTGAGTGCGGGCTATTGCCACCAGATGCCCGGTGCGCGCGTGCCGGTCGATGCGCTGCCCAAGGCCGATCGCGATCTGGTCGCGGTGTTCAAGCCCAACTCGATCGCACTCCGTATCGCCATGGTCGCCGCCGACGAGGCGGACCTGGTCGCCACCTTGCGCTGGGGCAATGAGTGGGACATCGCCGCCGCCGCGCTGATCGCGTCGGAAGCGGGGGCAGGGGTCGCCGATGCGCTGGGCCAGCCCTTGCTCTTCAACAAGCCCGACCCGCGCGCCTTCGGCGTGTTGGTGACGGCGCGCGGGCTTCTGGACCCGGCGGTCGCGCGGCTCGCCCCCCGCGCCCGCGAGGTCATTGTCCCCGTCACACGCTGAGCATCTGCTCCACCCATTCGGGCACCCGCTGACCCGCCGGACCCAATCGACTTTCGTCGAACCAGCCGCTTCCCTCCGATCGATCGAGATTCAGCTCAAGCGTCGTTGCGCCATACGCACGTGCTATCCGCACGAACCCGGCCGCCGGATAGACCGCACCCGACGTGCCGATCGACACGAACAGATCGGCCTGCGCCAACGCCGCCTCGATCCGCTCCATATGATAGGGGATCTCGCCGAAGAACACGATATCGGGCCGAAGTGCCGGTGCGGTACAGGCGGGGCAGCTGGTGCCGGGCGGCAGGTCGTCCCGCCAGTCGAACCGCGCCCCGCAGGCGGCACACAAGGCCTGCTTCAACGCGCCATGCATATGGAGCAAGCGCGTGGCCCCGGCACGCTCATGCAGGTCGTCGACATTCTGCGTGACGATGAGCAACTCCCCCGGCCATTCCCGGTCCAGCCGCGCCAACGCCGCATGCGCCGCATTGGGCATGACACCGGCGAGCGCCGCCCGCCGCAGGTCGTAGAAGCGGTGAACGAGGTCTGGATCGGCCGCGAGCGCTTCCGGCGTGCAGACATCCTCGACCCGGTGCCCCTCCCACAGCCCGCCGGGCCCACGAAAGGTGGCGATGCCGGACTCGGCCGAAATCCCTGCGCCGGTCAGGATGACGATGTTTCGGGTGTCGGTCATGGCGCTAAGATGGGCTTTGCAATCGTCGTCTGGAATGGGTGGAAAAGCGGACGGGCCGTTCCGGTTCGCAAACCGGTCAAGCCGACGCCGTTTCAGGCAAGGGACAAATGCAGGAATTGGTTGAAGTCGCTCGGTTCATACCCTCCGAACGCAGGGCCGTTGGCGGAGCCCCGCTGCCGGTAGAGCGCCAGTGCCGGTTCGAACGATGCGCCCGTTCCCGTTTCCAAGCTGATCCGGCGCACGCCCCGGGCGGCAGCGGCTGCGATGATCGTCTCCAGAATTGCGGACCCGGCTCCCCTCCGCAGGAAATCAGGGTGCGTTCGCATCGACTTAATCTCGGCCGTGTCGCTCGATAACATCTTCAAGGCGCCGATCGCGGCCACATGCTCCCCGCACCAGGCCGTCCACACCGTCACATCCGGCGTCTGTAGACCGGAGAGGTCGAGGGCGAAGACATGACCCGGTGGCGAGTTCGCGTGCATTCCGGCGAGGTGGATCGCCAGCAATTCTCGGGTCTGGTCATGGGACAGACCGCCCTCACGCACCTCGATCATCCATCACCTCCCGGAATAGGAATGGCGGCAGCATGTCTGCTTCCGATGCAGGGCGCAACGCCGGACGAGGGCCGTGTCCGGGCGATAACGATCAGCGGAAAAGCCGGCCGCCAGAACCGCCCCGCCGCATAGCGCTCCCATGGTTCCCATGCGCCCTCATCCTCGCCGACCCGGACGGCGATCGGATCGATATCGGCAAGCGGCGCAGCGATGGCCCGGAACGGTCCGCTGGTCGTTGGACCGAACATATCGCGGCCGGTTTCCCCCGGCCGCAACCTGTGTAAAGGAACATCGTATGAATACCCACGCCCTCCTGTCGCCCAAGGCCCCCGCATGACCGCCATCGGCATTTACGGCAGCGCCGGGCGCATGGGCCGGGCCATTGCAGACCTGATCGAGGGCGAGGGCGGAACCCTGGCGGGCGGATGCGACTCGCGGGACGATCCCGATGCGCTGGCGAAGGCCGCGGATGTGCTGGTCGACTTCTCGATCGCAGGCGCGCTCGATTCACATCTGGCGGCGGCCCGGGCGGCGCGGACGCCTATCGTGATCGGCACCACCGGCCTGTCCCCGGCCCAGCATGCAGCGATCGACGCGGCGGCGACCGAGATCGCGGTGC
Organism: Sphingomonas fuzhouensis; assembly: GCF_034659795.1. Classification (NCBI taxonomy): domain Bacteria; kingdom Pseudomonadati; phylum Pseudomonadota; class Alphaproteobacteria; order Sphingomonadales; family Sphingomonadaceae; genus Sphingomonas; species Sphingomonas fuzhouensis. The sequence goes on from NZ_JAXSQY010000007.1 coordinate 250,604, forward strand.
TCCAGACCGGCAACACCTCGCTCGGCATCACGCTGCTCGCCAATCTGGTGCGGGAGGCGGCGGCGCGGCTTGGCAGCGACTGGGATATCGAGATCACCGAGATGCATCACCGGCACAAGGTCGATGCGCCCTCGGGCACCGCGCTGCTGCTGGGCGAGGCGGCGGCGGCGGGGCGGGGGCATTCGCTGTCCGAACTGCGGGTCGATGGCCGCGCGGGGCTGGTCGGTGCGCGGACCGAGGGAACGATCGGCATGGCGGCGCTGCGCGGCGGCTCGGTGATCGGCGACCATGAGGTGATCTTCGCGGGCGAGGGCGAGCGGCTGACCCTGGGGCATTTCGCACAGGACCGCACCATCTTCGCACGCGGGGCAGTGCGCGCGGCGCTGTGGCTCGCGGGACAGGCGCCGGGGCGCTATCGCATGGGCGACGTGCTGGGTCTGTAAAGGCGGCGCGCATGAAAAAGGCCGATATCGTCGAATTCTACCACCGGCTGGCGGAGGCGAACCCGCATCCCGAGACCGAGTTGGAATATCGCAATCCCTATACGCTCGTCGTCGCCGTGGCGCTGTCTGCGCAGGCGACCGATGTCGGCGTGAACAAGGCCACCCGCGCCTTGTTCGCCGAGGTCGACACGCCCGAAAAGATGCTGGCGCTGGGCGAAGAGGGGCTCAAGGCGCATATCAAGACGATCGGCCTGTTCAACACCAAGGCCAAGAACGTCATCGCCCTGTCGCAGATGCTGGTCGACGACTATGGCGGCGAGGTGCCGCAGGACCGCGAAGCGCTGGAACGCCTGCCCGGCGTCGGGCGCAAGACCGCTAACGTCGTGCTCAACGTCGCCTTCGGACAGGAGACCTTCGCGGTCGACACGCATATCTTCCGTGTGTGCAACCGCACCGGCCTGGCCAAGGGCAAGACGGTGCTCGCCGTCGAACTGAAGCTCGACAAGGCGACGCCCGCGCCGTTTCGCGTCCATGCGCATCACTGGCTGATCCTGCACGGCCGCTATATCTGCAAGGCGCGCCGCCCCGAATGCTGGCGCTGCCCGGTCGAGGATCTGTGCGCCTACCGACCCAAGACGCCTGCGCCAGCGGCCAAGACCGGAAATAGCGCGACGACATAAAAAGGGCTGGCGCGGTAGGGCAGGCGATGCTAACCGGCCAGCCCACGCACCCGTAGCTCAGCTGGATAGAGCGCTGCCCTCCGAAGGCAGAGGCCACAGGTTCGAATCCTGTCGGGTGCGCCATTAATCAACGACTTAGCAGTCCGTTCGCCGCTTCTCCGGTAACAATCCGGTAAATTGGGGTGTGTTGCGGCAGGTAGGTGGCTTCGGGCCGGGCTAGCGGATGGTCCCGGGTCGGTGACTTCTCGACTCTTCGCTGCCGATTATCGATAATCGGCGACCAGTCCATGCGTGCCCGGAAGGGTAACACCCTTATTTCCGGATAAACTCCACCCCTAATGCAATAGTATGCCAGCCGGTCGCGTTCTATTTTTCGTCGTTTTTGGGACTCACATCGGCGCTTGCGCCTTGACGGTCCAAGGGCAGATTATCAAACGCCCGCGTCGAGGGAGAACCGATGAACGAAGGACAGGTCAAGGCTGCGGTACTAACGCGCGTGCGGCAAGCTACTGGCCGCCGTCCAAAGCCGATCGTCACTGCGGAGTTCACGCTGGGTAGCAGCGGCGTGCGTGCGGACCTCGCGGTGTTTGCGGAGACCTCCATTGGATTCGAAATCAAGACGGCCAGGGACACGCTGCGTCGCTTGCCAGCGCAGATGGCGGCATATGCCCGATACTTCAATCATGCGGTTGCGATCGTGGCGCCATCCCATGTGCCGAATATCGCACCGGACGCGCTCCACGGCGGTTCGCTTTGGACCTATGACGAATGCGGCACCCTACAGACGCTGGTCGAGGGAAAGGTCAACATCGTCGCTGCCGAAGCGTTGATCGACCTGATGACGCAGGCCGAACGGCGCAGGGGTGACTTCGGCACGGCGGTTGCGGCGCGGTACGACGCTACTAGCCGCCAGTTCTGGGCCGCTGTGTCCCGGCGGTCGATACGATCCGCAGACTTGCCGCTGTTGAGCCGGTTTACGAAAGCCAGAACACAGGCTCGCCAACTTGCCGACGAACGTGAGGCATATTGGAGCCGCTGGATGGCGGCTCAAAATGGTTTGGCGTTGGCGTCAGCCTGACCAATCCTCGTCGGTGTCCTCTGCGTCGCCGGGAGCACCATAGAACGTTTGCAGTTGAAGATGTAGGTTGATCCGGGCGGCGGTGGCTTTCTGGGGGCTTCCGATAGCCGACATATCACCTGCGGCGGTTCGCTCGATCATCTGCGTTCCCCAGACTCGCAATGCAGGATTCCAGTTGCCGCCCGCCATGACATTGATGGCTTGCTGCTGATAGCCGGGAAAGCCCACGAGGTCGTCTGAGCGGTAGAAGTCCCAAAGATCGAACAACGGATAGTCGATGCGTGGCGCGGGCTGGCCACCGCCGCCCGTCTGCCGTTCTACGCGGGCACTACCCCGGTCACTGTAGATCAACCGGTCGGTCTCGGCCATCGTGTCGAATAAGCGGCGTTCATAGATAGGTTGATCGCTGACGCCCACGAAGCTGTCAGGAAACGATGAAGCGGAAAGAGCGACATACGCTGCGGGTGCATGTTCCCGAATGGTGTTGATGTAGCCGGTAGCGATGGCGGCGACCTGTAGGTGGTCACGACTAGCGATACCAAAATCAATAACGAAGCAAACGCCTTGGCCTCCGCCGGTGCGTTCTCCCACGCGCCGCGCAATAACGCCCATGAAGCCGAACGCTGGGCGTTCGATGATAACGACAAGTCCGCGCTCTAAGCCGAACAGCCTTGCAATTTGGGCTTCTTCTTCCGGAACCTCGGGTGAGAATTGCATCGCTGGGATGTAATTCTCGTTCTGCTCGAAGAAGTTGCACCATTCGCGAAAGCCGTGGGCCGGTTGGCGGAGCGTAGCTAGCTCGGCGTGAACGGGGCGTTCATTGGGCTGCTCGCGCTCGCCCATCGCTATCACGACCCGACGATCACCATATGCCTCTGCAATGCGCCCTGTTGCGTTCTCCAGTCGATGCGAGCCAACCCAAGGCCGAAGATGAACAATCGGTAGAAGTCGGTCCTTGGTCGTATTTGGTAGCTCTTCAAGCGCTCTCATTTCGGCTGGCCGGATCGAAAGCAAGGGCAGGTAAGGGACATCACTCCATTCAACTGGCACCGGCTTCTCTCCCTGTTATTGCCCCACCTTAATCCGCATCGCGGCTTCGGAAACCGCAAATAGGTCGGCGAGGTATAGAACCAAGTCGCCAACGCCTTTCTCTTCCGCTGCCTCACGAGCTTCGGCCAATAGATCGCCCGGCATCAGAATGTCCGCTGCCAAGCGGTTCGCCTGTTGTTCACGGCGATCGGACAGGCTGGACCGGTACAGCACGTCATCCTCGATCCCGTTGCCAATCTCGTCTCGGTGCAAGAGGTAGTGCGCAAGCTCGTGCGCCACGGTGAACCGCTGCCGCTTGGCAGGGTCGTGCCGGTTGATCCGGATCACAAAGCCCCCATCCTCGTCAGGTCGGATTTCACCGGATATGCCCGGCCCTAACGTCGCCGCCTTGACAGGCACGCCCAAGGCACGGGCTAGCTCGGGCAGCCTCACCGGCGGTGCATCTTGAAACGCCTCAATCTGGGCACGGACGTCAGGGTCCAGCCTGTTCCATTCCGGACTCATTCGTCTTCCTCCAACAATCTGTCGTCATCGGGTCGGCCAAACGTCACAGCGTCCACGCGCTGTTTGATCCGCTGATCCATCCGCTCGGAGTTGACTTCCTCAGCGGTCAGCCGCTCGATTTCCCCCTTGATATAATCTCGGATTGCGCCGTTCTCAATCTGTTCGCGTATCTCGGTTGATCCGGCGTTCTCTGCGGCGGTAATCGCATCGCGCTTGAGCTGATTGAAGCCCCAGAGGGCAGCCAAGGCCAGCACGCCGCCGAAGATGGCGACGATAACGCCCACCGCTGACAGGAGGGTCGCGGCCAGATCGGCGTATGACATGCCCACCGGGCGGAGACTGAAACTTCCAGCCTGCCCGATCCACACGATCGCGCCGCCTATGATCGCACCTAACGCGCCAGTGGCGAAGAAGCGTAGTCTTTGGAAGGCAGAAGGGCGTTGGTCGGTCATGCGGCGTAACGTCCATCGTTGAGGCGTCTCGCCAGTCCAAGGCTCGCGAGAGCATCAAGGACAGGTCGAACGGTTGTAGCGCGCCTCCCCTTAAAGCTGCGGGCCACGTCTGCCGCCGCAAGCGGCGCGGGCGCGGCAGCGAGGATCGACTGCACTGCGCCGACCTGCTCGGGCAAGGTCGCGGGCCAAGGAATGACGTTGCTGATCGAACCCACTGCCGCCTCCCCTAGGTCAAGCGTGGTGGCGACGGGCGCGCGATAGCCGGGATCTTGGAACTCGGGGCGCAGATAGCGCACCAACTCGTGTGCTTCCTCCGCCGCGCGCTCCTTGTTGAGCGCGACGAGGCGAGTGAGGATCGTCTCCTCGTTCAGCGTGCCGGCGCGATGCTCGTCTCCCCAGCCGTAGGCGTCCGCTACGCCCTCATCGATCGCGTTGTGATGCTGGCGGATCAGCGTCACGAGCCCGCGATCATGGATGTCGCGCTCCTGCGGCGTCAGCGTGCGGCCTTCGCGCAGTGCTTCGAGAACGTTGTAGAGCTTGGTGAGCGTCAGGTCGGCATGCTCGGCGAGCACGCGTTTGCGGAGAGTGTCGAGTGCTTCGGCTTCGGAGCGGATGCGGGCTTTGAGCGGCTCGGGGACCTCGGCGGGAAATGGGAAGGGATCGAAGCAGCTACCTTTGTTAAAACGTGGCCGATCCTCAAGCGTGCCGCCCGCAGCCAAAACCCATGACAGGTAAATCGTGCTCGACATTACCCCAAGGTGGAATGCGTCGTCGACGGCAACCGCGAATGCGGTGCTATCAATGTGAGTTTCACTGGGCGCGAAAACAAAGAAGCGGTGCTTGGATGTCACTGAGCTGATGACCATACGGTCGATGCTCCTAATAGCGTTTCGCAATGTTTCATTCGACCGCCCGTAGAGCCACCAGTTGAGGCGGCGGCTTTCCTCCTTATTCTGGTCCCTTTCCGGCTTAACGTGATTTAAGACCCACTGGTAGATAAGTGGATAATCCGTTCGAACTTGAGCTTCCGATAATCCGTGAAGATCAATGCAATATAGGTTTCGGGATCGGCCATTGATGTCGCTTCCATTTCGCAAAGGGAAAATGCGGCGGGTATCAATCGTTTGATCTTTAGCCAGCGCTAGGGCCACCTCCGGAGAAAGGGCAAACCCGGTGCCGTTTAGCTGATACCCCACAGCACAAAGCGACTCATTAGCTCGGAGCGGCCGTGCACTCACGACCGACACGCCTACCGACAAATCTGCGCCAATATATCCAAACCGGACCGTCGCCGTTTCTGCTGTCTCCGCAGAGCCTGAGTTCGTCGCGATGATCTCTAGGCGCCCAACATGGCTCCCGCTCGTTGCGACCGTCATCGCCACCCGAACCGCCGCTCCATCTTTAACATCCACCCAAGGTGCGTCAGGAAGGGCATAGAGAACGGAAACCGGCTGGCGCGCCTCAAGCCACTTAGACAAGACACGTCTACTGAAGACCTGCGTAACGCTGTTGGTCGTTACTAATCCAAAGCGGTAGACATCACCCGCGGCGGTGAGCTTTGCGGCGGCTTCCCACCAGTACATTACAAGGTCGGCCCCATCCGGCACATCCGGGTAAGCAAGGCGAAGCGCGGTGACGTAGTCGTCACCTAACTGAAGCTTGATCTGCTTCTTGCCAATAAACGGCGGGTTACCGACGATGAAGTCGGCTTTCGGCCACTTGGCCGCGCGCGGCTTGACGTAGCGGTAAATCTCTACCCGCGCCGTCTCGTCTGGCACCGCCTTGCCAGTGATTGGATGGGGCTTCATCGTTTCGCCGTCCCAGCGGGTGACGGACCCACCAGATGCGTCGCGCTCCAGCACGCGCTCGTCCCACTCGATCAGCGCGTCGCGGTTCTCGATAGTGCGGATGTCGCGCAGTATCGGCTCGGGCGGCGAGCGGTCGGGGCCGTTCACGCGGAAGTGCCATTGGAGATAGCCAATCCAGAGCACTAGCTGCGCGATGGCGGCGGCACGCGGGTTGATTTCGATGCCGAGGAAATTCTCCGGCGTGATCGTGTGCCCGGTAAGCTCCGCGAGATACTGATCATCGCCGAGGTCTACGAGAAGGTCGAGCACCTCGCCTTCCAGCTCCTTCATCCGCGCCATCGCAACATAGAGGAAGTTGCCTGTACCGCAGGCGGGATCGAGCACGCGGGTTTGGGCGAGCCGGGTATGAAATTTCTCCACCGTGCGGCGCGCTTCCTCCGCCTTTTCTTGGTCGATCAGCTCTGATGCGGCGACGCGCACGCCCGCCCAGTCGGCGCGCAACGGTTCGGTGATCGTCGGCCCCACCAGCCGCTCGACATATGCTCGGGGCGTGTAGTGAGCACCGAGCTTGGCGCGCTCTTTGGGGTTGAGCGCGCGCTCAAGCAGCGTGCCGAAGATGGCGGGCTCGACCTCTGTCCAGCGATGCTCAGCCGCCCGGATTAGCACCTCCAGCTCCTCGGCCTCGAGGGCGATCGCGGTGCGATCCTTGAATAGATAACCGTTGAACCGCTTTAGCGGGACGCCAAGCGCAGGGGAAAACTCGCCCCGGTCCATCGCCGCCCACAAGGCGGTGAGCTGGTACTCTAGGTGCTGCGGCGCCGCCCGCTGATTCTTGAGCAGGTTGGTAAAGCTCTTCTCCGGGATCAGCCCGCTGTCTTCGGCAAACATCGTAAAGAGCAGGCGCATGAGGAAGCCGCTGGTGTGCTCGGCGGTGTGACCACGCTTTTCCAGCCGGCGGGCAACGGTGGCGAGCAGGTCGGCGATGTCGCGGGTTACGCGGGCAGCACGAGCGGCGGGGTCAAGGCTGGCAGGAGCTTCCCAAATCGCCGCGAGCCGCTCGCGCACGTTTTGGTCGCGCAGGTCGTCGAGCATGATGCGGTAGCGGGAGCGATCGGGAAACTGGGCGTATGACTTACCTGTGCCGGAGAAGTCGGCATATACTTCAATACAGTAGCCGATATCCGCAACGAGCAGGAACGGTGGCCAGCCATGGTCCGCTGGAAGTGCTTTGGCGTAGCGCTCCGCCTGCCCCTTGGCCTGCACCATCGCCTTTGCCCAACCCGGTGTGCCACGACGTGCGGTACCGCGCTTCATGCGGGCGGTCGCGGTTTGGCCGAAGAGGTCGAGATCGTCCTCGCCGCGCTCGGCGGCTGCCCGGTCGGCATCGCTACCCTGCTTTGCTTCGAGGATGAACTTGCCGCGCTTGTAGGCATCTATGCGCCCAAAGCTGACCGAGCCGTCACCATTGCTCTGAAACACGCGGCGTTCGAACACATAGTCATTGTGGGTATCATCCGCGCGACTACCTTGCGGCGGCTCGACGCCTACCAGCTTGCATAGCGCGCCAATGAAGCTCTGCGTGTTTGCTAGCTCTGACCCACCAGTCTCGCGCCAGTGCGCGATGAACGCTTCGATGTCTGTGTCAGTCGCCATAGATCGTTGCGTATCCCCTAGTCGCATTCAGCGCGATATATGTCGGCGCTGCACTAGCGCTCGTTGCTATTGATGTCCTGCCTCGCACATAATCCACCTACTACATAGGTGGGGTGGAGCGTGAGCGCTGGAATGGTCTATATCCTGACGAACGAAGCCATGCCTGACTATGTAAAAATAGGGCTGACGCGGTAGAACGATTTGGGCGATCGAGTGCGCCAGCTCGACACGACGTCAATACCCGTGCCGTTCGAAGTACACTTTGCCGCCTATGTCCCCGACTGCGCCAAGCTGGAGCGGACCCTGCACTTCGTGTTCGGCGAAAAGCGGGCGCGCCGCAATCGCGAGTTCTTCACTATCGATCCTGACCTCGACAAGGCCATCATCGAGCTGGTCGCCGACAGCAAGGTCGATGTGACGGACGTGGAGCAGTCGATCGGCTCGGCGGAGCGTCGCGAGATTGAGCAGTTGCGGCGGCGGCGCGAGGTGCGCACCTTTACAAGTCTGAACGTCCCGATCGGCGCCACGCTGACGTTCGCCAACGAACCGGACATAACCTGCACCGTTTCGCAGCCACGCAAGGTCGTGTTCCGTTAAGCCCGTCGGCGGCTGCGCTGGCGGTGGTGCATGATCTCGGGTGTGATTGGTCGGCTGTGAGCGGGATGGATTACTGGGAGTATGAGGGGGCAAACTGTCCCAGCTCGGTGCCGCTCCAATAGCCGAACTGGCGGACGAGGCCGACTAAATGCTAGAAGCCGCTCAGATTCTTCAGGAGCGGCGATCGGCGGCGGCCGGGCACATGGGGCCAGTGGCAGCCCGAAGTCGCTATGCGATCTTCCTAGCCTGTCTCAGGGCCATTCGCCATTCCATCCCACTACGAAGGGGCCATTGACCTCGATATCGGGCGGTGCATAGTTCCCATCCTTGTCCTGTATGCACATGGCGATAAGCCTGCCCTGTCGGTCAACGCCAGTGTACCACGCCCCTTTCGCTGTATGGCCCGGCAGGCGGTGCTTGTACGTCTGGCTTCCGAGATGATCGACTGTGCCCAAGGCTCGCTTGATATCCACCTTGGTGGGCTTCGTCTTAAGTAGTAGCCGGTCACCCCCTTTCATCAAAAGCCAGTCGGACAGAACGGTGTTGCGGCCCATAGGCGTTCGCTGCACCCGTATGATTCCGCTGTCGATTTTCATTCGATAAGCTCGATCGTGCGCCTTTTGTTTAGATGCCCATCCTTTAAGGCGTCGTAAGGCCCGCTCTGTACTCTCGCCGGTCTCTGGGGCGATTGCCAGCTCGCCGCCAACCGACAAATTGAACAGGTCATCGAAGTAGCCGCGTCGCTTGCGCATGATGTTATCCTCGAGCTGGGCACCGCCAATCGGCCCCTCCTTTTGCTGATCAGTTTCCGATTTTCTTTCTCCTATTTTGATCAAACTCTGTTCCTAAAGGACTCATTTTCCGATTTTATTTCTCTTATTATTATTAGTTGAAGGCCAGATATAAGAAATAAGAGAAGATAAATCGGAAAATACCTGTCCTTGAAATGAAGTTAGTGCCCCCTGAAAAGAACGTACAGAGAACACCGGTAAGGTAGGCGGGGCGGCTTAAAGCCGCTCCACCCACAGGGCACCGGCTTCATCGGTCCATGTACGAAAGCTACCCCGCCCCTTGTGCCGCACATAGCCTGCCCGGACTCTTGCACGTTCGGCGTCCTCGGCGGTTGCAAGGGGGTTTAAGAGCATCGGCACGCCGGTTGGAAGCTGATACCAGTCAGACAACTTCTTGGCTGGCCCTTGAGGCAGGCAGCGTGTGCGTATGAATGGCCCGACACGCTGTACCTGCAATGAAATACCTGACTTGCCTGCTTTGACGGCGCGCTGGATTGCCCATTTCAGTTCGCTTCGCTGCTCCCACGCCCGGTGAGGGTCTGAGGGATAGGGGCCGTGCCAGTCGGTTTCCCCAGGCTTCAGGTAAAAGCTGTCGCTGTCACATCCTTGGCGATAGCGCCTGAAATAATCAGTGCCTCGCTGGATGATTTCGACCGGGCCGCGTGGATCGGGGGTCATCGCCGGACCTCCGCGCCATCAGCATAAGCATCAAGATCAATGCGCGCATAACGAACTGCGCCACCAAACTTGCGGAATGCCGGACCTCGGTCGCCACAGGAACGCCACCGTGAAAGAGTGGTTGGCGAAAGGCCAAGATATTCGGCGGCGGCGGCCTCAGTGAGAAAGGGTGTGGTATTCATGTCAAACTCCATAAGCATTGTGCTAAACGGAGCAGTACGCCACAGTGTTCTTCACTGATATAGCAAGTTCTTAGTGGTTGTGCGCGGTTGTGCAGAGGAATGTTAATTTCTTTGTACATCGTGGTGTTCTTCGTTGATGTGCGGGGCTCAATGTGCAACGGCTGTGGAGCGCTGCGGCCAATTCCGCGCGCGGGGCGTCGTAACCCCAAAGCTCTCGGCCGGTCGCGATTTCGCGGCCGGGCGGCATGCGCGCATGTCCAACCGGCTTGCCGGTAAAGGCGCATGCGCCTTGGCGAGAGCTTGGGTTACGAACGCCCGGCTTTGACCGGGCTGCCCCTAACAATGGTTGGGAGCATGAAATGCTAAAAGGGCTTATCCCAAGCGTACTACTGATCGCCGCTGCTCCAGCGGCGGCGCAAGACGTGACACCGCGCACAACCGAACCCGCAGCCGTTGTGCTGGCGAGGCCATTTCCGGTGACGGCCGGTGATATTGTCGATCGGCCGTATATGGTCCTTGGGCCTATTCGCACCACCGTCCAAAAGAACGGCGTTTTCGGAAAGCGCGTCTCGGAACAAAAGGTTTATAAAGAACTGTGGGAGCGTGGCAGGAAAATGGGTGCCGACGCCGTGATCTTTGCTGTGAGCTGGCCCCCGTTTTGACCGGACGGATTCAAGCCTAAGAAGGAGGCTTGGGGCTATCCCCTGAGCATAGGCTTATGTCCGTGTCCGAGATCATCACCGACGGCGGTCGGCGTCGTCACTGGGGTTCCACCGAGAAGCTGAGGATCGTTGAGGAAACGCTCGATGGTCGCGAGAGCATATCGGTGGTGGCGCGCCGCAATGGCGTGGCCCCGAACCTGCTGTACCGCTGGCGGCGGCTGATGCTGGAAGGCGGAAGCGTCGCGATCGTCGGCGACGATGACGTAACCAGCAACCGTCAGGTCCGTGAGATGGAAGCCCGCATCCGCGAACTGGAGCGCCAGCTCGGCCGCAAGACGCTGGAGGTCGAGATACTGAAGGAGGCGCTGGAGCGCTCGCGCCCAAAAAAAGCGAGCTTGCTCATGCACTCGCCGCTGCCGGAGACTATCCGGTGAGCCTGGTCGCCAGCACGCTCGGCGTCGGACGCTCGACGGTGTACGACCGCCTGACCGGCAGCACCAAGACGCGCGGGCCATACACGAAGGCCGACGACGCGGACCTGTTGCCCCGCATTCGCCAGATCGCCGCGCAGCGGCCAACATACGGCTACCGCCGCATCGCGGCGGTCCTCAATCGACAGCAGCGCGCCGAAGGACTGGTGCCGGTCAACCACAAACGCGTCTACCGCATCATGGCAGCCAACCGCCTGCTGCTGGCGCGGCGCTATACCGAGCGAACCGATTACGGTCATGACGGCGTCGTGGTGGCGATCCGCTCGAACCTGCGCTGGTGCTCGGACGGGTTCGAGTTCACCTGCTGGAACGGCGAGGTCGTGCGCGGCGCCTTTATCATCGACGCCCACGACCGCGAGATCATCGCCTGGCACGCCGTCACCAATGCCGGCATCAGCGGTTCGGACGTGCGCGACATCATGCTGGAAGCCGTGGAGGCCCGCTTCGGCGGTATGCGCACGGTCGCGCCGGTTGAGATGCTGTCCGATAACGGCTCGGCCTATACCGCCCGCGAAACGCGGACCTTTGCCCGGCAACTCGGGCTCAAACCCTGCTTCACCCCTGTCCGCAGCCCGCAATCCAACGGCATCTCCGAAGCCTTCGTGCATACCCTCAAACGCGATTACGTCCGCGTCTCGTCGCTACCCGATGCACTCACCGCGTTGACATCGCTTGCCGGATGGATCGAAGACTACAACGACAACCACCCTCATTCAGGGCTCAAAATGCGTTCCCCGCGCGAGCATCGCGCAATGGTTTCTGCAACCGCTTGAATCCGTCCGGCCAAACGGGGGCCAGATCA